>PKWL01000057.1 GCA_003133225.1 Janthinobacterium sp.
GGCTTGGCTGCGGCTTTGGCTGGCGGCTTGGCTGCGGCTTTGGCTGCCGGCTTGGCTGCGGCTTTGGCTGCTGGCTTGGCTGCTGCTTTGGCTAGCGGCTTGGAAGCCGCTTTGCCTGCTGGTTTTGCGGCAACCGATTTGGCTGCGACTGCCGGCTTTTTAGCGGCGGGGGCAGCCTTGGCGGCTGGTTTCTTTGTTTCTGGTTTCTTAGCGGCTGTTGCCATTTGTCTCTCCTTCATCTGAGATGGGAAAAAATCACGCTACAAGATTAAAACCCGTCCGACCCGTCACATTGGGTCAGGCGAATTATTCATCGGCACAAACGCAAGTTTGCGCTAATGAATTCGGCACCGGCTGAACTGCTGCAATTTCTCATGTTTGCAGCGCTTCAGCCATCGTCGGCGCCCCCGGCCCAATCTCGCAGCTGGCGGCAAGTTACTGTCGGAATTACTTTGTCGCATCGGCAAACGCCAAACGCGCGTCGCATCGCATCCGATTTTTAAATAAAAAACCGCCATGCCTGAAAAAATCCGGGCACGGCGGTAGTAGCAAAAAATGTGCTGTTGTGCATATCTGTGCTGATCTTTTTGCCCCATTTTTATGATGCTTTTGCGGCAGCGCTTGATTCAAAAAAACGCGGTTTCAAACGCTCGCATTTTCTAACTCATAAAGTACACGAAAACCTTGTTGATGCGCAACCGGCGCGTCATGTTTTCGCGTGATTTTTTACGGGATATGCAGCCAATTTGCACTGAGACGCGAATTTAGCTCATTCCCAGTTGAGCGCACCCCCCGTTTGATACTCCGTGACGCGCGTTTCGAAGAAGTTTCGCTCCTTCTTCAAGTCGATCATTTCGCTCATCCACGGGAATGGATTTTCTTCCCGCGCGAACAGCGGCTCGATCCCGATTTGCTGTGCGCGGCGATTGGCGATGAAGCGCAGATAACCCTTGAACATCGGCGCGTTCAGACCGAGCACGCCGCGCGGCATGGTATCTTCTGCGTAGCGATATTCCAGCTCTACCGCTTGCATGAACAATACCTTGATCTCTTCACGGAATTCGGCGCTCCACAGTAGCGGATTTTCCATCTTGATGGTGTTGATCAAGTCGATGCCGAAGTTGCAATGCATCGATTCGTCGCGCAAAATGTACTGATATTGTTCGGCCGCGCCCGTCATCTTGTTCTGGCGACCCAGCGCCAGGATCTGGGCGAAGCCGACGTAAAAAAACAAGCCCTCCATCAAGCAGGCGAACACGATCAGCGACTTCAGCAACTTCCGGTCGTTTTCCACGGTGCCGGTGACAAACCCGGGGTCGGTCAGCGTATTGATGAACGGAATGAGAAATTCATCTTTCTCGCGGATCGATTTGATTTCATTGTAGGCATTGAAAATCTCGCCTTCGTCTAGCCCGAGCGACTCGACGATGTACTGGTAAGCGTGGGTATGGATCGCCTCTTCAAACGCTTGGCGCAACAGGTACTGGCGGCATTCAGGCGCCGTGATGTGGCGGTAGGTGCCGAGCACGATGTTGTTGGCGGCCAGCGAATCGGCCGTCACGAAAAAACCCAGATTGCGTTTTACCAGGCGCCGTTCGTCGTCGCTCAGTCCGTTCGGATTTTTCCACTGCTCGATGTCGCGCTGCATGTTTACCTCTTGCGGCATCCAGTGGTTGGCGCAGGCGGCCAGGTATTTGTCCCAGGCCCATTTGTATTTGAACGGGACCAGTTGATTGACGTCCGTCTTGCCGTTGATGATGCGCTTATCATCGCTGTTGACGCGCTGCGCGCGCTGGCCAGAATCGACTTCGGCCGCCCGGATTACGCCAGACGTGCTCAAACTTAATTCGCCCGGCGCCGGTTGCTGCGGCGGGCGCGGCGCAGTCGGCGGCGCCACTTCATCATCCCAAGACAACATCGAATACCTCCTTTTTAGGCCGGCTCTGCCGGCAAATATCTGATTAAACACGGGCCACCCGAGCCCGACTTATTGGCAAGCTTCGCATTCCGCAAAACCGTCGTCGCCAGGGCGCAGAAAGCAAGCCTGGCCTGACGGATCGGCGGCCATGCCGCCATCGACTGCCACGGCGTTCAGCGGGCCCACCCTGGACGTCGATTTTTCCATGTGCGTGGCGGCGACGGAGCGCAGGTAGTAAGTGGTCTTCAAGCCTCGCATCCATGCCAGCTTGTAGGTCTCGTCGAGCTTTTTGCCGGAGGCGCCGGACATATAGATGTTGAGCGACTGGGCCTGGTCGATCCACTTCTGACGGCGCGCTGCCGCTTCCACCAGCCATGACGGCGACACTTCAAAAGCGCTGGCATAGAGCTCGCGCACATCTTGCGGAATGCGCTCGATCTTGGCGAGGCTGCCGTCGAAATACTTGAGGTCGGAAATCATCACTTCGTCCCACAGGTCGCGCGCCTTCAAATCGCGCACCAGATAGGAATTGATCTCGGTGAACTCGCCCGACAGGTTCGACTTCACATACAGGTTCTGGTAGGTCGGTTCTATGCAAGCGGACACGCCGATGATGTTGGAAATGGTGGCGGTGGGGGCGATCGCTACGCAGTTCGAGTTGCGCATGCCAAATTGCCCGATGCGCGCGCGCACCAAGTTCCAGTCCATGGCCGACGACGCATCGACGTCCAGGTAGGCACCGCGCTCTGCGGCCAGCAATTTGACGGAATCTTGGGGCAGAATGCCGCGCTCCCACAGCGAGCCTTCAAACGAGCTGTAGCGGCCGCGCTCCTCGGCCAGTTCGGTCGATGCCAGGTAGGCGTAGTAGCACACCGCTTCCATCGAAGTATCGGCAAACTCCACTGCCCGCAGCGACGAATAGGGCACGCGTTGCATGTGCAAACAGTCCTGGAAGCCCATGATGCCCAAGCCGACCGGGCGGTGAAGGAGGTTCGAGACGCGCGCCTTGTCGACGGCGTAGTAATTGATGTCGATGACGTTGTCGAGCATGCGCATGGCAGTGCGAATGGTCTTTTGCAGCTTGACATGATCTATTTTCCCTTCCTTCATATGGGAGCCCAGGTTGATGGAACCGAGATTACAGACGGCAATTTCACTCGCGTTCGTGTTCAATGTGATTTCAGTGCACAGGTTCGAGCTGTGCACGACACCCACGTGCGACTGCGGGCTGCGGATGTTGCAAGGATCCTTAAACGTGATCCACGGATGGCCTGTTTCAAACAGCATAGAGAGCATCTTGCGCCACAGGTCCTGCGCCGCGATCTTCTTGAACACACGGATCTCGCCGGCTGCGGCCTTCGCTTCGTAGCCGGTATAAGCCTGTTCGAACGCCTTGCCAACCAGGTCGTGCAGTTGCGGCGTTTCATCGGGCGAGAACAGCGTCCAATCGCCTTTTTCCATCACGCGCTTCATGAACAGGTCCGGAATCCAGTGCGCGGTATTCATGTCGTGGGTACGGCGGCGGTCGTCGCCCGTGTTCTTGCGAAGCTCGAGGAATTCCTCGATGTCGAGGTGCCAGGTTTCCAGGTAGGCGCAGACGGCGCCCTTGCGCTTGCCACCTTGGTTTACCGCGACGGCGGTGTCGTTGACCACTTTCAAGAACGGCACTACGCCTTGCGACTTGCCATTGGTGCCTTTGATGTGAGCGCCCAGCGCGCGCACCTCGCTCCAGTCGTTGCCCAGGCCGCCGGCGTACTTGGCCAGCAGCGCATTTTCCTTGATTGCATCGTAGATGCCTTCCAAGTCGTCGGCGACCGTCGTCAGGTAGCACGAGGAAAGCTGCGCGCGCCGCGTGCCCGAGTTGAACAGGGTCGGCGTCGCGCTCATGAAATCGAACGCGGACAGCAAGCCGTAGAATTCGATGGCGCGCGCGTCGCGGTCCTTCTCGTTGAGCGACAGGCCCATCGCGACCCGCATGAAAAACGCTTGCGGCATCTCGATGCGCACTTCGTTTATGTGGAGGAAATATCGATCGTACAAGGTTTGCAGGCCGATGTAGCCAAATTGCAAGTCGCGGTTGGCAACAATGACCTTGCTCAGTCGGGCCAGGTCGAACTCGGCCAGCTTCGGATCGAGCAACTGGGCGCCGATCCCTTTGAGGATGTATTGCGGGAAATACTCGACGTATTTGGCGGCGGCCGCAGCCTGCGACACTTCGAGGCCGAATACTTCCTTGCGGATCGTATGCAGCAAAATGCGAGCTGTCACCTGACTGTATGCGGGATCCTTTTCCATCAAGGCGCGAGCGGCCAGGATGGCCGATTTGTGCAGCTCTTCTAGCGGCATGCCGTCGTACAGGTTCTTGGCCGTCTCGGCCAGGATGGCATCGGCATCGACGTGCTTTTCAAGGCCGATGCAAGCGGCGTCGATCAGCTCTTGCGCCTGTGCCATGTCAAATAGGCGCAAGACGCCATCATCGGTGACGTGCAATGGCGCGGCGATGCCGGCGAAGGCGCCTTGCGCTTCCATTTGCAGGCGCCTCTCTTCCATGTGCTTGGCGCGGTACAGCACGTAGGCACGCGCCACATCGTGTTCGCCCGAGCGCATCAAGCACAATTCAACCTGGTCCTGGACTTCCTCGATATGGAAGGTGCCCCCGCTCGGCTGGCGCCGCAGCAACGCTGCCACCACGGCGTTGGTCAAGTGCTCGACCATTTCGCGCACGCGGGTGGAGGCCGCCCCTTGACTACCATTGACCGCCAGATAGGCCTTGGTTACGGCGATCGCGATTTTCGCCGGCTCGAATGGCACCACGGCGCCATTGCGGCGCAAGATGCGGTAGTCGCCCAAGGCCACATTGGCAAAGCCGCTCGTGGCTGGCGTTGGGTTGATGGAACTGTCGAGTGATGATTGCATTGAGACTCCCAGTCAATGGCACTGCCGCTATTTGTTTTGAAATGAAACTCCCGCTAAAACAAGAGTTCGCCACGTGTAAGACCCCGGCCCGTCGATTTCATACGACTTCGCCAGCAACGCCGTAAATACGTTTAGACGCCGCAAGGCGGAATTGATAGATGCGAGGAAAGGCCGAAAACAAGACTACATTTAGTAAAAATATTTAAATAATGACTAATTGTAGTGATCATATGAGGCGGGCGCAATAGTTTTCAAGCGTCCGCGCGGGTAAATTTTTACGGGTGAACCATCAATTTTCTATTGAATTTTCAACTCTTGGAGGGAAATTGCAACGGTTTTTGAGGGGGCACGGGCAGCGCACTCGCGCTGTTGCCTTCCAGGTCCGCCTGGTACCGAGCCCAGTCAAAAAAAGGCCCCGGATCCGTCTTGCGACCCGGCGCAATATGCTCGTGGCCGCGCACCGCGGCCAGCGGGTAACGGCGCCGCAAGGCCAGCGTCAACTCAGTTAGGGAGGCATATTGCGCTGGCGTAAATGGGGCGAAATCGCAGCCTTCCATTTCAATACCGATGGAAAACTGGTTGCATTGCAAACGTCCGTCGAAGGCCGACGCCCCGGCATGCCAGGCGCACTCGTTGCCCGAGACGAACTGCATGACGCGGCCGCAGCGGCGGATAAAAAAGTGGGCGGAGACGGTCAAGCCGCGCAAGATGGCAAACGAAGGATCGGCCGCATAGTCCAGACGGCCAGAGAACAGGTCCGCCACGTGCGGGCCGCCGAAGCGGCCGGCCGGGAGGCTAATATTGTGAATCACCAACAGATCGATGGCGATGCCGTGCGCGCGGGCGCCGAAATACGGCGAGTCGTAGCGCGTCGCGCCGCGGCACCAGCCATCGGCCGCCAAAAAAAAATCACGCATCAACTCTCCTGCAGCGGGATCGCCAGCCTTTGCATCTGGTAGCCTAACTGGCGCACGCTGATACCCAGCAGTTGCGCGGTTTCGCTCCAGCTGTATTCCGTTTGCGCCAGCGCGCGCAAGATGATCTCGCGCTCGACCTGGTTTAGGTAATCGGGCAGGCAGTGTGGCAAGTTGGCGCCGGCCCCCGGCGGCGCGGCGACTCCTGTGACGGCGCNNGCGCCGTCACAGGAGTCGCCGCCACCGCGGGCGCAGCTGGCGGCGCCGACGGCGGTTTGGCCAGGCGCGCGCCTTTCAAGGCCAAGGCGGCCACTTCAATCACGCCGTTGTCGGCAAACGCCAACGCGCGCTCGAGAATATTTTCCAGCTCGCGCACATTGCCCGGGAACGCATACGAGCGCAAGGTCTCAAGCACTTGGGGCCCCAGGAGCGCCCGGTGCTGGTCGCTGCTGAGCCGATCCAGGATGGACGCGGTCAATAAGGGCAAGTCGTCGAGCCGATCGCGCAGGGGCGGCAAACCTAGTTCGATCACGTTCAGGCGGTAAAACAAGTCTTGCCGGAATTTCCCCGTCTCGACGCAGTCAGCCAGATTCTGGTGGGTCGCGCTGATGATGCGCACGTCAACCGCCTCCTCGGAGGTGGCGCCGATCTTGCGTACGCGCCGTTCTTGAATCGCGCGCAGCAGCTTGACTTGCATCGCCAGCGGCAAATCGGCCACCTCATCTAGCATCAAGGTGCCGCCATTGGCCGCCTGAAAAAAACCGTCGCGCTCGTCGGTCGCGCCCGTGAACGCGCCCTTGCGGTAGCCAAAAAATTCCGCTTCCATCAGCGCTTCGGGAATCGCGCCGCAGTTGACGGCAATGAACGGCTGCTGCGCGCGCGAGCTGAGGACGTGGATTTCGCGCGCCGCCAGCTCCTTGCCGCTGCCCGATTCGCCCGTGATGGCAACCGGCGCCATCGAGCGCGCGAGGCGGGCGATTTGGGCGCGCAGCGCCTGCATCACGGCCGAGTCGCCCTTCAGGCGCGTGACCGGGGCCGTGGCGCCGGGCGTTTGCCTCAGTTGTGGCGGGTTCAAGTGCAGCGCCGATTGCACCAGCAGGCGCAGCTGGTCGAGAACGACTGGCTTGGAGACATAGTCGAAAGCGCCCGCCTTGAGCGCGACGACTGCGTTGTCGGCGCTGCCAAAGGCCGTGACGACCGCGATCGGCGTGCCCTTGCAAGCTGCCACGACCTCGCGTACCAGTTCCAGACCCAGGCCGTCAGGCAGGCGCATGTCGGTGAGCACCAAGGCATAGTCGCTGTGCGCCAGAAAAGCGCGCGCTTCTTTCAAGGTGGCGGCGCTATCGACGTCGAGCCCCATCTTGAGCAGCGTGATTTCCAGCAGTTCGCGCAGATCGGCTTCGTCATCGACGACGAGGATTCGAGGGGCAGTCATGGTGCAGTCTTTCTTACTGGAGTCAAATGGGCGGGCCGGGCGCCGGCGGCCGCGAACATGATCACGAACCTGCCACTGGCCGCCTCTTTGGCCTCGCCTTCCGCCGGCGCGTCGAAGCGATATTCGTAATCTAGCAGCGCGCCGTTATTTAAGCATAGCTCGCGCGCCAGATAAAGGCCGAGGCCGGTGCCCTTGCTAGACGTCGTGTAAAACGGCTCGAACAAATGGGCCCGCACTTCCGCTGAAATGCTGGGACCGTCGTCTTGCACGTGCAACTCCATGTGGCCGCCGTTGGTGACGACATCTAGGCGCATGCTAGCGGGCTCGCGGCTGGCATAGCGCACCGCATTGTTGAGCAAGTTAAGGACGACCTCGCGCAGGTGCAGGGCGTCGAAATACACGGCAGCCGCCTCGGCCATTCGCAGCCGGACGACCCCATCGGCGAGCGCGTGGGTATCTTGGAACTCGGCCTTGAGCTCGGCTAGCAACGGGCCCAGCGCCAAGGGCTCCTTGTGCACCTGGACCTTGCGCGACAGCTGCAAGATGTCTTCCACCATGCGGTTGACTCGCCCCACATTGTCGCCCACGATCTTTAGCAAGCGCACATGCAGCGGGCTCTCCAGATCATCGGCCAGCAGGGCCGTGGCATGGCTGATGGCCGACAGCGGATTGCGCACTTCGTGAGCGATACTGGCGGTCAGGCGCCCCATCGAGGCGAGCTTTAGTTGCTGCGCCTGATTTTCGATGGCCGTCACATCTTGCAAGAAGATGACGCTGCGCTCAGTGGCGAGGCCGGCGGTGTCGACGATGGCAAAACGCAGCTTGAGATGGGCTGCGAGGTCGCGCCGCGCGCGCCAGGGCGCCGCCGCCCCTTGTACCGCGACACCGATATACGGCTTGAGCATGACAAATACGGCGCTGTGGGCGGGATGATCGAGCCAATCGGCATGGGCCTTCGCGATCGGCGCCAAGACGGGCACGTCGGACAACTTCAATTCGCCCTCGAGCCGTGCCAGCCCCAGCATCTGGCGCGCGGCCGGATTGGCGATAAATATCCGGCCTTCCGGTCCGACTACGAGGATGCCGTCGCCCATGTCGGCGATGACGAGGCGGTTGATGGCCTGCTGCACGGACAACGCGATGCCGCGCTGATCTGCCAGCTCCTCTTGGCAGATCAGCTTGGAGGCCATGCGGCTCACCACCAGCACCACGGCAAAGAGGGCGGCGCCGTACAGGCCGCTCTGCATGACCGTTCTTTCGCCCTGGTTCACCAAAATCTGGTAAGTGCCCTCGGCCAAGAGGAACAAGGTCACAAGCGCGGTGCAAAACAGGGATAACAGCAGCGGCGTCAGGATGGCGACGCCCGCTAGCGGAAACAGGTACAAGATGGCCAAGCCGCTACGCACCCCGCCGGCGGCCAGGTACAGCAGCGAAATGACGACAAGATCGACCGCGATTTGCGCCATCAGCTGCAGCAGGAAGCGGCGCCGCATGCTGAGCGTCAGCAGAACAAACCCGACCGCCAGCAACAGGTAAATGATGCACAATTGACCGTGCACGAACTGGCCGGAGCCGCGCCAGCCCACGTTGTCAAAGCTAAGGTACAGCAACAGCACGGCGGCAATGACGACCCGGGTCACATTTAACGTTTGCAGCGAGCGCCAAAAAGTCGCGCGCGAATCTGCCGCCAGCCACTGCAGCCGGGTCAACACGACTTAAGGCGCCGGCAATCCGGCGTGGCCCGGACTGCAATAATCGCGGCCCTTGGCCTTGATCGTTTCCGACGCCGGATAATAGATGCCGCAATGGGCGCAGCACAACATCACCTCGCCCTCGGGCAGCTCGGCCCGGCGCGGCGGGGCGGCCGGCGTTCTCGGCTGCGCCACGCCCCGCCATTTGCTGCGCACAGCAAACAGCACCAGACAGGCCAGCGCCAGCCAGAACAAGATGCGGCTCACACCAGCCCCCTGTGCAACACCACTTCCAGTACAAAGCGGCTGCCGACGTACGCTAGCAACAGGGTCGCAAAGCCGGCCAGGGTGAAGCTCAACGCCGTCTTGCCGCGCCAGCCGCGCCAATGCCGGCCCGCCAGCAGTGCGCCAAACAGGACCCACGACATGAGCGTAAACACCGACTTATGATCCCAACGCAGAGCTTGCCCAAACAACTGCTCGGAGAAAACGATGCCTGACAGCACGGTCAAGGTGAGCAACATGAAACCGAAGCCAATCAGGCGAAACAGCAGTTTTTCCATCGTCAATAGGGCCGGCAACTGGTCCAAGGCGGCGCCCAGCAACCCCCTGCGCTCGCTGCGCTTGTGCAGGCGCGACTCTTGCAGCGCCATCAGCACGGCGTGGAAGGCGGCGATGGTCAAGGTGCTCCAGGCCAGGATGGCGATCACGATATGCCAACCGAACATCACCGATTTGCCTTCCAGCGGGATCAAGCTGCCGGGAAACAACCAAGCGAGGATGACGGCCAGCGCCGCCACTGGCATGACGAGGCGACGCAAGCCGTCCAAGTCGAAGTTGCGGTTCTCAAACCAGTAAACGCCCACCGATACCCATAGAGCTGCCGACAGCATGGCTGCAAAGCCAATGCGCAAGGTATCGGGCGCCACGACATCGAACCACAAGGTGGCGCCTTGTAACAGCCAGGCCAGAGCGGTGGCGATGGAAATAAGCCTGCCCTGGTGCGAGGGAAGGACGGCACAAACGGCGTAGGATAAAGCGGCCGCGATAAATAAATAAGTCTGCATGTCGTGAGTTTACACCATAGGTTGGATCTGCTGTTGCGGGCAATCACGCGCTCCGGCGCGCGCGCCATGCCAGTTCAAGGTTGGGCATCACTTTTATTTGCGGCTCATCCCTGCGCTCATTAAACGAAGTCAAACTCACCCGCCGAAGGCCCGAACCCGTCCACCGTGACAAGCGCGGCTCGCGCCAGGCAAAACCTGGACAGCAATGCAGGTCATCCTCATTCTTCGAGCGCGGCCACCGCATGTTCGGCTGGAGTCAACATGGCGGCACAGCCAAGGTTCGATGCGTCACCGTATGCGTGGTTGCTTTGGACAAATAATAACCAAGTGCTTGGCTATTGTGAACAGCTAATTTCAAGAGGGCAACAGAGCATGGGCGAAAGCCCAAGCCGACCCGCTCCAACGCCCGCTTTCCCGGCGGCGCCTTTGCCACCTGTTTCGGTTGGCGAGGCCGGTGCTTTGCCGCCAAAAAGCGGCCAGTGGCCGCACCCGTCCTGGCAGCCCGGGACGCCAAATGGGGCGCCCAGGTGCGCCCTAACCGCCCCTGCAAATGGCCACGGGACGAGACGCTCCCGGCGGCGCCGGGCATAAGGTAAAATGTGGCCATCGCCCGCTACCGGCTCCATCGAAGATCTATTCCAGGTTCATCATGCTCGATAATCTTACCCAACGCCTCGCCAAGGTCGTCAAAACCATGCGCGGCGAAGCACGCCTGACCGAGGCGAACACCGCCGATATGCTGCGCGAAGTACGCCTGGCGCTGCTCGAAGCGGACGTCGCCCTGCCCGCCGTACGCGAGTTTATCGCTAAGGTCAAAGAAAAATCGATGGGCGAGGAAGTCATCGCCTCCCTCACCCCGGGCCAGGCCTTGGTCAGCGTGGTGCAACGCGAGTTAGCCGCGCTGATGGGCGCCGACCTCGGCCCGGAAGCCTATCAACTCAGTTTCGCCATGCAGCCGCCGGCCGTCATTCTGATGGCCGGCCTGCAAGGCGTGGGCAAGACCACCACCGTCGGCAAATTAGCCAAGTATCTGCGCGAGGAAAAAAAGAAGAAAGTGCTGACTGTCTCGGCCGACGTCTATCGTCCGGCCGCCATCGCCCAGCTGCAGTCGGTCACGGCGCAAGTGGGTGCCGACTTCTTCCCCAGCCAGAGCAGCGACCAGCCGGTGGCGATTGCGCTGGCCGCGCTTGACTGGGCCAAGAAGCATTATCATGACGTACTCATCATCGATACGGCCGGCCGCCTCGGCATCGACCAGGAGATGATGCACGAGATCGCCGCGATGCATGCTGCCGTGCACCCGATCGAGACTCTGTTTGTGGTCGATGCCATGCTGGGCCAAGACGCGATCAATAGTGCCAAGGCGTTTAACGATGCCCTGCCATTGACCGGCATTGTACTGACCAAGCTCGATGGCGACTCGCGCGGCGGTGCCGCGCTGTCGGTGCGCCACATCACGGGCAAGCCAATTAAGTTCGCCGGCATATCCGAAAAACTGGACGGATTGGAGGCGTTCGATCCGACGCGCATGGCCAACCGCATTCTCGGCATGGGCGACATCCTGGCGCTGGTGGAAGAGGCGCGCAAAGGGGTCGATGTCAAGGCGGCAGCGGACCTGGCACAAAAAATCAAGGTCGGCGGCAAGTTCGACTTGTCCGACTTCAAGGCCCAATTGGGCCAGATGAAAAAAATGGGCGGCATTGCGAGCCTGGTCGATAAGCTGCCGGCCCAGTTTCAGCAAGCGGCCGGCGGCGCCAACATGGGTCAAGCTGACAAGCAGGTGCGGCGCATGGTCGGCATCATCGATTCGATGACGCCCAAGGAGCGCGCCAAGCCGGAACTCATCAAGGCCACCCGCAAGCGCCGCATCGCCGCCGGTGCCGGGGTCCAGGTGCAGGAGGTCAACCGCATGCTGGCCCAGTTCGACCAGATGCAGAGCATGATGAAAAAACTCCAGGGCGGCGGCATGATGAAGATGATGCGCAGCATGAAAGGGATGATGCCCGGCATGCGCTAAGACGCTGCCCGATGGCGCCCCGAGCAGGCGAAAGACAAGCCCGACATCCGCCCTGCAAGGCTTGGCGCCGGCGGGCAACAACTGGCAAAACGGGCAGGCCAAATGCCTTGCATCGGCCTTTGGCCGAACCTGAGCGCAGGTGAGAGGCTATTTAGCTTCGGTTTCAATGAAAAATAGCGAAAAACACTTGCATCCTTGGTAAAACCCCACCAATATTAGCCGTGCGATCAATTGCGCAATTTCCCATGTGTTCGTTAAGGAGGCTCGAAGATGGCAACAGCCAAAAAAACCCCAGTAGCAGCAGCAGCAAAACCTGCCGCGGCGGTCAAAAAAGCAGCACCAGAAAAGGCCGCGGCAAAGCCGACAGTGAAAAAAGCAGCCGCAGCAGCACCGGCCGTTCCGCGCAAGCCCAACGCTGCATTCATGAAAGCGATGACCCCGTCCGCCGTTCTGGCCGCAGTCGTTGGTGTCACGCCGTTACCACGCACTGAAGTGACCAAGAAAGTTTGGGACTACATCAAAAAACTTGATTTGCAAGATCCGGCCAACCGCCGCATGATCAACGCCGACGACAAGCTCAAAGCTGTGTTTGGTGGAAAAGCACAAGTGTCCATGTTCGAAATGACGAAGTTGATCTCCGATCATTTAAAATAATCGCGGTCCGGCTGCAGCAGCCGACCGGAAATACCCCGTCGCCCGCGCGATCGGGGTATTTTTTTTGCCCTGCGGCTGGGGCCGTGTGCCGTCCAGCAGGCGCTCACAACGCAACACCCTGTGTTTTTCCCGCCATCGGCGCGGTGCCGCCATCGTCATTGTCCAACTGCGCCGCGAGCGCGACGCGTCGTGTCGCGCCTCGATGGTCGACGCGGCCTTGCACGTGGATTGCGCGAGCACAGCATGCATAGCATGCTCGAGCGCACGGCCAAAAACGCCATGGCCGCGTTTGAGGCCGCTGGAGCGCCATGCGCACGGTCGCCGCGCAGGTTAGGCTTGCTCTTTCCGCTTGCCTCAGGCGGCGCCCAGGCAAGCGGGATAAGCTGCTTCGTTAGCCATGGACGGGGTTAGCCAAGGCATTAATTCCGACGTCAGCCTGATGGCGCCTAAAACGGCGCCCTATATTCCCACCTCTTCCAGGCCGACAACACCGCGTTCGGGTATTCCGGCTTGCCGCGGCTGCCGTTGTAGCGACCCAGCGCGAGGAACAGGTTGCCGTTTTCCATATCGAGATACATGCGCAAAATCGCGCAGCCATAGCGCAGATTGGTCTGCATATGAAACAGTTTTCTACGGTCGCTATCGCCGATCACGCCGGTCCAGAACGGCATCACTTGCATATAGCCGCGCGCGCCCACCATGGACACGGCATATTTTCGGTAGGCCGATTCCACTTGAATCAAGCCGAGCACGAGCCCCGGGTCGAGTCCCGCGCGGCGCGCTTCATACCACGCCGCCTCCAGAAACTCCGTGCGCACCTGGCTGTCTGGCAGCTTGCGCTTGAGCTGCTCGGACATGTGGCCGAGCCAGCTTTCGTAGCGCATGCGATCCGTCTCGTTGCCAAATTTCTGCTGCGGCGGCCGGGCATCCATGATTGCGTTCGCCAGCGCCAGGCGCATGGTGTCGGCCAGCGCCTCTTCTTTCTGGTTGCCGGCGCGCGCATCGCCGCCGAGCACGCCGATGGCCAGCAACAGGCCATAGCACCAGCGCGCCCCGCGCGCCCCAAACCGGCGCCGCGCCGCACCGGCGCCGTGCCGTGTCACCGTTCGCGGATTCACAGGCTCATTTTGCCTTGAATGAAGGACACCATGTCGGCCAGCGCAACCGGGGTCGCCTCGCTATCGCGGCGCCCCTGATACTCCAGATTGCCGTCTTTCAGGCCGCGCTCGCCAATCACGATCCGGTGCGGCACCCCGATCAATTCCCAGTCAGCGAACATGGCACCCGGGCGCAGGCCGCGGTCGTCGACGATGACGTCGATGCCCGCCGCTTGCATGTCGGCGTACAGCTGATCGGTCGCTTGCTTGACCAATTCGCTGCGTTCATAGCTCATCGGGCACAGCACGAGCTCAAACGGTGCGATCGCGGTCGGCCAGATGATGCCCTTGTCGTCGAAATTTTGCTCGATGGCCGCGCCCAGGATGCGTGTCACGCCAATACCGTAGCAGCCCATTTGCAACGGCGCCGGCTTGCCGTTTTCATCGAGGAAGGTGGCCTTCATGCTTTCCGAGTAGGTGCTGCCGAGCTGGAACACGTGCCCAACTTCAATACCGCGCTCGATCGCCAGCACCCCCTTGCCGTCGGGCGAAGGATCGCCTTCGACGACGTTGCGGAGGTCGGCCACCAAGGCCGGCTCCGGCATGTCGCGGCCCCAGTTGGCGCCGGTGAAGTGAAACCCGGCGCTATTTGCGCCACACACAAAGTCGCTCATGTTGGCGACGGTCCGGTCGGCCACGACGATGATCGGCTCGATGGCGCCGATCGGCCCGAGATAGCCTGGCACGGTGCCGTAGACGGCGGCGATTTCCGCTTCGGTGGCAAAGCGGTGGCCGGCCAAGCCGGCGATCTTGCCGAGCTTCACTTCGTTGAGCTCATGGTCGCCGCGCAACAGCAGCATCCAGTTTTCCTTGGTCACCGCGCCGTCAATTTCTTTTTCGACCGTCAGGGCGATGCTTTTTACCGTCTGCATGAGCGTCAAGCCAAGCAAGCTCGCCACGGTATTGCACTTGACGCAGTCCGGGGTTGCCGTCTTGGTCAGGTCGAGGCGCGCAGCGCTGCGCGCCTCGACCAGCGCGAGCGCCTCCGCCGCGTCGATATTGGCCGCGTAATCCGAGCTCGGGCAGTACACCAGCGCATCTTCTCCGGTGCTGGCAATGACGTGGAATTCATGCGAGCCGGAGCCGCCGATAGCGCCATTGTCGGCTGCCACGGCGCGGAACTTCAAGCCGAAGCGGCTAAAGATCCTGACGTAGGCGTCAAACATGACCCGGTAGGAACCCTGCATGGCGGCCACGTCGCGGTCGAAGGAATAGGCGTCCTTCATGGTGAACTCACGGCCGCGCATCAGGCCGAAACGGGGGCGGCGCTCGTCGCGGAATTTGGTCTGGATATGGTAAAAATTGAGCGGCAGCTGGCGGTACGACTTAATTTCGGTGCGCACCACGTCGGTGATCACCTCTTCCGAAGTCGGCTGGATCGCATAGTCGCGGCCGTGGCGGTCTTTCACGCGCATCAGTTCGGGGCCCATCTTGTCCCAGCGGCCCGTTTCCTGCCACAGTTCGGCCGGCTGCACGAGGGGCATCAGCAGCTCGATGGCGCCGGCCTGGTCCATTTCGTCGCGCACGATGGCCTCAACCTTGCGGATCACGCGCAGGCCCATCGGCATGTACGTGTAGATGCCCGAGCCGACGCGTTTGATCATGCCGGCGCGCATCATCAATTGATGGCTAACGATTTCGGCGTCGGATGGCGCTTCTTTGAGAGTTGAAATAAAAAATCGGGAGGCGCGCATGACGGTGAATTCTTTTTAAAAAGAGAGGGTTATAATCTACCTAATTTTAAAGGATTAGCTGGCTGATGCGACCATTCTTTGTACAAATGCGTTCAATTGGTGACATTCTGGCGTTTTCGCACCCCGAAACTGCGGCTGACGTACAGAATTATGGGCAAAAAAGCAAAAGGGTCGCTCCGCTGCAGAAAGTTTGAGGTGCAATATGCTCGACCGTGAAGGGTTTCGGCCCAACGTCGGCATCATCCTGCTTAACGCCCAAAATGAGGTGTGGTGGGGCAAGCGGGTGCGCGAGCACTCATGGCAGTTTCCGCAAGGCGGCATTAAATACGGAGAAACGCCAGAGCAGGCGATGTTTCGTGAATTGGAAGAGGAGATCGGATTACGCCAAGAACATGTCAAGATTGTCGGCCGCACGCGCGACTGGCTGCGCTATGAAGTGCCCGACCATTTCATCAAGCGTGAGATTCGCGGCCATTACCGGGGCCAAAAGCAGATTTGGTTCCTGCTGCGCATGTGCGCGCGCGACATCGACGTCAACCTGCGCCTGACCGACCATCCCGAATTCGACGCCTGGCGCTGGCATGAATATTGGGTTCCGCTCGATGTCGTCATCGAGTTTAAGCGCGACGTGTACCAGCGTGCGCTGCAGGAACTGTCGCGCTTCTTAACGTGGCCCGTCAACGGCAATGGCCCGCCGCACCGTCATACGGCGCGTTATCTGCGCCAGCCGCACGCGCCGCGGGCGCAGGAAAGCGTGCCGTGCGAGATGGCAGCACCGGCGCTCGAGCCCGTGAAAGATTGAAATCAAGGGTTTGGCCGGCGCCGCGATGGGGCGCCCAAGCGACTCGCCCATCAGCGTCGTTTTGGGTGGGCGCTCCCTGCGGCTCCGTCGGGGGGCGTTGGGAGTGGCAAGCGCGAGCCCATCGAGAGCGCCATCGGCGCGCCCGATTCCACCCGCGGTACAATGGCCGCTGCTCTCATCACCGAACCCACGATGTTTACTCCCTCCTCTGACGATGTACGGCGCTTTTTTTGCGAGATCTTCCGCAAACACGGCGCCCATGAAATCTTAAGCCCGCTTGAAGCGATTGCACTCGACTGGATTGTGCAGCACCCTGAATACCAGAATACGCTAAGCGACGTCGAGGCGGCCCTAGCGCGCGACTACGCGGTCGAAGGCGGCCAAGCCAATCCTTTCCTGCACTTGTCGATGCACCTGAGCATCGCCGAGCAAGTGTCGATCGACCAGCCCTCTGGAATCCGAGCCGCTTGCAGCAGCTTGACCCAACGCCTCGATTCCGAGCACGAGGCCCACCACCTCATCATGGAATGCCTGGGCCAGATGATCTGGAATTCGCAGCGTGCCGGCCTGCCGCCGGATGGCGCTGCCTACGTCGAATGCGTGCGCAAGCGCTAAGCGGCTGCGGCAAATGGAGGGACAGCCCGGATCGGGCCTCGTTTCAGCTTGCGCCGTGTCGGCGCGCCGTCGTTATCGGTGTGCCACCAACGTTGTTTTCAGACTATGCAGGTACGCGGCCAGATCCAAGATGTCCTGGTTGCTTAAAGGCTTGACCTGTAGCGCCATGATAGGATTGTTGCGGCCATTGCCGCCGTCGCCCCGTTTATAAGCGGTCAGCGCATGTTCCAGGTAATCCTTGTGCTGTCCCGCCAGTTTTGGAAAGGAAGGGTCAATTGGCGAATTGAAGTCCTTGCCGTGACAGACAGCGCAGCCGAATTTTTCAGTCAGCGCTTTGCCGGTCTCGACATTGCCACTGGCGGCGGCGCTGACGGAGACGAGGTAACAGAGGGTGGCGAGAATTATTTTCATTATGCGAGCCTTCACTTCTGCGCTGTTTGCTGCGAATAGTAAGCTGCGACGTCCGCCATGTCTTGCTCCGACAAGCTAGTTGCAATGCCTTTCATGGTGGGCTGCTTGCGGTCCCCTTTTTGGTAGGCTTTCAACGCATTGACAATATATTTGGCCGATTGGCCACCGATCATCGGCACTTGAAAGACTTCCGGGAAAGAAGCTTTGTAGCCCGGAATGCCGTGGCAGCCGATACACATTTCCACCTTGGCGCGGGCGGCCTTGGCGTTTCCAACGATGGCCGCCGCTGGCGCGACTTGAACGATACCGGCGAGCACGAGAAGTGCAAAGATTTTTGTCATGATGGCAAGTTAATCAGAGGTGATCGGAGGCGGAATCGGCAAAAAACATAGTGATTTTGCACTATTCTCTTGCCGATTCTAACC
Source organism: Janthinobacterium sp. (assembly GCA_003133225.1). GTDB lineage: Bacteria > Pseudomonadota > Gammaproteobacteria > Burkholderiales > Burkholderiaceae_D > Janthinobacterium. The sequence goes on from PKWL01000057.1 coordinate 17,717, forward strand.
CAAGATGTTTGCGTACGTCCACTTTGAAAAATGCCTGCCGGGAAGCTTCGGCCGCGCGGTGCGACGCGGCAGGGCTGACCCGATCTAGCATATACTGGAAATCATTTCACTTCTTTGATCGATACGCGTATGCAAGCACATCTTGGCCAAAACCGCCGCTTCCAGGGATCCGACAATTATGTCGCCACTGCCGACCTGAAACTGGCGGTGAATGCGGCGCTCACGCTGCAGCGCCCGCTCCTGATCAAAGGCGAGCCGGGCACCGGCAAGACCATGCTGGCCGAGGAAGTGGCGGCGGCGCTCAACATGCCGCTGATGCAGTGGCATATCAAATCGACCACCAAGGCGCAGCAGGGCTTGTACGAATACGACGCCGTGTCGCGCCTGCGCGATTCGCAATTGGGCGACGAGCGCGTGCGCGACATTCACAATTACATCGTCCAGGGCGTCTTGTGGCAGGCTTTCACGGCGCCCGAACCGGTGGTGCTGCTCATTGACGAAGTCGACAAGGCCGATATCGAATTTCCCAACGATTTGCTACGCGAGCTGGATCGGATGGAGTTTTATGTGTATGAGACGCGCGAGATGGTTGTCGCTAGGCATCGGCCGCTGGTCATCATCACTTCCAATAATGAGAAAGAATTGCCGGACGCCTTCCTGCGCCGCTGTTTTTTCCATTACATCAAGTTTCCAGACAAGGACACGATGCAGCAGATTGTCAACGTGCACTCTCCAAACCTGAAAAAGGACTTGTTGGCACAGGCGCTGTCAACTTTCTACGAAATGCGCGACGTGGACGGACTGAAAAAGAAGCCGTCGACCTCGGAATTTTTAGATTGGCTCAAGCTGTTGCTGGCCGAAGACATTCCGCCCGAGGCGCTGCGCAGCAAAGATGCCAAGGCCATCGTGCCGCCGCTGCATGGCGCCTTGCTGAAAAACGAGCAGGATGTGCACCTGTTCGAGCGCCTGATCTTCATGTCACGGAGCAGCCGATAATGGTCGCGCCCCGGCGCCATGCTGACCCCAGCCCTCGAATCACGGCGCAGCGCAGCGCCGCGCCACGTCGCGCTACTGGGGCGCGCTGACGTGCGGGACCAACACCTGGCAGCGCGCCCGCCGCACGCTTTTGCATCCTTGGCACCAGCTAAATGGATTTTGCCATGCTGATCGATTTTTTCTTCACGCTCAGGAACGCCAAGATCCCGGTCTCGGTCAAGGAATTTCTGAGCCTGCTAGAAGCTCTGCAGCACCACGTCATCGACACGTCGATGGATGATTTTTATTACCTGTCGCGCCTGACCTTGGTCAAGGACGAGGCCAACTATGATAAGTTCGACCGCGCCTTCGCCCTGTATTTCGATGGCATCCATGCCGCATTCCACAGCGATACGGGGATCCCGCTCGACTGGCTGCTCAAGCGCATGGAGCGCGAGCTGACCATGGAACAAAAGGCGCAGCTGAAAAAATTTGGCTACGACAAATTGATGGACCGTCTAAACGAGCTGCTCAAGGAGCAGAAAGAGCGCCACGAAGGCGGCAGCAAGTGGATTGGTTCCGGCGGCACCTCGCCCTTCGGCAATGGCGGCACCAACCCGGAAGGCATCCGCATCGGCGGCGCCGGCGGCAACAAAAGCGCGGTCAAAGTTTGGGAAGCGCGGGCCTACAAGGATTACGACGCCGAACGCGAACTGGGCACGCGCAACATCAAGATGGCGCTGCGCCGCTTGCGCAAGTTCGCGCGCGAAGGCGCGGAAGACGAGCTGGCTCTGGACGCGACCATCCGCGCCACGGCCAGCAATGCCGGTTACCTGGACATCAAAATGCAGCCCGCGCGCAAAAACAAGATCAAGGTCTTGATGCTGCTCGACGTCGGCGGCACCATGGATGAGCATATCTCGCGCACCGAAGAATTGTTCGCGGCGGCGAAGACCGAATTTAAGCATATGGAATTTTTTTATTTCCATAACTGCGTCTACGATTATGTGTGGAAAAACAACCGGCGCCGCAACGCCGAGCGCCACCAGAGCTCGGACATCTTGCGCAAGTACCCGCCCGACACCAAACTCATCTTCGTTGGCGATGCCACCATGAGCCCGTATGAAATCTTACGCCCCGGCGGCTCCGTCGAATACAACAACGCGGAGGCGGGCGCGGCCTGGCTGGCGCGCTTCACCAACGCCTTCCCCAAGTTCATCTGGCTCAATCCGGAGCCCGAAGGCGTCTGGCAATACCGCCAGTCGATCGCCGTCGTCAAGCAGTTGATGAACAACCGCATGTTCGCTCTATCGGTGGACGGACTCGAGCGCGGCATGCGCCTGCTCAGCAAATAAGCTCGGAATCGCGGCCCCCATCGAATAGGCGCGCCGCTGACAGGGCGGCGGCAAATGAATGCTTATTCGGTGCGGCGTCCCGTGCGCGCCCTGACGTCGGGTAGAATCTGGCACGCAGTTGCCGCACCAGCTGCGCAGTGCGCGCCCGCAAGGGGCGCCCTCTGCCCGAGGTCGGCCATTTATGTTAACCAGGACCGTGCATGCAAAGTTTATTCTCGATGGCGTCCGATTTATCCTGGCCATTCGCTATTACCTTGGCCTGGATCAGCGGCGAATTTGGCCAACGCTGGACCGGCTTGCCCAAGATTAGTTTTTATGGCCTGGTCGGCTTTTTGCTCGCTCAGACCCAGCTCGGAGTGCTGCCACACGCCGACGGGGGACCGGTGCTGGTGCTAGTTGACGTTTCCTTCGGTCTGATCCTGTTCGAAATGGGTTACCGCATCAACTTGCGCTGGCTGGCCAGTAATCCGTGGCTGGCCGTGGCCGGCTTGGTCGAGACGATCGGCACCTTTGCCGCGGTCTACCTGATTGCCACGGAGTTCGGCGTGACAGCCATCAACGCCTTGCTACTCGCGTCGCTGGCGATGTCGACCTCGCCGGCCACCATCTTGCGCGTCATCAACGAGGAGCGCAGCTCAGGGCAAGTGACGGAGCGCATCTTGCACCTGACGGCCTTCAATTGCGTGCTGTCCGTGTTTACGTTTAACGCCATTGTTGGCTTCTGGGTTTTCCACAGCTCGGGCGATCCCCTCGACGCCACCTTGAGCAGCTTCATCGTGCTCTTGGTCTCGAGCGCGGTGGGCGCGCTCTTTGGCGTCGTCGTGCCGGCCCTCTTGCGCCAACTGGGCAATATGGCGCAAGACGCCACGGTCGCCTTCGCCTTAGCCGTCATCGTGCTCGTCGCGCTCACCTATACGACGCGCCTGTCGCCTCTGTTAGCGACGCTTGCATTCGGCTTAGTGGCGCGCCATCGACGGATCGCGTTCAGCCAGGCGCAGCGCAATTTCGGCGCCCTCGGCGAATTGTTGACGGTGCTGCTGTTCGTGTTTGCCGCCTCGACCTTGGAATGGCCGAAGGTCATGGCCGGCGCCGGCTTGGCGCTGGCCGTGATCGGTGGCCGGTTTGTTACAAAAATCGTGGGCGTGGCCGGTTTTTCCCATGTCAGCGGCCTCTCCTGGCGCAAAGGCGTCCTCACCGGCATGGCGTTGACGCCGGTGTCCGTGTTTGTGATTTTGCTGCTGGAACACGCGCACGAGCGCGGCTTGAATCTGGGCGGCGAATTGAGCGCCTTGGCCGGCGTGACCATGATGCTGGACCTGCTCGGGCCCATCATTACCCAGCGCGCCCTGGTCTGGGCCAAGGAAACCCCCCACGCAGAGGAGCCATAGTCATGCCACTTGAACCGTTTAGCCAGTCGGACGCGCTCACCTTCGGCGTCGAACTCGAGCTGCAGCTCGTGAACCTGTCGGACTTTGATCTCACGGCCGCCAGCCCCGACTTGCTGCATCTGTTGGGAAAAAATACCTTCCCCGGCAATGTCACGCCCGAAATCACCGAGAGCATGATTGAAATTAATTCCGATGTGCAGACCGGGTACGAAGCCTTGCTTACACAATTGCAGGAGATCCGCGACACGCTGGTGCGCGCCGGAGACAAGCTCAACATCGGCATTTGCGGCGGCGGCACGCATCCCTTCCAGCAGTGGGCGGCCCAGAAAATTTTCGACAAGCCCCGTTTTCAGGAAATCTCGGCCCTGTACGGCTATTTGGCCAAGCAATTTACCATCTTCGGCCAGCACGTCCATATCGGCTGCGCCTCGGGCGACGATGCCATGTTTTTGCTGCATTCCTTGAACCGCTATATTCCCCATTTTATCGCCCTGTCGGCCTCGTCGCCCTACGTGCAGGGGCGCGACACCTTGTTCGACTCGGCCCGACTCAATTCCGTGTTCGCCTTTCCCATGAGCGGACGGGCCCCGTTCACGCTGCGCTGGGATGAATTTGCCAATGTCTATTTCGCCAAAATGGAAAAGACCGGCATCATCAAGAGCATGAAGGACTTTTATTGGGATATCCGGCCCAAACCGGAATTTGGCACCATTGAACTGCGCGTGTGCGATACGCCCTTGACGGTGGAACGGGCGGCGGCCTTGGCGGCGTATTTGCAAGCCCTGTGCCGCCACCTGCTCGAGCGGCGCGAGGCGGCGCCCGTCGAGGATGATTACCTGGTCTATAACTACAACCGTTTTCAGGCATGCCGCTTCGGCCTCGACGGAGCGATCACGCACCCGAAGACCTACGAGACCATGGCGCTGCGCGATGACATAGTTTGCACCTTGGACCAAATGGAAGTGCACGGCGAGGCCTTGGGCAGCGGCGCCGCACTAAGGCATCTGGCGCAAGTGGCCAAACAATGGAGCGACGCGCAGTATTTGCGCACGCAATACGAGCGCCAAGGCAGCGCCGAAGGCATGGTCGACGCCGCCATCCGCAGCTTTCGGGGCGAACCGATGATTTTCTAGACGCGCCGCTTCGGCCGCTTCAAGCCGCCATCAATTCATCGAATGCTTTGAGCGTCGCTTCCGTGTCGATATCCCTTAGCTGTTCTTTTTTCGACAGCATGATCTTGAAATGATCGCACCTGGGATAAAACCATTTATAGTTATCGGTATTGATGTAAAAGCCCAGTATTTTCTTGTTGTAGACGGACGCCACATGAATCACGGCCGTGTCCGGTGAGATGACGACGTCGCATTCCTTGATCAGGGATGCGAGCTCTAGTATATTGTCCGTCCCGAACGCCAGCAGCACATTTTTTCGGTCGATAGCCTTCACCACGGCCGCCGCCTGCGCGCTGGCGCCGGGAGGATAGATGACAATGAGCGCGTAATCATCATATTTATCTGCTATTTCCGCGCATAAGCGGCGCGCGTCTTCCTTGCCGATGGTTCTGGCAACACTGCTGCCCTGATAGTTAAAGCACACGAAGCCCTTGTAGGTCTTTTTCAGTTTCATGAAAAACGCCTTTGATTTTGCCGCCTGAGCTTCAACGCCAAACAGTTCATAGCGATAATCTATTGCCTTTAGCTTGAAATGAGCGAAGGCGGAGAAATAATTCTCGAGGATATGCCGGTCCCTGACGCAGTCCACCGTGTAGTCGTACATGCCAAGATGCTTGGTGTTGGTTCCATATTTTTCAATATTAAAGCCGATCAGGTATTTTGCCTGCAGCAACTTTATTCTCATCAGGTACGGAAATGAAAAAATGTTCGACGTGCTAAATATGACATCGTACTGCTCGCGCCTGATCGCCCAAATCGCCCTGATGACGTTTAGCGTGCTCTTTTTGTCCCAGATGATGATTTTTCCAACATGCGGGCACTCCTTGACCACGTCCGCATTGATGCTGCTAGCCGCGACGTCGATCCTCATTTCAGGATAACTGTTCTTGAGCTCCCTTAACAGCGGCGTCGATACGATCATATCGCCCACCTTATCATTTCTTAAAATCAAAATTTTCTTGATATTCTCGGCGTTAAATTTGGTCTTTCTTTTTTTTCCGAGAAAAGCATTGCAAATCACGCGCTTAAGTCGCTTCATTCATGCTCCAGATCGATAGTGGCGCTTGGCGCCGGGCGTGGCGGCAAAGCACGGGCTAGGCCGGAACTTGCCCTCAAAACCGCGTTTCGCGCGCGGCGCGCAAGAAAGTGTCGAGAATCGGCGTGCAGTCAAGCAGATCGGTCCCGCCGGCAGAGTGAAATTCCGGATGCCACTGCAAACCCATCACAAAGCGCGCGCGCTGATAGCGGATCGCTTCGACCATATTGTCCGGCTGCGAGACGGCCTCCACCGTGATGTCGGCTCCCAGATCCTTCACCGCTTGATGGTGGATCGAGTTGACCAGCGTCCTGCCCTCCTCCTGCTTGCCAAATAGCGGCGCCAGCGAGGATCCCTTGGGAAAGCTGATCGAGTGGCGTTGCTTGTCGTAGCGCGGGCTGACGTGCTCGATGGCGTCGGGGACATCGGAGGCGATATCCTGATAAAGAGTGCCACCAAACGCCACGTTGATCAGTTGACAGCCGCGGCAGATGCCGAGAACGGGCTTGCCCGCTTCGACAAATTCGTGCAGCAACTCGAGCTCGTAGACATCGCGGGCCCGATCGCCGCTCCACTCCGGCCGCACGGCCGTCTCGGAATAGGTGAGGGGCGCGACATCGGCGCCGCCTTGCAACACCAAGCCGTCGAGGTGGCGTGCGTAATGGCGCAGCGTGATGTTGCTGGGATGGAGCAGGCCGCCGGTGTTGACCGTCGGAATCATGAACACCAGGACATCGCGCGACATGACCCACTGCGCGATCGACTCTTCCAAGTACTGCAGCTTCTTGCTGCGCAGCCCGGTCGAGCCCGCCTCGGGATGGAAAATGCGTGCCGAAATGCCGATACGCAAGGTGCGGCGCATGAAATCGCGCCCGGCCTTGTCGCGCATGGCCCGCAAGCGCGCCAGTACGACGCGCCAGGCAAGACCCAACGCCGTGTCGTTTTCCTTCAGATAGCGCGGCGCGGGGTCGGTGCTGCGCCGATCCGGAGTTCGCGCCTTGGGCGCTGCAGGCCCGGCAGGCTTGGCAGGGTCGGTACCGGCATCCTCCTTGGCAGCTTCGCTGGCGGCCGCGGGCGTTTTCGTGGAATCCGTATTGAACATGGCGTTTGATGGCAATGAGAGTCTCTTCAATATAACCCTCCTGCCGTGCCCGCACCATTCAATTTTGTAACAAGTAGCTGCCGCGCAAGTGCGTAAGCGGCCCAGCCGCGCTGCCGCCGTCTCGGTCAAATTGCCGGGGTCGCTTGTGTTTTATCTTTGACGTGATTGCCCGATGTGAGTACACAGCGCAGGGCCGCACTCAGAATGGGACGACTCTCTTGGCGCAGTGGGACGTCGCATCCAGTGATTTTTTCTCAATATTCACCGTAATGTCACTTCAATTATTAATTCGCTGTTGACTGGAATATGCCCGATTTTTCCGGGCTGGAACTTGGTGTTTGCTAGTTCGTCCTTAAAAAAACGCTCCGCTTGTTCTGAAAGATTTGTGTGCTCTATCACGATCCGATCGACGTCTCCGTTTTCGTTTATGGATAGACGCAATACCGTCGGCAGCGGTGAAACGTCAGGTAAAGCAAGAATCTTGTCGGACAGGGCATCTTGCAACATATACGGCTTTTCCGTCAGTTCATTCGAATGAAAATAATGAGGCTCTGACTGCATCGAGATCGGTAGAATCGATTCTGTTTCAGCATGAAGTGATTGGCTAGGCGCCGGCATGGCCGGATGAAACCCCAGATCCTCCTTTGGCTTTCCATATCCGGAAACGGTCGCAGACGTCGGCAAAACCGGATGGTGAATGTCGGGACTATTCAATTTGCCCAAGCTCACCATCAAAATGCCGGTCGGCGCCGCCTGAGCAATTGACGTGGCATACTGCCTGCCGCCAAACACAATGCCTAGCATAAAGCCGACGCCAATATGGGCCATCACGGTCAGCAATAAAAACAACATGCGGGATGATTGATTACTCAAGAGGCAAGTACAACTCGAACAATATTTCTAAAATTGGCAATAGGGATTAGCGGACGTGCCAGCCGGGCACATGAATGTGAGGCCCGCGTCCGTTTTCCGCTTCCTCCCGCCTGACCAGGCGGACACTTGGACCTGTTTTGCTTCCGTTTTTTGATTATGCCATGGCTTGTAATTGTTCAACCAACACAGCCGATAGCGGCAGCGAACACAGGGCTAGCTATTGATCCCGCGGCTCCTGGTCATCGACGCCCTCCAAGCCAAGGGTGTCGTAAGAACTTCTCGATCGGAACATTGACGGGTCGCATCGCGCCATCCGCCATTCGGGCCGGCCCGCGTTCGGCAATTTGCAGCACCGACCTGCTGGTGCGTGTTAGCCCAGCAGTTTCCCAATAGCGCGCTGTGGAGTGGATCCTTAGTTGCTCAGTTCATGCCATCCTACCCGCCTGGTAGTGGTGGTGGATGAGTTGACAAGCAGACCCGTCGTCTTCTCGGTGCCTTTTGAAAGCGTCGTTATGGCCACTAGCAATCCGTTCGACAATTGCACCACCGATGGACTCGTGGCTAACGAATTCCCCAGACTGACCGCCACCACCGTACCGGAGGTGGCAAGCGGCGCCCCTGACGAGTAATCGAGGAAATATTGATAACTGTATCCGCCAGCGGTGCAGGCAGTGACATTCGGTATGTTGGTATTGAAGGCCAGGGTACCCAAAACCAGGATCGGGTCTGTATTGTCGCGCTCGCCGCTATCGGGGAAATCGATAAACCAGCCGTTGTTGATGGCAAAACTGACCGCGTTCGCGGAGCTGGTGCGCACCAGGGTTCCGGTCCCGCAAACGCTGGCCGGCGCGGTGCTCGGGCAAGTGCCATCGACCTCGGTTTGCTGAATAAAACCGCCGTACGAGCGCGGATTGGTGTACGTGGCCGTTCCCAAAGTATCCTTGATGGCGTAGAACGACTGTTGACTGGTATTGGACAGGTCGGTGACGCCCAAATAGCGCCCGGTGCCGACGAACACGACCGCATTCCCTTTCACCGTGCCAAGTTCAGGTTTGGCGGTGATCGGCTGAATGATGCCGCTACCATCTTTTAGTGTCGCCAATAACTGAGGAGCGGAAGGAGAGGCGCCGCTACCGGTAGGGCCATTGACATCAAAGCGCCATACGTTGCCTAGCAAATCGCCGGCATACACCCGCTGCGCCGTATTATCGACCATCGGATTATTGACCCATGCGGAAATTCGCGACAAACCGCTGGGGGACCCTGCGCTGCCGACGCCGGTATTCACGTTGCTGATAATCCCGACGCCGCCGGTTTGGGCATTGAGTACATACAGGTGTCCCAGACCATCGGCGTTATTGTAGCCGGAAGCGACCAGCACGACCCAGGTGCCGTTCTTCAGTTTGGTAATGACTGGATTGCCATAGGTATAGCCGAGGTTGGTATCGGTAAACTCCCACAGTACGATGGGCGTCGTTGGATTGGTGACATCCAGCGCATAGTAGCTGGCACCGCCTTCATTTAAGCCACCAACCAGAATCGTGTGCCAGGCGCCGCCAAAGTAGGCGTCGCCAACGGTCGGCGTACCGTCGACGGAAAATTGATGCAAGGTCACATAATTTTTATCGGCCATGTTGAACAGGCTGGGCATGACGGCAGTTGGGACGTAAGCCCACATTTCAGCGCCGGTGGTGGAATTAAAGGCATGCAGCATACCGTCGTTGGACGCCGTATATACCGCTCCCGCGCGGCTAACGTTGGCGGTGGCAAAGCTGCTGTATCCGACATCGGCATAATTGAACAAGGACGCCCCCACATAGGCGGCCTGGGCATCGACGATGTCGCCCAAGACATGGGTGCGTACACGATAGTACTGGGTGCTCAACAGCCCCTCGTTAGTGCGGTCGCCGAGTATGAAATTTAGCAGCGGGCTGCCGGTTGCGGCCGTTTGGTTGGCGGCGCTAAGGCAGATGGCGCCGAGGCTGCAAAACTGCGACAGCGTGGAAATGTTGGGGGTATTGAAATATGCTTGTTGCGCGGCCGGTAAGTTGGCCCAGGTTAAGGGCGTCAGGACATTACTCTTGTTGAAGTAGACTTTGCGCGCTGTGAAGGGAACCGTGTCGAGCTGTGCCGCAGCCGTCCATACGGTCGTCCCGGTCAGCATGCCGGTCGTGGGATCGAGCGTCTGTTCGCTCAGCTCGCCATCCCAGAGTGCCGAAGTGTAAGTTGAGCTGAACACAAAATCACTGGCGGAGGTGACGTTTGGGCTACTAGTGGTCGCCGCTGCCGAGGAGCTGAGAATTTGCGTCACCGAGTTCAAGGCATTCGTGAGCCCGGTCGCCAGCGCGTTCGGATCGGTGGCGCTGAAGTAGGCGCCACGACCATTGACCGCTGCATGCCACAGGTCGTCGATATTTTCCGGCTTACCGGCGGGGTCCGGCGTCGGCCACTCGCATGGTTTACCGCTGGTGCCCCAAGTACAAACGGTAGAACTGGCCAACACCCCTTGCGCCACATTAAAGTAGTCGCGTATGGCGCTGCTGGAGGTTTCGTTCTGATAAGTGGGGTCAAAAACCATTCGACCCGGCGCCCCCAGGCCCACGGTAAACAAGGTCATGTGGTGCCAGGATGCCGTATCCTGAGCATTGGTTGGGACGTTATCTAGGCAAACGTTGAGCCCCAATGAGCCGGTGCAATTGCTCAAGGCCGACGTTCGCAAGTCGTTCATATAATAATACATCGCGACGTCCGCCAAGGTATCGGAAGTGCCGCTGCCGCTGCTGCCGTAGCCGCCACAGGCAGCAGCGCCGTCACAATAAGGCCGGGGAGTCGTCGCGCTGCCGTCCTGCTCGCCGACCGATCCGCCGCTCAAATTGCTATCGGTGGCGTCGTTCCAAAAGCCATCGGTGGACAGGATGGCGAAGTTTTGTTGGCAGGAATACTGAACCGGGTCGGTGACTGTGACTCCATTGAGGGTGTGCGCTCCACGGCTTACGGGTAATTTATTGGCATACATCAGCCCGACGTTCGACAGCGCCGAGAGCAGCGGCGTACCGCTGCCGGCTGTCACTCCATACAGCTTGCTGTACCATGCAGTTTTCTGGGCGGCAGTAAAGGGCGCCAGATTGACCATATCCGTGCCGCCATTATTATTCATGGTCGCGAAGCCAACCCGGTAGTTTTGATTAAGCGAATTAAATGCCAGCCCGCTGCCGCTTTTCATCATGTTAACGCGGGTCCGGTAGTAACTGTACCAGTTGGCGAAATTGCCTCTTTCATCCGTTCCACCGGTGCCGGAGGTGGAGGTCACCGGAACCAATGTGAAAGTTGCCGACGTGGCAGGAAAGGCGGAGAGCGCGAGCGTCATGCTGCCCGTTTTAGTGACCACCGGCGTTTTTCCGGCGGCGCCTGGCGGGCCGATGATGGTCACCTTGCTGTTGTTACTAGACGCGCTATAGCCGGTCGATCCGTTATTGGCAGTAATGCTTGCTGCGATCGCTGCCGCCAGCGCATTGGTGGAGCCCTGCGCAAGAATGCCGCTCGCGATCGTGACCAAAGGGCTCGTGCCGACCGTGATGCTGGCGATGCTGGTACTGCCGGTGCCGCCGACGGTGATGCTGGTACCAAGGTTGCCGGCGGCGGCATTGCACTCCGTGTAGAAAGTACTTGACGTTGTGTAGAATTTCTTTGCAGTCGCCGAGGTCTGGGCTCCTGTATATAAATAATAGAAAGCCGGGGCGCCTGCGGCCGGATAGGGTTTGGCTGCGGTGTACACATCCGCTTTCGTGCTGGGGGCGGCGCTGGTGTCGGTTTGATTTCGGCTAATCTGAAATGCATTGCTCAGGTTGACGGTGCCGGCACCGGGGTTGTAGCCATCCATCCAGGCGCCGGTAAACGACGCGGCCGGATAGGAGGCGCCGGTATTGGTGACCGGCGCCGTATAGATGATTGCCGGGTTGTAAAACACGCCATTACATTGGGCGCTGGCGGCTCCATAGGTGGTTTGAAAGAAAATATAGTAAGGGGGGGTGGTCTTACTGTCGCCACTGTCGGGCATGAAGTCCCACCCCATGCTGCCTGAATCGTCCATCATCAGAAATATATTCGGCAATACCGCAGAGGTCGACGACGTCACCAAAGGTGCGGTGGCGAGGTCGGTGGAGGCGGCTCCGGCCAAGGCGGGTATCGCCACCGTCAGGCAGAAAATTGCCCGCCGCAGGCGACCGGGGATGGTGAGTATGCTCATGGCGTTGCTCCTGATTGAGGTCACATTGCAATCACGGCCTGGGTATAGCTGACCGTATTACGCGGCCCCTGGATACGCGACGTGATCCGATAATAAACTTGACTGTTGAATGTGAAACCGAACGATCCCGAGCTATTGCTGTCGCCCGTCGATGTCCCGCTGGTAGGCGACTGCACGCAAAGGGTGGTGGCCACGGCCGGATCCCCGTCAGCTCCGCACATGCGGTGTATGACGTAGGACACGGTGTAACCATTGACGGTGGCTAAGGTCCAGACGCTGCCGCTGTTGACGGCGACGGCGACCGGGCGCGCAACCGGGGTAATGTCGAGTACCGTCTGCCAGTACTGGTCCCAAGTCTGCGACGAGCTTGGGCCTTGGATCTTGTCGAAGTAACCTAGCGCCGCGTTACTGCCTTGGACTTGGAGAGTGGCCCCGCTATTCGCCTGCAGCCATGCGATCGCCGTCTCGGTTCCGACGTCGCCCTGATGAGTCGCGGCTTGCCGGAACGCCATATTGCCTGCCACCAGAGTGGAGGTATTTACAGAACGCATGAGCGCGATGCCAGCCAACATCATGGCAGTCAGCACAATTAACACCATCACGAGCACCAAGCCACGCTGGCAGCGAACGGCGCAGGAACCACCTATGTTCAGTTTGGTTCCGCTTAACATCCTGATACCACTCCCATCCAGGTGACATTGCGCAGCGGCGCCACCGTTGTATACAACTTATAGCGATAATTTTTCCAGGTTGCGCCGGCGGCCAGACCGGCGTTGCCGGACAGATCGATATTTACGGGAGCCGGCTGCGACGAGCCAAACCAGACCGGGGCGGTGGCGGTGAGCGTCGTTTTGTCGAACTCGCTATTGCGGGCCACCAGCACCAGAGTGACGGCTGAAGTTCGCACCCAATTGCAGGCCGATGTCGGCGTCGATTGATCCCAGGTATCGACAATGTCGGTCATGATGCCCGCGTTGGTATCGCGCCCATAGAGGGCCCGCAAACTGCTGATGTTGCCGGCGATCGGGGCCCAGTTGGTGGCACTGCTGCTGGTGCAGTTCTTGGTGGTATCGGTGAAGGAACACGTCGTCAAATTGCCGCCGCGCACCGCATAGCCGATGATGGTCGCGGCCTGACCAAGATCGTAAAGGATGCTGCCATTGGGCTGGGGCAGCATGGGCAGACCCGCCACGCCCGTGCCCACCGTGACATTGTTGAGAGCAGGTGCGGCGCTGACTTTATCGAGTATCAGGTTGCAACTCGCAGGACGCGTTTGCGGCGCGGCAATCACCCAATCGTTCTTGTTGATCGATGTCGGCGACTGCATTGCATACACTGGCGTACTCGGTTGCGCGGCAATCAGGTCTCCTTCGGTGGGGCCGATGGTGTTGCCGTAGGCTACCAGCAAGGTATCGGTATTGGCGTCCCCCGCCGGGATGAGGGTGGTGGGCGGATTGATGGTCAAAGGGGCCAGCGTCACCGTCAAACCGGCGCGCAATGTGACGCTGCATCCGATCAGGCCGGCGGAACTGATGCCGAAACCGGCTTGGCTTATGTCATGCTCCAAGGTATACAACGCCACCGCGCCGCCCATCTGTGCATCGTCGTTGCCGGTCGTGGTACGTTTGAGCCCCTCCGATACGCTAAAGGTTTGCAGCACCACCAGCATGCTGATCATGCCGACGACGAGGGCCACCATGACTTCCACCAGGGTGAAGCCGCGGCTACGGCGAAGCGGATGGTGCGGTTTGGCAATCACGTCTGCGCCCTTTTCTCTGTTCTCACTCGAACTTAATACTCGCTAATTTGCGCGATTACCGTGTACTTATGCGGCACATTGTCGTGCGGCGCTTTCCAGTTCATCGTGATACTCACCTGGCTGCTTGTGCAGTTGGTGCCAACGCAACCTATCGGTTGCGCGGTGAACACCACACTGGGCGGATTGGCTGCGGCCCCCGGCAAGCTTGCCAGTACGCTGCCCGCCGTCGCCGCGCTGCCCAGCCACGCCGTATAGAGTGCGCCCGCCGGACTGCTAAATGCGGTTGGCAGCGTCGGCGGCACGGTGGCACTGCGGTTGCCGATCCACATTTGGCCGATATATGCGTCGGCCAACTCGGCCGCTGCGCTGCGCAACTTGGCATCGCCCGACTGCCCGACGGCGACCGTCTGCAATGCAACCATGCCCAGCACACCAAAAGAAAAGATCAGAATGGCGCACAGCGCCTCGATCAACAAAACGCCCCGTTGACGCTGGCCGGAGTTGAAGCGATGCGCGAATTGATTTGGCATCATGTCAGCAACCTTGTGGCGAGCCGCTGGCGACATTTGGATTACACATTCGGATTTGCCCGCCAACCGAGACCACAATTCGCATGCAAGTTATCGGGCCCGCCGCCGAAGCGCAGGCGCCGCCATTGGGGTTGGTCAAGTCGATCGTCGTATTACTGGCAGGCCAGACGACCTGCCCCAAGCTATTAAATACGATCATCGAATTCGCCGCGCTCGTCATCGATGCCACCACATTGGGCGCAGCGGCGGTGGCATTATAAAATTGGATGATGTTTGGGCCGGTCGCCGAAACGGTAGGCGAAATCGCCGTACCGCACAAGTTGGTCGGATCACTGCTGCCGGAAGTCCCCAGGTTGATCACCCAGTTCGGCTGGATCGATGATAGCGTGCAGCTATTGTCCACCGAAGACGTCAGTTGAAAGCGCACCGAGGCATTGCGCCGCAACGCTTCCGTGCGGGCTTGCTGCAAGCCGTTCTGTATCGATTCTGCAACAGAGCGAACCTGTACATTTTGCGTCCAGCCACTAAAAACGGGCATAGCCATGCCCAACAGAAATCCGACGATTGCCAGAACAATGATCAATTCGACCAAGCTGACACCGTACTGATTACGGCGCCGGACTAACACTGCCCACCCGTTTTGGTGACCCAGCAGTTTGTGCTCGGCAGCGTCCAGCCGGTCGGGACCGCAACGGTAATCTTGGTGCCATTTTGATCGACCGTGTAGGTAAACCCGGCCATGGCACCGGCGCCTAGCGCCTGCAGCGTAAAGGTAGTCGCCGTATTTACGGTGCACGAAAAAGCGAAATACGGAGTGGTGGTGCCATTGCTGGCGCCCGTGCAACCGCCGGCGCCGACATAGGTTTGATTGTCTTGGAAAAATTGTTCCATCTGCACCTGCTCGGACGCCAGCCCGGCAGTTGCCAGCGGGATTTTCCCTCTGATCACGTATTTGCTGTAGGCCGGCAACGCAACTGCAGTCAGGATGCCAATAATTACCACTACAATCATCACTTCGATCAGGGAAAAACCCTTGCTGGCACAGGCCATGATGTATTGACTATCTTTCCCGCAGGGGTAAAAAGTCTTGTCCACACTAAGCTCCCCAAAAAAAGACCGATCTGAACCCACCCCATTATAAGCGCATATATTTTCTAAAAGAAACAAATTGTGACTCCCGCCCGTAGCGACCAAAATACAATTCGTTCGTCCAATTTTTTTAAATTGGGTTTCCGATATCTATTTAACGGACATACTTCTATCTCAAAATCATTGCAAACCCGATTCTGATCAAAAAGGTTTAAGGTTGGCCAGCGGGCCAGTCAGCCGTTTGATGGCAAGATTTACTCGACATGTTATTAAGATACTTGAATTGAAAAACCGCCATCTAGATTTCCATTTCGATATTAATCTGACCGATTGCCGCCTTGTTGGCACCACTCTTGTTGGCCCGTTGTTCCAGCCTCGTCAATAGCGTATTTCCAGATACCTTTCACTTGAATGGACGCTTCCTTCATTGCCGACTCCTTCCAACGTGATCGCGAAGACCTTTCAAGCAGGCTCAGGAATCGGATCGCCCATCCGCCGATCAACGAGCACGGCGCTCCGGTTGCTCAATGGCTACGGCGTCTGCCAGCGCGAAGCAAAATGACTGGCAAGGGGAAAAGGCATCCCATTGTTGCCCAGCATGCCAGCGCACCATCCGTTCAGCAAAGGGGCTTTGCTCAAACCCATTGATCGCCTCGCCTCGTGCGAGAGAACCAAAAAAAGGGCCGTTTAGGCCCTTTTGTGTTACGAATAGCATTTGACCGAATTATGCGCAATCACCTTGGCCCGACTTGAAGCCGCGGCCAGGTGTTGTGCTAATTACGTCGCAGGTCGTCCCACTATTGAGCCATAACATACTGGCAGCCCCGGCGGTTACCGTTGGCGTATCGACAATTGTAAGAGCAGCATTAGCGGCGCCGCCGGTCGCACCACTAGTGACCGTGATGACACCAGCCGTAACGGATGATATGACAGTAAGATTTTTGGTCACGCCCGGGGTCGGTACGTAACCATTGGCCGCACCCATATCGCACCCCGTAAAGGTTCCGGTTTCCTGATAACACATCGCAACGCCAAGCTTGACGGCGGCTAATTCAGCGATCCCTCCAGCTGCCCGTGTGCGGGATGTATAACTACTATATTGGGGAATCGCGACTGCCGCCAAAATTCCGATAATAGCAACGACGATCATCAATTCAATCAGCGTGAAGCCTTTTTGAGCCTGTTGTTTGTACTGAGCGAATTTCATGTTACCTCCGAAGGGTTTGTGAGAGTAGAGTACCGAAGGCTGAGTCAGCCTTGCCAATCGGTATAGAGCAAGTAATGGGCCAGACTACATTGGCTAAATAATGAATGGAAATATTGTCTTAATGGCAAAAATGGCACCGCAAAACATGCTGTCACAAAAAGGTGGCACTGAAAAATCTCCGCCTTAAACCTTGGCATAGCAAATTTATCTGACATGATGGCATCTCATCAGAAAGAAAGGAAACCCTTGGAACTTATTAGTCTGGCAGCGGCGATAACGCTCACCCAATGGAGCGAACGCACCTTTTGGCGTAAATTTGCCGATGGCTCCATGGCGCGCAAGACGGGGAGCGGGAAAGCGATGATCCCTTTTGAGTTGATCGAGCCTCATCTATGCATGTCCCTGGGGCCTGAAGATCTTTCTGTTTTGGAAAGCGCAGACGGGGGAAGTGCGGCGGCTCAAAATGATCTGGCCGTGATTTTCCTGTCCAACGGCAAACCCAAAGGTGCCATTTATTGGTTGGAACTGGCCATCAAGCAAGACTTTGCAAGTGCCATGTATTTGCTCGGCCGCTGTTATTCAGACGGTAACGGACTCCCCAAGAACGAGAATCTAAGCATCATGTGGATCGCCAAGGCAGCGTCTTATGGTCATACGATCGCACAAGCTCAAATGCAGGCTGTGCGCGACCAGATGACCGGAGCGAACAGTGGATCTCCCTGAACAAACCGGCACCGACCCGCTTGCGCGATCGCTTTTGAACAGGCGAGGGCTGCAAACGCCCGCCACAGCTTCATTGAAGCCGGCCGCGGCTAGTCTGCGCATGAATTAGGGGTCGCTGACCGGATAGGGGTTGGTCTTTTTCAAGCTACATTCTGGCGTCATTTTCCGGGCAGGTATTTAAATAGCTGCCGATCACGCAAGATTCGCGCAAAAAATCTTGCTCCCGCGGCGGGATGAGCAGTCCTTATTGGCATTTTTTTCTGATCATTGGACGGAAAATATCCGTAGCCGATGCCAACGTCCCAACCTTGGCTCGGCCATTCATTCTTATCGGAAACAGTCCGAACCCAGCCGATAGAGATAGAATGCGCAGGCATCCGCATAAACTCAGCTTCGCTTTTTACCAGCTTGAACACGCATGGCCACCAAAAAACCCGCATCCGACTACAGCGAATCATCCATCCGCGTCCTGAAAGGCTTGGAACCCGTCAAGCAGCGCCCGGGCATGTACACGCGCACTGAAAACCCGCTGCACATCATCCAGGAAGTGATCGACAACGCCTCCGATGAGGCGCTGGGCGGTTACTGCTCGCATATCGGCGTCACGCAAAACGTTGACGGCAGCATCACCGTTGAAGACGACGGCCGCGGCATCCCGGTCGGATTGCACCCGGAAGAAAACATGCCGACCCTGGAAATCGTCTTCACGCGCCTGCACGCGGGCGGAAAATTCGACAAGGGTTCCGGCGGCGCCTATGCCTTTTCCGGCGGCCTGCACGGGGTCGGAGTCTCCGTCACCAATGCGCTCTCGTCGCGCCTCGAGATCACAGTCTGGCGCCGCGAAGCGAACGGCGACGGCGTGCACCAGATGGCGTTCGCCGACGGCGAAGTGATCGAGCCTTTGAGCTCGCGTCCGGCCCCGCGCGACACCAAAAAGTCGGGGACGCGCGTAACCGCGTGGCCGAACCCGAAATATTTCGACTCGCCCCAGATCTCGCAGAGCGAACTGCAACGCCTGCTGCGCTCAAAAGCAGTGCTGTTGCCGGGCGTGAGCGTCACCTTGACCAACGCCAAGAGCGGCGACACCTTGACCTGGCTGTACGCCGACGGCTTGCGCGGCTACCTGACGGAAAGTCTGGCGCAAGTATCCAACGGCGAGACCTTAATTCCCCTGTTCGAAGGCGCGCAGTACGCCACGGCGGAGACGGAAGGCTTTGCCGAAGGCGAAGGCGCAGCTTGGGTGGTGGCATGGACCGAGGAAGGCGGCGTCGTGCGCGAATCCTACGTCAACCTGATTCCCACGTCGAACGGCGGCACCCACGAAGCGGGCCTTCGCGAAGGCTTGTTTGGCGCCGTGAAAAACTTCGTCGAGATGCATTCGCTGCTGCCCAAGGGCGTCAAGCTGTTGCCGGAAGATGTCTTCGCGCGCGCCTCGTTCGTGCTCTCGGCCAAAGTGCTGGACCCGCAATTCCAGGGCCAGATCAAGGAGCGCCTCAATTCGCGCGACGCGGTGCGCCTGGTATCGTCCTTCATCAAGCCGCCGCTCGAATTGTGGCTCAACCAGCACGTCGACTACGGCAAGAAGCTGGCCGAACTGGTCATCAAGCAAGCCCAGTCGCGCCAACGCTCTTTGCAAAAAGTCGAGAAGAGGAAATCCTCGGGCGTGGCCGTGTTGCCGGGCAAGTTGACCGATTGCGAATCGACCGACATCACGAGGAACGAACTGTTCTTGGTCGAGGGCGACTCGGCCGGTGGCTCGGCCAAGATGGGTCGCGACAAGGAATTCCAAGCCATTTTGCCCTTGCGCGGTAAGGTCCTCAACTCGTGGGAGACGGACCGCGACCGCCTGTTTGCCAACAACGAGATCCACGACATCGCGGTCGCGATCGGTGTCGACCCGCACGGCGACGCGAAAGCGCCCGACTTGAGCGGACTACGCTACGGCAAGATTTGCATCCTGTCCGATGCGGACGTGGACGGCTCGCACATCCAGGTGCTGCTTCTCACGCTGTTTTTCAAGCACTTCCCTCAGTTGATCGCCAACGGCCACATCTGCATCGCGCGCCCGCCCTTGTTCCGGGTCGATGCGCCGGCGCGCGGCAAGAAGCCGATCCAGAAGCTGTATGCGCTCGATGCCGGCGAACTGGTCGCCATCGAGGACAAGCTGCGCAAGGATGGCGTAAAAAATGGGGCCTGGGGCATCTCGCGCTTCAAGGGCCTGGGCGAAATGAATGCCGAGCAACTGTGGGAGACCACGATGAATCCCGACACGCGCCGGCTGTTGCCGGTGGCCCTGGGCGGCATCGAGCAGCCGGCGGCCGCCTCGCGCTTCAACATGCTGATGGGCAAAGGCGAAGCCGCCGCCCGCCGCGCCTGGATCGAGGAACACGGCAACGAAGCCGAAGCCGACATCTGATTTTCCCTTTTCCGCCGCGCGCTGGCGTCTGGTGGGCACCACTTCCCTGCCCGTCAAACGCCGTGACGCGCCATTTTAAAGCACCGAATAACTATGTCTACGCAAGCAAATTTGTTTGATCAACCGCCTGAGCCGCCCGAGCCGCCCGACAGTGAAACCTTGACCCTGTCCACCTTCGCGGAACGGGCCTATCTCGATTATGCGGTCTCGGTGGTGAAGGGGCGCGCCCTGCCGGACGTATGCGACGGCCAGAAGCCGGTGCAGCGCCGCATCCTGTACGCGATGAACGAACTGGGCCTAAATGCCACGGCCAAGCCGCGCAAGTCGGCCGCCGTGGTGGGCGACGTGCTCGGCAAACTGCACCCGCACGGCGACCAATCCGTGTATGACGCTCTGGTGCGCATGGCGCAAGACTTTTCGCTGCGCTACCCGCTAATTGACGGCCAGGGCAATTTCGGCTCGCGCGATGGCGATGGCGCGGCGGCGATGCGCTACACGGAAGCGCGCCTAACGCCCATCGCGCGCCTCTTGATGGAAGAAATCGGCTTTGGCACCGTCGATTTTCAGCCCAATTACGACGGCTCGACGACGGAGCCGAAACTGCTGCCAGCGCGCCTGCCGATCGTGCTTCTAAATGGGGCATCCGGGATCGCGGTCGGCCTAGCCACCGAAATTCCGTCGCATAACCTAACTGAAGTGGCGCAGGCAGCGGTCGCGCTGATCCGCAATCCGCAGTTGGCGCACAGCGAATTGATGCAGCTGATCCCCGGCCCCGATTTTCCCGGCGGGGGCCAGATCATCACGCCGCCGGGGCAGCTGCACGAGATGTACGCCACCGGCCGCGGCAGCATGAAAGTACGGGCCTTGTGGAAGATCGAGGAGTTAGCGCGCGGCCAGTGGCAGGCGGTCGTGACCGAACTGCCACCCGGGACGTCATCGCAAAAGGTGCTCGAAGAGATCGAGGAACTGACCAACCCGAAAATCAAGCTGGGCAAAAAGGCGCTGTCAGCGGACCAGAGCATGCTCAAGCAGCTGATTTTGGCGTCGCTCGACACCATCCGCGACGAGTCGGGGCGGGCGGCGGCGGTGCGCCTCGTGTTCGAGCCGAAATCGAAGAACCAGGACCAGAACGAATTCATGCAACTGCTGCTGGCGCACACCTCGCTCGAATCGTCGGCCTCGATCAATCTGGTGATGATCGGCGGCGACGGCCGCCCGCGCCAAAAGGGCTTGGGCGATATTTTGCGAGAGTGGATCGCCTTCCGCTTCGAGACCACGACCCGGCGCAGCGCCTTCAAGTTGGGCAAGGTCGATGACCGCATCCATATTCTGGAAGGGCGCGAAGCGATCCTGCTCAACATCGACAAGGTGATCCACATCATCCGCAACTCGGACGAGCCGAAAGCAGCGCTGATCGAGGCCTTCCGACTATCGGAGCGCCAGGCCGATGATATCTTGGACATTCGTCTGCGCCAGCTGGCACGCCTGGAAACCATCAAGATCGAGCAGGAACTAGCCGAGCTCCGGGCGGAACGGCAAGGCCTGCAAGACTTGCTCGAAAATCCGGCGTCGATGAAGCGCTGCATCATCCGGGAAATCGAAGCGGACCAAAAACAGTTTGGCGATGCGCGCCGCACCCTGATCGAAGAAGCGCAAAAAGCCGTGGCAGAACAAAAAATAGTCGATGAACCCGTCACGGTCATCATCTCGGAGACGGGCTGGGTACGCATGCGCGCGGGCATCGGCCACGACCCGGCCCAATTCACTTTCAAAACGGGCGATGCGCTGTACGGCATTTTCGAATGCCGCAGCGTCGATACCCTGCTCGCCTTCGGTGCCAACGGCAAGGTCTATTCGGTGCCGGTGTCGGCACTGCCGAATGGGCGCGGCGACGGCGTACCGATCACCACGCTGGTCGATCTGTCCGCCGGTGCGCGCATCCTCCATTATTTTGCCGGCAGCGCCGCGACGCCGCTGTTGCTGGCGTCCAGCGCCGGCTACGGCTTTTGCGCCAAGGCCGGCGACATGATCAGCCGCATCAAGGGCGGCAAGGCCTTCATGACGCTCGATGACGACAGCTTTCCGCTGCTGCCAAAAGTGATCGGTCCTCATGCCAGCGCAGTAGCCTGCCTGTCAGAAAAGGCGCGCCTGCTCGTGTTTGATCTAGATGAGATGAAAACCCTGTCCAATGGGGGACGCGGCGTCATCCTGATGGTGCTGGAAGAAAACGAAAAACTGCTGGCGGTGCAGCCGATCAGCCAAAAAGGCGTGCTGGTGAAAGGCATCGGGCGTGGCGCCAAGCCGCAGGAAGTGAGCCTGTCGGCATCGGGACTGGCCTTCCATATCGGCAAGCGGGCGCGCAAGGGCAAGGCGCTGGCCGCCAAACTGAAACCCGTTTCTATGGCCGCTCTTGAATAAATTGCGGCGCCCAGTGTGCGCCGTGGATGGCGTGCCGCCAAATGAAGCCCGCTAGCGGGACCCGGCATCCCCGTTTTTTGGTACGATGCGCCCCAGCGCCTTGCATGGCGCATCAATTTTTCCAGGGCTCATTCGAAGCGAGATGACGGCGGTTGGCCGGAGGCAGTAAAATTTCTTGGGCGGCAAACTTTCCGGAACTCTTATGTGCGGGCGAAAAAAAAGACAGGAAAATCCTGTCTTTTTTTACTTTGAAGCCCGAGGCAATTACTTGGACGCGGCAGCTTTCACATTGGCGTTGCCGGTGGCGTTGACTTCTTCGGTTTTGTTGGCAGCCATTGCTTTATCGGCATTCGCTTCAACTTTTTCCTTAGCCACTTTGGCATTGGCCTTTACCTTAGCCTTATTTGCTTTAGCGTGTGCCTTGGCCTTTTTCTTGGCTGCTTTCGCTTCTGCCTTGTTGACGCTTTCGTCCGCTTTGACATCAATTTTGGCTTCCGATGTGGCCGCTTTCATGTTGGCTTTGTCCGCTTTGGCTTCAGCTTTTACAACGGCCGGAGTTTGAGCGGCCGGCGTTGTCACTGGAGTTTGTGCAAATGCCGCTGTCGCGAACATGCCTGCGATTAGCGCGGCGATTAATTTATTCATGGTAATTTCCTTTTTTTAAGATTGAAAGCAATAAATTCTTTAATTTGTCAAAGGCAGGCAAAATGTCCAAAGATTGCCATGCTTCGCGTCTCTCGAGCGCAAATCACGAATAGAGCATAATGGAAACGCCGCCCTCCTTTCTGTGCGGCACCACACATAGGGAGGCGAATTAGCCAAATGTGGCCTTCTAACCACGCGCGCGCACTCTCCGGCCCCCCCGTTTTGTGGGTTTTGTTGGCATTTTATTTTTTTCTCGTGCCCGCACATAGGGCGATGGCGATGATGGCGCTGCGCTGGCACAGGCTGCGCTGCTGGCGTCGCGCGAACCTCTAGCACTCCATTTCGCAGGCGGGCGGCGGTGCGACGCGGGGGGATTAACTGAGGCCCGGCGTTCCCGTGCGCTCGCCGTTCGGGGCAAGATAGCGGCGCAGATGGAACCGACCGCCACGGTGGCGGGTGGCAACTTTCCGGGGCCGGTAACGGGTCCGATGACCTGCGCCGGCATCGATCGTCCGTCCACGCCGAAGCGATCCGGATGGACGGTGGCAAAATGGGGGGGGAAAGCCCGGGGAAACGCCAAAATGCCCTACCGCCTCACAACCTTGTTTATAATCGCTCCAAACAAAGGATCCATTATGACAGCACAACTCTCCAAAAAAAGCGAAGCCTGGTCGGCGCGGTTTTCCGAACCGGTCTCGGACCTCGTCAAGCGCTACACCGCCTCCATCTTTTTCGACCAACGCCTGGCGCTATTTGACATCGAAGGCTCGCTCGCGCACGCCGACATGTTGCACGCTCAAGGCATCGTCAGCGCCGAGGACTACGCCGAGATCCAGCGCGGCATGGCGCTCATCGTCCAGGAAATCGGCGCCGGTCAGTTTGAATGGCTGCTCGACTTGGAAGACGTGCACCTCAATATCGAAAAGCGCTTGACCGAACTGGTGGGCGATGCCGGCAAGCGCCTGCACACCGGCCGCTCGCGCAACGACCAGGTCGCCACGGACATCCGTCTGTACGTGCGCGCGGCGATCGACGACATCGGAGCTCTCCTTGGCACCCTGCGCGGCGCGCTGACCGACCTGGCCGAGCAACACGCGGACACCATCATGCCAGGCTTCACCCACATGCAGGTGGCGCAGCCGATCACTTTCGGCCATCACATGCTAGCCTACGTCGAGATGTTCGGACGCGACGCCGAGCGCATGATGGATTGCCGCAAGCGCGTCAACCGCCTGCCACTGGGCGCCGCCGCGCTGGCCGGCACCACCTTTCCGATCGACCGCGAACGCGTGGCCCAAACGTTGGGCTTCGACGGCGTGTGCCACAACTCGCTCGATGCCGTCTCCGACCGCGATTTCGCGATCGAGTTCTGCGCCGCCGCCGCCTTGATCATGATGCACGTGTCGCGCATGGCCGAAGAACTGGTGATCTGGATGAGCCCCCGGGTTGGTTTCATCGACATCGCGGACCGCTTCTGCACCGGCTCTTCGATTATGCCGCAAAAGAAAAACCCCGACGTGCCGGAACTGGCGCGCGGCAAAACCGGCCGTGTCTACGGTCATCTGATGGGTTTGTTGACTCTGATGAAGGGCCAGCCGCTGGCCTACAACAAGGATAACCAGGAAGACAAGGAACCTCTTTTTGACACGGCCGACACCGTCATTGACACACTGCGCATCTTTGCCGACATGGCCGGCGGCATCAACGTCTTGCCCGCCGCGATGCGCGCCGCGGCGCTGCAAGGGTACGCGACGGCAACCGACCTGGCCGATTATCTGGTCAAGAAAGGCTTGCCTTTCCGCGATGCCCACGAAGCGGTGGCGCGCGCGGTACGCACCTGCGTTGACGCCGGCTGCGACTTGGCGGACCTGTCGCTAGAACAGATGCGCCAGTTCTCGCCCCTGATCGGGCCGGACGTGTTCGAGGTGCTCACGCTCGAAGGTTCGGTGGCGGCGCGCGACCATGTCGGAGGCACGGCACCACGCCAGGTGCGCGCCGCGATTGACAGGGTGAGGGCGCAGCTGAGTAAGTAAATCCGCCTACCCCCCAGGCGCTGCCCGGGCGCCAAAGCCGCGCCCGGTTTGCGACTTCCCGGTCCGCCGCCTTCGCGCCGCTTGTGAGGCAAACCGGCGCGGGCCGCCATGTGCGGCCGGTGTCGCATGCCGGCTCCAGCCGGCAATGCCGGTCAGTCAAGAAAGGGGGCGCTCATTTCCCCTTAAATTGCGGCGCGCGCTTGTCCATGAAGGCGGCGACGCCTTCGCGGTAGTCGAAGCTATTGCCCAATTCGCTCATCATCATGCACTCAAGGGTCAGCTGTTGTTGCAGCGTGTTGGAGGCGCTCGCGTGCAGCGCCTGCTTGGTGAAGGCGAGGCCCTTGGTGGGAGCGCTGGCGAAATGGCGCGCCAGCTCTTGGGTCTGCTGCACCAAATCCTCGTCGGGCACGCATTTCCAGATCAAGCCCCAGCTTTCGGCCCGCTCGGCCGTCAGCTTTTCGCCCAGCAGGGCCAAGCCCATCGCGCGCGCCGAGCCAATCAGGCGCGGCAGGAAGTAAGTGCCGCCGGTGTCGGGGATCAAGCCCAGTTTGCAAAACACTTCGACGAAGCTGGCCGATTTGGCGGCCAGCACGATGTCGCAGGCCAACGCCAAATTGGCGCCGGCGCCGGCGGCGACGCCGTTCACGGCGCACACGACGGGCATCGGCAAGTCGCGCAGGGCTTGCACTAAGGGCGCGTAATTTTTTTCGACGGAGTCGCCCAGGTCGAGCTCCTGGCCCGGCTCCTCGGCCCGCTCGGACAGGTCCTGGCCCGCGCAAAAGCCGCGCCCGGCGCCCGTTAGCACCAGTACGCGCACGCTTTGATCGGCCTTGACCTCATCTAGCGCGGAGCGCACGTCACGATGCATGGCTTGCGTGAAGCTATTTAATTTGTCGGGGCGGTTCAGCGTGATTTGGGCCACGCCATCGTCGATGTCGAAGCGGATGTTGTCGTAATTCATTGATGTTCTCCTTAATTCTTGCGTGGGGCGGCTGCGCCGTGCCAGCGGCCGTCGTGTTTGGTCGTCACTCGGCTTGGTCAAAGTCAACAGTGACGTGGTCGGTGGCCGGATAACTCTGGCAGCTCAGAACGAAGCCGCGCGCAATTTCGTAGTCTTCCAAAGCGTAATTGACGTCCATATCGACCTTGCCGTCGAGCACTTTGCAGCGGCAGGTCGAGCACACCCCGCCCTTGCACGAATAGCGCATGTCGATGCCTTGGCGCAGGCCGGCGTCCAGAATCGACTCTTGGTCGCGCGCCATCGTGAAGGTGGTATGGTTGCCGTCCAAGATGACCGTCACTTCAGTTTCCTGGGGCGCCGCCCGATCCGTCGGGCGCGCTATGTGCTCATGCTTGGGTATGCTGGCGGCGAACAATTCGACCTTGATGTTTTGCTTGGCCATGCCCCCTTCTTGCAAAGCTTCGCTAACGCCATGCATCATTTGTTCCGGGCCGCAGATGAAGGCGACGTCGATATCGCCGAGCGTGATCCAATGCTGCAGGAATTGCGCGCACTTTTCCCGGCTGATGCGCCCGTTGAACATGTCGATGTCCTGCTGTTCCCGGCTCATCACGTAAGCGATGTTCAAGCGCTCCAGGTAAG
>PKWL01000030.1 GCA_003133225.1 Janthinobacterium sp.
TGGTGCATGGCGCCGTGGCCGAGATCGCCGGCCCGTCCGGGCTGCGCCACAGTCCCTTAGCCGACATGTATGGCGACGACGGCATCGCTTACTTGACGCTGGCGCCGCACGAGATGTTAGTCGCGCTGCGCGTGCCGGCGCCCGCGGGCCTGCGTTCGGGCTACCAGAAAATGCGCGTGCGCGGCGCGCTCGACTTCCCCTTGGCCGGGGTCGCGGTCGCGTTGCGCTGTGAAAATGAACAATTGCGCGAACTGCACGTGGCCGCCACCGGCGCCAATTCGCGCCCGCTCCTCATCGACGGCCTCGATGCCTTGTGCGGCATCGCGCTCGAGGATGCGCTGTTGCAGCTCGACAAGCTGCTACGCAAGCAGGTGGGGCCGATGGAAACCACCCTCACGCCGGCCGCCTACCGCCGCCGCGTGCTGCCGGTCTTGGCGCGGCGCGTGATTGGCCGTCTCCTGAAGGGGCCGTAAGCATGGACAGCGTCGACTTGCAAGTGTTGAAGACGGCCGCCGCCTGGTCGCAGGCTGGTTACTGCTCGACCCTTGGCACCGTGATCCGAACCTGGGGTTCTGCACCGCGCCCGGTGGGGGCGATGATGCTGATCCGCGCCGACGGGCTAGTGATCGGCTCGGTCTCGGGCGGATGCGTGGAAGCCGACCTGATCGAACGTGTAAAAAATGGCCAGCTCGGCTTGAGCAGGCCGGAACTGACCCGCTACGGCGTCTCCGCCGAGGAGGCCCGGCGCTTCGGCTTGCCGTGCGGGGGCACCTTGCAATTGGTGATGGAACCGATCAGCGACGGAAACTGGGTGGCGCGCATGCTGGGCATGCTGGGCCGCGGCGTGCGGGCCGAGCGCACGCTCGATATGCAAAGCGGAGCCGTCACCCTGGCAGCGGCCAAGGCCGACAGCCCGCTGTGCCGCTTCGATGGCGGCAAATTTTGCAGCACTGTTGGCCCGCGCTACCGGCTGCTGATCATCGGCGGCGGCCAGCTGTCGTCTTACTTGGCGCAAGTGGCGCTCGGACTCGACTACCAGGTCACCGTTTGCGACCCGCGCGCAGAATACGCCGACAGCTGGACGGTCCCGGGCGTCACACTGACGCGCGACATGCCAGACGACGCCGTGATCGCACTACGAATCGACGCCAACTGCGCGGTCGTCGCATTGACACATGATCCGAAGCTAGACGACATGGCGTTACTGGAAGCATTGAAATCACCCGCTTTCTATGTTGGCGCGCTCGGCTCGCGCGCCAACAATGCAAAGCGGCGGGAACGACTGCTGCTGTTTGACTTGACGCAGGAGCAAATCAATCACCTGCGAGGCCCGATCGGCCTCTACATCGGCAGCCGGACCCCGCCCGAAATTGCGATCTCCATTCTGGCGGAAATGACCAGTATCAAAAATGGGGTGCGGCCCGCCGAGTCCATTCGACCGCCGCCGTTGGTAACAAACAGGGACGTTTGTCTGGCTTGAGGCGCCGGCGGTACGGCGCCGAACCGGAAAAAGATGATTACAGTGAGGCGCCGATAATTACGCTCCTGTCAGCGCCCATGGTCAACGTCGGATTCAACATACGTGCCAGACGGGTTGTTGTCTCACGAAGCGGACCATCGAGGAACATTGCACCGACACGGCGA
This sequence comes from Janthinobacterium sp., assembly GCA_003133225.1. Classification (GTDB taxonomy): domain Bacteria; phylum Pseudomonadota; class Gammaproteobacteria; order Burkholderiales; family Burkholderiaceae_D; genus Janthinobacterium. The sequence continues at coordinate 1,645 of PKWL01000030.1, forward strand.
GCTTCACCGATCACATATTCGCTGATGTACATGCTCGGGATTCGCTTTGCGCCGCGAATCCGCGACCTCGGCCTATATGGTGTCGGTTGCCCGTTACTGTTAGCTCAAAAAAGAACCTTTTCCAATCAAGGTGATGGCCTAGCCGATGACTACGTCTGGTGCCGGAACCGAAGCATCGATGAGGGGGAATTCCGCCGCGGCGAGACACAAAAAACTTGTGACTCATCAACGGAAAAAACCTTAGCCGTCTGCCGAATTCTATGGGCGCCGGTGTCATTTTCGCCAAGTGGAATCGAACCAGTCGCATCAGAAAATTTAAGTCACGCCGTAGCTGTTTGCCATGATGGCTAGGTAAAGGCGCTCGGCGCCGGTCCAAACCTTGGCGACATTGCCCTAAAGAGCAGAAATTGATAGTTGCTGCCACATGAGCTCTCCTTTTAGCTCGGTCTAAAAATGGGGAATTTACCGTCACCATCCGCTGTTGACCGTTATCAGTCTTTGCCCGCCATTGTTACACAATGCCAGCGCTCTAAATATCTGACCAAGCCGAAAGTTGACTACTGGGCAGCAATGTTTTTCACCGACTACGAGCGTCAAGTTGCCAGTCCAAAATGAAACGATCTGCCAATTACCCGCGCACGGCCACCGCAACTTGACACTTTGAGGGGCGCGAACTATAAATAAAAGTACATTGTCTTGATCCAGTTATTGCCACCAGGAGTAGCGCAATTCACACCTGTCTACACGGCCGTATTTGTTGGTAAAAGAGGCGCCAATAAAGGACCTCACTCAACCAGACCTCGAAGGAGTGTAAACATGAATCAAATGAATCGCTTTTTCAGAATGATCAGTCGCGTGTTAATTGTGAGCATGCTGCTGACGTTTCATCCGGCTCACGCCGGTATTGTGGCAACCGACCAGCTGATTAGCGCAACCCAGATACAAGGCGACCGTGAAAAGGTGGTGAACTTTATCAGCCGCGCGAATGTCCAGCAGCAGTTGGAGACACTGGGGGCGAAGCCGGGGGCGGCGAGAGAGCGTGTCGCCGCCATGACCGACGAAGAAGTCAGAACCATCGCCGCCCAAATCGATACCTTGCCCGCCGGCGGCACCAACGGCTGGGCTGTTGCGGCAATCGTCCTAGTTGTAGCTGCGGTTTTCTATTTCGTGTACAAGTAATGCGCTGCATGCGGCGCGGAGTATCGGCCCGCCTCCTGGCGGGCGTACTTTTTTTGGCGCTGATGCTTGGCGGCTGCGCCATTGCGCCACAAACGCGCCAGCTGGAAAGCAATCGTCCAAGCGACTTGCCGGCGCGTGTAGAGCTCACGGCAGTCCCCTTCTTTCCACAGGAAGAATATCAATGCGGACCGGCGGCACTTGCCACGGCCCTCAACAGTGCCGGTCTGGCGGTCCGCCCGGATAGATTGACCGATCAGGTCTATCTGCCTTCACGCAAAGGCAGCCTGCAGATCGAAATGCTTGCGGCCACGCGCCGCAACGGGCTTGCCGCATATGTTCTCGCGCCGCAGCTTGCCGATGTGCTCAGGGAAGTCGCGTCGGGTACGCCGGTCGTCGTACTACAGAATATGCTGGTGAGCTGGTATCCGCTGTGGCATTACGCGGTCGTGGTCGGGTATGACTTGGACAATATGAAGCTGATCCTACGCTCAGGCACGAACGCCCGCCAGGTGTTGCCGTTTTTGTATTTCGAACACACTTGGCAGCCCGGCGGGCATTGGGCGATGGTGACGGTCCGTCCGGATCACATACCAGCGACCGCCACCGAGATCGGTTATGCATCTGCTGCGGATGCGCTGGACGCAAGTGGACAAAAAAAAGCCGCCACCATGGCCTATTCCACGCTGTTGACACGTTGGCCGAACAGCCTGGTCGGACAGCTGGGGCTGGGCAACACTTACTATGGCGCCGGCAAGCTGGCCGAAGCTGAATTCACATTCCGGAAGGCGACAGAAAATCACCCGGACTCGGCCCCGGCATTCAACAATCTGGCGCAGGTCCTCGCGGACCAGGGGAAGCTGCCGGAGGCATTGCAGGCAGCGCAAGCGGCGGTCGGTCTCGGCGGGCCTTTTCTTTCTGCATCCAAGGGCACGCTTGAGGGCATTCTGAGCAGAGGGGCGGCGCCACCATTATCACGCTAGTGTGTGCAGTTTATTGGATAAATCCGTGTCCCTAGCCGAATGAACCGGCAAGATGAACTAGCCGCGCCTAACCGGCACTTGATCATAACTGGCGGACTCGCCCCCCGCAGCAGGCCCTCGAATCGTTAAACCGTGATCGATCGACCATCAGTTAGCGTGCAAATCAAGCCACCATTCATCTTGATCGCGCTCAGCGCCCTGTCTGCGTCGATACGCACTTCGATGGCCAATCGTGATGCCATTCATTTTTTTACGGTTTTGCCGTTCTCGCTTAGCTTGTTTTGATATCAATCAAAAACAATTTAGCAATTCATTACCGCACGCCCTTTGGCTATCGTTACCCAAAATTGTCCATATTAATCTGCAGCAACTTCATCCTCGCACTGTCCACTGATTGCATCTGCAATTTTCCTCGCCCAAGATGAATAGGTCACATGATGTCTATTTTTAAGCCAAAATTCGTTGATGCTGCATCGCCAAAAAATATCAAGACCTGTTGAGGCAAATCAAATTATACCGGAAAATTATTTGAATTTTATTTGCAGCCTGTTCGATGATGCGCTGCGCCATTTGATTTCCGTGAATAGTTTCCTAACACCTTCTTATGATATTAATTATTATCGTGAGAGCCTCTTGCATCGTCGTTTCTCCAAATAGCATGCGATTGCTGAACTGTTCGATGGCAAGATCAACGATTTGGTGCGGATGTGAGGGGCAACGACTTCATGCTGATGCCAACATGACAGACAGCGACTTGTCACGCTATCGGTGTCGGCAACCTTTCAACGGCGGCGGATCTATGTGTGGTCAAATTGTAGCTTCGCTCCCAGCCCGATAGTCACCTTGAGCTGGCATTTAATTCGCATCGGTCTTGAAACCATACCGGGTGCGCGGTATCCAACCAAATAGTTAGTATCGAATGCGCAAAGATGTCGAACGACCATCAGCACGAATCGAAGACCTGGCTCTTGAATGCGGCTCCTCAAGTGATCCGCAGCAAAGGCTATGCGGCACGACTAACAATGACATTTGCTACCAGACTGGCGTGACTAAAGAGATCACAAGTCCAAGGGCCCTTTGCATCGATTGCTTGGATCCCATTCGTACCGCCTGCATGCGCGACATCGGGGCGCGCCGAGAGCGTCGGCTATTTTATGCAAAGCTTGCTGCAGGGTGCCTTCATTCTTTGCCAAGACGAAAGTCCCGAAGTAGCAAAGGAGAGCTTGGCTCATTGCGCCGATACATCCAACTGTAGTTCAAACCGGCAAAACACAAGGTAAAGGAGATATCATGAGTACGAACAATACTTATCTCGCGGTGTTCCTCGGCAGCAAAACCAGTGCGCGCCGTGCTGCTTGGGATGCCCTTCCCGAAGGCGAGCGCCGTGCGCAGGAAAAGGAAGGCATGCTGGCCTGGAAAGCGTGGGCCGAGAAGCACCAGGACGCCATCGTTACCATGGGCGGACCCTTGGGTAAGACCAAGAAGGTCACGCAGCGCGGCATCGACGATACGAGCAATGACATGGGGGCCTTTACAGTGGTCCGTGCGGACTCGCATGAGGCCGCCGCCAAACTGTTCGAGAAGCATCCTCACTTTGCGATTTTCCCAGGTGACGCGGTGGAAATCATGCCCGTGCTGCCCATACCCGGCGCGTCGTGAACGAGTGTACGTGTGCCGACGCGGCCCCCGCGTGCGACGCAACGTTGAGCCGTAATTTCTAGACCTTCGACAATTTGAGGAAACCTGACATGTCCAATACTGTTCGACTCCATCGCGTCCTGACCGCCAAACCGGAAAAGATCTATCGCGCGTTCCTAGAACCGGAAGCATTGGCGCGATGGCTACCGCCCAATGGCTTCACGGGTACGGTGCATCAGCTGGAACCCAAAGTCGGCGGCGCGCACCAGATGTCCTTCACCAATTTCACCACCGGGGCCCGCCACTCCTTTGGCGGAGAATATCGGGAACTCGTACCTAATGAGCGTCTGCGTTACTCGGATCGTTTCGACGATCCCACCTTGCCCGGTGAGATTCAGGTTACCGTGACCCTGAAAAAGGTGTTGGTCGGTACCGAATTGACCATCGTGCAGGAAGGCATTCCGGAGGCCATCCCGTTGGAGGCCTGCTATCTCGGTTGGCAGGAATCGCTTAAGAACCTAGCAAGACTCGTCGAGCCTGAAATCCGGAACTAAAGCAAACTCGAGAGGGAAATCATCATGAAATGCATGGTCATCGTCAAGGCAAGCAAGGACAGCGAAAAAGGCGTCATGCCGGGTCCAGAGTTGCTGGCCGCCATGGGCAAGTACAACGAGGACTTGATCAAGGCGGGGATTATGCAAGCCTGCGGCGGTCTAAAGCCCACTTCAGAAGGCAAGCGCGTGCGTTTCTCGGGCGCCCAACGCACAGTCGTTAGCGGCCCCTTCACGCCCACAGAGGAGCAAATCTCCGGGTATTGGCTGTGGCAAGTGAAGTCTCTAGACGAGGCGGTGGAGTGGCTCAAGCGCTGCCCCAATCCGATGCTCGTCGACTCGGACGTCGAGATCCGTCCCGAATTTGAGGCGGCGGACTTTGCCCGTTCTCCAGCGCATTGTTCAGACGGGACAACAATTGCAAACGGTTAGGCAGGCCGGTAAGCGTCGTGGTGAGCCAGATGCTCCATCTTGTCGGCATGTTTGAGGCGAGTCAGGTCGCCGCATGTGCCGACCTGACTGGTCACACTGCCGGCCAGGTTACACCGCCTGGATGGTGAGCCGCTCTAGATAAACCTGCCTCAGCATAGTCGTTGATGGGTGAAGGCCGGATTGACCGCCAGGATGGTGCCGACCCAGTCGGTCACGACGGCGCCCTTGGATATTGGCGAACCATCGTGGACCTACGCTGCTGTTCCCGCGCGCGGGCTAATTCCGTCGTCAACCTGACAAGACACCCCTTTCGCGACGCCCATGCACCGAGTAATTCGCTACTGGCAACCCGCCACGCATTTCCCTTCGCCGCTAAACTCCATCGTTTTGCCGCTCAATGGAATGTAGGTGGACACTTTAACTGCCGCCTTAAACTGCATGGTCTTAGTGCCTGCCACCAATTTCCCCTGCTTGGTCGCCGCCTCGTTCGCGTGCGATGCAATCACAGCATTGGGCTGCACCAGGTCGTTTACGACGTACGCGGCTTCGAGTGGCCCGGTGGAGAACGTCCCGCCGATATTGAGCACTGCTAGCTTGGCCTTGTAAAAGCGGCGCACCACCAGATCCTGGTCGGCGATGATGCCAGTGTCGCCTGACAAATAAACGGACAGTCCGTTCGAAAACGTCACAACAAATCCGCCGGCAGGGCCGATATAGGCGGTCAGTGCATTGTTTGCCAGCGTTTCAGCGAGCGGGGCTTTCAGAAATTGGGCCTCGAGGCCATTCGAATGCGCAGCCGGGACACTGGCGATGCTGACGCCGCCGACCTTGCTTTGCCCGCCGAACCGGACCAACTGCACTTGATCTGCGGCGCCGCCCGCCTCCTTGATCCTACTTGCGAAAAAACTGCCCATTTCGCCACCCACGAACAACTTGGCTTTTTTTGTCAGCACGACTTCCTCGGTCACCGACAGGGGCGCGCTCTTGACTGAAAAATCCGGAACAGCGCAAGTTCCGGTATTGGCAGCGGCCTGATGCCGATCGCCCAAGTGGTCGCTGTGCACATGACTGAGCAGGACCCCATCGATTTTTCCCAGCCGAGGATCATTGCCGCCACGCACGGTACGGCCGGCGTCATACAAAATGCGTGTTCCATTCGGATCTTCAAAAATGAGCGCGCGGTCGGCGGCGCAAAATTCGCCATCATGGCTGCCGAGCGGGGTTATTTTGACGTTGGCGGCGTTCGCCAACGACACGCCCAGCAGACAGCACGCACAGAACAACAAACGGCGAGCCAAGTTTCCATGTTTCATTAGGGCACTTTCAACGGAATTATCGGAATGTCATGATCTTGGCCAATTACGCACAGGTTACCAAGGCGCGCCACCAAAAAATATCGGGCAGCGCCCCAGGATGGGTCGAGTTTCGAAAGCATTTCCTTGTCATTGGATGGCAAGACGACTAGCTTTGACTTATAACATTGTCTATTGAAATTAGGTCCACATCGGTCAAACATTCGTTTTATTTTTATCAAATAACATATCGAGTGATGGATTTTTTAACACAAGTCGCGCGTCTTATCAATCGCGGTATGACAGTGACAGATCCGACAGCAACAAATCGAACGCATCGGGGTAACACTGACGGTTCCAGGCAATCCGGCCTCCAAAGGCACCGGATCAGATTCATCTTCTGGCTCGAAGGGCGGCACACATGAACATCGTGTGGACGCGGGCCGTCAAGGCAATAAAAGTGATAATGCCAACGGCTTCGGCAGTGAGCAATCGGATAACGGTTCAGGGAATACCGGCAGCTCCAACGGGTCTGACGCAGGGCGGAGCGCAACGGGGCACCCCCAAGCAACAAGCGAAAGCTGGGCGTCAAAGCCATAAAAATGATGGCAAATTACCGATGAGCAATTGATTGATTCATCGAGCGCTTTTTTCGCGCTCCGCTCATAGAAATAGAAACGAAATTCAGAGTATTTAAAGCACTCGGAATGACCCATGACAATTATCGTGTGGGTGTTTTCGACTAGACTAATTAGGAGGGGAGAGAGGGAGAGAGAAAAAAAATGACCGGCGCTAGGAATCCAGAAGATCAGACCACTTCCGACACTTTCAGCCGATCATCAGACAGAAAAATATTTATTAAAAGAATTTAACGACCTGATGGACAATGAATTAGAGGAAGAAAAAAAGTCTGAAATCGTCGAAAAAATTTGCCGCCAACTTAACCAGCTCGAAGCGATAGGGCGCGCTCATGAAAAGCGTGGCGGCAACGCGAACCGCAGCGATGAATCGGCGTAATTACTGGATTACTGGAATCAAACGAATAAAGTTATTGCACAAATCGCCATAATTAAACTTAAAGAAAATATCATCATGAGCACAAACGGCAAATGCACTTTTGAGCAAGACCCCATCACCTAAGTCATAGGTTTACCCACATCTTGA
>PKWL01000069.1 GCA_003133225.1 Janthinobacterium sp.
CCAAAGCCGCAGCCAAGCCAGTAGCCAAAGCCGCAGCCAAGCCAGCAGCCAAGCCAGCAGCCAAGCCAGCAGCCAAGCCAGCAGCCAAAGCCGCGGCCAAGCCAGCAGCCAAAGCAGCAGCTAAGCCAGCGGCCAAAGCCGCGGCCAAGCCAGCAGCCAAAGCCACAGCCAAGCCAGCAGCCAAGCCAGCAGCCAAAGCCGCAGCCAAGGTCACAGCCAAGGTCACAGCCAAGCCATCCAAGCTAGCCAAAGCAGCCAAACCGCTCGTCAAAACTGCAGCCAAGGCAGTAGCCAAAGCGGCCAAGCCGATTGCCAAAGAGGCCAAGCCGATAGCAAAAGGAGCAGCGAAAGCGGCGGCCAAGCCAACGGCAAAGGTGGCAGCGAAGGCAAAAAAGGCCGCAGCACCTAAGAAGAGCGCGAGCGCCAATCCGGCGCCGGCCGCTCCCGCATCAAAAACCGTGTTGGCGCCGGCCGCAGCGTGGCCGTTCCCGACCAGTTCTCGTCCGTCGTAACCAAGTTCGCTTGGGGTGCGTCGTGGATGAAGGAGTACGCCGCCGTGTGACTCAATCACATGGCGGTTTTTTTTGGAGAATGGTTGTGCTCAGTATTGTTACCTTGATCATTGACACTGTCGCTAGCGTGTTGGCTGGTGTGTTGTTATTGCGCTTTTGGATGCAGGCCATCCGCGTGCGGCCGCCATCGTCGGTGGCGCAGTTTACCTTTCAATTATCCGACTGGTTGGTGCGTCCTTTACGCCGCATCGTCCCCGGCGTGGGCGGATATGACTGGGCCAGTTTGCTCGGCGCGTTCCTAATTGTGCTGCTGGCCACCTCGGTCTGGATGGCCACCGGACTACCGTTCCCAACCATCCTCTTGATGGCATTGCAGCGTTTCCTGCAATGGATCATCTACGGCTTTATGGCCCTGCTCATCATCGAGGCGGTTTTTAGCTGGATTAATCCGCATGCGCCGCTGGCGCCATTTGTGCGGGCTTTGAACGAGCCGCTGTTGCGTCCCTTGCGCCGCGTCGTTCCCCTGGTCGGCAGTCTGGACTTGTCGGTGCTGGTCGCGCTGATTCTTTTGCAAGTTGCACAATTGCTAGTGGGTATGATGTTCGGCGGCCGATGAGCAGAGCCTGGGTCTCAGCGCTACCGGTCGGTGTGCGGCTGGCCGTGCAGATTACCGCCAACGCGAAAAAGACGGAGGTCATCGGCGTTCTAGATGACGTGTTGAAGGTGCGCCTGCAGGCGCAGCCGATTGAAGGAAAAGCCAATGAAGCCCTGATTCGCTATCTGGCTGACATGCTGGCCGTTCCCAGGAGTGCCATCAAGCTCACGCATGGACACTTCAACAAACGAAAGTTGCTGGAAATTTCTGCGCCGAATTTGACGCCGGAAACGGTGACACACCGATTGTTGGGCGGCGCGCCGTAATCGACGTGTTCCACAGGGTCGAAAAATAGATTCAAAAATGGGGCCCGGTTGTGCTAACGCCCGCGCCCCCTATGGTCGTGGGCAGGACAGCCGGTCTTGCACCGGCGCTGTCGCTATTTCCAGGATGGCTATACAGGCGCGCCGAGCGAAATCAACGCGTCAGTGTTCAACCCAACTGTGGGGTAGCTCGGTGGTGAAAATTCTCCGGCCGACGGCAAAGCGCTGCGCGCTGCCAGGATTCCGCGCCTTTCGCCATCCTTTTCACGCGGAAGCTGACGCTTGACGTTGGCTGGTGGGGAGAGCGTTCTCAACTACTAAACAGGCTCGACTATGAATTGCCGCCGCGTCCAACGCCAAAACAGGCGTTTAGTAGCGGTAGCCGAACGCAGCTTGGAAGCGGTCGCCGATTTCCGCCAGGATCGGTTTGTGGTTTTGTCCGCCCTGGTGGGCGATCTTGATGGCGCCCATCAGGCTGGCCAGGCGACCCGTGGTTTCCCAACCCAGCTCGTTGGTGATGCCGAGCAGCAGGCCGGCGCGGTAGGCGTCGCCGCACCCTGTCGGGTCCAGCACCGCGTCCGCTTTGACGGGCGGGATGTCGATGCGGGTGCCGCCGGCGTAAATCTCGGACCCCTGTTCGCCGCGCGTGACGATCAACGCCGTCAGGCGCCCGGCGATATCGCTCAGACTCAAGCCGGTACGTTCCATCAGCAATTCGATCTCGTAGTCGTTGGCGGTGAGGTAAGTTGCCTTGTTGATGAAGTCGGTTAACTGCGTGCCGTTAAACATCGGCAGCTGCTGCCCCGGATCAAACATGAACGGCACTCCCAGCTCAAAGCAGTCTTTGGCGTGTTTGAGCATGCCCTCGTGACCGTCCGGCGATATGATGGCGATGCGCACCGGACCGGCATCGGCCACATTGTTTTCGTGCGCAAACGACATGGCGCCCGGATGGAAGGCGTTGATCTGGTTATTGTCGGCGTCCGCGGTGACGAAACATTGCGCCGTGTAGCTGGCCGCTTTGGTCAAGATGTTGGCGGTCGGGATACCCAGGGTTTGCAGTCGTTCCAGGTAGGGGCCGCCGTCTTGCCCGATGACGCCCATGATGACCGGCTCGCCGCCCAGCAGTTTCAGGTTATAGGCGATGTTGCCGGAGCAGCCGCCAAATTCGGTGCGCATGGTCGGCACCAGGAACGATACGTTCACTTTGTGCAGTTGATCAGCCAAAAGCGATTCGCTAAAGCGGCCTTCGAATTGCATGATGGTGTCAAACGCGAGCGATCCGCAGATCAGGGAAGTTTTGGTCATGATTGAAATTAGGGATAAAAGACAGCAATATGGTAGCCAGATGCTTTCAGCCGGGCTAGTTCGAAATACAGTTTGACAGCTTGTTCGGAGTGCCCGGCGAAGCCTTCGTTGGGGTTGGGCGGCGCGCTTAAGTATTCGCGCGGCGTAAAGACTCGGCGCAGTAGCGGCTGGTCGCCATTATCGTTGAGGACCAATTCGATGTCGGGCCAAGCTTGTGCGCTGTTGCTCTTATTATGCAACACGGTGGCATACGAAAAGGTATTTTCCGACAATGTTTGCAATTCTCCTTGCTCGATGGAGATCAATTCGATGCGCGCCGGCAGATCGACGTGGCAGCCGAGCCTGCTGCAAATGGAGACCAGCAGCGGTTTCAGGGCCGGTACTTGGGCTGCCAGCTGGTTGCGGAAAGTCGTCAATCCTTGCGTGAGCAGCGCTACCAGCAAGAGGGCGGAGCCGATGCTCATCAAGGCACGCATGGTCTTGCCGCTACGCAGACGGCGCCGGCTTTGCGTCACAAATTTCGGTTCGTCCGGTTCGTCGATTTTCGCTTCCACGGCGACGATCGGCTCCTCGCCATGGACTCGACTGCGCTTGACAGGAACGACATGATTGTCGGCCGCGGAAAGGGGGAGCGTGCGCTCGGGCAGGGCAGCGAAGGGCGCTGCGCTGTCCTGATCAGATTGGTCAAAGACCGCGGTGCCGGAATCCGGCTCACAGACGTCGGCCCCAAGTTGCGGTATGGCTTTTGCCCCGGAGCCCAGCTTCGACGGCAAGGCCGCGTCAAGCGCGAGCTCCAAATACTCGGCTTCGGGTCCAACTGCCATCGCACCCGCCGCCTGTTGCGCGCCGTCAAGTGGCAAGGTGCCAAAGCGGCAGGCATCGTCGTCGCGCCCGTCAGGCGCATCGTCGTCGCTCTCGCCTCCGGCCGCAAGCACGGCGGCTGCCGTTTTTGTGGCGGCGGGCGGCGCCGTCTCAGCGCAGGCGTCATCCGGCGCCACTTTTTCGGCCGCCGGCTGGGCCAGCGCCACACGGTCCACCTCTTGTTCTGGGACCGGCAACGCGACTGTCTCGCTCGTGTCGGGGCAAAATTCGATCACGGGCGCTACGCTCGTGGCCGAATCGACGAGCGTGGCATTGCCGTCGAAAACTTCATCGCAAAAGCCACAACGTACTATGCCCCCACGCAACTTCAACTGGTCAGACGCGACCCGGAATGTCGTGTTGCAGTGGGGGCATTTAGTGGCGAGCGCCATAAGCTAATGAGAACGCGCTGGCGGGACCTGTTCGCTGCCGAGGCGGCCATGCAGGGCCACCCAGCCGTCCTGCTCGGCCCACACGCCGAGCCGGATGAATGGGGCATAGGCGGCGGCCACTTCGTCGGCCTGGCGCGCCAGCACGCCCGACAGAACCAGACTACCGCCCGCCGCCACCCGTCCTGCCAACATGGGCGCCATCAATTTCAAAGGGCTCGACAAAATGTTGGCTGCGACGAAATCGAAACGCTGCTCCGCATGGCTTGATTTGGCGAACGCATCCGGCAGGTAATAGGCAATATCGCAGCCGTTGCGGCTGGCGTTCTCGCGTGCCGATTCGATCGCTTGCGGATCGATGTCGACGCCGCAAACGGCGTTGGCGCCCAGCTTCTTGGCCAGCATCGCCAAGATGCCGGAGCCGCAACCGTAGTCGAGCATTGATTTGCCCGGGGCCACGTGGGCTTCGAGCCATTCCAGGCACAAGCGCGTGGTGGGATGGCTGCCGGTACCGAACGCCAGACCAGGGTCCAGTTCCAAAATGAGGGCGGCGGGGTCGGGCGCTGCATGCCAGCTCGGCACGACCCAGATGTTCTTGCCGATGTGGATGGGCGCGAACTGGGACTGCGTCAGGCGCACCCAGTCCTGGTCGGCCACCGAGCGTAAGGTGTGGGCTGGCGTCGCCAGGCCGATCGCGCGCGCGGCTGCCGCTAAGATGGCGCCCTGATCGGCGTCGGCGTCAGTGAGGGCCACCACCCGGCTATGTTCCCAAGCTGCTGCGTCCGGTTCCATGCCCGGTTCGCCAAACAAAGGCTGCTCGGCCTCGGTGCCTTGGTCGGCATCTTCCACCGAGACCGACAAGGCGCCCGCGTCCATTAAGGCATCCGACAAGGCCTCGGCATGGTCGCGCGCGATGCCAATGACGATTTCTATCCAGCTCATGTGATCGCTTCCGATTTGTTGGCGATGCTTGGCCTAGGCGTGACTACCTCTTTTGGCAAGACCGGCATGTCCGCCAGCTTTTGCTCCAGGTAATGAATATTGGTGCCGCCTTCGATGAAGCGGGCATCGATCATCAGCTCGCGGTGCAGCGCGATATTGGTCGAAATGCCCTCGACGACCATTTCCGACAGCGCGATCTGCATGCGGCGGATCGCTTGTTCGCGCGTGGCGCCGTACGCGATGACCTTGCCGATCATCGAATCGTAATGGGGCGGCACGTAATAACCGGCGTAAGCATGGGAATCGACACGAATGCCGGGCCCGCCAGGAGCATGCCAGGAAATGATCTTGCCGGGAGAGGGCGTGAATTTGAACGGGTCTTCCGCATTGATGCGGCACTCGACGGCGTGGCCGGACAAGAGCACGTCGCGCTGGCGGAAGCGCAGCTTTTCGCCGGCCGCAATACGGATCTGTTCCTGCACAATATCAATGCCGGTGATCATTTCCGTGACCGGATGTTCAACTTGCACGCGGGTATTCATTTCGATGAAATAAAACTCGCCGTTTTCATACAAAAATTCGAACGTGCCGGCGCCCCGGTAGCCGATCTTGCGGCACGCTTCCGCGCAGCGGTCGCCGATTTTTTCAATCACCTTGCGCGGAATGCCGGGTGCCGGCGCTTCCTCGATGACTTTCTGGTGGCGCCGTTGCATCGAACAATCGCGCTCGCCAAGCCAGACCGCGTTTTTAAATTCATCGGCCAGGATCTGGATTTCCACGTGACGGGGATTTTCCAGGTATTTTTCCATATACACTTCGGGATTGCCAAAAGCGCTGCCGGCCTCGGTCTTGGTCAGCGCCACCGCATTGAGCAAGGCCGCTTCCGTGTGCACCACGCGCATGCCGCGCCCGCCGCCGCCGCCGGCCGCCTTGATGATGACGGGGTAGCCGACCCGGCGTGCGGTCTGAATGATCACTTTCGGATCGTCGGGAAGGGCCCCTTCCGAGCCGGGCACGCAGGGCACGCCGGCCTTGATCATGGTTTGCTTGGCCGATACTTTATCGCCCATCAAACGGATCGAATCGGGACGGGGGCCGATGAAGACGAAGCCCGATTTTTCAACCCGCTCGGCAAAGTCGGCGTTTTCGGACAGGAAACCGTAGCCTGGATGAATCGCTTCGGCATCCGTCACTTCCGCCGCGCTGATAATGGCGGGCATGTTCAAGTAGCTCAAGGCCGATGGCGCCGGTCCGATACACACGGATTCGTCGGCCAGCTTGACGTATTTGGCGTCCTTGTCGGCTTCGGAATGGACGACGACGGTCTTGATGCCCATCTCGCGGCAGGCGCGCTGAATGCGAAGCGCGATTTCACCACGGTTGGCGATGAGAATTTTTTCAAACATGGTAGGGTTCGCGTAGTCTGTGACAGCCGGCGTTGGCCGGCCATACATGTGAAAGGTGGGTTGGGGCCGTTGGCGGCCTGTGCGATTTGGCTTAGCCTATCACAAACAGGGGCTGGCCGAATTCGACAGGTTGGCCGTTCTCGACCAGAATCTGGGTCACGACGCCGGACGCATCCGAGTCGATTTCATTTAACAGTTTCATCGCTTCGATGATGCACAAGGTGTCGCCTTCCTTGACGCTGGAGCCGACTTCCACGAAGGAAGGGCTGCCGGGCGCGGAGGAACGGTAAAAAGTGCCAACCATGGGCGACTTGACGACGTATCCGGTCGGTTCAACGACGGCGACCGGGACGGCGGCAGCTGGCGCAGAATACGGCATTGCCTGCGCCGGCATCATCATGACTTGATTATTTGCCATTGGCAACGACTTGACGATGCGTACTTTGCTCTCGCCTTCAGTCACTTCAAGTTCCGCAATGTCCGATTCTGCGACCAAGTCAATCAATGTTTTAAGTTTTCGTAGATCCATGTGACCCCCGGCTTTATTTTTAGAGTGACGCGGCCAAACAAAAGCCGCGAGCTAATTGCGTGCAGATCGCGTAGATTAGCGTGTTTTAAGGGCAAAGTCGATGGCAAAGCGATATCCGTCGATACCAAGCCCACAGATTGTGCCTTGCGCGATCGCGCTCAAAAAAGAATGATGGCGAAATACCTCGCGCGCATGAATATTTGACACATGCACTTCAACAAAAGGGATGGCGACGCCCGCCAAGGCGTCGCGCAAGGCAACGCTGCTATGCGTTAGGCCACCCGGATTGATGATGATGGCATCGACCCCTTCCGTTTTGGCGGCATGGATGCGGTCGATCAAAGCGCCCTCGTGGTTGCTCTGAAAGCACAGTAAGCGGGCCCCGGCGGCCGCTGCCTGCGCCACCGCCGCCTGCTCGACCATGGCCAAGGTGGCGGCGCCATACACCTCGGGCTCGCGCGTGCCCAGTAAATTCAGGTTGGGACCGTTGAGCAGGAGGAGGTTTTTTGCCATGGCAATCAAGACCGTTTTACGCGAAAGTTCCGCATTTTGCCGCCAAAGATGATCATTGGCAAGAGAAAAAAACGGCCCGGCACTTTTACAAGACGCCCAAATCGGCCAAGTCGGCCCGCAATTGCGCAAATTTCAAGCGCCCCAAATAGGTCTTTTTAACTTGCCCGTCGGCCCCGATCAAGACCGTATACGGCAGGCCGCCAGCCACGTTCCCGAACTGGCGCGACAAGGCCGTTCCGCTCATGCCCGCCACATAGATCGGGTAGCTGAGTTTGAATTTTTTGGCAAACTGGGCAATATGGGCCTGGGTATCGATGCCGATGCCGATAATTTGCATTTTGCCGGCGCTATCATTTTGCAAAAACGACAATTCCGGCATTTCCTCGACGCACGGGCCACACCAGGGTGCCCAGAAGTTGACCACCAGCGCCTTGCCTTTCCACTGCGACAAGGCTTGCGCGGCGCCGCTGGCGTCCGGCAGCGCTTGCGCGTACAAGGCTTGGACCGGGCCCGTCAGAGCGGGCACGGTCCGCCAAGGCGCGCCCCCTTTCTTTTCCGTCGCGACATAGGCGCCCACGATGGCAAATACGAGCGCGACCGCAGCGTAAGGGAGCAAATTCTTTTTCAGCATGGGTCCGTTCCTAGGTCTTGGCTGCTGCTCAGGAGTAAGGCGCGCACTGCCGTGCAATCAGCGCGGTTCGTTTTGCCGTCCGTTTTCGGTTTCAAGGCGCCCCGCAGATCGTCCAGTTCGTACAGAGCGGCATGTACGGCTTCCTGGTGCCAAAGGAAGCTGGCCGTTTCCACCGGATCGTAACGGGGCCCCTTAAAATGAGGTGTTTCTGACATTTCAATTGCCACGTTCTTATCTAGCAAAAACATCTGGACTTCCTTGGCGCTATCGGCAAACAGCTGCAAATGAATTTCCGCATGCGCCCCGGCGGTGCCGTTTAAGACGGCGCCCGTCAGGAAAGGGTGGAACTGCTCTAGCGCTTGCATCACTTGCAAGGCGAGGATACGCAACTGGCGCAAGCGTGGCGCCTGCGTTCCAGCCAGAAACAGAGCATTGTACAGACGCACTTCGTTTTCAATTAAGGCGTTATCGGGAAGAACATTCGCGCTGGCGTGAGAGTAGCCTAGAATCTGCCGCGCCGCCTTGCGTTTGGCGGTGTTATAGTCGGCGCCGTCTTGCGCGACCAAGCGCGCGGCAGCCACGGCAATGGCCGCGCGCAGCAGCCGGGCGTCGTCAAAAATATTCGGCATCATCGACCAGACTATACGCCGAACCGAATAAAACCACCGCGTCAGTTGACCCACTCTCCGGACTGAAGTCCAGGGATTCTCACAGCGTGCCACAGGACTCTTCGCTTTTGACAAGCGACCTCGCCCTGCGCTCTAACTGCTCTAGTGTGCGAACCGCTCTGACGCCCTCAAGGGGACGTGTGGGCACCAGAGGTGTCCAGCTTGCAGCTTTAACCAGACTGGATGCCGCACGCTCTAGTAGCGGGTACGCAACCGCCCAAGCGTTTTGCGCCTGGGATGCATCCAATCTATCGGCTTGAACGAATAACGCCAGCCATGCGCTGTATAGATCGCGCTGCACTGCCTGACCTGAACCATCGCGCAGCACGTGCCAGCGGAGCGAAAGTGGCTTCTTTTTGAAGTCCTCTTGCGTATGGTCGTACTGGCTCAGCTTATATCGGCCGGCGTTAAATTCGGTAAATGAACCGCCAGCGTTTCCGGCTTTGCGATCCACCTTATTCATGAACATGGCTGGAGCCGTTGCCTTCATGCGGCGGCCCCACCTCTTTTGCCATGCCACTTTGCTTAACTTTTCTGTCTTGATGGCGTTGCCAAAGTCACGCAGTACGATGTTCGACAACCGTCCATGCGCGCGAGCCCGGCGCTTTGCCATTACCCGTTCCTGCTCAGCGAGACAGGTACGCAATTGTTGATAACGCTGCGTATAAACCGTTTGCCGTTGGCCACGCTTCCAGGTGCCATCGGCATTGAAGCAGTGCGGATTGGCTGCGCGCCGCGAGCGATCCAATGCCCGTTGCAGCACACGCTTGGCGGCAAGGTCTTCTTTTATTTCCGGAAGAAACGAGACCAATACGGCACGCTCAGGCGAAACGATTGCGGCAGTCGATGGGCCAAGATCGATGCCGACCTCTTGCTGCTTCACTTCAAAACGTTGCTTCGGATCGCCTTCGCACACCAATTGCACGAACAGCTTCCAGTCGCCCTTGATTCTTCGGCGCAGCAGGCGCACATACTTGATCTTGGACGATAGCGCGTGCGCTTCGACGCCCTGCTTGTCGGACTTGTCAAAGATGGGTCGCAGCACCAGACGCCGGTCGCGACGTTTGCCACCCCATCCGATGTGATCGTCTTTCCATTGCAATGGAGAGGTTAAGCCTTTGCCTTCAATGGAGGCGATCTCGCCACGGCGCTTGAAGCGGGGCCGACCACGCAGGCCAGTCGAATACTTGTGGCATGCGTCGAATGCGCGAGAAGCCAAGGTCTGCGCAGTATGCGAATCGATCAGGCCATCGAGATAGCCCGATGCGCGGATATGCTTTGCCACTACCTCATGCGCGGCGAATTCTGAGAACCGGTATTCCGTGCGCAAGGCGGCGAACAGGGCGTTGCGTGGAGCGCGATCGGCCGCTTCTTTTTTTGGCATTTTACAAGCGACGTCAAAACGTGGATCGGCGCGCATTGCATCGAGCCGGCCAAGCATGTCCTGCACTACCGCGTTGTACGGGAAATGCGCCACATCGAAACGCTTCACAACGGCGTGCAACTGCATGCGATTAACGCGCAATGGCATTTCGTGAATAAACGTCGGCGTGGACTTTTTAGTCATGATTAATTATATGCTAACTTATAGCATAATTGACCTATGGGCGACAAACACGACTTAAGACAAGGCAGGCACCGTTTTTTTTGCATTGCATGTGCATTTGATCTTTGTCACAAAATACCGCAAAAAAGTATTCGACGGTGACGCAATTGATCGATGCACGAAACACTTTGAGCGCGTGGCGGGTGACTTTGGCGAGGCTGACTATGTGCATTTGCTGGCCGAATACCCGCCCAATATAGTCAATCCGTATCCTCGCTGGTGCGTAGCTTGAAGGGCGTCGAGTCGCATGCTACGGCAAGAGCGACCTGATATCGCACAGCACTATTGGAAGGACATGCTCTGGAGTCCATCGTATTTTGCTGCATGCTGCGGTGGTGCTCCTCTTTCCATCATCAAACAGTATGTCGAACAACAGCAACGGCCGCTCTAACCTACAAAAAAACCGCGCCTTATATCCCCGCGCAAATGCGTCGGCTTCGCCTTTGTGCCGCTACGCGGCAGGCGCACTTGGACGGGGCTTTACGGCGCATCAGGTAAAATCGCATACTCACACATTGGCCAGCGCTATTTAACCATGCATATTCACATTCTCGGCATTTGCGGCACCTTCATGGGCGGCCTAGCGGTGCTGGCCAAAGAAGCCGGCCACCGCGTCACTGGCTGCGATGCCAACGTCTATCCGCCGATGAGTACCCAACTGGAAGCGCAAGGCATTGAACTGATCCAGGGCTTCGGCCCGGAACAAACCAGTCTCGCGCCCGACCTGTACGTGATTGGCAACGTCGTCTCGCGCGGCAACGCCTTGGTCGAGGAAATCCTCAACCGCAGCTTGCCCTACGTGTCGGGCCCGCAGTGGATCGGCGAACACATATTGCATAACAAGTGGGTGTTGGCCGTGGCCGGCACCCACGGCAAGACCACCACTTCGGCCATGCTGGCCTGGATCCTCGATGACGCCGGTTTCGCGCCGGGCTTTTTGATCGGCGGCGTGCCCATGAACTTTGGCATTTCGGCGCGCCTGTCGGGCCCAGGATCTGAGTCCGATTTTTTCGTGATTGAGGCGGACGAATACGATACGGCGTTTTTCGACAAGCGCAGCAAGTTTATGCATTACCACGCCAAGACTTGCATATTGAACAATCTGGAATACGACCACGCCGATATCTTCCCCGATCTGGGCGCCATCGAGACTCAGTTCCATCACCTGGTGCGCACGGTGCCGGCCATCGGCCGCTTGATCGTCAACGGCGACGAAGCGTCGCTGGGACGGGTGTTGCAAAGGGGGCTGTGGAGCGAACATGAAAGTTTTGGTTGCAGCGACGGCCAAGAATGGGCCATGATCGAGCACGAGGACGGCAGTTTCGAGGTGACGTTCCGGGGAGCGATCGTGGGCGCCGTGCGCTGGGAACTGACGGGCAGGCATAACCGCTGCAACGCGCTAGCCGCGATTGCCGCGGCGCGCCACGTGGGCGTCCCGATCGCCCAGGCCGCCAACGCTCTGGCGGGCTTCCTGAGCGTGAAGCGGCGCATGGAAATGCTCGGCGTCGTCAACAATATCACGGTGTATGACGATTTTGCCCATCACCCGACCGCGATCGCGACCACGGTGGGCGGCCTGCGCCAGAAAATCGGTCCCGCCGGCAGCGGTTGCCGCATCCTGGCCGTGCTGGAGCCGCGTTCCAACACGATGAAGCTGGGCGCGGCGAAAGAGGCGTTGCCAGGCAGCTTGCAAGATGCCGACCTGGTCTTCGGCTACGGCCGCCCGGACCTACTGGGCTGGAGCTTGGCCGACGCGTTGGCTCCGCTGGGGGCGGCCGCGCGCAGCTTCGAGCAGCTCGACGCCTTGGTCGAGGCCATTGCCGACGCGGCCCGGCCGGGCGACCAGATCGTCGTCATGAGTAATGGCGGTTTTGGCGGTGTGCATCAAAAAATTCTGGAGGCCTTGGCACGATGATTTTGTACCTGCACGGTTTTCGCTCGTCGCCCTGGTCGATGAAGGCGCGCTTGCTAGGTCAGCGCTTGCAATCGATCGGACGCGGCGCCGAGTACCTTTGTCCCCAATTGCCGGCCTCGCCGAAAGATGCGATCGCGCTGGCCTTGTCGCTGGTCAAGGGGTGTCCAGCCGATCAACTCAGCATTATCGGCTCGTCCTTGGGTGGCTACTACGCCACTTTCCTCGCCGAGCGCCTGCTGTGCCGCGCCGTGCTGCTCAATCCGGCCATTGCACCGCTGCAAGAATTGGAGGCGCACGTCGGCGTTAGCTGCGATTACCATTCCGACCAGCCATTTGAATTCAAGCGTGAGTATATCGAGGAACTGCGGGCCTTGGCGGTTGCTCAAATCACCTTGCCGCAGCGTTATTTCCTCCTCGCCGCCAGCGGCGACGACGTGCTCGACTACCGCGACATGGTGCGCCACTACGCGGGCGCCGCGCAGCAGGTGATCGAGGGCAGCGACCATGGCATTTCGGATTTCGAGCAGTATCTGCCGTCCGTGCTGGCATTTTGCGGCATCGACGTGGCAGGCGGGCGATGAGAGGCGGCTCGTTAACGCAGGCGCTGTGGCAGCGCCACGTCAACGCTGTCAATGCGCCCTTGTCCGTGCGCGGCTGGCTCACCGGCACCGGCTCGCTGACGGCCAAACTGCAAGGGCAAAGCGGGAATTTTCGCGTGCGGCGCCTGCATCAAGGGAGCGCCATCTGCCTGTTTGACGAAGCGGCCCTGATCGGTCTGCGGCGCCCGGGCCGCGTCTGGGAGCGCGAAGTGGTCTTGACCTGCGATGAACAAGCCGTCGTCTTCGCCCATACGGTGGTACCGATGGCGGCAACGGCGGCGGACTGGCCGCAGTTCGGCGTCTTGGGCGAGCGCTCGCTAGGCTCGACCCTGTTTGGCGACCGCCAGGTGCGGCGCGGCGAGTTGCAATACGCACGCTTGCGTTGCGGCCACCCTTTGAACCTGCGCGCCTTAGCGGCGCTGCACAGCGAGGAAGACCAGATGTTGTATGCACGCCGCTGCTTGTATCGGCGGCGCCAGGGTTTGTTGCTGGTAACGGAGGTTTTTCTGCCTGCCGTGGCAGCTCTAAGCTCGCATGGCCAGACTGACACCTTAACCAATAGAACATCGAAATAGAACATCGAAATGAACTTATTTTTTGAAGAATCCGGTGACTTTAAAGTCGGCACGGTGCTCTCGCAAGTGGGCGAGGCGTTTCAGGTTGAATTGGCCAGCGGCAAACGCACCAAAGTCAAGGTCAAGGATGTGCTGCTGCAATACGCGAGCCCGGACCCGGCCGTGCTGCAAGAACAGGCTCGGGACGTGGCGGCGCAAATCGATCTCGATTTCCTGTGGGAAGTGGCAGGTGAGGAGGAATTCGGTTTCGCCGAGCTGGGCGCCGAGTATTTCGGCCATGCGCCCCTGGCCCATGAAGCGGCTGGGCTGATCTTGAGCTTGCATTCCGCGCCCATCTATTTTTACAAAAAAGGCCGCGGCCGCTACAAGGCGGCGCCGGCGCTCGCGCTGAAGGCGGCCTTGGCCGGAATCGAAAAGAAAAAGCAACAGGCGCAGGTCCAGGCCCAGTATGTCGAGCAGCTCAAGGAGCACCGTCTGCCGCCCTCGATGCAACCGATGGTGCTGCCGTTGTTGTTCAAGCCCGACAAGAACACGATGGAATACAAGGCACTGGAACAAGCTTGCAACGAATTGCACGTGAGTGCGCCGCGCCTGATGTTAGCAGCCGGCGCCATCGCCAGCCCCAAGGACTTGCATCTGTCGAAGTTCCTGTTTGAAAATTTCCCGAAAGGGGCTGGCTTCGGGCACGCCATTCAGGCGCCGCCGATGCCGACGGGGTTGCCGCTCGCCGATGTCGCCGCGTTCTCCATCGACGATGTGACCACGACCGAGATCGACGATGCCTTCTCGGTCGTGGTGCAAGACGATGGCACGGTGCAAGTCGGCATCCACATTGCGGCGCCGGGGCTGGGCATCCGTCCCGACGATGTGATCGACCAAGTGGCGCGCGCGCGCATGTCGACCGTATATATGCCGGGCGACAAGATCACGATGTTGCCCGACGAAATCGTCGCCGCCTTCACTTTGGCCGAAGGCACGACTTGCCCGGCCCTCTCCCTGTACGCTACGCTCGATCCGGCCGACTGGACTTTGCTAAAGACGGAGACGCGCGCCGAACGGGTGCCGATCGCGCGCAATCTGCGCCATAACGACCTCGACACCTTGGTGACGGAAGAAACTCTCGCCAGCGGCGTCGGCAACTACCCTCACAAAGCGGAGCTGGCTTTACTGTGGCAGTGGGCCCAGCAGTTGGAAAAGGGGCGCATGAAAAAACGGGAAGCCTTCGGCTTAAAGGCGGAGCAAAACAACCGCATCGACTTCAATTTTTATGTGGAAAACGACGTCGTTAGCGTCGTGCGTCGCAAACGCGGTGCGCCGCTCGACAAGATCGTCGCCGAGTTGATGATTTTTGCCAACAGCAGTTGGGGCCGGCTGATGCACGAGCACGGCGTGCCGGGCATTTACCGCAGCCAAGGTGGCGGGGGCGGCGGCTGGGCCGCGAAAATGCAAGTGCGCATGGTCACGCACGCGGCCCCCCATCAAGGCTTGGGCGTCGATCAATATGCGTGGAGCACGTCGCCGCTGCGCCGGTATACCGACCTCGTCAATCAATGGCAGATTCTGGCCTGCGCCGAGCATGGCGTGGCAGCGCCCCTGGTGGCACCGTTCAAGCCGCGCGACGCCAACCTGTTTGCCATCGTGTCCGCTTTTGACGCCGCTTATGCGGCCTACGGCGATTTCCAGTCGACCATGGAACGCTACTGGTGCCTGCGCTGGCTCGTGCAGGAAAAAGCCAAGCAGGTCGATGCCGTCGTGTTGAAAGACGAGATTTTGCGCCTGGTCGATATCCCCCTCGTCATCAAGCTGCCGGGCATGCCGCCAGTGGCGCGCGGAGCGCTCGTCAAGCTTGATATCTTGCGCTGGGACGAGGTTGACCTGTCGATCGAAGCACGCTTGCTGGAGATCGCGGCACTGCCCGCCGTGCCCGGCGAGCTCGATTATGAGGAAGAGGCGGACGGCGCCAGCCGGCCCGGCGCTATGGTGGCGGACGAAGTGAGCGTCACCCCGGATGTTGCCGAACTAAGCGAGCTGGCCTGCGACACGGTCACGAACTTGCCGGCCGCAGACTAGTTAAGAAAGAGCGCCCCCTTGACGTAACAGCCATTTTTTTTGACGTAACGATACGAAACTCTAAAAACGCGTGAAGTCTTTTCAGCAAAATCATTTTCTGTTCGTCGCCATCGCGCTCTCGTTGTTGGCGCATGGGGCCTTGCTGGCGCTGCATTTTGGCGCGCCTAAGGCATTTCGCGTCGAGCCCACCGATACCGGGCTCGAAGTGATTCTGGTCAACGCCAAACAGACGAAAAAACCAGTTAAGGCCGAGGCGCTGGCGCAGGCCAATCTGGACGGCGGCGGCAATGCCGACGCCGGTCGCTCCAAGTCGCCCCTGCCCGACATGCGCAAGACGGAAAACGGCGAGAGTTTTAAGGCGGCCAGGCGCCGCATCACGGAGCTGGAGCAGACGCAACAAAATTTGCTGACGCAGGTGAGCTTGCGGTCGTCTTTTCGGGCGCCCCCGGTCACGGAAAAAAGCAAGCCGGACCCGACCCCGACCGGCGCCGACCTGATGGACGTTAGCATGGCCATCGCCCGCCAGACGGCCGAGATCAGCCAAACCATTGACGAGCAGAACAAGCGCCCGCGCAAAACCTTGATCACTCCTAGCACGCGGGAAGTCGGTTATGCCATGTACTACAAGACCATGCAAAAGCGGGTCGAGGAAATCGGCACCCTCAAATTCCCGCGCCAAAATGGGCATAAACTTTATGGCGAGCTGGTCGTGTACATTCCGATCTTCCAAGACGGGTCGATCTACGAAAAGGAGGGCGGCTTGAGGATCGTGCAAACTTCGGGCAATCCCGCCCTTGACAGTGCGGCCCTGGCCATCGTGCGCCGCGCCGCGCCATTTGGCCGCTTTCCGCCCAACATGCTGTCGCGCGACAAGGACGACCTGTGGGTCGTCATCACCCGTTTTCGATTTACCAGGGAAGAAAAAATGGAAGCGAACCTGAGCGGCGAGGGGCACTGATGGGCCGTGACCGATATTGCGTGTTTGGTAATCCGATCGGCCACAGCAAGTCGCCCGAAATCCATGCCGCGTTCGCGGCCCAGACCGGCCATCCTATTGTGTACGAACGGCGCCTGGCAGCGCTCGACGGCTTCGCCGCCGCCGTGCGCCGCTTTGTGGCCGAGGGCGGGCGCGGCGCCAATGTGACCGTGCCGTTCAAGCTCGACGCTTACGCCCTAGCCGACTCGCTCACGGCGCGCGCGCGCGCGGCCGGGGCCGTCAATACCTTGTCCTTCCAAGAAGGCGCCATCGCCGGCGATAACACGGATGGCGCCGGCCTGGTCGCTGACATCGTGTCCAATGCCGGCGTGGCGATCGAAGGCCAGCGCGTCTTGCTCCTGGGCGCAGGGGGCGCCGCGCGCGGCGTGATACTGCCCATCTTGGCCCAGCATCCGGCGCAACTGCAAATCGCCAACCGCACGCACGCCACGGCCGCGGCGCTGGTCGCGCAGTTTTCCGCGCCCGATTGTCCCATCCGCGCCTGCGGGTTTGCCGAGCTGGACGCACCGTTCGACATCATCATCAATGCGACGTCGGCCAGCCTGAGCGGCGCCTTGCCGCCCATCCCGCCGGCCGTCTTCGGCAGCCGAACCCTGGCGCTAGACATGGTATACGGCAAGGCGCCAACCGTGTTCTTGCAATTTGCCGGCGCCCATGGCGCCCACGTGCGCGACGGGCTTGGCATGCTCGTCGAGCAGGCCGCCGAAGCATTTTTTGTGTGGCGCGGGGTCCGCCCCGAGACCGGGGACTTGTTGGCGCGCCTAAAAGCATGACGCGCCATGCCGGCGCCAGCCGTTCTTGGGTCAAGTGGCTGTTTCTGCTGCCGATCCTGGCCTTCCTCGCCATCCAACTCTATTTTTTCCTGCAAATTTGGTGGTGGGTCGATCATGACCCTCAAATGACCAGCGTCATGCGCGAACAAATGTCGGTTCTGCGGGCGAAAAGCCCGCGCCTGGCCCTGCAGCAAACGTGGGTGCCCTACGGGCGCATTTCGACCAACCTGAAGCGAGCGATCATTGCCTCGGAAGACGCCAATTTTTCCGAGCACGAGGGCATCGATTGGGATGCGCTGCAAAAAGCGTACGAAAAAAATAACAAGAAGCACAAGGTGGTCGCGGGTGGCTCCACCATCACCCAGCAACTGGCCAAGAACCTGTTTCTATCGGGCTCGCGCAGCTATCTGCGCAAGGGACAAGAGCTGATCATCGCGTATATGCTGGAATGGCTGATGGA
This sequence comes from Janthinobacterium sp., assembly GCA_003133225.1. Classification (GTDB taxonomy): domain Bacteria; phylum Pseudomonadota; class Gammaproteobacteria; order Burkholderiales; family Burkholderiaceae_D; genus Janthinobacterium. The sequence goes on from PKWL01000069.1 coordinate 17,673, forward strand.
CAAAGAGCGCATCTTTGAAATTTACCTCAATGTGGTCGAGTTCGGCAGCGGCATCTTCGGCGCCGAAGCGGCCGCGCGCCATTATTACGGCATCAGTGCGGCCGGCCTGGGGGCCAGTCAAGCGGCCAAGCTGGCCGTCATGCTGCCCAATCCACGCTTTTTCGATCGCCATCGCGATTCGGGGTTCCTGGCGCGCCGCACCGGCCTCATCTTGCGCCGCATGGGCGCGGCCGAGTTGCCCTAAGCTGCCACCGCGGCGGCGCCACCGTCCTCGGGCCAGCCGGGAACGGCGCCGCAGCGGACACGGGCAGCCTCAGATAGCCCCGTTTCCCGGGCGCGAGGCGCAGCCGTCCGCCAGCACCGTGCGCTAGGCCATTGCGGCAAACACCTTGCGCGCCGCCGCGAGAGTGGTCTCGATGACGGCGTCGTCGTGCTGCGCCGAGACGAAGCCCGCCTCGAATGCGGCGGGAGCAAAGTACACGCCTTCGTCCAGCATGGCATGAAAGAAAATGTTAAATTTTGCGCGGTCGCTGGCCATCATCTCGGCGTAGCTGGTCGGTGGCTGGGCGCTAAAGTAGAGGCCGAACATGCCGCCAATGGAGTCGGCGCAAAAGACGACGCCCGCTTCTTTGGCAGCGGCCGTCAAGCCCCGCGCCAGTTTGGCCGTCTGGGCCCCGAGCGCCTCGTAAAAGCCGGGCGCCTGGATCAGTTTCAAGGTCGCCATGCCGGCGGCGACGGCGACCGGGTTGCCCGACAGGGTGCCGGCTTGATATACGGCTCCCAGCGGCGCCATGTGGCCCATGAGGGCGGCGCTGCCGCCGAAAGCTGCCACCGGCAAGCCGCCGCCGATGACTTTGCCAAGCGCAGTCAGATCCGGCTTGATGCCGAACAAGCCTTGCGCGCCGCCCAGGCCGACGCGAAAGCCGCACATCACTTCGTCGAAAATGAGGATGGCACCGTGCAAGGTGCACAGGCGGCGCATCGCTTGCAGGAAAGCTGGCTTGGCCTTGATCAGGTTCATGTTGCCGGCCACGGGTTCGACGATGACGCAGGCGATCGTCTCGCCCATGCTGGAAAACGCGTCTTCCAGCTGTTCCACGCTGTTGTAGTCGAGCACCAAGGTGTGCTTGACGAAGTCTTCCGGCACGCCAGCCGAGGTCGGGTTGCCGAAGGTGAGTAGGCCACTGCCGGCCTTCACCAGCAGCGAGTCGGCATGGCCATGGTAACAGCCCTCAAACTTGATGATGCGGTCGCGGCCGGTGGCGCCGCGCGCCAGGCGCAGCGCGCTCATGGTCGCTTCGGTGCCCGACGAGACCAGGCGCACCTGTTCGATGGAGGGCACCAGGCGGCTGATTTCTTCTGCCATCAGGATTTCACCTTCGGTCGGAGCGCCGAAACTGAGGCCGCGCGCGGCCGCGTCTTGCACCGCCTTGACCACGGCCGGGTGGGCGTGGCCAGCGATGGCCGGGCCCCAGGAGCCTATATAGTCGATGTAGCGCTTGCCATCGGCATCCCAGAAGTAGGGCCCTTCGGCCCGTGTGATGAAGCGCGGCGTGCCGCCGACCGAACGGAAGGCGCGCACCGGCGAGTTGACGCCGCCGGGCGTGGTTTTTTGCGCGCGCGCGAACAATGTGTCGTTTTTCGAGGTAGTCGTCATTCTTGTTTCCTCATGAGTAAATCAAGTGCGATGATCAAGCCGCATCTGCGCGGCCCGACGAAATTTGGAGCAGGAAAAACCGGTTCGGCACCAAATGGCCCATGCCGAAGCGCTGCGCATGGGCTAGAGCTGCGGCCGTGTAGTGCTGCGCCGCCAGTACCGCTTGCGGCGCCTGGGCGCCGGCTTGCGCCATGCGCGCCGTAATGGCTGCCGAGAGGGTGCTGCCCGCGCCCAGAAACGGGCCGGGCAGGTGCTGCCAGCTGTCGTGGCGCAGCACGCCGTCGGCGCCGAAAAGCGTGTTGGCGCGCGCCGCCTTGTCGCCGTCGCCGCCGCCAGGAGTGCCGGTGACGAGAACGAACTCGCACCCGAGCTCCAACAGGTAGTTGACATCAGCTTGCAGCGTATCGTCGGCGCTGGCGTCGCGCCACGTTTCGGCCAGGCGCTCGAGTTCGACTTGCGAGAGCATGAGCAAGGTCGCTTGCGGGATCAGGAGCTGGCGCAGCGCGATCAAGATGTCTTCGCTGCCCAGGCCTTGTTCCGGCAGCGATGAAATGAACGGGTCGAGGATCAACGGCACTTCCGGGTAGTCGGACACGATTTCGGCGATCGCGGTGACGTGCTCGATGCCGCCCAGCGCGCCGATCTTAATGGCGGCCACTTGCATGTCCTCGAGCAACACCCGGGCCTGGTCGGACACCCACTCCGGCTCGATGTCATGCATGTCTTCGACGCGCGCGGTGTCGGCGATGAGCAAGGCCGTGGTCACTGACAGGCCATGGCACGCCAAGGCCGAAAAGGTGGCCAGATCGGCCTGGACTCCGATGGCGCCAACGGGATCGGACACGCCGAACGTTAATATGAGAGGAGAAGTTTGGTTTTGCACGGCGGGTAGATTAAGATACCTTAATTCAGCATTTTACTAGATAGGTGATATGACGTGAGCGGTAATGAAACAAAGGAGCGCTATCAAACGTGGATGTGCCTCATTTGCGGCTTCATCTACGATGAAGCGGCCGGGCTGCCGGACGAGCAGCTCGCGCCAGGCACGCGCTGGGCCGATGTGCCGATGAACTGGGCTTGTCCGGAATGCGGCGCCCGCAAAGACGATTTTGACATGGTGGCGCTATGAGCGGGACGCGCGCTGGGACGGGGCGCCACGCAAGGAAACTCTTGCCGCAGAGAAATTCAGTCCGTTCCGCCCTTCTGTATGCTATCGTGTTGCCCATTCTCAGTGAACTCGCAGTCTGATCCCAAATGATGACAACGCCGCAAGCCGCAGGATTGAAAATCATGGTGATCGACGACAGCAGCACGATTCGTCGCTCGGCCGAGATTTTCCTCTCTCAGGCCGGGTATCAGGTGGTGCTGGCCGACGACGGCTTTGATGCGCTAGCTAAGATCAGCGATCACCATCCGGCCTTGATCTTTTGCGACATCCTGATGCCGCGCTTGGATGGCTACCAGACCTGTGCGCTGATTAAAAAGAGCGCGAAATTTCATGCCACGCCGGTGCTGATGCTGTCCTCCAAGGATGGCCTGTTCGACCGCGCGCGCGGCGCCATGGTCGGTTCGTCAGCCTATCTGACCAAGCCCTTTACCAAAGACAGCCTGCTCTTGGCCGTGCGCGAGCACGTGGGCCAGCATGGTCTTCAAACAAGTCAATCATAAATAAAGCGGATGTCCCCATGGCCATACAAAGAATCCTGATCGTCGATGACTCGCCGACCGACCGTTATTATCTGACCGATATCCTGGTCAAGCATGGCTTTTCCGTCTCGACTGCGGAAAACGGCGAGCAGGCGCTGCTCAAGATCCGCGCCGAAAAGCCGCAGCTGATCCTGATGGACGTCGTGATGCCAGGAGCGAACGGCTTCCAAGTCACGCGCGTGATCGCGCGCGACCCTGAGCTGCAGGACGTGCCGGTAATCATCTGCTCGAGCAAAAACCAGGAGACCGACCGCATTTGGGGCTTGCGCCAAGGTGCGCGCGCCTACCTCGCCAAGCCGGTCGATGCGGCCGACCTGCTGGCCAAGATTGCCGACCTGGGCTAGCCGACGATGCCATCTGACCGTGATCGCGCCTCGCGCCCAGCCGCCACGCCCGACCGTACCGAGCGGCGCAGCCGGCTGCGCCAATATCAGGTGCAGCTGCTCGAGCGCATGCAGGCGGCCAAGCATGGCACGGCCGCCGGCACCAAGGAGCTGGGCGTAATGATCGGCCACGAACGTTGCTTGCTGGAACTGTCCCAGGTGGGCGAAATTGCCCCGGCGCGCAGCATCACCCAAGTGCCGCTGGCGCAGGAATGGTATCTCGGCCTAGCCAATATCCGCGGCAACCTGATGGGCATTATCGACCTGGCACGTTATCAGGGCGCCCCCAGCGTCGCGATCGGGCCCGACAGCCGCGTCGTTACCTTCGCTGCCGGCCTGGGCTTCAACTGCGCCTTGCTGGTCGCGCGCGTGCTCGGCCTGCGCGACTTGGCGGAGATGGAGGCCGACCCGGAGGCCGACCCCGACCCCGAGGCCGGGGCCGGGGCCGCAGCCGCCGCGCCCTGGTCGCAACGGCGCATGCGCGACCGTTCATTGGAGCACTGGGCCAGGATCGATCTGGCGCAGCTGGTACTCGACCCGCGCTTTTTGCAGGTCGGTCTTTAAATTGACGTACGAACGACCTTAGGCGATTGGGAGTTGTGTAATGGGATTCAAAGCGGGATTTTTCTCGGCAGCCAAGCCGGACCTGAGCTACGAGACGATAGTCAATTCTGAATTCGTCGATGCCCGGCGCACGGGCGAGTCCGATGTGGCGAGCGAGCCCGATGCGGCCGCCGAGGCGCAGGCGCCGCTGCGCCTGCGCGACGCCCTCCACGGCGGCGCCCACCGCGCCCCGGACCAGGGCCGCGGCTTTAAGCTGCCCCTGATCGGCCAGATGTCGCTGTCCAAGCAGTTGAGCATACTGGCCACTTTGCTGGCCGTCAGTCTGGCGGCCAGTTTCTTGTTTGGCACCCTAAATACCCGCAACGGCGCGATGTCATCGATCCAGACGCAGATTGCCAGCGATGCGCTGATGCACTCGCAGCGCCTGGGCAAGGCGGCCCCCAATGCGGTGCAAGGCAACCTCGAAGCATTCCGCGAGCTGGGCGACAGTCGTGCGGAATTAAACAAGGACTTGGCCCTGATGGCGGGCGGCGGCAGTTATCTGGGACGCGACATCGGCGCCCCGCGCGCCGCCGTCGCGCCGCTCGTGGCGGCGGCCCGCAAACAGTGGGCCAGTACCGACCGGGCGGCCGAAACGATTTTGCGCCTGAAGACGGAGCTGAGCGGTTTGGGGAAAATGCTGCAGAAGCTGAACGCGCTGTCGCCGGCCTTGCTGGCGCAAACTGAAAGCATCGACGTTCTCAAGGTGCAGCGCGGGGCCGGGGCGCATGAATTGGCCGTGCTCGGCCGTTTGATGATGTTGACCCAGCGCATGAGCCATAGTGCCAGCGAGTTTCTAAGTACCGGCAGCTTCACCTCCGAGACTGCGTTCTTGCTGGGCAACGACACCAGCTATTTTCGCGATGCCATCGCCGGCTTTTTGAATGGCAGCGAGGAATTGCAGATTTCCGCCAGCCACGACCCCGACCTGCGGGCCCGCTTCGACGCGCTGAAAACCAGCTTCGAAGAACAGCAAAAGCTGGTCGTCTCGATCCTCGATAACCTCGTCGAGTTCACGGCGGCGAAAAGCGCGGAACGCTTGATCTTCACGGAAAACGAGGCGTTGCGCCAGCGCTTGGCCCTGCTGCAGCAGACCTACCGCCATGATGAAGATTCGCTGGGCACGGCATTTTGGCTGATGGTCGCCTGCGCGCTGCTCACTCTCGTCGCGGCTGCGGGCATCGGGCGCGTGCTGTTGCAAGACTCGGCCAATCGCACCCGCAGCGCGGAACGCCGGCGCCAGGAAGCGGAAACCATGCGCCTCGAGTCACAGCGCATGGAAGAGGAGGCCAAGGCCACCAATGATCAGAATCAGAGCGCCATTTTGCGCTTGATGAACGAGCTGCAAGAAGTGGCCGACGGCGACTTGACGGTGCAGGCCACGGTGTCGGAGGACATCACCGGCGCCATCGCCGACTCCGTCAATTACACGGTGGAAGAGCTGCGCGGGCTGGTCGGGCGGGTCACGGCCACGGCCGAACAGGTGACGGCGGCCTCGACTCATGCGCAAGACATCTCAAGCGACCTGTTGAGCGCGTCGCAGCAGCAGTCGCGCGAAATCCAGGATGCCAGCAGCACCGTGCAAAAGATGGCCAATGAGATCACCGACGTGTCGAAGTCGGCCAGCGAATCGGCCGACGTCGCGCGCCAGTCACTGGCGGCGGCGCACCAAGGCGCGACTGCCGTGCAAAACGCAATCAAGGGCATGCATGAGATCCGCGAACAAATCCAGGAAACGTCGAAACGCATCAAGCGCCTGGGCGAGTCGTCGCAGGAGATCGGCGAGATCACCGAGCTGATCTCTGACATCACGGAGCAAACCAACGTGCTGGCGCTAAACGCTGCGATTCAAGCTGCGACCGCCGGCGAGGCGGGGCGCGGCTTCTCGGTGGTGGCCGAAGAGGTGCAGCGCCTGGCGGAACGTTCGGCCGAAGCGGCCAAGCAGATCGGTGCGCTGGTGCGCACGATTCAGACCGATAGCCACGATGCCGCGGCGGCGATGGAAAAATCGACCCAGGGCGTGGTCGAGGGCGCCCGCCTGTCGGACGCGGCCGGAGCGGCGCTGGCCGACATCAGCCGGGTCTCCAATCGCCTGGCCGAACTGATCGAGGAGATCTCCTCTGCGACGGCGCTGCAGGCCACCTCGGCCAACGGCGTCGCGCTCAACATCGAGCACATCTTGTCCGTGACCGAGCAGACCCAGGAAGGCACGCAGCAGACGGCGCAATCGATTCACCAATTGTCGCTGCTGGCGCAGGAATTGAGAGATTCGGTGTCGCGTTTCCGTGTCGCCTAGCATGATGATGCGCGTTCCCGTAACATTGCCGAGGCCAGCATGACCACAAACGATTTTCCGCCGACCCCGCTGCCCGACACCGGGCCATTGTCATGGGTGATAGGGGAAATCCGCGAAACGTTGGGACGCTCGAAGACGGCGCTGTTCCAGGCCGGCGGACGCGCCCTGGAGGAGCGTGCCACTTCGTTGCAGCACGCGAAATCGCACCTGCACCAAGCCCATGGCGCGCTGCAGATGGTCGATATCGACGGCGCCGCCTTGATCACCGAGGTGGCCGAACTGGCGCTGGAACGATTCAAGGACGGCACCCTCGATTGCAGCGTCGAGCACGCGCAAACGGTGGCCAACCTGTATCAAGCCTTAGTCGAGTACCTGGAAGAGCTGTTGTCAGGCGCGCCCTCGCAGCCGGTGCGCCTGTTCCCGTATTACCGCGCGGTGCAGGAAATGCTGGGGGCCGACCGGATTCATCCGGCCGACCTGTTTTTTCCGAATCTGGCGGCGCCGGCAGCCATTGCCCTGGCCGTGCCGACGAGCGCGCCAAACTACCCGGCTTGGCGCCAGAAGTTTGAAAAAGCCCTCTTGCCATTTTTGAAAAGCGGCGACCCGGTGGCCCAGCGCGGCCATGCCGGCGTGTTGCAAGAAGCCATTACACTGGTCGCCGATGCGCAGCAAGAGGCGGCGGCGCGCACCTTCTGGTGCGCCATGCAAAGCTTTGCGGAACTAGTTGCCGGCGGTGCCCTAGCTTGCAGCTTGAATGTGAAGCAGTTGTTCGGGTTGATTAATTTGCAGATGCGGCGCCTGGCGCAGGGCACGGCCGCGCTGCCCGAGGGTATGCTGCGCGATGCGCTGTTTTTCGTCGCTGCAGTGCAACAAGCGACGCCCGGCGCGCAGCAACTGCGGCGCGCCTTCCGACTCGACGGACAGGTGCCGCCGGACTTTGAGCGCCTCCGTTATGGTCAGCAAAATCCGGAAGCGCTGGCGCGCGCCAAACAGGCACTGGCGCAGGCCAAGGCCAGCTGGGACAGGCAAGCTGCCACGGAGTCCGATCCCGCGCTCGATTCCGACTTCGCCCCCGCCCTGGCCCGCGCGGCGCAGGAGACCGATACCTTGAAAGTGGTGGCGCTTAGCACCTTGCTGCGCCAATTGGGGCGCATCGCCGTTCGCGCGGGGCGCAGTCCCAGTTTGGACATGGAAATGGCGACGGCGCTGCTGTTCTCCGATTACGGCCTGGAGCAGATCCGCCGCCTGCCCGACGATTTTGCCGCCAATGCCGAAACCATCGGGGCCCGCTTGCAAGCGCTGGTCGACGGTCAAACGCCGCCGGCGCCGGCGCAATGGCAAGGCGAGCTGTCGCGCCAGATCGAACAGGACCAGACCGTCGCCGTCCTAGCCTCTGAAATGAACGCCGGGCTGCGCCAAGTCGAGAGGGTGCTCGACGAATATGATGGGGATCCATCGAAACGCCCGACGCTAGGTCAGATCGATCCGCTGCTGCACCAGCTGCAAGGTGCTTTGTCGATGCTCGACCAGGAGCCGGCGCGGCGCGCGGCGCTGCAGGTAAATGAGGCCGTGCGGCGCCTCGCCCAGTCACACGCAGATCCCGTGAATGATCCTAAGGCGCTCGACGAGATTGCGCAAAATATCGGCGCGTTGGGCTTCTTTGTCGATATGCTGGGGCGCAATGTGAATGCGGCGCGGGAACGCTTTCAGTTCGATGAAGCGAACGGCACCTTTCGCGCGATTTCGTTCGAAAAAATCGCCGCCGCTGACCCGGTTCCCGTGCTGGACCAGGAAATGGTGCCGGCGCCGGGCGCTCTCCCGGCACCGCCGGCCGCCGCCACCGACGCCGCCGTCGACGCCGAGCTGCTCGCCATTTTCATCGCCGAAGCGCAAGAAGTACTGTCCTTGGTCGTGGCCACGCTGGCCGCGCCCCGCTCCGACGGCGCCAGTCAGGACAACTTGACCGTGTTGCGCCGTTCCTTCCACACGCTCAAGGGCAGCGGGCGCATGGTTGGCCTAAGCCAGTTCGCCGATGCCAGCGCCGCCGTCGAGCGTGTCCTCAATGTCTGGCTTTCCGACGGCCGCCCCGTTACGGCCCCTTTGTTGACCTTATTAGATCGGGCCGCGAGCGATGCCAGCTTGTGGGTCGCCGAACTGGCCGCTGCTGGCGCCTCTGGCCGCAGCGCCGATGCCCTAGTTGAGGCGGCGCTGCGGGTCCAGCACGGTGCCGCCTTCGAAATGAACGAAGAGGTGGTGGGCGCCGTCGACGAGCTCATTGTTGCCAAACCGGAATTGGTGGCGGCCCCGGCGCCGCCGTCTGGCAACGTCATCGAATTCCCGTCGGCGCCGAACCCGGCGCGCGACGACAATCTGAAGCGCGTCGGCGAGCTCGACATCAGCCTTCCCCTATACAACATCTACCTGGCGGAAACGGACGAACTGGTGCGTTTGCTGGGACAGGATTTCAGCGAGTGGCGGCACGAACCGCAACGCCCGGTCAGCACCGAGGCGCTGCATGCGGCGCACACGTTGACCGGCACGTCCGGCACGGTTGGCTTTACCGCGCTAGGGGAGCTGGCCCATGCGCTGGAGACGACGATTGAAGAATGCGTGCCGCCCGCGCCCGCGTTGAACGAGAAGCAGAGCGGCTTGTTGGAGCGCGTGATCGAGCGGGTCCGGCTGATGTTGCAAGACTTCGCGCTGGGCGAGCTCGCGCCCGCCCAGCCGGATCTGGTCGCCGCCTTGCGCCTATTGCGGGCACAGTTAGCCTGTGCTCCGGCAGCAGCGCCGCCAGCGCCGCCGGAACCTGGGCTGTGGCCGGCCGCTGCCGGCGCGCTTACCGGGCTCGACGACCTGTTTACGGCAACCTACGACAGCATCGTCGGCCCGTTTGCGCCCGTCGCGCCGGCAGCGCCAGTTCTTGAAGCGAGCCCGGCGGGCGCGGACGGGGGCGCCGTCGGTGACGCGTTCGATGCCACCTTGAGCGACGCCTTTGGCGTGCCCGCATTGACCCAGATCGAAGCTCCCAGCCTATTGGCAAGCGCGCCGGGAGTGGCGTCGAACGCCGACACGGAACAACTGGACGCGGATCTGCTGCCGGTCTTTCTGGAAGAGGGCAGCGACCTGTTGCCGCAGATCGGGCAGGCGCTACGCGCATGGCAGCAGGAGCCGGCCGACAGCGGCCATGCCCGCTCGCTGCTGCGCGTTTTGCACACGGTCAAGGGAAGCGCGCGCATGGCCGGCGCCATGCGTCTGGGCCAGCAAGTGCACGACATCGAGACCCACGTCGAAAACATGGTGCACGCGGGCAGCGCGACGGCGCACGCGTTCGACGCCTTGTTGGCCGAATACGACCACGCCTTGCTCTTGTTCGAGCAATTGCAGCTGCCGCTCGCCCTTCCGCCCGAGGACGCCGCCGTCGCCAGCGCTGCGCCGGCAGCGCTGCCGGCCGCGCCCGTCAGGGCGCCGATGGTGCGGGTGCGCGCCGATATCTTGGACCGCCTCGTCAGCGCGGCCGGCGAAGTGTCGATTTCGCGCTCGAAGCTGGAAAACGAAGTGGGCACCTTACGCTCCGTGCTATTCGATTTTTCAGAAAACGTGACCCGTTTGCGGCGCCAGTTGCGCGAGGTCGAGATGCAAGCCGAGTCGCAAATCGCCTCGCGCATGGCCATTTCCAGCGAGCGTGAATTTGATCCGCTCGAGTTCGACCGCTTTACGCGCCTGCAAGAATTGACGCGCATGATGGCCGAGAGCGTAGACGATGTCGCCTCCTTTCATGAGCACCTAACGCGCAGCGTTGATCATGCCAGCGCCGACCTGGTGCTGCAGGCGCGCCTGACGCGCGACTTGCAGCGCGACTTGATGCGGGTGCGGATGGTGCCTTTCTCCAGCATCGGCGAGCGTTTGTTCCGCGTCGCGCGTCAAAGTGCGAAGGAGGTCGGCAAGCGCGTCAACCTCGATATTCGTGGCAGCACCGTCGAGATTGACCGCAGCGTGCTTGAACGCATGGCCGCGCCATTCGAGCATTTGCTGCGCAACGCGATCGTGCATGGCATCGAGCCGCGCGCGCAGCGGGGCCTGGCCGGCAAAAACGACATCGGCGAATTGCTGGTGCAAATTAGCCAGCAAGGCAATGAAGTGGTGATCGAATTTAGCGACGACGGTGCCGGCCTTGATCTGGAACGCATACGGGCCAAGGCGCTTAACTGCGGCTTGCTGGGGCCAGACCAGCAAATAAGCAGTGCGCAAGCGGCCGAGCTGATTTTCGAGCCGGGTTTTTCGACCGCCGCCAGCTTGACCGAACTGGCCGGGCGCGGCGTCGGCATGGACATCGTGCGCTCCGAGGCGCAGGCGCTGGGCGGGCGCGTCGATACCGTCTCCCGGCCTGGGCAGGGCGTGCTCTTCACGATCCATCTGCCGCTGACGCTGGCGGTGACGCAAGTGGTGCTGTTGTCTAGCGGCGGCAAAATCTACGCGCTGCCGTCGATCCTCGTTGAGCAGGTGCTGCAAATGAAAGAAACGGCGCTGCGCGAAGCCGAGGCGGGCGGTTTTGTCCAGTCGCAGGGGCAGCAGGTGGCGCTGCACTACCTGTCAACTCTGCTTGGCGACGCCCATGCGCTGGCGCCGAGTCAGCGCTCGTACCCGGTCATGCTGCTTAAAAGCGGCAACGACCGTCTGGCTCTGCAGGTCGATGAAGTGCTGGGCAACCGCGAGGTGGTGATCAAGAACATCGGTCCGCAACTGTCGCGCATGGTCGGCATTTGCGGCGCCACCGTGCTCGGTTCGGGCGCGATCGTGTTGCTTCTCGATCCGGTGGCGCTAAGCGATCATCTGCAACTGCATCCCACGCCGCACGCGCAGGTTGCCGCCGCCGCCGCTAGCGGGGAACGGGCCCAGCAGGTCGTCATGGTGGTGGATGACTCGCTGACGGTGCGCCGCGTGACCCAGCGCCTGCTCGAACGCGAAGGCTATCAGGTGCTTCTGGCGAAAGACGGCGTCGACGCCCTCGAGCAATTGCAAACCACCAGACCTTGCCTGATGCTAGTTGACATCGAGATGCCGCGCATGGATGGTTTTGACTTGACCCGCAACGTGCGCGGCGACCTTCGCACGCGTGATATTCCGATCATCATGATCACGTCGCGCAGCGCCGACAAGCACCGCAACTACGCGTTAGAGCTCGGTGTGAACGCCTATTTTGGCAAGCCCTTCCAGGAGCCGGTTCTGCTGGCGGCCATCGCCAGCTTGCTCCATTCTGCGGCGCCGCTGGCCAAGGTTGGCGACGGCTTGAACTGAGGCGGCGCCCTGGCTTTTCCATCAGCCGTGTCCCGGGCTGCGCCCTCGTGGCAATCAGGGCCGCGCCCGTATATTTTTGGGCGCGGCGTCGTGCCAGGCGATCGGGCTGCGGGCAGTTCTGCCCTGGCCGAATATTTTGTGTCTGGCGCGGCATCTGCGAGAGCGGCCACGGCGCGTGGCTGGCCGCCCAAGGCCTTCAATGGCGGCCGGTAGCGCCCCATGAACGCGAACATCTGGCGCCCGCCCATCGCGCTGGCCCGGATAAGACTTTCGAAGCCAAGCGCGCCGTAGGCAACGGCGATGGCGCCGCGGCCAGCACGCGACTTGCCATGGCGATAGCACTGGGGGGCCCGCCTTGCATCCGTCTTAGCCAGAGCATTTTTAGCGCAGCTCAAAGAAAATGGCTTGCCCGACAGCGACAAAAACTCGCCTTGCTTAAAAATCACAAGGATCCTTGAAGTCGAACCATGGTCGAATGCGCGCAGTTCGCGGCGGCACCACAGATTTCATGAAGTTCATTGACGTGTTTGCGCTCAAAGCACGGGCGCATTTTCGTGCCTACCATCAGTCTTGGGCGGCGCGGGCTGCAGCAGGTGTCGCTAGCGGGCCAATTCATAGTAAACTGTCAGTACGTTCACAACAATGTGCCGTGCGACATCGGTCTGACCAGTTTCGAGCAGGCTCCCGAGCGGGGGCTGCGAAGAAGCGTGCCGGTCCCGACCAGGCTCGTGCAAAGGCGACGGGGCAAGGTTGAAATGCTTCCCATTTGCGCCCCGTCGCAAGACGCAAGCGGGGAGTCGGGGCCTTGGCCGGCTTAAAAGAGCAAATGTATAAAGGATGGGCAATGGCAGTTTTTGAACCCCGTAGGCAAGGCTGGCGCAGCGCGATGCGCGGCCTGCGCCAGCGTGCCGCGCGCGTCCAGCCCAAGTCCAAGCGCAGCTCGGCTCCCGGCGGGCTTGCCAGCGCTAGCGCGAGCGCAAGGAAAAAGACCCACGTTTTCGATGCCAGCGGCGTGGACCAGGGGCCCACCAGGATCAAATGCAGCGGCTGCTGCGGGCGTGTGCGTGAGCGGGTATGCGCGCAGTTTGTCCATGGCGTCGGGAGCGGTGACGTGGCCACCGCCGCGCACGGCAAGGGCGTAGGGTTGGCGCATAGAGGACGGGCCAAGGTGCACTGCGCCGCGCCGGCAGCTTCCATATCGAGTCGTCCCAGGGGGCCGATCAAGGAATCAGCCGCATGGTTTTTCACGCTGATCCAAAGAAACGACGGCGATCGCTATTTAACGACCGGGAAAGAGCAACTTCCCGCTTTCCTCCCACAACCAGATCGGATGCATCGTCCGGGCTTGTCGTTGCGGTATCCATCGGAGATTTGATGAAGAAAAGCAAAGTCGGAAAAACTCCACCTATGCCGGGGCTTTTACCGGACCCGTCTGAGCTGTTGGAGCCCCCGGAGGCCAAGGGAATGCGTGCGCTCAATTTGGCCAATCATTTCCTAATCGCCATGCCGTCGATGCAAGATCCCGTCTTCGGCGGCTCGGTCGTGTATATCTGCGAGCACAACGAGAACGGCGTGCTGGGTGTGGTCATCAACAAACCCACCGACATGACGATGCAAATCCTGTTCGAGCGGATCGACCTTGAACTGGCGGCCGGGCTAGATACGCCCATCGTCAATGAGCCCATCATGTTCGGCGGCCCGGTGCAAGATGACCGCGGCTTTGTACTGCACACGCCGGGCGCCTCTTATTCGTCCTCGTTGATGGTCACCGACGAGATCGCATTTACCACTTCAATTGACGTGCTAGAAGCGGTCGCCAATGGTGCCGGCCCCCAGCGTTTGCTAGTTAGCATCGGCTATTCAGGCTGGAGCCCGGGCCAGCTGGAAGACGAAATCAGCCGTAATGGCTGGCTCACGGTCGGCGCCGATGCCAGCATCTTGTTCGATCTGCCGATCGAAAAACGCAACGTTGCCGCGATGAAATTGCTCGGCATCGATCCCCTCATGCTCACTTCCGACGTGGGGCACGCATAAGGTGGCGGCCGACATCATCGACACCGTGGTGGCCTTCGATTTTGGTTTGAAACGCATCGGCGTGGCGCTCGGCAATACCCTGCTTTGCCAGGCCCGGCCGCTAAAAGTCATCGCGGCCAGTGCCAACGATGTCAAGTTCGCCGAAGTCAAGGCGCTCCTAGATGAGTGGCGCCCGGCGCGCCTGGTGGTCGGTCTGCCTTTCCATCCGGATGGGGCCGAGCACGACATGACCTTGCGCTGCCGCCGCTTCGCCAATCAGTTGCACGGACGCTTCAACTTGCCCGTCGTGCTAGTCGACGAGCGGTATTCATCGGCCGTCATCGCATCCAAACGCGGCGCTGTCATCGATGCTGTGGCCGCCTCCATCATTTTGCAACAATATTTTGACGATCATGCCCAATCCAACTAAATTCAATTATGATGCGGAGGCGCTGTACGCGACCTTGCTTGAACAAGTGTCTTGCGGCCTAGCCGGTGCGCACGACGTGGCCATCGTTGGCATCCATTCCGGCGGCGCCTGGCTGGCCGATCGCCTCGCCAGCGAGCTTGGCTTGACCGCGCGACTGGGCTTCATCGACGTGTCTTTCTATCGCGATGATTTCGCCCAGAAAGGCTTGCATGCCGCCGTCAAACCGAGCCAGATCGGCTTCGTTGTCGATGGCGCCACCATCTTGCTCGTTGACGACGTGCTCTACACGGGGCGCACGACGCGCGCCGCGATCAACGAGCTGTTCGATTATGGCCGTCCGGCCAAGATCATGCTGGCCGCGCTGGTCGATCGCGGTGGGCGCGAGTTGCCGATCGCGGCCGACTTCGTCGCCGCCACCGTGCGTCTGGATGCCGGGCAAGGTCTCGTGTTGCAGCGCGCAGATGATGGACAATTTACGCTCACCATAGAAAACGACCATGCTTAATCCGCAATTGAATAAAGACGGCGAGCTCCAGCATTTGTTGACGATCGAGGGTTTGCCGAAATCCATCGTCAACCATATCTTGGACACCGCATCCTCCTTTGTCAGTATTTCCGACCGCGACGTCAAGAAAGTGCCGCTGATGCGCGGCAAAAGCGTTTTCAATCTGTTTTTTGAAAACTCCACGCGCACCCGCACCACTTTCGAGATCGCCTCCAAGCGACTATCGGCCGACGTGATCAACTTGAACATTTCGGCCTCGTCGGCGAGCAAGGGCGAGTCCTTGCTCGACACCGTCGACAATCTGACGGCGATGCACGCGGACATGTTCGTGGTGCGTCACTCACAGTCGGGCGCGTCGCACCTGATTGCCAAACACTTGAACGACACCAAGCAGTCCCATGTGCATGTGGTGAATGCCGGCGACGGCCGCCACGCGCACCCGACCCAGGGCTTGCTTGACATGTATACGATCCGCCACTACAAGGGCGATTTCACGAATCTGACCGTGGCCATCGTGGGCGACATCTTGCATAGCCGAGTGGCGCGTTCCGATATTCATGCGCTGACCACCTTGGGCGTGCCGGAAGTGCGCGCCATCGGTCCGCTCACCTTGCTGCCGGGCGGCCTGGAACAGATGGGCGTGCGCGTGTTTACCGATATCAATGAAGGCTTGAAAGGTGCGGATGTGATCATTATGCTGCGCCTGCAAAGCGAGCGCATGAGTGGTGCCTTGCTGCCTTCGGCCCAGGAATTTTTCAAGAGCTACGGCTTGACGCCCGAGCGCTTGGCGCTGGCCAAGAGCGATGCCATCGTGATGCACCCGGGGCCATTGAACCGCGGCGTGGAAATCGATTCGGCGGTGGCGGACGGCCCGCAAGCGGTGATCTTGCCGCAAGTGACATTCGGGATCGCGGTACGAATGGCAGTGATGAGCATGTTGGCAGGAAATCAAAGATGAAAATTCATATCAAGAACGGCCATTTGATCGACCCGGCCAACGCTATCGATGCCTTGCGGGACGTGTTTATCGAGAACGGAACAGTGCTCGCGGTGTCCGCGCCGGGCCAGATCCCGTCCGGCTTTGTCGCCAGCCGCACCATCGATGCGGCTGGCCTCATCGTCGCGCCCGGCTTTGTCGATTTGTCGGCGCGCCTGCGCGAGCCGGGCTACGAATACAAGGCGACGCTCGAATCAGAATTGCAGGCCGCCATGCAAGGCGGCGTCACCAGCTTGATCTGTCCGCCCGACACGGATCCCGTTCTCGACGAGCCGGGCCTGGTGGAAATGCTGAAACACCGAGCCAAGACGCTAAATCTTGCCCATGTGCATCCATTAGGCGCGTTGACGGTCGGCCTGAAGGGGGGCGCCCTAACCGAGATGGCTGAGCTAACCGAGGCCGGCTGCATCGGTTTTTCACAAGCCGACGAGCCCATCGAGGACACCAACGTGCTGTGGCGCGCGATGCAATACGCGAAGACCTTCGGCTATACGGTCTGGCTGCGCCCACAGGACGCGTTTATCGGTCGCGGCGGCATCGCCCATAGCGGGCCGCTGGCCTCGCGTCTCGGCTTGGCCGGCATGCCCGTGATGTCCGAGACGATCGCGTTGCACACGATCTTCGAACTGATACGCGCCACTGGCACCCGCGTGCACCTGTGCCGCATGTCCTCGGGTGCGGGTCTTGAACTGGTGCGCGCGGCCAAAAAGGAAGGATTGCCGGTCACCTGCGACGTGGGCGCCCACCACATTCACCTGACCGATGGCGATATCGGTTTTTTCGATTCAAACGCACGTCTGACGCCGCCACTGCGCAGTCAGCGCGACCGCGATGCAATCCGTCATGCCTTGTTCGATGGCACCATCGACGCCCTGTGCTCGGATCATACCCCGGTCGATGATGATGAAAAACTGCTGCCGTTCGGCGAAGCGTCACCCGGCGCCACTGGCCTGGAATTGCTGCTGTCGCTGGCCTTGAAATGGGCCAGCGACTACGCCGCCAGCCAGCACGGGGCCGACGGCGTCCGGCCCCTGGTGCGCGCGATCGCCAAGATCACCTCGGGTGCGGCGCAGGTGGCCGGTTTGGCTGCCGGCCGGCTAACGCCGGGCAGCGTAGCCGACGTGTGCCTGTTCGATCCGGCCGCACGCTGGACCGTGACCGCTGCCGCACTGGCCAGCCAGGGCAAGCATACCCCTTTCCTCGGTTACGAGCTGGCCGGGCAGGTCATGGCGACCATCGTCGCCGGCCAAATCGCCTACCAGCGCGCAGCGGTGTGACTTGAACCTGTTGCTTGTTTTTCGCCTGCTGCGGGTGACGCTGCATCTTTTTTCCGGCGGCGTGACCTGTGCGCTCCTGTTTCCATGGCTGGGCGGCGCGGCGCGCGATCGCCACATCGGGCGCTGGTCGCGCCAATTGCTGGGCATGTGCGGGGTCAAGCTCGAACAGACGCCGGGCGCCCCTCCCGTCTTGGCGGGCGCCATGGTGATTGCCAATCACGTGTCTTGGCTGGATATTTTCGTCATCAACGCCGTGCATCCATGCCGCTTCGTGGCCAAGGCTGAAATCCGGGACTGGCCGATGATGGGCTGGCTGGCCGAAAAGGCGGGCACCGTGTTCATCGCGCGCGCTCACAGGCGCGAGCTGCAACAACTTTTCAAGCAATTGGTGAGGCGCCTGCATGCCGGCCAGCGCATCGCCTTCTTCCCGGAAGGCACGACGGCGCTGCCGGGCACCTTATTGCCGTTTCATGCCAACCTGTTCGAGGCCGCCATCGATGCGGGCGTGCCGGTGCAGGCGTTTGCGCTGTCTTACGTCGATCACCAGGGACAGGCGCATAAGGCGGTCGAGTATGTCGGCGACACCAGTTTTGCCTGGAGCATCATGGCGATCTTGGGCGGCAGCCCGGTGACGGCCCGGCTGCGCTGCCTGCCCGCCATCGCGACCGAAGGCGCACACCGGCGCGACGTCGCGCAAGCTTCGCGCCGCGCCATCGCCGCCGCGCTCGGGCTCGCCGTTTAGTCCGGCCCTTTCTTGCCCTCGTGCTGCTGGTAGGGGGGACATGCCACTTGGAGCAGGGCGCCGTCTTGCAGGCAGACGGCGGACAGCTGTCCACCCCAGACGCAGCCGGTATCGAGGCCGATCAGTTTCGGGCGCACCGTTAGCCCCAGCGCCGACCAGTGGCCAAAGACGACCGGGTCGCGGGCGCTCTGGCGCCCCGGCACCTCGAACCAGGGCATCAGGCCGGCAAGGTGGCCGGCGCTCGCGCCTTCTTTCATCTTGAAATCCATCACCCCGTCGCGCGTGCAAAAACGCAGGCGGGTCAAGGCATTGACGATGCAACGCAGGCGCTCGGCGCCGCGCAGGGCATCGTCCCACGCGTTGGGCAAGTTGCCGTACATCTGACGCAGGAAATCGACCCAGTTTGGGCCGCGCAGCATGGTTTCGACTTCGTGCGCCAGCTCCAGCGTGCGCTCGACGCTCCATTGCGGCAGCACGCCGGCATGGACGAGCAGATGCCCGTCTTGCCAGATGGCCAATGGGCGCCGGCGCAACCAGTCGATCAGCTCGTCGCGATCGGGTGCGCCCAAGATGTCGCCGAGCGTGTCCGATTTGTGAGACGGGCGGATGCCATGGACGACGGCTAGCAGGTGCAAGTCATGGTTGCCTAGCACGCTATCGACCTTGCCCGGGTTGGCCAGGGCCAAGTCGCGCACGTGACGCAGTGTGGCTAGCGATTGCGGTCCGCGATTGATCAGGTCGCCAGCGAAGAGGATGGTCGGCGCCACAGCGCCGCTAGCTGTGATGCGTTCGAGCAAAGACATCATTTGCTCGTGGCAGCCCTGCAAGTCGCCAATGACAAAGGTCTTCATCCGATGCTGCTCCGGCAAGTTGAATTTGAACCTCTGTCCGCGCATTCCGGCCAGGCGCACTGCAGCATCTTGGAAGCGCACGCTCTGCAGGCAAATAATCGGGAACTTCTCATCATGATCCAGTCAATTTCGTGGGGGCCAACCAGTATGCCAGCCTTCAGGCAAAATTCAAGTTTTTTGCCAGGCCGCGCCGTATACGGTGGCGTGCACCAGTTCTGGCGCCTGCCTTGGTCGATCCAGCGGGCACTTTGGTCAACATGGCGCGTCTGTGCGCGCTGCGCGCCTTCGAGGCCGGGAGGCGATTCGTCACCAGCACGAACTGTTTCTACGCGTATAATTTGCTGTTGTCCTAGCTTGCTCCAGAAAACTCCTGAAGTTGCAGGCCTAACACCCTAATTTTAAAAACCGACGACGGCCGGCCGTATCGCGGCATGCCCCGCGCCGATCCGCCTGCAGCACAGGACGCGCCCGTCCCCTGAAAAAAATTATGCTCGCCCTGTCGAAAACCATTTTCAAAGCGTACGATATTCGCGGCATCATCGGCTCGACCCTTGATGCCGGGGTGGCTCGACAAATTGGGTACGGGTTCGGCCTAGCCGTGCGCGCCAAGGGCGAAACGCGGGTCCTGATCGGCCGCGACGGCCGCCTGTCTGGTCCGGAATTGGCGGCGGCGCTGGCGCTGGGCCTGCGCTCGGCCGGGGTCGACGTGACCGATCTGGGCTTAGTCGCGACGCCGATGTTGTATTTCGCTACCGAAGAACTCGATGCGAAGTCGGGCATCATGGTCACCGGCAGCCACAATCCGCCCGAGTACAATGGCTTTAAGATGGTGCTGGCGGGCGAGTGCATGCATGGCGCGTCGATCCAAGCTTTGTACCAAAGCATCGTCAACCGCGAGCACGGCGCGCCGCACAGCGTCAGCGGTTCGTATTCCACCCATGCGATCGGCGCGGCCTATCTTGCCCGCATCACGCAAGGAATCAAGCTGGAGCGTCCGATCAAGCTTGCGCTCGATTGCGGCAATGGCGTCGCTGGCGCCTTCGCCGGTGACTTGTATCGGGGCATGGGCTGCGAAGTGATCGAGCTGTTTTGCGAAGTCGACGGTAACTTTCCGAACCATCACCCGGATCCGGCCCAAGCTGAAAACCTGCAAGACCTGATCTGCTGCCTGCAGCAAACCGATGCCGAGATCGGCATTGCATTCGACGGCGATGGCGACCGCTTGGGTGTCGTCACCAAGGATGGTCAGATCATCTACCCGGACCGTCAGCTGATGTTGTTTGCGGCGGACGTGCTGAGCCGGCATGAGGGCGCCCAAATCCTGTACGACGTCAAATGCACGCGCCACCTGGGGCCATGGATCAGCCGCCACGGCGGCCGCCCGCTGATGTGGAAAACTGGCCACTCGCTGGTCAAGGCCAAACTACGCGAAACGGGCGCCGCGCTGGGCGGCGAAATGAGCGGCCACATCTTTTTCAAGGAGCGCTGGTACGGCTTCGACGATGGGCTGTACGCCGGCGCGCGCCTGCTGGAAATCCTGTCGCGCGCGCCCGACCCCTCCGCCTTGCTCAATGCCTTGCCGCAATCGCTTAGCACCCCGGAACTCCACCTCACATTGCAAGAAGGTGAAAACGTGACCTTGATCGAGCACCTGCGCGCGCATGCCAAATTCCCCGGCAACTTGCAAATC
Organism: Janthinobacterium sp.; assembly: GCA_003133225.1. Taxonomy (GTDB): domain Bacteria; phylum Pseudomonadota; class Gammaproteobacteria; order Burkholderiales; family Burkholderiaceae_D; genus Janthinobacterium. The sequence continues at coordinate 38,119 of PKWL01000069.1, forward strand.
ATCGACATCGACGGCGTCCGCGTGGAATACGCCGACGGTTTCGGGCTGGCTCGTTCGTCCAACACGACGCCAGTGCTGATGCTGCGTTTCGAGGCTGAAACGGCGCCCGCGCTGGCCCGCATACAGGCACAATTTAGGAGCGCGATCATGGCCGCCAAGCCCGATGCCGTGTTGCCGTTTTGATGAAAACAGGAGTGAACCAGCCCTTGAACATCTTGCTCGTTCGCGTCTCCTCTTTGGGCGACGTGCTGCATAATTTGCCCATCGTGTCCGATATCGCCCGTCATTTTCCCGATGCCAATATCGACTGGGTGGTGGAAGAAGGTTACACCAGCTTGGTACGCTTGAACGCCCGCGTGCGCACCGTCATTCCCTACGCGCTACGGCGCTGGCGCAAGAGCTTGAACCGCTCTAGCACCAGAGCGCAAATCGCGGCTTTTTTCCACGCGCTACGCCATCAGCCGTACGACTATGTGTTCGACACCCAAGGCTTGCTGAAAACCGGCATTATCATGGGCGCGGCGCGCCTGAACCCGGGCGGCCAGAAAGTCGGGCTGGCCAATGGCAGCGAAGGCTCCGGTTACGAAGGCGTCTCGCGCCTGTTCCATACGAAGAGCATTCGCCTCGACCCGCGCACCCACGCCGTCGCGCGCGGCCGTCTGGTGGTCGCTGCGGCGCTCGGTTACACGATTGACAGCTTGCCCGATTTCGGCTTGACGTCGGGCGCGGCTGCGCGCCCGGACTGGCTGCCGTCCGAGCCCTACGCCGTCTATTTTCACGGCACGGCGCGCACAGCCAAAAAATGGGCGCTGCAGAACTGGATCGCGCTCGGTCATCAACTAGAACCGATGCCTATCTTATTGCCGTGGGCTTCGGCCGAAGAGCACGCCGCAGCGAAGTGGATGGCGAGCAAGCTGAAAAACGCACGCGTGCTTCCCAAATTATCGATGGATGATGCCGTCGCCCTGGCACGCCACGCGGCGCTGGCGATTGGCGTCGATACCGGCTTGACTCATGTCGCCGCCGCATTCGCGCGTCCGACTGTGGAACTGTATTGCGATTCGCCGCGCTGGAAGACGGAGGGCAACTGGTCGCCCAACATCATCAACCTGGGCCAGTGTGGGGCCCCGCCCGACGTCGGCGCAGTCATCGCTGCCGCAGCGCACTTGCTGGCTTGAACATGCGCATCCCCTATTCCCTGATGTGGTGGCTCGCCTTGCCGCTGGTTCTGGCCCGGCTGTGGCTGCGCGGACGACAAGAGCCCGGTTACCGCCAGTTCTGGGGCGAGCGGCTCGGCTTCTACGGGCCCCGGCCGGCACCGCGTCCGGCCATCTGGGTGCACGCTGTTTCAGTGGGCGAAACGCGCGCGGCCGAACCCCTAGTCGACGCTCTGCTGGCCGCCTATCCCGCAGCGCGCATCGTTCTCACCCACATGACGCCGACCGGGCGCGCCACCGGCAAGGCGCTGTTTTCCAAACATGGGACGCGCTTGACTCAGTCTTACCTGCCCTACGACACGGGCACCATGGTGAGCCGTTTCATCCGCCACTTCGGGCCGTCCATCTGCATCTTGATGGAAACGGAAGTGTGGCCAAACCTGATTGCCGTTTGCGCCAGCCACGACGTTCCGGTCGCGCTCGTCAACGCGCGCCTGTCCGAACGCTCGATGGGCAGGGCGCAGCGTTTTGGCAAGCTGATGCTGGACGCGGCGCGCGCCATTTCCTTGGTCGCAGCCCAGACCGAGGCCGACGCGGCCCGCATACGCGCTCTGGGCGCGCTAAATGTCGTGGTCACCGGCAGCATCAAATTCGACGTCATCGTGCCTCCTGCGGCCGTGACGGCCGGGGCGCGGCTGCGGCGCCAGATCGGCGAACGCCCGGTGCTGCTGTGCGCCAGCACGCGCGAGGGGGAAGAAGCGCTCATCCTCGACGCGTTTCAAAGCGCGCCCGTGGCGGCCGACCTGCTGCTCATCATCGTCCCGCGCCACCCGCAGCGCTTCGATAGCGTGGCTGCCATGATCGGCGCGCGCGCCATACCTTGGCGCCGCCGCTCGCAACTGGGGCAAGACGGCGGCGCCGTGGCGCCCGCCATACAGGTGCTGTTGGGCGATTCCATGGGCGAGATGTTTGCCTATTATGCCGCTTGCAATTGCGCGTTTATCGGTGGCAGCTTGTTGCCGCTGGGCGGGCAAAATCTGATCGAAGCATGTGCGCTGGGAAAACCGGTGCTGATCGGGCCCCATACCTTCAACTTTGCCCTGGTCACCGAAGATGCGATCGCCACCGGTGCGGCCCTGCGTGTGCCCGACGCTAGAGCGTTGATGCAACAAGCGTCGCATCTGCTAGCAGATGGCGCCCGCTCCCGCTCTATGGGCCAGCACGCCTTCGCCTTCGCCAATCAATATCGCGGTGCAACCGGACGTACCTTGGCGCTGTTGTCGCCTCTCATCCGTCCCACGAGTTCGGCCTAAATGTCGGGGCAGCGCTGAGCCCGGCCTACGAAAAAAACGCCGGCAGCTCTTGCGCCCGCTTGCGCAGCGCCCGCTTGGCGCCATCGTAGTCCGGGTAAATCGACGCGACGGTGGCCCAAAAGCGTGGGCTGTGATTCATTTCCAGCAAGTGCGACAGCTCGTGCGCCACCACGTAATCGATCAGCGCCAAAGAAAAATGGACCAAACGCCAGTTCAGCCGGATCTTGCGCTGCGCCGTGCACGAGCCCCAGCGCGTCACGGCCGACGACAAGGCAAACGAATGGTAGCCTACGCCCAGCCGGGCCGCATACAAATCGAGGCGCTCGGCGAACAGGCGGCGCGCGTCTTGTTGCAGCCAGGCCCGCACCCGTTCCTTTAATTGCTGCTCCGTGCTGACCGGAGTTAGCCACACGTTGAGCTCGAGGGTATGGGGATTGAAGGTGGCGCGGTGGCGCGCCGCCTGGTGCAGGCGCAAGATGATTTCGCCGCCCAGATAGGGCAGGGCGGCGCCGTCGCGCCATACCACGGGCGGGCGTTGCAGGCGCTGCGCGTGCCGCTCGTGGCGTTCGTGCAGCTTGGTTAGGATCCAGCCTTGCTTGGCGCGGATGGCGTTATCAATTTCGGTCAGGGAGATGCGCTTGGGCGCGGTCACGCGCAAGCCGTTGTCGTCGATCATGAAACCGATGGAGCGCCGCGTTGAACGGCACAGCAGGTATTCAATCTTATGCGGGCCCAGCTGCAACTGTCGGCGCGGCGGCGCCTGCGCTGATGGCGGCGCCGGCGGTGGCATGGCCGGTGCCGGGATCGGGCCCGAACGGGAACCCGGCGCCGGCGCCGGCGCCGGCGCCGCCACATCGGGCCCTAACCAATCCAGTTGCAAAGCGTTGACGGTGAGTGACTTCATGTGCTGCCTTAGCGTCGGTTCCTGGATTAATGCGCCAATCCCGTCTAACCAGCGTTGTAGGCGTGAGGCGAAATGACGCGCATTTCTGATTCTATCCAATTTTCCACCTGTTGCATCATGCTGTCCGGAGTCTGTCTGTCAGGCGAAATGGGTTTGCCGATCGAGACCGTGATCAAGCCGGGTCGCTTCAAAAAAGACTGTTTGGGCCAGCATTCACCGGAGTTGTGGGCGATCGGCACGACTACGGCACCCGTCTCGATCGCCAAGCGCGTGCCACCGCTTTTGTACTTGCCTTTTTGTCCGACCGGAGTGCGCGTGCCTTCCGGGAACATGATAATCCATTGGCCGTCCGCCAAGCGGCGTTTGCCTTGCGCCACGACGTGCTTGAACGCGAACTTTCCCTTGCTGCGGTCGATCGGTATCATGCGGAGCAGAGCCATGCCCCAGCCGAAGAATGGAATGTAGAGGATTTCCTTTTTGAACACGTAGACCAGCGGGCGCGGCAAACTAGGCAGCAGGAAAATCGTTTCCCAGGCTGACTGATGTTTGGACAGCACGATGGCCGGCGCATCGGGAAAATTCTCCGCGCCTTTGATTTGATAGCGGATGCCGCAAATGACTTTGGCGCACCAGATGATGAACACGTTCCAGCGCGAGGTCACATAAAAGCGCCGGTTGTAGGGCAGCGGGGCGGCGAGGAGGCAGACGCAGGCCCAGATAACGGTGGCGACGGTCATGACCAGCATGAACAGCGAGGAACGGAGATACAGGGAAAGATGACGCAATGCGCTCTCCAGTCAAATGCCGACGCAGGCTTGCGCCGCCGCCGTTTTCAGCAAGTGATGCACGGTCGCGGCCAAGTCTGGAAAGACCATGGTGCCGGGCGGCAAGCCGCCGGTGGCATGCGTCTTTTCGCCCTTGCCCGTTAACACGAGGCAGGGCGCACAGCCGCAGTTGAAGCCGGCCTGCAGGTCGCGCAGCGAGTCGCCCACCGCCGGCACGCTTTTCAGGCTGGTTTGATAGCGGCGCCCGATGGCGTCGAACATGCCCGCCTTCGGCTTGCGGCAATCGCAGTTGTCGGCGGCCGAATGGGGGCAAAAAAAGATGGCGTCGATGGTGGCGCCGGCCTGCTGCGCCAAGGCGTGCATTTTCTGATGGATCGCATTTAACATAGTCATGTCGAAAATCTCGCGCGCGATGCCGGACTGGTTAGATGCCACCACGACCCGGTAACCGGCTTGGTTCAAGCGCGCAATCGATTCGAGCGAGCCCGGGATCGGCAGCCACTCGGCGGGCGATTTGATAAAGCTGGGCGAATCATGGTTGATCACGCCGTCGCGGTCGAGGATGATCAGTTTCATCAGGATCTTTCCACGCCACGGCAAAGGGCGGCCGGGCGCGGCCATAGTGGAAGCAGATCCGTATTGCAAAGCTGAGATTGAGGGAATCGGTGTGCTGCGCTTGTGTGCATGATCCTGACCTGCGTTTAACGTCGAAAAAAGGCGACGCTGGGGGTGGAAACCCCGCTCTTTTAGCGGGGGACGCTTGCCTCTATGCCGCGAGTTTCGAGATGTCGGCGACGCGGTTCATCATGCCGTGCAGGCAAGATAGCAGCGCCAGACGGTTGTTGCGTAAGGCCACATCGTCGGCCATCACCATCACGTTGTTGAAGAAGGCATCGACTTGGTCGCGCAATTGCGCCAGCCTCTTCAAGGTGGCGCTGAAGTCGCCCCGCTCAAAAGCCGCGTCCACGTCCGGCTGGGCGCGCTTTACCGCTGCCGCCAGAGCGCGCTCCGCCTCTTCTTGCAGCAAGGACGGGTCGACCTCGCTAAGGACGGCTTCGGTCTTCTTTAAAATGTTGGTGATGCGCTTGTTGGCCGCAGCCAGCGACGCGCTTTCTGGCAGCGCAGCAAAAGCTTGCACCGCTTCCAGACGCTGCACGATATCGTCTACGCGGTCTGGATTTTGCGCCACCACCGCTTCGATCTCGCTGGGCGAGAAGCCGCGCTCGCGCAGGATGCCGCGCAGGCGCTCGAGCATGAAAACCGTGACCTCCTGGGCCGGGTTGTGGAAGCCGGGGATGGCCGCAAATTGCTTTGCCGCATCCCCTAGCAGAGCCTGGATCGACAGCGGCAGGCGCTTTTCGATCAGCATGCGCAAAACGCCAAGAGCGTGGCGGCGCAGCGCAAACGGATCCTTGTCGCCCGTTGGCTGGAGCCCGATGCTCCAGATGCCAACAAGAGTTTCCAGCTTGTCGGCCAAGGCCACGGCGGTGCCGGTGGCGCTGCTGGGCAAGGAGTCGCCGGCGAAGCGCGGCTGATAGTGTTCGGATGCGGCCAGCGCCACTTCCGCCGCTTCGCCATCATGGCGCGCGTAATAGGTGCCCATGATGCCTTGCAGTTCGGGAAATTCGCTCACCATGCCCGTTAGCAGATCGGCCTTGGCCAGCATGGCGCCGCGCTCGGCGAGGGCAACATCAAAGCCCAACTTGCCCGCGATCGCGGCGGCGAGCGCCTTGACGCGCTCCATGCGCTGCGCCTGGCTGCCGAGCTTGTTGTGGTAGACCACGTTGGCCAGCAGTGGCAGGCGCGATTCCAGCGTTTTTTTCTTGTCTTGCTCGAAAAAGAATTTGGCGTCCGACAGGCGCGGACGCACCACGCGCTCATTGCCGCCGATGATATGGGACGGCGTTGCCGTCTCGATGTTCGAGACGATCAGGAAGCGGGAACGCAGCTTGCCCTCGGCATCCGTCAGCGCGAAATACTTCTGGTTGGTCTGCATGGTGAGAATCAGGCACTCTTGCGGCACGCTCAGGAACTCTTCTTCGAAGTGGCATTCGTAGACCACCGGCCATTCGACCAAGGCGCAAACTTCGTCGAGCAGCGCTTCCGGCATCAGTACCTGGTCCGGCCCGGCTTTTTCCAAGAGCTGCGCGCGGATTTTTTCCTTGCGCGCCTCGCTGCTGGCGATGACTTTGCCTTCGCAGGCTAGAGTTTCGGCGTAGTTGTCGGCATGCGCGAATGGGATGGGGCGCGCCCCATCCGCCGTCAAAAATCGGTGACCGAGGCTGGTGGCGCCGGCAGACAGGCCCAGCAACGTCAGTGGCACGATACGAGTGCCGTGCAGGGCCATCAGGCGATGCGCGGGGCGCACGAACTGGACGGTGGTGCCGCCAGGGCGCTGGTAACTCATCAGTTTCGGGATCGGCAATTTGGCGCTCGCTTCTTCCAGCGCCGCCTGCAAGCCGGCCCGCAAACTGATGCCGGGCGCCGTATAAGTATAGAAAAAGCTGTCGGCCTTGCCGTCGGCGGCACGCTCGAGATCGGCTACGGCCACGTCCGGAAAGCCCAAGGCGGCCAGTTTTTTCGCCAGCGGGGCGGTGCCGGCGCCATTCGCGTCGAGCGCCACGCTTAGCGGCAGCACTTTGACGCGAATCGATTTTTCAGGCGACATGGAGCGCACGTGGGTGATCGAAACGGCGAGGCGGCGCGGCGTAGCATACGCGGTGGCCACGCTGTCGTCTTCCAGGAAGTCGCGTGCCTCTAGGCCATTTTTGATGCCGGCGGCAAACGACGCGCCCAGCTTGGCCAACGCCTTGGGCGGCAATTCTTCCGTCAACAATTCAATTAATAGTGTTTGGATCATGGGGTGTCTTGTCCTTCGCCGTTGGTCGGGCCGCACATCGGGAAACCGAGCCGCTCGCGCGAATCATAATAGGCTTGGGCGACCAGGCGCGAGAGCGTGCGCACGCGCCCGATGTAGGCTGCGCGCTCGGTCACGGAAATGGCGCCGCGGGCATCGAGCATGTTAAAGCTGTGCGAAGCCTTCATGATTTTTTCATACGCAGGCAAGGTCAGCTGCAATTGGATCAGACGCTTCGCTTCCGATTCGTCGTTTGCAAATTGTTCAAACAGCAAGTCAGTATTGGCGTGCTCGAAGTTGTAAGCTGATTGCTCCACCTCATTTTGATGGAACACGTCGCCGTAGGTCAGTTTTTTCGTGACGCCGTTTTCCTGCCACTCGGTCCAGACCAGGTCGTAGACGTTTTCCACGCCCTGCAGGTACATGGCCAGACGCTCGATTCCGTACGTGATTTCTCCCAGCACCGGCTTGCAATCGAGGCCTCCCACTTGCTGGAAGTAGGTAAATTGCGTCACTTCCATGCCGTTTAGCCACACTTCCCAGCCTAGGCCCCAAGCGCCGAGAGTCGGGCTTTCCCAGTCGTCTTCGACAAAGCGCACGTCGTTTTGCTGCAAGTTCAGGCCGAGCGCGGCCAAGGAGCCCAGATACAAGTCGAGGATGTTTTCCGGCGCCGGTTTTAGCACCACCTGGTATTGGTAGTAATGTTGCATGCGGTTCGGGTTGGCGCCATAGCGGCCGTCCTTCGGCCGCCGCGACGGCTGCACGTACGCTGCGCGCCAAGGCTCGGGACCGATCGCACGCAGGAAGGTGGCGGTGTGGAAAGTGCCGGCGCCCACTTCCATGTCGTAGGGCTGAAGCAGGGCGCAACCCTGTTGATCCCAGTAAGTTTGTAGCTTCAGAATAATTTGTTGAAATGTAAGCATCGTGTTTGGTCTATGCGCGCATGATGGGCGCGAGCGTTAAGGTTTCGCTAAAGCCCTTGATTCTAGCGGGTTTTGAAGGGGGGCTGTGACACTTCTATCAACGGCATGAGCCACAACGTCAAATTGCCCTGTTTTTACGGCGTATACGTGCCAGAATCGCGGCGCCGGCCACGGCCAGCAGGCTAATGCCAATGATCAGCTTGTTGCCAAATAGGATATAGGGCGTCATGCCGGCCATTCCCTGCACCGTCGCGGCCAAGGTGCCACGGCTGTTGGGCGCCAGACGACTGATGAGTTGACCGCGCCCGTCGATGACGGCAGTGGCGCCCGTGTTGGTCGCACGCAGCATCGGCCGCCCCGTTTCCAAGCTGCGCATCTGCGAGATTTGCAAATGCTGGGCGATCGCAATCGAGTCGCCGTACCAGGCCAGGTTTGACACGTTGAGCAAGATGCTTGCCGGCCGCTGGCGCGCCCCGTTGGGTGCGGATAATTGTTCAGCGATTTCCTCTCCGAACAGATCCTCGTAGCAGATATTGGGCAACACGCGCTGATCCTTGACTTGGAATGGCGCCTGCACCACGGGGCCGCGCGTAAAATCGCCGAGCGGAATCGCCATCAGGTCGACGAACCAGCGAAAGCCAGCGGGGATGAATTCGCCGAATGGCACCAGATGATGTTTGTCATAGCGGTACAGCTTGGACTCGGGGGCAGGGCTGAAACCGAGCACGCTGTTCGAGTAGACGGTCGCGCTCTCGGCTAGCGGGATGCCGATCAAAAGATGGCTGTTCGACAGCTGGGCGTAGCGGGCTAGGCGCGCCAGATAGCCGGCCGGCAGCTGAGACGGAAACAGCGCGAGCGCCGTCTCCGGCGTGGCGATCAGGTCGGCGCGCTCGGCGGTGATGGCGTTTGCATACATCTGGAGCGCCTGTCCAAGGTGCGCCCCATTAAATTTCTCGTCTTGCGCGACATTGCCTTGCAACAGGCGCACCGAGAGAAGGCTGCCTTCGGCATGGGTCCAGGTGACAAATTGCAGGGCGAAACCGGCGCCGAAGGTGAGCGCGAGGAGGCCGCTGGCAATCCAGCGCGACGGGTGCGCCAGCAACAAGAGCGCTCCGGCGCACAAGGCGGCCAGCCAACTGAGGCCATACACGCCGATGACGGGGGCAAACCCCGCCAGCGGGCTGATGTTGTGCGCGTAGCCCGCCGAGACCCAGGGAAACCCCGTAAACAGCCAGCCGCGGGCCCACTCGGACCAGGCCCACGTGGCGGGCAAGAGCAGCAGGTTCATCTGAGGCAAGCTCAGCAGCCAGCGCCGCCGCAGCCAAGCCGCGCCGGCCATGGCCAAGGCCGTGTAAGCGCCCATGAGCACGGCCAAGAGGGCCAGCGCCAGCGCCGCCAGCGGCGCCGCCATGCCGCCGAAGGTGTGCATGGCGACATACAGCCAGTGCACGCCGGCGACGCTCCAGCCAAAACCATAGGCCCAGCCGATCAGGGCGCCGCTTTTGACGGTGGCGCCACGCAGCACCTGGTAAAAAAGAATCGCCAGGCTGACCAACTGCAGTGGCCAATAGCCAAATGGGGCGAACGCCAATACGCCGCCGGCGCCGGCCAGTGCGGCGTACAGCATGCGCTCGGTAGTGCGGGGTGGCGTGCGGTCGGTGGCAGATGCGCGTCGAAAGCGCATTTCAAAGGTCGGCGTGCGGCGCAGCAGGCAATTTTTCAACCAGCAGCGCATGCACCTGGCGCGCATCCGCGCGCAGCACTTCAAAGCGCAGATTGTCGATGTCGAACAGGTCGCCCTTATGCGGCATGCGACCCAGATGGTTGGCGACCAAGCCGCCTATGGTATCGACGTCGTCGTCGGCCAAGTTGCTGCCAAGTTCGACGTTGAACTGGCTGATTTCGGTAAGCGCCTTGATGCGCCAGCGCGGACCGAACTGGCCTTCCTTGATCGACAGGATGTTGTCTTCTTCCTCGTCGAAATCGTATTCGTCCTCGATGTCGCCGACGATCTGCTCTAATACATCCTCGATCGTGATCAGGCCGGCCACGCCGCTGTATTCATCGACCACGATGGCCATGTGATTGTGGTTGGCGCGGAAATCGCGCAGCAGGATGTTCAGGCGTTTCGATTCGGGGATGAAGATGGCCGGGCGTAGCATGTCGCGCACGTCGAATGATTCTTCAGCGTAATAGCGCAGCAAGTCCTTCGCCAGCAAGATCCCGATCACCTTGTCGCGCTCGCCCTCGATGGCGGGAAAGCGCGAGTGGGCCGTGGCCAAGACGCTGGGCATCCACTCTTCGATCGGTTTGCTGATGTCGATCACATCCATCTGCGAGCGCGGGATCATGATGTCGCGCGCCGACAAGTCCGATACCTGGAACACGCCTTCGATCATGGACAAGGCGTCGGCGTCGATCAAATTGCGTTCATGGGCATCGTGCAACACTTCGAGCAGCTCAGCGCGATTCTCTGGCTCGGGGGAAATTAATGCGGTCAAGCGTTCAAACAGTGACCGGTGAGGCTTGGCATTGGTTCTGACGCCACTCGGGTGCTCTTGCATAGGGGGCGCGCAGCCGTTGTTTAAAAAGGGTATAGGATACACTAAAAGACGAAGCCTTGTCGTTTTGCAAAAAAACTAAGGTTTTGGCGCCCCGGCTCTAACCTGGCGCCGTGGAAAGATAAGGGTCGTCCAGCCCCAGCTTGGACAGAATTTTCGTCTCCAAAGCTTCCATCTCGCAAGCTTGCTCGTCGTCATCGTGAGCGTAACCCTGGGCATGCAGCATGCCGTGCACGATGAGGTGCGCGGCGTGCGCCTCCACCGTTTTCTTCTGCGCGGCCGCCTCCGTTTCCAGCACGTCCGTGCACAGGACGATGTCGGCCGAGGTGGGAGCGTCGCCCGCCAGCAATTCGCCCTCGTTATAGGCAAAAGTCAAGACGTTGGTGGCGTAATCCTTGGCGCGGTAGACGCGGTTCAGGGTGCGCCCCTCCTCGCTGCCGACAAAGCGGACCGTCAGTTCGGCCGGAGCGAACAAGGCGGCCCTGACCCAGCGCCGCACTTTCGCGCGCGTGATCGATGCCTGCAAGCGGGGGTCGGCATACTGCACCGACAGGGAGAGTTTATTTTTTTCGGTCATTTTTGCCGCTCGCGGACTTCAGAAGGGGCGCTAATTCGTGCGCCAGCGATTGGGCTGTTTCGTAGGCGTCGACGATACGCGCCACGAGTGGATGGCGCACGACGTCGGCACTGGTAAATTGGGTGAAGGCAATGCCGCGCACGTCCTTGAGCACGTGAATGGCATCGATTAAACCGCTCTTTTGACTTTTTTGCAGATCGATCTGGGTGACGTCTCCCGTGATCACGGCCTTGCTGCCAAAGCCGATCCGGGTCAGGAACATCTTCATTTGCTCGACCGTCGTGTTTTGCGCTTCATCTAGGATCACGAAGGCATGGTTCAAGGTGCGCCCGCGCATGTAGGCCAGCGGCGCGATCTCAATGATCTGTTTTTCGAACAGCTTTAAGGTGCGGTCGAAGCCGAGCAGATCGTACAGCGCGTCGTATAGCGGGCGCAGGTAGGGATCGACTTTTTGCGCCAAGTCACCCGGCAGAAAGCCGAGGCGTTCGCCCGCCTCAACGGCGGGACGGGTCAAGATGATGCGCTTGACGGCGTCGCGCTCGAGGGCATCGACCGCGCACGCGACCGCCAGATAAGTCTTGCCGGTGCCGGCCGGCCCCACGCCGAAGCTGATGTCGTGCTCGAGGATATGGCGCAGGTAAGCGATCTGATGCGGCGTGCGGCCGCGCAAATCGCTGCGCCGGGTCTTTAGCACGGGGCTGCTGATGTCAGGTTCGACGAAGGGCGTGGCCAGCTGGTCAGTGGCCGTGGCCGACCAGCCGGCGCGCTGCTCGACCAAGGCCAGTTGCACTTCTTCGAGCGGGACGACCTTGTTGGCGACTTTGTAAAACTGCTCGAGAATTTCCACCGCGCGCTCGCCATTGGCGCCGCCGACGACGAATCGTTCGCCGCGCCGGAAGATGGTCACGTCCAGCGCCGCCGAGATCTGGCGCAGGTTTTCATCGATCGGGCCGCACAGGTGAGCTAGCCGCGTATTGTCTAAGGGCTCGGGGATGAAGTAATGGGGTTGGCTTGGGGCTTTGGTTTTCAACTGGCGCTTCGCAAGATGTCGGCGCAGGCTTGGAGCTCGCCGCGCAGGGTGTAGGAAAAACTTTCCGTGATGCGTACGTCAACCAGTTGCCCGATGAGCCGCGCCGGATCCGGGCCGGCGTCGAAATTGACGACACGGTTGTTCTCGGAGCGCCCCTGCAGGTCGCTGGCATTTTTTTTCGACGGCCCCTCGACCAGAATGCGCTGCACGCTGCCAACCATGGCCAAGCTGTATTTTTTAGTGTTGGCGTCGATGGCCGCCTGCAGCTGCTGCAGGCGGGCCAGCTTGACGTCGTGCCCCGTGTCATCGTTCAAACTGGCGGCAGGAGTGCCCGGACGCTTGCTGTAAATGAAGCTGTAGCTGTTGTCGAAACCGACCTCGGCGATCAGCTTCATCATGGCGTCGAAATCACTTTGCGTCTCGCCCGGAAAGCCGACGATGAAGTCCGACGAAATGGCGATGTGCGGTCGCACGGCGCGGATGCGGCGGATGATCGACTTGTATTCCAAGCCCGTGTAGCCGCGCTTCATCGCGCCTAGAATCTTGTCGGAGCCATGTTGCGCCGGCAGGTAAAGGTGATCCACCAATTGCGGGATCTTGGCGTAGGCGTCGATCAGGCGCTGGGTGAACTCCTTCGGGTGGCTGGTGACAAAACGGATGCGCAAGATGCCGGGGACTGCGGCCACATATTCGAGCAGCAGCGCGAAGTCGGCCACCTCGCCGTCGCCGTCCATCTGGCCGCGGAAGGCATTCACGTTCTGGCCCAACAGGGTGATTTCCTTGACACCTTGAGCGGCCAGTGCGGCCACTTCCGCGAGCACGTCGTCAAAGCGGCGCGACACCTCTTCGCCGCGGGTATAGGGTACTACGCAGTAGCTGCAATACTTGCTGCAGCCTTCCATGATCGACACGAAGGCCGACGTGCCCTCGACCTTGGCGGGCGGCAGGTGGTCGAATTTCTCAATTTCCGGAAAACTGATGTCGATCTGCGCCCGTCCCGTGCGGCGCCGCTCATCGATCAGCTGCGGCAACCGATGCAAGGTTTGGGGACCGAACACCAAGTCGACATAGGGCGCCCGCTGGACGATGGCCGCGCCTTCTTGCGAGGCGACGCAGCCGCCCACGCCAATTAACAAATCGGGCTTGAGCAGTTTCAATTCACGCAGGCGGCCCAGGTCGGAAAATACCTTTTCCTGCGCCTTTTCGCGCACGGAACAGGTGTTGAGCAAAATCACGTCGGCCTCGTCCGCCCGGTCGGTGCGCACCAGTCCGTCAAAAGCGCCGAGCACGTCCGCCATCTTGTCCGAGTCGTACTCGTTCATCTGGCAACCGAAGGTTTTGATAAATACTTTTTTCTGCATGAGTTTCTTAAATTTTGGTGCTGGTCACGGTGTTGACCAGTGTGTCGCCCGCCGGCGCCAATGCCATTGCAAGCTTGCGACAAGACAGCGTGGATCGCTTTGCGCTAGCTAGTTTAACGTAATTTCGCGGCGCCGGCCAAAAACCGGCGCCGCGCGCCTGTCCGAAAATGGGTGTGACTAACAGCATTGATCAAGGACAAACGATGGGGCCAGCGTGCATCAGATCGCAGTTATAGTTGCCAATTTTATATTGAAATAGGGAAAACTATGCCTAGAGTACAAATAAGCAAAAAGATATTCGATTAACACGTTCTAGGTCTGTGAAATGCGCGGCCCGCGCCAGACGGGCCCGCTCTAGGCACGAGGGTGGAGGGCCGAGCGCCGCGCGTGCCGGCCTGCCGGTGGTGCGCTGGGCGGCTGTTTGTTGCGTGCGCCATAAAGCGCTCTCGTGTGTTGAAATGGCATTGTTATCCTCTTAACCAGCAGCTCGGTTGATATCGAACAACGTTCGTACCGCGCAAGGCGGCTGAGCCAGCCATTTTTAGGAATAGAATATTGCTTGAAATGCAATTTCACTGAGAAGGTTTTGGTCCAGCGTCTGCTTATTTTTGACAATGCTGGAGGTAAATATTCGTAGGATCTGGTCTATTGACGCTTTAAGAATTATTTTTGAAACTTATTTGACAAAACTAAGTGCTCCTTAAGTTCGCCGCGCCATTATTCATCAACTACTAGACGAGGAAAAATCATGACACAGCATTCTCTTGCATCTCAAGAAAGCTACAATCCCAATCATTTACTCGACATCTTGCTGGGGAAAATGCAGCTCAAGAATGACGCCGCTTTGTCGCGGTTGCTTGAAGTTGCGCCCCCCGTGATCAGCAAGATCCGTCACCATCGACTGCCAGTGGGCGCGTCGTTGTTGATCCGCATGCACGAAGTGACGGGCATGAGTATTCGCGATTTGCGCGACCTGATGGGCGACCGCCGCACCAAGTATCGCCTGTCCGATGCGCAGGGCCGGCCAAAAGCCGACGCCTCGGACAATAAAGAATCGAGCTATGCGCATTGATGGCGCAGCGTAAGCGTCGGCTATTTTTGAATTTGCATCAACGCCGGGACCGGCTGGATCCGGCGCCTTAGCTTTTGCCTTATCTTTATGAAAAAGCCCAGTTAGTATGGGTAGCGCGAACGGCGCAGCGGCCCTTGGGTGCAAGGTGGCGCCCGCAACAGCTCAAAACCGCGAAGCATGTGTTCGGTGCGATTGTAGGCGAGCGAACCATCATGCGTCGCCCGCTGCAAGTTTCGCTGTGTCCTTGGCGAACATAGGGCGAACACGCACCAGCCATCCCCGTGATGCGATGCGGCAGTTGTGCTGCTGGCAGGTCGGGCCACCGGGCATAGGCAAGAGCGGTCGCGCCAGACAGCCCGGATTCTAGACCAGTAGGACCATCGCGATTTCTTCATACTGGAGTAGGGTTTCGCGAAAAATCTGCAAATACACGGCTTGCTCCAGACCCAAAGCGTTCCAGGCGACCAATGAAACGGGAGGCACCAGGTCGTCGGCCATTTGCACCAGATCGAGCGCGTGCACGATGGCATCGGCCACATGGATGATGGAGGCCAAAAAGCCCGCCCCCGGCGTCTCCGGACAGTGATGTCCGCCGATGGCCAGCTTCATCGTGTCAGAAAAATTCCAGTGCTCGGCCAACGCCAGCCCCGCTTCGACGTGATCGATGCCGAGCACGGCGCGTTCGGCGTCCAGCATGAAACAATCCATGCTGGCGCGGTAGGCAAGGGCGCGCTCGAACTGTTCGGGGAAGCACGTGACCAGCACCAGGCGTCCGACGTCGTGCAGCAAGCCGGCGGTGAAGGCGAAATCCTGGTTGAGCCGCATCTGCCGCGCCAGCACCTTGGCGCAGACGGCAGTGGCGATCGAGTGGCGCCAAAACGCCTTGTCGTCAAAACCCTTGCATTGTCCTTGCGCGAAGCAGCCCGTGACAGCCACCGCGGTGATCAGATTGCGCATGGTCTGGAAACCAAGATAGGTGATGGCTTGCTGGATCGTGGTCAATTTCACTTGCAGGTTGTACAACGATGAGTTGGCCAGACGCAAGGTCTTGGCAGTCAACGCCTGGTCATGCGAGACTTTTTTGGTCAGCACCGAAATGTCGATATCGTCGAGGTCTAAGCTATTGAGCAACTCCATGACCACGGCCGGCAAACTCGGCAGTTCATCAAGATTCTGGGCGATATCGTCATAAGTGAGCTTCATTCTGGGCTCTCCGTTCCCACGCAGAAGTCGGCGACGAAACGCTGCAGCTGGGCAGTGGCCCAGTCGCCGTCGCTGGCGGGATCCATTTTGCGAAACAGGCGCGCGAGGCGTTGCTGGCGGCGCTCGCGGTC
This sequence comes from Janthinobacterium sp., assembly GCA_003133225.1. Lineage (GTDB taxonomy): Bacteria > Pseudomonadota > Gammaproteobacteria > Burkholderiales > Burkholderiaceae_D > Janthinobacterium. Next base: position 53,993 of record PKWL01000069.1, read on the forward strand.
CGCCGTCCGTTCTTCCTTCGATGCCGTCTCCGGCTCCAGTATCGGCAGCATCTCGATGCCATGATGGGGCATCGCCGTGAGCATCTTCTGGGTCAATGTAGTTCCTCTGGGTAACAGAACATGACCTTGCAAGTCGAGCAACTCGTGCGACAAAATCATGCCGGGTTGTACTTGCGCGAGCGCGAGGTGCTGGTATTTGGCCGTGATCATAATTTCCCTCCGGGATTATTCCTGATATTACCATTGCCAGCGGCTCAATTTGTGTTTCCTTTCTCTTGCCAAGGATCGCATCTAGCACTGGCCGTTCGGGGCAGGGATCGATGACGGCTGCGCCGCCGCGCTAGGCCGGGAAAAGAGCCCGGCCCGCCGTTTGCAGTTCGCTTCGCCGGCACACCTCCGCCTTTGATGCCGCTTAGAAGCGGGGGGATGGCGAACCATCGTCTTGTGCTCGTGCCGGTTATCGTTATCAAAAATGGGTGTCGGTCAGCGCCGCGATTGGCAACAGGCTGACGCTGTGCCGAAGCGCCCCGTCTCACGACAACGGCGCCGGCCTGGACCTAGGTGACGAGTTTGAACGGGCACAGTAATCCGGTATACAATTTGGCGCTTGCTACCCTGGTGGTGGATTGAATAAATCGGTATTAAAAATGACCCTGCTCTCTCCTACAAATGGCGCCATGGCCAAACGCGCTTGGCTGCTAACTTGCCTGCTGCTGGCCGCGTGCGCGGGCCTCCAAAAACAGGCAGATCCGGTGCGGGACCATCCCCAGGTCTTGCTGCTGGGGGAAGTGCACGATAATCCGCAGGGGCATCGTGAGCGTTTCGAATACTTGCGCCAACGCATAGAAGCCGGCTGGCGCCCGGCGATCGTCATGGAGCAGTTTAACCATGAAGACCAGGCGCTGTTGACCAAGGCGCAGAAGGGCTGCGCGGATCCGGAATGCATCATCCGGGTGATGGCAGTTCCGGGCTGGGATTGGGCCCTGTACCGGCCCATCATTGATTTGGCTTTGACCTATGATTTGCCCTTGATCGCCGCGAATTTGTCGCGCGCCGATGCCTCGCGCGTGGTGCGTGATGGCATCAAATCCACGTTTGACGCCCAGACGGTGGACGCGTATCGCTTGACGGGGCCATTGCCGGCCGATATACGCCGCGCTCAACAAACGGAAATCGTCGCCAGCCATTGCCATATGCTGCCGGAAATGATGATCAGCGGCATGGTTGATGCACAGATCGCGCGCGACATCTGGATGGCGAAAATCGCCCGCGCGCAGATGCCGCGCGACGTCGTGCTATTGGCTGGAAACGGCCATGTGCGTAAAGACATCGGCGTCGCGCGCTGGATCAACGCGACGGCGCCAGCGCTCACGGTTCGCAGCGAAGCTTATGTGGAGCAAGGGATGGCGGCCGGGCCGGGTGTGTACGACGTGACGCACACGATTGCGCCGCATTCACGGCCCGATCCGTGTGGCAGCTCGAAATCCACATCGTGACCATCTTGCTGCGGGCCGGCTCGGGCCACCATCACCCCCGTTCTTTGCCTGCAGGCTAGGCCTGCTTGGCGCTGGCCGTTGCCACATCGCCGAGACCCGTGGAGAAAATCAGATGAAAACTACTTATGAGACGATCCAGCCGACCCGGATGGCGATTGATGCGCTGGGCGGTGCGCTTGCCATCGAATTTGGCGTGAACTGGTGCGCCCATTGTCGTGCCGCCCAGCCGCTGCTGGCGCAGGCCTTGGCTGAGCATCCCGAGGTGCGCCACATCAAAGTCGAAGACGGGAGCGGGCGGGCGCTGGGACGTTCGTTCCGGGTCAAGCTGTGGCCGACGGTAATTTTTCTGTATTCCGGCAAGGAAATCGCGCGCGTCGTGCGCCCGCTCGATGCCGATCAAGTGCGCCGCGCACTCGCGCAAATCGATGGCGGCTAGGGATGCCGGATTTAGCCCCAGCCTGGCGGGCGCGGCGGCTGCCGGCTGCCGGCTGCCGGCTGCGTTAACGCGCACGACGACGGCTTGCGCTGAACTTGTGCGGTCATTGATTTTTCATGTAAGGTCCGCTTTCATTTCCAAAAGGAAAACAGCAATGAGTCAGCCTCATCCCGCGCCAGTCAAGGCGAATTCCAGCGCCACCATTTTGTTTGCCAGCCTGATTGGGACCACGATCGAATTTTTCGATTTTTATATTTACGCGACCGCCGCCGTCCTGGTATTTCCGAAGCTGTTTTTTCCCGCATCCGACCCCGCCGCGGCCACCTTGCAATCGCTGGCCACCTTTGCCATCGCGTTCTTCGCGCGTCCGATCGGCTCGGCCGTGTTCGGTCATTTCGGCGACCGCATTGGGCGCAAGGCCACCTTGGTGGCGGCCTTGCTGACGATGGGGGTGTCGACCGTGATGATCGGCCTGTTGCCAACTTATGCCTCGATCGGCACGCTCGCTCCCTTGTTGCTGGCATCGTGCCGCTTTGGACAGGGACTTGGCTTGGGCGGCGAATGGGGTGGCGCCGTGTTGCTGGCGACGGAAAACGCGCCGCCGGGCAAACGGGCCTGGTACGGCATGTTTCCCCAGTTGGGCGCGCCGATCGGCTTTTTCCTGTCCGGCGGAATTTTCCTGTTGCTAAGCCAGACCCTGAGCGACGTCCAGTTTTTTCGTTTCGGCTGGCGCATTCCCTTCCTGGCATCCGCCTTACTTGTCGTTGTCGGCCTCTATGTGCGGCTAAAGCTGACGGAAACGCCGGCATTTCAACAGGTGCTTGCCAAAAATGAGCGCGTCAAAATTCCGGTGCTCACCGTGCTTAGCCGGCATACCCGCGTTCTGGTGCTGGGCACCTTGATTGCGCTCGCCACTTTCGTGCTCTTTTATTTGATGACGGTTTTCGCGCTGAGCTGGGGCACGAGCGCCCTGCATTTTTCGCGTCCCGACTTCCTTAAATTGCAACTGTTTTCCGTCCTCTTTTTCGCCCTGACGATCCCTGTTTCGGCCGTGCTGGCCGATCGTCATGGTCGCCGTCAGACATTGATCGTGGTGTCAGCGGGCATCTTTTTGTTCGGGCTCTTGCTAGCGCCCCTGTTCGGTTCCGGCAATACCTGGGAAGTCGCTCTGTTCTTGGCCCTCGGTCTAGGCTTGATGGGCATGACCTACGGACCGTTGGGCACCATGCTGGCGGAATTATTCCCGCCCCAAGTGCGTTATACGGGCGCTTCCTTGACGTTCAATCTGGCCGGCATCCTGGGCGCTTCGCTGGCGCCCTACATCGCCACTTGGCTGGCAATTCACTATGGCTTGCAATACGTTGGCTATTATCTGTCCATCGCCGCGTTGCTAAGCTTAATTGCCCTGGTAATGACGGGAAAGGTCTCCGCAGATGCGCCCGCGTGGACCAATGAAAGCATTTGACTGCCCGCTCGATGGACAGCGCCGCCGCTAGTCACGGTGGACGCAAGGGATCGCGGGCGGGGTAGCGCGCCGCCTAGATTTGCTGCGTGCGCTGACGTACGGAAGCAAGTTAATTAAAACTGTAGAGTGTGGGCATGAAAAAAAAATCTGCCAACTCGGTCCAATTTGGTGATCGCTCGGCGGCATTAAATGCCGCTCGCAATCTCAAAATGGCCAAATCGACGCGGGCGTACGTGCGCGGTTCCACGGTCAAATTCTACGAATGGCTCGACTCGTCTGGCACCAGCCGATTGCCGGAAGGGCCGCCAATCTGGATTTGCGGTGATTGTCATGTTGGCAATATTGGCCCCGTGGCCGACGTCGAGGGCAACGTCGCCCTTGAAATTCGCGATTTTGATCAAACCGTTATCGGCAACCCGGCCCACGATTTGATACGGCTTGGTTTATCTCTCGCAATGTCGGCCCGCGATTTCGACTTACCCGGGGTAGCTACTGCGAACATGCTCGAGCATTTGATACTGGGCTATGAGTATGGGTTCACGAAAGGCGGGAAAAAAACGACCACGACGGAGCAGCCTCCTGCCGTCGAAATCGTCATGAAAGAAGCGTTGAGCCGTTCATGGAAACAGCTCGCAAATGAACGCATAGGGGGAGCTAATCCCACCATTCCTCTGGGCCGGCGTTTTTGGCCACTCACCAAGGGGGAAAACGCAGCCATATGGGGGATCTTTGCGGGAGACGACGTACAGGAGCTGACAGCCTCCTTGCGCCCGCATGGCGAGGGCGCACCGATCAGGGTCCTAGATGCAGCTTACTGGCGCAAGGGGTGTAGCTCGCTCGGCTTATTGCGCTACGCCGTTTTAATTGAGTTCGAAGAAACGGCGGCCGCCGGCAAGGCCCTGTATCTGCTCGATATAAAAGAGGCGGTAAAAACTGCCGCTCCGCGCCAGGCCGGCGCCAAGATGCCACGTGATAACGCCATGCGTGTCGTCCATGGCGCACGCCAGTTGGCACCTGCTCTGGGAAATCGCATGGCCGCCACCCGCATGCTGGATCGGCCCGTATTTGTGCGCGAACTGCTGCCGCAAGATCTCAAACTTGAGCTCAATCAATTAACCTGCGAGGATGCGATGGCCACGTCAAAATTTCTGGGCATGGTCGTTGGCAAGGCGCACGCGAATCAAATGGATGAGTTCGAGCGTAAGAATTGGCGCGGCGAATTGCGGCGCAATCGCACAAAAACGCTGGACGCACCGTCCTGGCTATGGTCAAGTATTGTCGATTTGGTCGTGAGCCATGAGCGCGCGTATCTGGAACATTGTCGGCGATTCGTGGGCGGCAAGCGCTAGCGCAACGGGCGAGGTCGCAGGCCGCAGGTCCGCACCACGGAATCGCCAAAAATAGTGACGCTAGAACCGACCGAGTTCTCGTTCCGATGGCTGCCATCTTCCCCGCTTGCGCAACATTCGCCGGCCAGAGTAAAACCGATGCGCGGCGGGCGCATGGGCGCAGCGCTTATCCAACGGGCGCAGGGCTTATCCGGCGCTGGCGAGGTCTGCCGCTTTTTTTTCAGATTTCAACCTGCGTGCCCAGTTCGATGACTCGGTTGGGGGGGATGCGATAGTAATCGGCGGCGCTGGGAGCATTGCGCGCCATGGCCACAAACAGGTGTTCGCGCCACTGCGCCATGCCGCCGCCGAGCGTCGCGATGAGAGTTTGCCGCGCAATGAAAAACGAGGTCTCCATCATCTCGAATTCCAGTCCCAACTGATTGCACATCGCCATGACCTTTGGAACGTTTGGCTCATCTTTGAAGCCCAGCGTGACATCCAACTGGTAACATGCATGGCCCAGATCTCGAATCCGAATTTGATCGCTCGGCGCCACCCATGGCACTTCGATAATATGCACGGTCAAGAACACGAGACGCTCATGGATGATTTTATTGTGCGATAAGTTATGCAACAGCGCGTGTGGCACGCCGTCAGACTCGCTGCGCAGGAAGATCGAGGTACCAGGCACGCGCACCGGCGGCGCGATGAATAGGGACTGCAGAAAGTCTTCCAGCGGTATCGCGTGCTTTTGCAGGTTCTCGAAAACCAGTTGCCGGCCGCGCTTCCAAGTTGCCATGATGGTAAACACGGTAGCGCCCAGCGACAAGGGGAACCAACCGCCATGGGTTATCTTTAGCGCATTGGCCGAGAAGAACGCAAGATCAATGACGAGGAAGAAGACGGTAGCGAGCCAGGATAGGACGATGTTGTATTTCCAGCCGTAGAAAATCACGAAGAATGTCAACGTCGTCGTCACCGTCATGGTACCCGTGACGGCGATGCCATAGGCTGCCCCCAGGCTGGACGACGAGCCGAAACCGATCACGGCCAGCAAGACTGCAATCAGTTGCATCCAGTTCACGGCCGGGATGTAGATTTGACCGATTTCGCTGCTGGAGGTATGGATGATCTTCATGCGCGGCATAAAGCCGAGCGCGATCGATTCCCGCGTCATGGAAAAGGCACCGGAAATCGTTGCTTGCGATGCGATGATGGTCGCCGCGGTGGCTAAAATAATCAGGGGATAAATGCTCCAAGGGCCGAGCTGATGATAGAAGGGATTGTCTACCGTGCTCGGGTCCGATAACAACAATCCGCCTTGGCCCAGATAGTTGAGCGACAAGGCGGGGAATGCGAGCAGGAACCAGGCCAGGCGTATCGGTTTCTTACCGAAGTGCCCCATGTCGGCGTACAACGCTTCGGCGCCGGTAAAAGCGAGGACGACGGCGCCGAGTGCGATAAATGCCGTCAGTCGGTTGTGATTTAAAAATGCAAAGGCGAACCAGGGATTGAGGGCGGCCAAAATTTGCGGCGCCTTCATGATGTTGATGACTCCCATCACGGCCAGCACCAGAAACCAGACCACCATGGTCGGACCGAACCATTTGCCGATCCCGCCCGTGCCGCGCGACTGCACCGAATACAGCACGATGAGCACGACGACCGTTAGCGGCACCACATAAGCTTTCAGTGCCGGGGTGGCAACTTCGAGACCTTCGATTGCAGACAGGACAGAAATGGCCGGTGTGATAACGCTGTCGCCATAAAACAATGCGGCGCCGAACAAGCCCATGATCATGAGCGGCACGTACCAGCGTGAGCCCTTGGGCACGGATGTCAAGGCCAATGCCATTAAGGCCATGATGCCGCCTTCGCCCCGATTATTGGCGCGCAGGATCAAGGTCACATATTTAATGGCAACAATAATGGTCAAGCCCCAAAAAATCAGCGAGATGACGCCAAACAGATTGGCCGGATTGAACGAAAGGCCATGCTCTTTTTCAAAAACCGTTTGCAAGGTATAGAGGGGACTGGTACCGATATCACCATAGACGATACCGACGGCGGCCAAGGTGAGCGCGGCGACGCTGCTTTTTTTATGTTGCAGATTTAAGGAAGTGCTCATTTGTTGTTCGGTTGTAGTGCACGATTGGCGGCAAATGGAAACTGGCAAAAATAGGACATTTGGGAGGTTTCACAATAAACCTTCACCCGCGCCGTGACGGCTCGCGAGCAGTGTGCCTCAAAGCGCATGCTGGCAGCAACATAAATATGCGAGGAGGCGTTGTTGTATGGATACTAATGGCTGGGATGTGGCGCTGTTCACGTCAAGCGGGGCAGAAATTGAAATCGCCGCCAGCCAAAATCGACTTAGGCCCGACTAGGTCGTTCCGGGACATGCAAGAGGAGCGCTGCGAGCAAGCCCTGCGGGTGATCGTCTGCAGCGGCCGCACGGGGCCGCTTTTGCGGCGCGCAGTCGGCATCGAAATCGGCTTGAGCCAGGCTATTTGTGCGCAAGCGGGCCCGGGAGGACGCCGATGGGCGCCGTCTAAGGGACGATGAACAGTCTTTTGATCCCCCCTCTTTAGTAAGCATTTTCTTGCCTTGGATCAAATCCGAATGCTGACACGACGGGCTTTCCCAGTTACATTTGGATGGCATAAAGCCTAGCCGGTTCGTCGCGGGCAAAAGGGCGCTTCTGTGCTACAGCTCGGCATCTTTTTAATTCATCGCCACCGCCACTGGGAACCTGGTCAGGGGATTTGGGATTAATGTTTCGCAGGAGAAATAGTGCAAGAAAAAAGGAGGAGTGTGGTGTCGTGGCCGTCGCAAATGATGTTGGGCATTGCTGCGATTGACAACGCACACAAGGCATTGATCGAAGAACTGGCGCGCCTCATGATAACGCCTGACGGACAATTCGAGGCCGGTTTGGCGGCTCTGATCGCCCGCATGCAGTGCGATTTCTGTGAGGAAGAGGCGTTAATGGAAGCGATCGATTTCACGGGGCTCCCAAGGCATCGCGAGCAACATGCAAGAGTGTTGAGCACACTTTACCATGTCATTCCCGGTGTCATGCAGGGCGACTGCGCAGCGGCGCGCAAAGTGATTGGATTAATACCGCACTGGTTTCTGTTTCACCTGTCCAGCATGGATACACAATTGGCCCTGGCACTTGATCTGGTTGGTCTGCAAGCGTCGCCACCTCGATTACCGATTGCGCAACCCAATGTCGTCCGATGACCGCAGACCCCATGACGTCTTGCATAAAGCAAGGGCCTGGACGACAGAATTTCAACTTGGCCTGGGCGCACGCCCGCCGACCTGAAGTCAGTCTTGACAAGAAAAAAAATACCCCGGATAATGCGCGACTGTTGGGTGATATAGCTCAGTTGGTTAGAGCACAGCATTCATAATGCTGGGGTCGGTGGTTCAAGTCCACCTATCACCACCAAAAACACGTTTCAGGAAGTTCAGTAACGTACAGGAACCCGCCTCTAGCCCAGTGCTGATGCGGGTTTTTTGTTCTTTAAGGGTTACTGACGTCCATTTACATCCAAGGTTTTTGCATATATATTTGAATATACGAAATGGTATATGAAAAACGGATATATGCAAAATGCCTAAATTAGCCAAACCTCTGACCGACATCCAGCCCCGAAATGCAAAGGGAGGCATCAAACCGAAGGGGTTTGGCGACCGAAAACAGGAGGAGCCGACTGACAAACCCTACACATTGCCAGATGGAGGCGGGCTCTACTTGCTAGTGAACCCGGACGGCTCCAAATACTGGCGCATGCAATGCCGCTTCGCAGGAGCGCCACGATTGCTTGCCTTCGGAAAATACCCTGATGTATCACTTGCCACCGCCCGGGAACTGCGCCAGCAAGCTAAAGCGCAGATCAGGGCGGGTATAGACCCCGCACAGGCCAAGCGCCTAGAAAAATTAAACCAAGCAACCGCCAACGCGAACACGTTCGAAGCAGTAGCACGTGAGTGGCACGCGAACAAGCTGGAAACTTGGCAACTCCGTACAGCGACCAATGTTCTGCACCGGCTGGAAAAGGATGTTTTCCCTTTGATCGGCAAGCAGCCGATAGCCGACATCCGGGCGCCTGTCATGCTGGACGTGTTGCGCCAAATTGAAAAGCGTGGCGCGCTGGAAATGGCAAAGCGCCAAGGGCAAGTGTGCGGTCAAATTTTCCGCTTCGCGATCGCTAGCGGCAAGGCCGAGATAGACCCTGTGCAGAGCCTACGGGGTGCCCTCAAGCCCAGCGCCAGGGGACACCACGCCGCGATTACAGCCGACGACCTGCCTGACTTCATCCGAGATTTTGAAAAAATAGAAGGCCGCATGTTTGTGCCGACGAAGGTCATGTTCAGGTTGATGATGCTGACCTTTGTTCGCACCAGTGAATTGACCGAAACGCCTTGGGCGGAAATCGACCTTGAAAATGAGTCATGGGTGATCGACTGGCGCAGAATGAAGATGGGGAAAAAGAAGCTCAACCCGCGCAAGGTAAGCCATCATGTGTTCTTGCCGCGCCAAGGGTGGGAATTGCTCCGTGAACTTCACACTATTACGGGCAACAATAAATTCCTCTTCCCGAATCAGCGCGATCATGAAAAATCCACGACCAACTTCGGCATCTTGGCGGCGCTAAAGCGTATGGGCTATAGCGGAAAAATGACAGGCCATGGGTTTAGATCGCTGGCCATGGGCGTCATCAAGGAGCGCCTAGGCTATCGGCATGAGGTAGTGGACCGTCAGCTATCCCATGCGTCCGGCGACACATACGGTGAAGCCTACGACCGCGCCATGTTCTTTGATGAGCGAAAGGTGATGATGCAGCAATATGCCGATTATATTGACAGCGTAGCTACCGCAAAGTGAACACCGGAGCCGGAACCGCAAAATGTCGTGAAACACGCATGGATAAACGATTTACATTTTTTATAAATCAATCATGCCCCCTAAAAATGCCCCTAAAAATAATTCCCTACCCTTTGTTGTTATGTCATTGACAGTCCATGGCGCTTTTTCCGTATTGGGCGAGCACTCAGGTGTCTGGTTGGTCACGCGAGGGTGGCACGCAGCACATACCAAATTCAAAATCGTTTCGCCGCTGGAGCGCAACGCCCCGTGAAAATGCTAAGTACTGTGCTGTCACCAACAGTTAAGAAGCCAGATAACCTATTTAATATTGAATGATAGTTAGGCGAACCATCATCCATTCCTTGCTCCCAGCGTATCTCATTTTCATAAAATTCGGCTTTATGGCCACTGACCTGCATGTTTGTGTAGTCAATCGTCAGCGCAATTTCACGTGACTGCCCGTTTTTCACTGTCAATAAACAATTCAGACTTACCACCTTTTGCACAGCGAGTGGTCCAGATGGTGTTGCCACTGTCGCGGCCATAGGAGTGGGGCCTGAAGGGCCTGGGGTGGGCGTCCAATTCTCCATGCCAGGATATGACGCGACCATGCTCGCAACATCATTATTTATCTGATCTTGGCGTAGAGTATGGCGTCGAATATATTCCGCAAATGTAATTTTCCCATTTCTTAACGGATTTATTTCGATGTCCGCCGTATGTCGGGAGTTCGCGGTACTGACTTGGTCGGCGCTAAATGATTTATTGCAGGCAATTTCGGCGTTGTAATACGCTCGAAGTGCGTTTTTTTCCGCTGCGTTGGGTTTATTCTCATTTTTACGCATTTCGTCAGTCGGCTCTTCCCTCCAAATGGGAATCTTACCGCGCAACGGATCAAGCCTGTGGTTCGCGAACTCTTTTGCGCAAGCATCCATGGCCTTTGGATTTTCCTTCAACCAGCTTTTTGCGTCGTTCTCTTCCTGTGCAAAAGCTGTGCTTGAAACCAGAACCGATATGAGCGCACAGATGAGCAGCGCGGCGAATTTCACAGATTATCTCCCTTTTATTTCTTTGGCACTTTTGTGCCATGTTTGCCGGTATATGGATTGACGTTACCCCTGCTGCTCCAGTTGTCACGCTGGGTCGTGTTGGGGTTTGTGCTGTGGTGCGGTTGCACGTATGTGCCGTTTTTTTTTGTGTATCCGCCGACGGAGTGGCTACCGCCAGATTTTGCAAATGCCGGAGCGGTGAAGATGAAAATTAGAAAGCATAAAAATAATTGTTTCATTGCATTTCCATTGGGTCGAATCATTTACGTTGTATCTGATATTTCTCGACCATCTGTTCTGACACATCCTTGGGGTAGCAAAGCGGGGAGTATCCACCTGGCCTACTGTAAGCACTCCGGTGTCCACAACTGCTTCCGTTCCGCGCAGTATTGTAGGGGCATGGACACTTGCCTGGATAGGATTCGATCGACTCACGGATGAGTTCTTGTTTGATCTGTTCGGTTGTCAGCGGTTGGGGGTCTTTTGCCGAGACTGTAGAAGCCAACATGGCCAGCATCAGGCCTACGACAGCCTTTTTCATTCCATTCCCCCCTTAATTTAAGCGACCTTTTTAGATATCGCGGACGGAGGACGGGCTTTCACCTTCGAGCACCACCGTCCGTCTTGCCCCCCGGTGGTCCCCAAGTTCCGACGCGAATCAAGGCAGTGAACGCTTGCACTAGCCCCGATCCACCCGCAACGCCTTGCATCCCTGCTGCTGCACACCCTTGCTGCATCTCGACCAGGCGCAGCCGTCCTTGAGCGGTTAGGCACCTTTGGCCGCTTTGCCCGCAGGCGCAATACCGGGCATAGCGATGACCCTGGCACGTACCCGCACTGAAGGCGCAGACGCTTACGACCTTGGTGGACATCGTAGCGTATTAGTGGAATATAAGATATGAAATAAACATTGACGACCAAAGCGTCAACGACGACCGGGACCAAGCCAAGCCAAGCCAAGCCAAGCCAAGCCAGCAAGCTGATAGCGCGTGGCAACGGTGTGGCCTGGCTTAAGTGGTCATTGGCGAGAACGCCAGCTTGGCCGACCACGTGCACCAAGTTGCACCGCATTGGGGAAAGCACACGCCACTCAGGGCCACGCGTGCCTGAGCATTGATGACCTTACTCGCCTAGCCAACGCATGGTTTTACGCCAACGGCGGGGAACGCAACATGATCCAGAGAGCGCGATGCTCACCTGCTGGGCCGGCGAGTGGATTCGTCCATGCATGAGCGGATCTACATTGAAACACCCTTGGGCACCCTTCTCGCCGGCTTTGCCTGCATGAGACATGATGGTCTGTTTGAGCGCTGCGCGGATTAGCGCCTCCAGACACTGGCCATGGGATCGGGGCCGGTACGCCGCGATTTCGGCAAGAAATACTGGATCGAGGATCAGCTTGGTTACTTCAGCGGGACCAGCGACAAAGGAAGAAATCCGTAGCCGCACAGCTCGCCCGCCAGCCAGCCACCAAAAGAACACTTCCGCAAGGGCACGAAAATCTTGGAAATGATTCTGCAGCTAGTGCCAGCTTTCGATCCCTGCGGTCACAGGGTTTTCGCAGAAAAATGTCCGGCGTTCCAGACTAGCGTTCGTACCAATTTACCTATATCCGCCTTGGAGGATTATGAGCAAACTAGCACTTTGCGCCTAAGACCGGCCATCTTTTGTGGCTATTCCTTACGAGTAGTGGCACGATGCCTAAACAAAACAAGTTCTACATGCTCGGAGAAAAAATTGGCTCATGTCACGCGAACTTAAAGGTTGGGCTCGGCCACGGCCGTTGAGGGTTGCATTCTTGCTTGAGGACGGCAAATATGCGGATATCACTTTGGACGGCGTTTTCGCAGATTGCTATGACCGATGGGGCGGCCGCTTTAGTCTGTTTGTACCCTGTCTCAATGGACGGATTGCTGACGACTACTGGCCGTGGCTCGAAGCCTATGATCCGGACATCGTCTATTCTTATGTGCCGCTCAGTAAGGCTAACGTTCTAGAAGTGCACGAGCGACTTTCTCCTTCCCAATATATGTTCCACGAACTGGGCCGCGAGCCGAGGCTGGATGTATTCGGCTTCAAACCGTACTATAAATTTTCGCCACTTTCTTCATTATCCACGGTCTTTAAGCTGGCTCGTTACAGCCCGAGATCTGGCGAAGGAGCTCCCGTCAGAATTATCGACAGTTGGCATACCGAAAAACCGTCGCGGTTCCTGACGGATAACCTTGGCACCTACCATCATAGTCGGGGCAGCAGCATCTTTCCGCAGGACGCTGCGGCAGCTGCGTGCTTGCTTACGATTGTTTCGCCAGACAATCAAGCCGATTGCCAATATGGTATTCCAGGCGATCTAAACACAATCCCGAACGAAATGGCTGCTTTTAAAGAATTCGCGAACAAACGAGCCACAAGCCTCTCAATGGCGTCGGCGTTGTTTGCTCCAAAGCTCAACATTCGAAATGGCCGCTGGAGCGAATCGTTCAATCTCGTCGTTGGCGACACCTTTGCCGATCGCATCCTGTTCTGGAATGCGCGTCTGTTGATCCCCGAGTGGCTCGATACTGACCTTTGTTGCCTGCGCGTCGGATTTGACCATCTCAGGGAACCCAATTTCTTGGCCGTCCTTGGCGACCTGCTAAAGCACCGCAACCATGTAAATGGTGGCTCTGGCGGCCAGTCGCAGATTACCATTCGATCCACATCGCTTAGTATGGAGCAACTTGCGGAAGCTCACCAGCTCATATTGTCTACGAGGTCGTGGAGTGCAATCACAACCGAATCGGTTTCCGAAATAAACAGCATCGTTCCCTCGGTAGAAGCACTTCAAACTGCAAGAGAAGGCAACCGTTTCGGTGGTGGGCTCTTTCCACAGCCAGACTGGGCCAGATTCATGTGGTCACCTCCTGTGGCCCATCCGCCGGCGACTGTGCCTGATCATTTCTCAGATTCTCCAGTGCGACAGACGTTCACCGCAGGCTATTGGTGTACGGATTTCACCTTTGAGTTTGACGGTCCGAGTTCGCGCTTTACGAGCGAAAATCGATGGATGTTACCGCGCCGTTGGCGAATGGCCGGAGCTTTCAAGGCATCATTAGTTGGTGGTCAGCAACCCGCCGCCGCACCCTCCACTCGGCGAAGCCGTGGCGGAAACCTGGCAATTTTTGTAAGCGCGGATCATCCGGTCGAAACAATCAAGATTCCGACAGCATACGAAGCAATGCAACACGCTCTAACTGCGGACGGAGCGAGGACCGAACCTGACGCCGAACATGGGAGGGTTCATCCCCCAAGCAAAATTGTTTGGACCCGCCCGTCGAACGAGGCTCGCTATTTGACAGGTGTTCTCGGTATGACCGGAGGACTTCGGCGGGCCAGGCAGTTTCTTCTACACCCATTTCTTCGGCGGAACTTTGCCAATCTTGGCGGGACACCAAACCTCCCGACGGAGCAAGTGACGGCCACCGCTAATCGGCTGTTGAAGACATCTAAGCGGCAGCCCGCTTTCGACTTGAGAAGTGAAGGTGAAAGAAAAGCGCTTGCGGATCTGATCGTCAAGGCAGCACGAGCGATTAAGAGCCCAATGGAATTTGTGAGCTATGACGATCTGAAAACGAGCTGGAAAGCCTATCGCACAAAGTATTGGAGCGCGCATCCGCAGCAGGGCGAGCCGGATCTCAGTGTCGATTGGGATCAACATGAGGAGGAGTCGCTCGATGCTTGCCTCATCGAACTGCGCCATAGGCAATTGATATATCAAGGGCATAGATGGACCTGCCGAAAATGCCATCATAGGAATTGGGTTGATCTTGGTGCGCTTTCATCTGAGTTTACTTGTGAGGTTTGCAAGCAGCCCGAGCGGGCGCCCGTTAACATCCGCTGGTTGTTTCGCCCGAACGAGTTTCTGATCGAAAGCTTACGGGACCGTAGCGTTCTCTCACTCGTGTGGGTTCTATCAGCATTGCGTGAGCGGTCTCGACGCTCGTTCATCTTTATTGAGCCAACGTGTTTCGGTTTTACTCGCGAATCGGAAGCCACAAGCGCGGAGGCTGACCTTCTTGTCCTTTCCGATGGCCGAGCAATTCTTTGTGAGGTCAAGTCATCGTGGCACAGTCTTCGGCCCGGCCACATCACAGAGTTCGTGGCTCTTGCCAGTCGACTTCGCCCCGATACTGCACTGCTTGCCGTGATGGAGGCGGGTTCCGGACCGGCATCCGGTCTAGCGGCCGCACAGAAACAACTAGCCGACGAAGGGATAGAGTTTGAGCTGCTTACGCCGGGCGAGTACGAAGCGGAAGACGATCCATACCTCCATCTTCATGATGTGGAATGAGTAGGCGCCATCATCCGATCATTCTTCGGCAGGGCCGCTTAGTCCGAATGCTGAACGGCCGAACGGCCCGGTACGCAGCGACGTTGATGGTGTCGCCATAATCTTGGCGCCACCGACCGCGACCGCGTCAGAGGGAGTGGTCCAATCAAGGTTTATCCCGATCCGCATTGTGGGCGATAGATTGTGTTATGTTTTTCTATTTTGGTCGTGTGAACGTTTCGGTAATCATAAGCATATTACTTGACGAATCTCTTCGACGGACCAGGCGAGGCGCCCGTTGATGCGGATGGGACGCAGCGGCCCATTTTCAAGGCAAGCCCATTGGTGCAAAGTTTGTGGCTTGCGGCTCATCCAGTGAGCGGCGCAGCAGGTATCGATATGACTGCGTTTTTCCGCGTTGATAGAGAGGAAACGACTTACATTACAACATCGTCGGCGACACTTTGACAGAAGTCGGGCTCGGGCCGCGCCATGCTAGCGGCCCGCGACATCTCCAATTCGGCGATACGTGCCTCCAACTCTTTGACATTGGCCTCCATAATCGTCGCCCATTTGGTTAAGTTTTCAATATGTCTGCCATAGTTTTCATCTCAGGCGCCTTGTGTGTTACGACGGGAAAAAGGTGGCTCTGGACACGCCGAAGAGCCGCGACAAGCTGCGCCGGCAGCGGTGCCACGATGCCGCGCTGGTGGGTAATGTCCCGGTGCTCGCGCTCCACCTGCATGACTATGGTGGCCGCACCCCCATGAATAATCTCGCGTTGAGACCGCAGTACCGCGCGCGTGGGGGTGCGTACTTCGCTGCGTACCAGCTCAGTGCGGCGAACCTTCTCCGCAACCTTCTGACAGGTCACGCAGCCAGTCGGACGCCTTGGCCTTTTTTCTGATCGCGGTGTCCGTAATCCCGTGCAGCTTGGCTATTTCCCGTATCGACAGCACGCCGGCACGAAACGATTTCTCGATGGGCTCCCGATCCGTCGGGGGCCTTCTTATCCTTGCCCTGTTCTGTTTTACCCATGCTCGACTCCCGGCACGCCCGAGGTGTGGATTCTTTCAAAATCTGGCGGTTCAAGTCGGCACCGCGAGATTTTATTGCCCTATCGAGTTGGTCAACGCGGAGGGCCCAGCATGACCATGCCGTCTTTTGTCATTGCGACACTGTGGCGCGAATCTCCATTTTTATGAAATCAGCGGGCTCATAATTGAGCCGTCTAAATTGGGCTGAGTATTTCAGGTTGTCGTATGCCCGCAAGACGTTCTTAGGTGGCTTATTAAATTCCCTGGCATCGATGCGAGAATCAGTTGTCATGCGGTCGCGCACAACATTGACCACGACGAGCGGTAGCTCTATACGCTCAGTCCACACTCGGCGCGCGCACGTGAGGCGGTGCGTACCAGTGTGTACCAACTCAGGCCGAACCAGCAAACAGAGCAGACCCTGCGCCAACATTGGGCATTGGCGTAGGGGACCTGGCGCACGCGCGTTGGGGTGCGGACTATCGCCGGCGCAAGGTGTCATGGCCTACGCCAGCCGCTACTTAGCACCAGCGTCGCACATTTCCCATCCTTCCCTCTTTTTACCGTGCCACGGGCCTTCTGTACGGCCTGGTGCGCCCCCGTCGCGCCCCGTGGCGTCTGTACGGTCTGGTGCGGGGGCATGGGCGAGCTATCTTGTAACTGTTTCAAGATACACTCATGGGTTGCCGATGTGTCAGGCCGCTATGTTGTCGCCCCCGCTACAATGCACTGGCCGTGACAGGGTCGGAGCCGTTGACGCTTTGGGCTGTGGGCGAATGCCGGCTGCCAGCCGGGGCCGTCATGCTCGCCCTATGGATTCAACCTGTCGAACGGCCAGTTCCACTGGTTACTTACGCCTCGCCGACGAGGCCATCCCAAAGAAACGCATGAACTTCTGCCACGCCTCTTCTAATTCTAAAAACTTTTCGGGATCTAAGGGGTGCCAGTCTGAAGGGTTCGGTGCTGTGGGCTGCGGTGAGGATGCCGGTGGTGGATGGGGAGTATCAGATTCCTGTCTTGATCGTCCATTGGCGTCAGATAAACCTGAACGTCCTTGCCTTTGGCGAGAACTGCTTTCCAGCTGCCTAATCCATTCATCATGGGCGCTTCGAGACTGCGCATTGGACAAAACGCGATATGCCTCATTGACAAGGACCATTACTCTCGCGGCGGCCGGGTCGCCCGGATTGCGGTCGGGATGATATTTTTGTGCGAGCACTTTATAGGCGGCTCGAATGACCACAAGGGGCGCGTCGCGGGCCACCTTAAGGTTGTCATAATGGGTTTGAAAGTGCGACATTGGGGCAATGGGCCTACTATGTTATCGGGAGACAAATTTGCGATCCCGACGCCGGGTTGGTTGCCGTACGCGCAATGTCGTTGTTACAAAGACGTGGCCGCGGCCAGAGTACACTAATTCACTGTGTAAATACACGAAAATAGTTTTTTCTTGCCGCCGCGTGCGTGCAGCCGTGCGGAGACGTACGAAAAATCTCGGGGACGTCCAAAAGCATAATTAAAAAAACTCCTTAATCATGCTGCCTGCTTCGGTATGGCAACACTAAAATTGGCGGCTATGGACACGTTGTAGGAGCGCGCCATCGCGCTGATGCTATCGACGCGCATATGCCGACATCCCCACGCGCGCCTCCCGGGTTCGCACCACAAACAGGTCGCGATGCGTATGCGGCCGCCAGCCCTCTGTTTCCCCGGCGGTGTATAAGCAGGGTGTACCCCCGTCTACGCGCCACCAGGGGGCACGGCCACGGCCATAATTTGCGTATAAACGGGTTCGATCAATTCGACATTTACACTTTCATGACACGGTCTAGACTCCAGATACACAAATTTGGGGAAGTCGTCATGAAAGGCAAGCAGGTCGGCTACGTCAGGGTATCGAGCGCGGAGCAGAACATGGAGCGCCAGCTCGACGGCATCGCTCTCGACAAGGTATTCGCAGACACCTGTAGCGGAAAGGACGCCCGCCGACCGTAAATGACGCTCATGCTCGACTACCTGCGCGATGGTGACACGCTGGTCGTGCACAGCATGGATCGGCTGGCGCGCAACATGGACGACTTGCGCCGGATCGTCAAGACGCTCACGGTCCAGGCCATCACCGTGCGCTTCGTGAAAGAGAACCGGACCTTCACGGGCGACGACAGCCCGATGAATAACTTGCTGCTCACTTTGCTCGGCGCTGTTGCGGAATTTGAGAGGTCCATGATCTGCGAGCGCCATCGGGAGGGCATCGCCATCGCCAAGGCCAAAGGCGTATACGGCGGCAGCAAGCCGCGACTGACACCGTTACAAACCACTGCACTGATCGAGCGCGTCCAGATGGGGCCCCCCAAGACGCAGATCGCGCGCGACAAGGGCATCAGCCGCAAGAGATTGTACAACTACCTGGACCGCCGGTTATAACAATGTTGGCGACACCTGCATGGCCTTGCCACGGTTCCCGCGAACGCAATTCAGTATCGTGGCCCCGGCTTGGATTTAATGGAAACGATTGCCAGAGCTCGGTCATGGTTGCGCTTGTGCCATCCCTGGCGTGCTCTTCTTGTCGGTCAGCAGAGGTTGTACGCTCGCTGGACAACGGGCCTAGACGCGGCCTGAGGCGTCGATCCACCTGCTTGCTCATGGTCCACTTTTTGCGCCTGTCTTACGTTCAATCACAGTGGCGATCGCCTAGGCGCGCTTGGTCGGGGCTGACCAGTCGGCAGTTAGTACCAACGACCAGGGCGGCGCTTTCGATGTGACGCCGCGCGGTGCTGCAGCTTGGCCATGGCCTTGATCCGCTCAATTGCCGCCCACTCAATCCAACGGTAGCGAGTTTCAGCCTCTCGAGTCGAACCGTGGTGGCAATACGCGCCATGGCGGCTTTGCAACGAAGCGGCCCTTCGCAATTCTCATCGGGCGAAGCTGCAATCGGCCAGAGGTGCACATTCAGATCTGCTTTTGGATGGGCCGCGGAAGCTGGTAGCACCTAACCGCAGGCGACGTCTGCTTGACAAGGCGGGTCGTGTACCAAGCACCCCGCATGCAAGCAAAGAAATATTTGCAGACATCCAAGCAATATTAGCAAGATTTCCTGCTATTGTTTGCTATCCAAATGTTCGAGCCGACAATCATGACCGAGTGGACCATAGAAGCAGAAGTCGCGATTCGCCTGTGCGAGTCATGGGCAGCCAGCGTTAGAGCTAAGACGAATTGTCAACTGTTTTTGTTTGGGAGCGCGATTTATAAGGGTGGCGAGCAGTTTGACAGCGAGCACAGTGACCTTGACATTGTATGTGTGCTCCCCGAGCCAAACGACGCGTTCGAGCGACTGGAAGCACTTAAAATTCTGCATAAGCACAAAGCGGCATTGGAACTGCAAATGATTCTTGAGCTTAAGCGACAAACCTGTGTTGAACCAGGTGTAAGCGTCGTGCCGATCACATCACTTGAACTACAAGCAAACATCCATAAAAGTGGTGCTAGGAGTTTTTTTAACAAGAACTTCTATTATGATCTTATAGCAAAGGACCAGACGCTCGGGCTTCCGTCGGCAGGTACCCGAGCACTGAAGGACGAGCATAGGCAGGCGATCGAGTACGTCCAGAAAATACGCAACGAATATCTTTCCGTCTGCGCAAATGGAACTGGTGGCCTTAAAGCGTTTGTAGGCACGGATCCAATGCCCAAGACGCTCCTGCGAGTGGCGGCGCAATTGGCCCCGGATGCCATGGAAGGCGAGTGGTACGATACCAGACTCGGTCTAGAATTAATGTTTTCAATACTGCGTGATCGCCGTACTGAAAATTTGGTGTCCAAAACTCTTTTCGATCGAGTCTCTATAAGACGAGGCGGGCGTGGACAAGAGAATGGACTTTCGCCGGAAGACCAAGTGCTTTTGGCCGAAATGCTGTTTGACGCCCATGCACATACAACAATGGAAAAAGTCGTTACTTGGGAAATCCGGATTAGCGAACCAACTTTCACCATAGCCGACGCGGAAGCATTGTTTGCTAGAGTTGTTCGACTGGTTCCTGATGCGAAACTAATCGGCGTTCGAAGCGGTAGTGTTATATTGCGCGTGAGGAGTTCCCTCGGAGGATATCAAGTCCTCCAGGATCTTCAACGATACGAAGTGCTTGCCAAGATTCTCATGGTAAAAGTCGCTGAGTTAGGCCGCTTCGACGACGAAGCTGCGTCGCAACCTCAGTTCGACGGCACTGAGAGAGAGAAGCGACTTATCGAGCTCGTTTCTGCATGGGTGCCTCAGAGAGCAACTTCTTGGCATGAAGAGGAAAACAACTTCGCGGAGTACCTCCGTGCAGCGATAGAGTCGGATCAATTGCTCCAGGGCTTGCTGATGTTACGAAACGCTCCAGTTGATGGAATCGAAGTACCATTCGATATGGATTTTCTCCTATCTTGGCCGAATCCAGATGGAGAGCGTGAACGGATCGGTGTCGAAGTCATGCGCCTACGTTCATCGTCAACTTTCTTTCAAAAGATCTCCCAACTGTTAACTCTTGGCCGGCCCCTCATCCTCGTCGCGATTGGAGATATAAGACTGTTGAATAAACTTAGCGCCGACATTTCACGACTCGCGCTCATGAATGCCAATGTTAGAGTTGTGACCGTTGCGCTGCCGGAATAAGGACCATTTCCTCGCGTCGGATCTTGGCCGACCCAAGGTGAATTGGCGGTCGCACCTGTATTTCCGCCATTAATTTGAAACAACCTAGCCACTTTTGTAGCCACTTGCGGCAGCAGTTTGGGCGGCCGCTTTGCAATGTTAGCGGTCCGTTCAAGGAGTTTGAACCATATGAAAACAAACATTATATAAGTTTAAATAAATTTCAGCTTGTAAGAATGCATAATAAAAATTTCCCAATTTTTATTTTATTCAACATTTCATCTATCTTAAATGGAATAATAAATGTCAACAAATTTCTTCTTTAAAACATTGAGTGTCGACAATTATCGAGGATTGAAGAATTTAAAAATAGAAAAACTACGAAGAATTAATTTAATTGGCGGTCTAAATGGGACGGGGAAAAGCACTCTTCTTGATATAATTTTCCTTATATTGGATAGAAGAAACCCAGCTGCTCTTTTGCGGCCATTCACCTCGCGTGGAATGCCAATGCCTTTTCCTAATGGATTCAATTACGTATTTGGAGTTGGGGGAATGCAAAAAAATGTTGAGATAAAATCCACAACTCTAAAAGGAGATGTGGAATTTTCACTGTCGTTAGGACAGGTACCTAATCCCATGACCATTTCGGCAGCAAACAATCCACTTCAACCTGCTTTGAGTTCGCCCGCAACATTTGATTCAAACCAACTAGGGATGCACCTCAAAGTAAAACTGAATGGAAAGGAAGATGAAGCTGGATGTATCGCTCAGGTCTCTCAAGAAGCATTAAACTATAATTTATACAAAATTGGCACAGCACCATTAGTCGGCGGAGCCTATCTTAGCTCAACGATCAGAGCTTCACCACTCGAAGATGCGCAGCGTTTCAGCAATTTAATGAAAGAAAAGCGCGGAGCAGAGATCACTGAAGCTTTGCAATTCGTAAACCCAGATTTATCGTCCTTTCAGCTACTCCAGGATGGGAATATGCCAACATTATACGCAACAATGAAAGATGGCACTATGCTTCAGACTAGCATGCTTGGTGGGGGGTTCCAAAGCGTGCTTTCAATCGCATTAATCATGATGAGCACTAAGGACGGAATCATTCTGTTCGACGAAATTGATTCGACGATTCATTATTCGAAGCTTAATTTCTTCTGGGCATTGGTATCCCGTCTTGCAGATAAAAATAATTGTCAAGTTTTTGCAGTTACTCATTCACGTGAATGTATTGTTAGTGCATTAAATGGAGCAATAGAGGAGAATCTAATTTCTGATATTCAATATATACGTTTGGAAAATGACGATAATGAGTCAGATAGTATTATATACACTGGTGAAGAGCTAAAAGAAGCACTCGCCTCTGGCTGGGAGATCAGATAAATGTCAGTAGCCCCTATTTTCTTCGATGGCATTAATAATAACGGTCGTCAAGATCGTCCTTTTTTGATATTTGTCGAAGGCACAGATGATGCCCATTTCTTAGATCCAATTTTGCAGGAAATTGGAGCCGATCCTTATTTGATTGGAACCATAATTGTTGGGGGGACCTCAAAATTTGCCAGCGCATTGACGTTTTTCAAAAAATCACGTTTTTTCAAAAATGTGCGTGGGATTGTGATTATCAGGGATGCAGATCAAAATAGAACTGCTGCAATAAAGGAAACGAACGATTCATTTTTAAAGGAATTCAATGGAGTAGTCAGCCATGCAGGTTTTACCGAAACTGAATCGCTTAGGCTTGGACTTTTCGTTTTCCCGAACGAAGAAGAAATGGGTGACTTAGAAAAATTATGTTTATCGACCGTGAAAGGGTCCATTTTGGACAATCGAGTTGAAAACTATATGACTGATATCCAGAAGTATGGTGAACTACCTCATTTCCACAAGCGGAAGGCTCAGGTCTTCCTTGCTGCTATCCCTGGTGAACTATGTCGCGGGGCCGGAATGGGCTTCAAGAGAGGTTTTTTTGATGATGCACATGGAGCGCTTTTGCCACTAAAGATTTTCTTAAAAGATTTTGTTTCTAATTCTAAAGAAAAGCCGTCGTTATCCACATAGTATTCAAAAATAAAAGCGGGAGTTTGCAAGCTGTCGATTTCTTATATTTTAGGTTGTCGTTTAAGAACTACCAGCCGAATTTTCACCTTTCTGGTTTCGAATAGTGATACTTTGATTTTTTGCATGCTCGCGATCAGAAAAGTCGTTATCAGGCTGAACCGCTCCTAGGATCGACGTCGCGTTGCCTACCGCTTTAGCTGCTTTGCTAACGGTCACGGCGCGTCGCCCTATGGCGCCTGTGTTCAACTTGCCAGAAAAAGTCGGCTGCTCAGCGGCGTTAGTGCTTTCGCCATAATCTTGCCGCCACCGAGCGCGACCGTATCGCAGGGAGTGGTCCAATCAACGTTTATCCCGATCCGCATTGTCGGCGAACGATTGTGCTAATGTTTTTCTATTTTGGTCGTGTGAACGTTTCGGCAATCATAAGCACATCACTTGGCGAATTTCTTCGACCGACCAGGCAAGGCGCCCGTTGATGCGGATAGGACGCAGCGGCCCATTTTCAAGACAAGCCCATTGGCGCAAAGTTTGCGGCTTGCGGCTCATCCAGTGAGCGGCGCAAGAGGTATTGACATGACTGCGTTTTTCCGCGTTGATTGAGGGGAAAGGACTTACAACCTCATCGGAGACACTTTGGCAGAAGTCGGGCTCGGACCGCGCCGTGCTAGTAGCCCGCGACATCTCCAACTCGGCGATACGTGCCTCCAACGCTTCGACATCGGCCTCTATGATCACCGCCCATTTGGACAAGTTTCCAAATACGTCTGGCATAGTTTTCATCTTGGCTCCTTGTGTGTTACGACGGTCAGAACGGTGGCCCTTAACACGCAGCCGCGACAATCTGCTGATGCTGTCGCCGCGCACATGCGCTTCCACCATCGCCACGCGCTGCGCCAGGGTCGTTTTGGTCGGCCGGCCAAGCGTTTTACCCTCAGCCTTGGCGCGAACCAGTCCAGCCTGGGTCCGCTCTACCAGCAGGTCGCGCTCCATTTCCACGACCGCCGCCAACAACATCAGCTTGCCTGCCTGCTCGACAAGATTCGTCGCGCCAACATGCTAGTGGTGGCAAAACTTGATCGGCTAGGACGGATACGCCGGACGTGTTGGCAACGATTAAGCTGTTGGCCGAGCGCAAAGTAGTAGTCGTCGTGCTTCAGTTCGGCAAGCTCGACCTTGGTTCGCCAGTATCGGCCAGCCAGTATTCGATCGAGTAGCCCGCCCGCTCAATTTCAAGGCGCTGGTTCTCTGTGGTCTGGTCCGCCGTACTCACCTGCCATGTCCAAAAATTGCCATGCTGCTGCGTGTTGACGAGGCGCTCGCCATAGAATCCACTTCGCGTTCTATCTTTTTTCTCGCCTCCTAAACTAAACCCCAAAGGCCCGTCGTTGAGCCTTTGGCGCCAGAGTAGCGTTATATTTGACAGCTATTCACAAGTTACAGCGCGGGACTGAGGTCATTATTCTCCCAATATTCCTTACAATAGCCAATAGACGGGCCGGGACCAATTCCGAGGATAGTGCTAATTGCATTCTCAAAATCGTCACTTTCTATTAACTCATTGAAAACATCAACAAAAAATTTATCTGCTGACGCAATTTCCGGGCGGGGCATGCACCACTTTATAGAGCGATCAACCGACGCGTAATTGCGATCATACTCAATCCATATATCTCTTCCTCGACAGTTGAAATCTATAGTTTGCTCGTCAAATTCAACTTTGATGGAATATTGGCCTCGAGGCTTAAGGTACACATTATATCCAGCCAATTTTGCGGCGTCTTTGATCAAGTCGAGCTTTAGCTCACTTGAAGCTGTCGGATTTGGGGCCACCGCTTGTATCCCTGCACGTTTCATGAGGAGCGACCAATTCGAGAATCCTTCACGGTTCGCGATTAAATCGAGTGCCTGATTGTGGGAAATGTTTAACGATTTTCGCGAGACCTTTGCCTCACGTTTTAGGCGATCTATTTGAAGGTGTTTAAATGATGTTGGCATAACCGAAACTCCTGTGTTGTTTGCCGCCAATGCAATGCGCCCACACAAAACATAAAGCAGCAGACATTAGGAATTGGTCTACCATTTTGATGATAAAAACACTTTAACACGTTGCCGATTCGGCTTCGCCATCGTGGGCGGGCAAGCCAACGCGAGGTGGCTTTGATTAACTCTAGCACTTTCATGGAGGCAACCAAGATCGCAGTTACAAATTTTTACAAATAACTGTTCCTGATTATGTTCATACATCAGCCCTTTCCTAGCCCCAATATGAAGCGCTTGGGACATGCCTTTGTCTGGGCGGCGGCAACCGCCAATCGCGGCACTATCGCTCCCATGTCCACGTGCCGATTAAATCGGTATTGCG
Organism: Janthinobacterium sp.; assembly: GCA_003133225.1. GTDB lineage: Bacteria > Pseudomonadota > Gammaproteobacteria > Burkholderiales > Burkholderiaceae_D > Janthinobacterium. The sequence goes on from PKWL01000069.1 coordinate 79,054, forward strand.
CCTCGGCGAGATAGCGACGGGCGTACTTGGAGAATTTAAAAAAATGATGGGCCCCGGACAAAGCGGTCTTCAAGTCCCCAGAAGGATATTGAGCCATTTGAACGGCTCGATCTCGGTTCCCGCCTTGCCGTGTAGAGCGAGCACGATCTTGTATGCGTGGCCCAGCCGTTCAAGCACTTGGAAGCCAAGCAGGCCATCCGACATCACGCAGCTACCAGGCGCGACGGCCGGCAATGGAAAACGGAAAAAACATAGAGGTGCGGGTGCGGGCGTGCGACTTGAGTGGGCTCTATCCTAACTAACGTGTGTCACAATTAACTGGACAGTGGGATAACGGAAAGAGGTCGGTATTTTTCACGCCAGGGAGGTCCCCAAAGGGCCCCAAAGGCGCATGTCACGAATGAAGGTAAAGCACGCGATGCGTAGTCCGCTTGACGCAGGTTGCCGTTTTACCGTTTTGCCTCTGAAGTCTTCTCTTCTACCAAGCTCAGCATTTTGGACGGTGAGATGGCGAGAGCGTTAGCAAGTTTGAAAATCACGCGGATCGTCGGCTGATTGACTCCGCGTTCGATCAGGCTGACAAAATTTCGTTCGACACTCGCCTCAGATGCAAGTTGCTCTTGTGATAGCCCAGCGTCTTTCCTGAGCGCGCGCAGTACCTGTCCAAAAGCGATCGCTGGATCCAAGCATTTCTCCTAATATATTGGGAGAAATGGTCGCCTTCAGCTATCATTAAGTCTTCATCATATATTGGTAATTTATGAGACGCAGCGAATAAACGGACCCATAGCTATCCCCCGAGACTGGCCCGAAGGCCGTTCCTTCGTTCCTTCTTCGCGAATCCATCGCCTCGCGAAGAGAAATTTCTCGAGGCGATGGCGCTAGCGGACGAAGCGGATGATAAAGCCAGTTGAAGCAAATGTTTCGAGACCGGCTTAACGGCAGTGCCGCGGAACAGATGGGACCAACATACGCACCGGACGATGCCCCCGTTGTCGGACGAGTACATGGATTGGCTAGACAGCGATGTAAAAGCATTTTTAACCAAAGAGCAAGTTGATGGCGAAAAAAGAACTGCTGACCGGTTCCATGCACGTCACTCCAGTTGGCGGTAACGTTTTTGCCGACTTGGGGTTTCCACCGGAGGAAGCTGCCGCCTTGCAAGCGGAAACGAAACGAATCATCGTTGAAAAACGCGCTATCAAACGTCAGGAACGCGAGGAATACAAATGAAATTGAAGAAAAATTGCATTTGATCTAATTTTGAAGACTTCCTCCGCGAGGAAAGTATCATGGAGGGGGTAAGGCCGGCGCCATCGCGAAAGTTGTCAGCTTAATTGCGCAATCGCAACAAAGCATTTCTCGAGGCGACGATTCACCTGAGAGTAATGTTGCCTCAGGTGAGCATTGATATGCGTGATTTCTGGACCGGTTTCCTAAAAGGCGCCAAGGAAACGCCGAGGGCATACTTCGCGCCACTGGTCGCCGCCTGGCGACTTCTGCTCAACACCAGACTCGCTTTTGTCCAGGACTGGGGCGGCAAAAGGACGCAAATGATAGGCATCACATCGACTGAATATCGAAGGATCTTCCACGAGAGTCTGCGCACCTATTTCCGGCCGATGACCTGGTCGTACCAGATCGCGAAATCGGCGATTTTGGAGATACTCAAGGCCGTTATGCGCTGATTTATTTGATATGACCTTTCGGCGCCGATTGGATGTTTGACATGCATGGCTAGTAAAATCCGATTGATCGAGTCAATCGCTACAATTCATCCGGAAGCGTCGACGCCCGTTACTCCATCATTCTCTCGACTTGCAGCAATCGATCGTTAATAGCCTTGAGATCATCCAAATACCGCAATGCAGGGAGTAACACCGAAATAGCCCGCCCTCTGCCATTGCCAACTTCCTCGATGGCAATTGATATCAAATCTTCCATGATAGTGATCGGCTCCTGGAAGTCTGAAGCAAAATCTCTCTTCAACGAGCTTGGTTGCCCAGTTTTCATTGCAGTTGGCCCCTTTGTTTGGTGTGAATGCCCGCCAGCCCTGTTACAGGTCCCAAATTCGCCGGTAGTTTGTAAAGGTAGTGAACAATGGTTTCGCATCTTGGCCGGCATGGTCTCATTCCGATCATTTTGAAGTGCCGCCATTATCAGGGCGGTCCCCCCGGTGGATATCGTTGGTTCAGGTCGATGGTTCGTCCGGCATGGCGCGCACCCTGTTGGCCTGAGGACCACGCGCTGTGTCGACCGGCACGAAGGCGACACGGTCCCCGGTTTTCGCGATCCTTCCGTTCAACTGGTTCAAGCTGAAGAAATAGTCGACGCCGTTGGACCCGGCAATGAAGCCGAATTCCTTTGGCACATCGTAGAACTTGACCCTACCGGTTGCCTTTTCACTGCACCCCGATTGCCAGCCCTGTGCAAGCTTGTCTTTGGTCAAGGCGGCGAAGCCAGTGTCAGACGGTACTGGTAATGCCGCATCCAGCAAGCCCATCGCCTGGGCTTTCGCAAAATCCCGGCCGGAGGTCGGTGCTGCCACGGAACTCTGTTCCTGCGCAAACTGCACCAACCGCTCAGCTGTTTCCTTGGCAAAACCATCCGCCGGTGCCAGTGCCATGATGAACCGCTTGCCATCCTTGCCAAAGGCGACCGACACGATATCGGCCACCCACACCCGCAACGTGGCGTCCTCCACCCGAGTCAGGGTCGATGTCGATTGCGCATGGCCGGTGAACTGGTTTCCCATACTTAGTTTCGAGGTGTGGTATGTCCCATCCACGGTAATCCATATCAGGCGTGACTTGAAATACATGCGTGACCACAACAAATGCCCGTTCCGGAAAGACAGTAGACTCGGTACGCCAAGCGCGATCACCATCAACAGGATCCGCGAGATGTTGAAGCGCTCCATTTGCGCAAACAAAGGCGCATAGTGGACCGCAACCCCGGTCGCCAAACAGCTCAAGGCCAATCCCCACACACCGAGCGACGCCAGATAGCGCAGATGCTTTACGGCGATGGCCTTCCAAAATGAGTTCAACCCCAATGTGTCCGTCGCTGTTGGCTGGGTTTCTTCCAGAATATAACCCTGGAATTCACCGCGCTCGCAGTCCGTGGCTCCGGGCGGGACATTGGCGTACGAGCGGTTGGGAGTATTCCGTACCCAGTTATCTTGAAAATCACGGCTGGCTTGCGTCCAGAGCTGGCTCGGGTGGCAATTCATGGACACCGTTGTTTGCTCGCAAGACACACTGGTTTGCGGCACATTGTCCAGTCGGGCAAACAGGGAGGCCAGGAATAACAGGGATGCCCCCATCGAGCCGATCAGCAACAACAGCGGCGCCATCCATAAAGGCGGAATGCCGAACGCCGGCACAAAACGCGGTATCACCACCGGCGCCACAATCGCAAACACGATCAATGCAAGCAGCTTCCATAATATCGCGGCGTCTCCGTCGGCCTCGTTTGTTGCTGGGGCCCCCTCCTGATCCGCCGTCAATGGCATCCACAAGGACAGGCCGGTGAACGGCAAATATAGCCAGGAAATAATCCCTTCGTACGCGCAGCCATGGAATAACACATAGGATTCGAGCAGCGAGGCCAGCATGGTGGTCATCGCCAATACCGCATGGAAATGCCGTGCCGCAGCAGCTTGGATCGGAGGCGGCGAGGTCATTAACGGTTTGATCAGGCAATACAGAAGGCCATTCAAGGGGCCGCGCGGTTCCCGAAATTCAACGGCACGCCGATGCAGGGTTTGCATCACCTCGATCGCCCCTTTCGCCAGCCCTCGTGCGTTGATTGGCACTTCCTCGGCCAGACCGGAGGGAAATTTGCGGCCAAGCACAAAGCGCAACTGGGACAGGGCCTGGATAGCAAACTTGATCGCCGTGGCAAATAGTCCAATGGCCACGATAACGGTCACCACGGCAACTCGGTCCTGGTGCACCTGCAGGTAGGTGCGCGCACTGAGCAGAACTGATATGCCGCCTGCCATCAGTACCGCAGCGGACAGTAGCAGAAAAGAGTTTTCGATTTTGAAGGGATTCGGAAAATCATTGACGCTTGTATCGTCGGCGTTGAATTCATAAGTCATGAGGATGTCCTTCGGCGGGTTGTTGAGACAGTTCATTGGAACATGTCAAAACCACTTAGCAAGTCGGATTGAGGAAGACGGAGATCGCTGCAAAACTCTGATCCATTCCTCATCAAATGCCCTGAAAATAAATTAAAAAATGGATGTTCCATCGCCCCAGATGGAAAGCTTATGACGAGGTATTTCCCCCCGCCATAAACTTACGGTGACGCAGTGTTGAGCGTCCCGGCGTCGTCGGCACTGCAAGTATTGATGACGGTTCCTCAACCGTTATCGCCATGGTCGTTTGATTGCGCGTCCGGATTCGCAGGCCCATTTGACTTGGTCTTCTTGCCTAACTGGCGGTCGGTCCAGTTCGCTAACTCATCCTTACCCCGTGCAGTTCGCCAGCCTCTCCACACAGTAAACAGCACGAGTAGTGTGACCTGCTCTGCGTATGCGGTATCGCGTGAAACACCCTGTAGAGATGCGAAAAGGTCGGCAAACCAGAAATGTATGAGTAGATACGAAACGACGCTGCTCAAAATGACGCCGATAAATGGGATGCGATTTTCTTTTTTCATGAAATTTTCCTTGGAAAATGATGGAGGTTCTTCATAGCCGTTCTTCACTGCGCCTGTTATGCAAGAAACTGGCCGATGGCGACGCGCACGCCGGCACCGATGCCCCGGTATTGAATGGCGTCGTGGACGGCCCGGAAATCGCGCACTGTCGTCAGCCAGGCGAGCGTCGATCGATGATGGCGCTTGTGAAAGTCGACCATCATCTGCTCCAGCGTTGCGTTCGGTTTTATGGTCCGATGCAAAGCGCAGCCGAGGCGCCACCAGAGCGCACGATGGTCGCCTCTGCCGGCCAGCTGGGCTTTGACGGAGCGGCGATCCATGGCTGAGGCGTCATTCATCCAGATTCCCCCGGCAGGGAGTCCAGGTGCCAGCCAAGCCACATTTGGTGGCTTACTGGATGGGATCGACTTGAGGAAGGCGATTTTTTCCTGCTTGGCGAAATCAATGCGCATCAGGTTGTGGTTGGTGATCGGTTCGGTATCCATGTTGCAACTTCCTTTTGGTTTATATTTCTGGATTGATGACTCGCGCACACCGCCAAGTTTGCTTGCCCCGGCGCAAGACTGGCCGAGACTGTCTGCTTGGCATGCTGCCGCCAGTTGTGCCGCCTTCGGTATTCGAGAAGGCCACACAGCGAATCGATCGTAGCAATGGAAGTTCCGAGTGCAAGTCGGCTTTGGGATAAAAATGGGATGCCGAAGCGCCGGCGGCGTGCGTGTTTTCTCCGGGCAAGCCACAATGCCTGGAGCACGCCGCACACGACACTCAACTAATGCAGCGACCTTTTTGTGTGTGTCGTGAAGCGCTGCTCGAGAAAATTCAACAGGGAACGCTGGTCGAAGTGACGATGCGATGTCCATTGGGTCGTCGCGTTGCTGCCGGCATGGACAAGCCCAACATAAAGCGCCCAGACTGCGAGCATGAATCCTCGCTTACTTCGTTCCCTTCGCAACGCCCCCTTTGTCGTAGGTAGCCTGCGATGGCGATCGCTGGCACGTCACGCGCCGGATTCTTCGCAAAATGATCGACGCCTGAGGCACACAATCAATTCATTGCGAGGGCGGGAATAGGGAATAGGGACCAGGGAGCAGACTTGCACCCGGTGAGCAGATCAATTTCTGGTGGCGTCAACATGGTGGTGCCGGCGGCGCCCGGAAGATTCGAATAAGGGTGAAAATACAAGGTGCGCTTTGATCTGCTTCCATCAGGATGGCGTTTCAAGCGCCTGTGTTGCGGCAATCGCGGATGCGGCATGCTCGATGCGTTTTCCGTACGAAGCTCTCGGTGACATCGAGATCACCTCATATTCGGTCAGGCCCCGTTGGGCGACAATTAGCGAACGGCGACAGTGCGAAAGCGGCCAGTCAGGGCCCTCGCGCAAAGCGCGGGTATCGGCCAGAAGTGGACACTGATGGCTCAAAAGGGCTTTATTACCTACAGCGACTTCCCCCAACGACTGCTTGTCATTAACAATTGTGCATGTTCCTGCCTAGTTTGTCAGGAACCATCGAAGAAGAAGTGCGCAAGCGCGTCGTTCCAGTACAGCAAGGGGAGATTCCCGCGCATTTGACCCTATGTCGGAAGCGCGACCTGGCGGCAATTCGCGAGCGCGTGCGTGCCGACGCATTGAGGCCACCGGATCTTGCCTTTGGCAAAGCGGCACCCTTTTCCAGTTGTGGATTGCTACTTCCGTGCTTGGCAGGTCTGGATAGCTTCAGCGTCTTGTGAGAGTATCTACTCGGCTAGAAAAAAATAGAGACCAAAAGCCGCATATCTCACTGGCCCGTCCAAGAAATCTGCAGGCGATTCTAGAGGCATTGGCGATTGCTTCAGCAGGTTCCCGCTTCGACCATTAAGTCCACGCGTACGAATGCTTCACCAGTTCGAGGGTAAGTGGCGGTAAAGACTGGCCAGCCTGTTGGCGGCGTTTGCCAGCCGGCAGTCTGCTTCTGGAAATAGTTGAAAACGATTTCTGGCTTGACCGTGTACGCTAACAAGCGAGCGATCAACACATTATCGGGATGCGTATGTGTCTTTCCGCTGGTACTAATTAGAAAACGCCGGCAACGCATTGCCTTCAGTAGAGTAGCGGTTGTATTGGCTTGGCTGCCGTGATGAGAAATCTTGCACATCTCGACCTCTGGGGCGATTTTCCAGTGTAGTTTGAGCCCGTTTTCGACCACATCGGCAAAAGCATCTCCCGCCAATAGCAGGCGCTTACCGCCGAATTCCAGCATCAGAGCGATGCTACTGCCGTTGGGGATGGAGCTGTCCGCCGTCGATTTGATATTTGCAAGTGAGCTAAAATCGCCCGGCGGCCAAGTGTCCTTGCGGCCTAACAGATCGCGGGGCTTCGCACTGTCGTTGTCGCGAGGCTGAAGCTTGCCGCTGCGCCACTCCGTGGCGACCTTGGACAGCTGGGTCTGGCTCGGGGAAAGCACGCGTACCTGCATGCCGCCGGCCAGATGGACCGAGACTGCCGCCGCCATTTTTACCGCCTTGCCACCAAAAGCCTTGTTCCATGGGTATTTGGCCGACGCGATGAGCCTTGACAATTCATCGCCTTCCGCAGATCCCATTAGATCTGCCGGGGCAAGATGGTCTAGGCCGTTGAACCAGATGTCGTTGATCTCTAGCCACTTCGGCTTATTGTTAAGCAAATCAATGACGCCTTCGATGTGGTCAAGGTCATAGTGTGTGACGACCAGGGCTTCGAGGCGCAGGAGGTCACTATGCGCGCGCCAAGCGTCCAGTGCTTCAATTATTGCGTTATGGGTTCCGGACGGGCCGCCATCAACCATGATGTAATGGGGCGCTGCATGGTCGCCGTATCGCACCAGCAAGGCGTCGCCATGCTCGGCTTGTACGGAGAGGTGTTCAAACACTGCCAACCTCCTGTGGTAATGAATGGCCCAACGCATAGTCCGCATCGCCGAATGCCACCAACACCAGGCCGATGGCCAGGTTCTCTGCCAGTAATTGACGACGCAGTTGCGCCATCAGAGATCCGATAGAAACTAATGTTTCTGCATTGGCCGCCTTGCGAATCTCTTTGACGAGGGAGAGGGTCGCATGATTCGCATAACGCCCCAGTACTTCGGTCAGGGCCGCTACCACGACGCTTGCCCCTTTGCGCTTCAGGATGGCTGAAAGGGAGGTGGTCGGTACCGGCGCCACCGCGGAATTGCAGCCGATGGCGATGACCAGAGGCTGTCCATGTCCGACGTGAAGCTGGCTGATTGCTCCAAACAGCAAGCTGTCCGATGCGCCGATATGGAGTTGGCCGTCTTCCACGTGGGGTATAAGAACCAGCAAAGACGGATTCGCCGATCCCACCTTCTGCTTCCAAGTATTCCAGGAACGTAGGCAGGTCCCCAGCTCCGCTTCGATCGCTTTAGTGCGCACCAGAGGGATGCCGTGGCACCAATCCTCGTCGTCGAATTCATCTGCCCGATCTGCGGCAGTGAAAGCGACTTGATCCAGACTACCCATCTTTTGACGCTGGGACAGATCCCTTGGTTGGCTCAACCAAACGGACTGATTCATGCCGGGTGTCCAGGTCTGCCGCTCAATGACCGCGCTAACGCCCAGGAACCCCATTGGGCAAAGTTGTTTGGCTGCCGTCCTGATGGCGCAGGGATGCTTGGCCAAACCACTCTTCAGGCAGCCATGGCGCTCCGGACACAGGCCATCGTTGTCGTTTTCCGGGATTTCGCCATCATACAGATACTCTAACGGAAAATAGGCGTCGGACTGCGTCATCAACTGGACCCGTTCCAGGCGCTGAGGAAAGTCCGGAATATAATCCTTGATCCCATCGAGCAGGACTTTGCCTTTACTGGCGAGCTTGAACAGGCTGGTGTCTATGCCGATGTCGGGATTGCTGGCAACGTGCTGGAGCTCCGCACGGAATTCATCGCGGGCATTGGCAATTCCGTGGCCATCGAGCATCGTCAGGTAAATGCCCTCGCGGGTCAGGGCCATGGCACTGGGACGTTCTCCCAGACTGTTATTGACCAGCAATGCGAGGTCGAAAGAGGACTTTTCCTGCTCTACTGTCGCATTGATGGTCTCAACGAAGAAGCGTGGGGCTAAATTGGAGGCGCCCTGCAGCCGCGCGGTTTGCAAAATGCGCACACCGTCGGCGACTACGAAGCGGAGATCGATACTTTCCTCAGGACGCACTTGGTAGGAAAACACTGCTTCTTCCGACCGCCCGGAGCGCGGCAGGTTGATTATTCGCGTGACTGCCTCCCGTTCAACTTCAAGCATGTGGATTTGCAGGCGTTTGCTCTCTCCACTCCACTCCACTGTATCGTCGGGGAAAATAGGTCGTGTTTTGTGAAGTGGGGTGCGAGGCCGGATTTCAAGACGGATCTCAACCGGACCCTCGAAAGGCAAAGTCGCGATCGCCCGTCCCCCTCTTTCCACTGTGGCGTTCAGCACGCGCGCCACGGGCGGCGGTGTGAGCGGCCGTTTCGGTGGCGATCTGCGTGGCATCTGGCGATCCACACTTGGCAGGACGTCAACCAAATTATTGCCGTAGTAGGCGAGAGGCCCTTCCACTTTCGGTTCAGCGAAATCGCGGCTGCGCAGGATGAATGTCTGCGTTGCCGAAAGCAGTTCCCCGACGGGACCAATTGTCTGGTTGGCGAAGGCGAGCGATTCATCAACCAGCTTGCCCAAGCTGAAAACACGGCCGAAGTCTCTCAGCCAGGCGGTCGCTTGCGGATGCTGTGGGTCCAAGCGAACAGCACAGCGGGCCGCACTGTTCGAACGAATTGAGTCGAGCGTGCCCATCACTTCAAGGCTATCGCGATTGAGGACGATGGCCAAGTCGGCTGATTGAGGCGCAACTACCAGCCTTGCCGAGGTCCCGATGATGATGTCCGCTGCAGGCGCATTTTCGACCCAACGGGCATTGGACAGAGATTCAACAAGCGCCTGGCCAAATTGTCGGTCTTCCTGCGCGCCGGTGATGATAAGGCTGTTGGCTGAGCCGCGTTGTACTGGCGCGCGCCGAGGGCGCCGGTCGTATGGCCACTCGATGAAAACCGGCCAACCTTCCATGGCGCGCACAAGGTCCTGCCGAATTGCGTCGACAGTGCGAAGCTCCCCCAAACTCCACGTACTGCGCGCGATTTTTAAACGCGGTTGAACCCAATCGTACCTGAGCACCTTCTGGAAGGCATATCCAATTTCCATGGCGGACGCAGGATCCAGCCATTGCTCCGGTGTGAATAAGCTTGGATCGCCTGCCCATGTGGCAACGCCATGTTGGGGTATCGCCTCGTAAAGCATTTTCTCGGCAAGGCCAGGCCGGTACCACCATGCCCAGTCTCCTTTGGCTATCAGGATGCCGAGGCCAGCCCGTACCGCCGGCCCGAGATCCGCGTCGTCTTTACCCAGCCAAGCAATGTCATTGAATTCCATGTGCGGACTTATCAATATTGTGTCTGCCTAAAGCCTGGCCAAAACAACGCGCTGAACAGGATCGAAGACAGGCTGTTGCGGTTCGCAAGCGCTTTTGCGGACCAAGAGGCGCGGCGCTACCATAGCGCAACCATGCCCTGGTTGTCTGTACAGGCTCTGACCAATCATCAGTAGACATAATAATCTAGAAATAACCGTAGTTGTCAATATGCAAGTTAATTCGCGCAACATACGGTGGTATTGACGTGGTGGAAGCGTTGGTTTTTTTGCACTACGCCGCGCGTGGTGACTCAACTTCAGCGCGGCTTCAATGTGAACCGCCCAGGGTTTCCGGGTGGCCCGTTGGTCTGACATGGCCCACTTTGAGCGTTGTCGAGAATTTTCCACCTCAGCTTAGGTTAGTTGGGGAGGCCAACGAGGCAAAGGAATGTCTTATAGGAACGTGAGCTGCCGACGATCGACGAGCCGCGAACGTCAGCAGTGCAATGGAATCGGACGTCTTATTAAACTGTTTGAGCAGCGCTCGCGGCGGCGGCGGAGTACTTCGTTGAAAATTTCGAAGGGGGCCTTGCCTATGATCTACTCACTTCTATGTAGTTATGGCAAGATAGCATATTACCGACACACTCCTGGACGAACATGGATATCTTTCCACGCAACTATCAATTCAATAGCTCAGCCTCCGCGCAGCGACTATTAGATCACTTGCGAAGCGCGCAGTCTGACTTGGGACTTGAAAATGCGATAGTTTTCTGTGAATTTCCGCTCTTCCGAGAGGATGAGGAGGTTATGTTGTCTCAGCTATTAGTCATTAGCGAAGAGCACGGCGTAATAATTTTCGGTGCGTATTCCGGATTGTATAATGACGATTTTTCCGACCTTCGCGGATTGGTTACGCAAACTGAAGCCGTATTTAGTCATGTCTATTCTAAGCTCATCAAGAGTCCACGACTACGTCGAAATCGAACGACGCTGAACTTTGATGCGGACGCTTGCATTTTCGCGCCAGAAGCGAACATAATCGCAAACCTGCTAAGTGAAGATACCTCCGTTCTAAGTACTCTGGGTGAGATTTCGTCATTCCTTGATGAAAGACGTGGTCAAGCCGTCGACCAGAGCACTTTTTCAGAAATTACGTCCGTTGTTGAAGGATCGAAAGGTCTAATTCGAGTTAGAGAAAGAAGGACCGATTCATTTCCTCCAACTTCTAAAGTGGCGCTGGTCAAAGCTCTTGAAGAGGAAATACGTCGTTTTGATCGCGAGCAGCGATTGTGCTACATGACCGAAGTATTCGGGCCACAACGAATTACGGGTCTGGCAGGCTCGGGAAAGACAGTAGTAATTGCAATGCAAGCTGCACTTGCTCATCTTAAATATCCCGAGGCGAGGATTGCCGTTACTTTCTACACAAAAAGCCTATACCAGCATATTAAACAGCTTATTACTCGGTTTTATCGGCAATTTGATGATCGAGATCCAGAGTGGGATAATTTGCGTGTTCTCCACGCATGGGGCGGAAGCGTCAATGAAGGTTTGTACCATTATTCCGCACGTGCCGTTGGCGAACATCCGCTGACTCTTTCTCAGGCTGTTGCTTTTAATCAAAAGAGACCTTTCGACGAAGTCTGCACACGACTGCTTAATAGCGGAAAAGTCATTCCATTATTTGACTATATTTTTGTTGATGAAGCGCAGGACTTTCCACCGTCATTCTTGCGTCTCGCGCTTAAACTAGCGGTCGAGGAAAAACTAGTAATTGCGTACGACATATTTCAAACGATATACGACGTTGAGGTACCTACCGCAGACGTTATTTTTGGAAAAAAAGAGAATGGTGATCCATTAGTGGCCTTTGAAGAAGATTTGGTTCTTCACCGTTGCTATCGAAATCCGCTTGAGATACTTGTTTGCGCACACGCGATTGGATTTGGCCTTTATTCTAGTAAGGTCGTTCAAATGCTTGAGTCAAAGGAACACTGGGAAGATTTTGGATACAAATGGTCATCGGGAAACATTGAGGGAGGATCTCGAGTTGAGGTTGTTCGTCCAAGCGAAAACTCACCGATAAGTATCTCCGGCACTACGCGGCCAGGATCCCATATTAATGTCGAGACGTTCGATAGTATTAATAGCGAGGTCAACGCAGTGGCCGATCGCATTGAAAGTGACATAAGAGTTGAGGGTCTCTCGCCCGAAGATATCCTCGTAATTTGCGCAGACGATAGAAACGCGAAAGGGTATTTCGGTGTATTGGTTTCTGCATTGAAAGACCGCAAGGTTAAAACCCACAACCTCCAAGATGGTTCGTATTCAATCAAAAATTTTACTGAAAAGGACCACGTAACTTTATCTACGGTATATAAAGCAAAAGGGAACGAAGCTGTAGCAGTTTATGTGATTGGGATTGATGCGCTCTTTCACACACCAAATGCGAGATCCAGAAACACGATATTTACTGCCATGACTCGCGCCAAAGGTTGGTTATGGGTTTCAGGAATTGGTGCATCTGCTGAGGCATTCAAGCTTGAGGTTGCGAAAGCTGTGACAAACGTTCCATATCTTAGATTTATTTATCCCGACGAGCAACAACTTGTGCGGCTGAAACGTGATCTTTCGCAAGACGGAGCTGCACTTGCTGAGGCAACAATGGATGAGTTAGAGCGGACATTGAGTGCTGACGACTTGGAACAGGTTCTTAAAGCAAAGTTGATGGACTTGCAGCGTAAACGAAGGAAAGCAAATCGAACTCCTGCTCCCCGCAAATCATTTAAGGTCTGAGTATGCTACCAGCCAAAACTGATGCGCTGATGCGAGTCGCTGGGTTGCGACATAAAGTCAATCGGGAATTTGTCGTTACTGCTGAGATCATAAGAACTCAACGGGTACTACCTTACGACCGGATGTGGAAACTTGCGCATGACAGGAAGTGGTTTCACATTCAATTTGAGGATCTGAGCATTATTCAGTTTCAAAATAACCCTTCGCCTTCGTTCCATTTCATTGAATGTCCTTTGGACGTTCCGTCTCTTGGTGATTTCATCGCTAGCCTCGGTAAGGAGTATAGAGCTCGTTATGACTCTGTAGTTGCGGAATTATACGACGAGGCTATTGAAACAGCAGGTCTCCGACCTTATATCACTCCAATTCGCTTCGATCGTGATTTTGGCAGTTACCGTTCCGGGGTTCACCCGGCGGCGCATCTGCACATCGGCATAGACAATAATATTCGGTTGGGTCTGGCTCGCGAAATGACGCCGCTTTCTTTTCTGTTATTTATTTTGCGACAAAAATACCCCAGCAGTTGGGAGCGGTTACTTCGATCCAATCTAGCTTCTTCACTCGTGCGATCAATTCGTGATTCGCTCCCGCCTCTGCCGAAACAATACGGGCAAGATTTTGATTTTTGTGAAATCGCATTGATATAAATTAAGTTTTATTGCCTAATCGTGGAATATCAACGATTGAATCATATTTTTTCATAATGATTCCGCAGTTAGCAGCGAGATCGGCTTTGTTTCAAGAGACTGCCGTCCACTAGTGGTCGCAAACGCGAAAGACGGAAAACGCAACGTCTTGACAACGGACTCTCAGTCACCACGGTATGGCGGACGGACGAACTTTCAATGTGGAGACGTGGCTCAGCCGTGGTGTGCTGGCTTGAACGGAACTAAACCGCTATGCCTGCTGCCGCTTACGCGAGGATTCTGAATGACCGCTATCTCACTACTGACATTCGCGGCGCCGACCGGCCTCCGCTGCGGACCTGCCAGTAACGAAGATCGCATTGATGGGCTGGGCCAGACTGGAAGCGTGTCATCGGTCGCCCACGTGATGTTGTCTGACCAAGGTCGCTCTACACCCGCCGGACAGGGCTAGTCGGTTAGCCATCGGCGCATGGAAGGGGACTCGAATCCATCCGCCGTTGTGGTCGCGCCATCCTTTTCGGTTTCTGCGCCAAGGCGCTGTGCCAACGCGTCGGTCGGCAGGGTCGGCGCGATTGGTTGCTTCCGGTTTGTATCTGTTGGAATTGCTCCTGTTGGTAAAAGCTCGCAGCTTGGAATGAGATCTGCTGCGTGTACCGGCGCGCGATTTCTCAGCCATCGAGAAATCGCGTCGATTTGGGCGTCAATATTTCCCGCCGGATGATCCGTCGCGGCGATGTAGCGCTGCAGTGCCAGGCGCACGAGCTTGCCGCGCTCGCGCGCAGGCGTCATCGCCAGCAGCGTGTGCACGTCAGGCGCATCCTGGAACGTCAGGCTGATGCGCACCGTGATTTCGCTGCCGATCTTTTTTAATTTTTCCATTGATCAAGACCCCCAAAGCGTCGTGCGGTTATGGATAAGCCAGCGACATCAGTCCCAGCCTGCAAAAGCCTTCGGCGACCATCATGCGTGGCTCGTCGCCACAGATCGCGTTTGGAAACCGGTCCCTCAGCTTGCCGAACAGCAGTTCCGCGCCGCCGCCCCCAACCACGATTCCGTCCAGCACGGCAGCTTTCTCGCCAAAGATCCGCTCGGCTTCATCCAGCACGGCCGATTCAAACCCGGATGTCGCCGCATCCAGCATCGGTCCCATGTCGTGTGGCTTTCCAAACAGCTTGATCTGGCGCGTTCGAACGGCGGTCTCGACAACATCGAGCGCAGTCGGCAATCGCTCGGCAGCCATTGCGCTGGACAGGGCGTCGTACACCAGGTGCATGCCTGCGCACGATGCAACGGCATATTCCATCATTGCCCCGCGTTCAGATAGCGCAAAATCAGTCGTGAAGTGGCCAATTTCGATCACTCCCCACGATTCGTTGTCGAGGGCCCGTTTCCTGTCCGGTGTGCCATTGGCCCGGATAGACAGCCATTGCAGCGGCGCGTCCGCCTGGCTCTGCACCATCACCCGGAGCGTCTGCCCTGGTAAAAGTTGTGGCGTCAGCAAGGCAACGATACGTTTGCGAAGAATTTCTTTCTGGGCTCCAAAATATTTGGCCGGCAGACCCATCACCAGGTGTATGCGCACCGGGATCGCGCCGAAGGCATGCATTACCTTGCGCCAGGCACCGATCAGGAGTACGTCATGCTGCGGACTCTCTATCCAATTGGCGTTTTGACCGAAAAATCCCTCGGAGCGACCTTGTCTCAACGCGGTCTCGCCGAAAAAATATTTACGGCCGTCGAGTTCGACAGTTTCTGCCTCGGCGCGCAAACGCGTCTGTTCATTGGTCAGAGGGATCGCCGGGATGACCACCGTCGGAATCTGAAGCGAAATGCGGGCCTCGGGCGCGGAAGACAAGGCGGCGCGGACCTTGAACATCGAATGGCCCCCATCGATGGCGATTGACATATTTTTCACGTTATATCCTTTGAAAATAGCGGGTTAATGAAATCCAACAGTAATCGACAACATCCACAATGCAAGCCGTTACTTGAATCAGAATCTGAATTGGCGCCGTGTCGATTTTTCAGGTTCAATTTTGTGCCAACCATATCGTTAAAGCTGCCCGGAACAGCGACTTCCGAAAAAGGAGGTGATTTTTGAATCGGCCGAACGTCATGCGCCTGATAGGTATCGTGTGAGTGGGAAATCTGGCGCCCGTACATACTGCTTGACATTCGTGCCGCGGCGTCGTACGCTCTGCAGGTCGATTTCTCGGCATGTATTTCCCCCGCACCACGTCTGCTTCCTTCCAGACGGAAGAAAACAGATTTCTAAAAGCCATGTCATTGGCAAAATTTGAATATCGCCCGCGCCTTACATAAAACTCTCCATTTCCCTCTCTTTCGTTGTCGATCAATTGCATTTTTTCGCAGCCATATTTAATCATTGACCATATCGACTTTGCTTAAAAAAAGTTGCACAGATAGGTACAGAGTGGTCCCCGGAGTGTGATTTCAACGGCTCTCGCGACCATTGGCAGGGAAAATTCTTCTACAGATCGAAATCCCTACGGCCAATTGCCAGTGTCGAGTCTATAAAATTTCCCTGCATTTTTCGCGCAATCAAAATCAATTTCCATCTTGCCTTCTAAATTGCTTCGTTTGCAGGCAAAAGCCCTATGTTTCGTGGCTATCCCCATAAAAACCCATTCCAATTGAAAAAATCGTGACCAGGCCTAGTCGCCTCGTGGTCCACCTGTGAGTAATTTTCACGGTAACCACGACCATCACGCCAGCCACGGCTGGTAACTCTCCACTCCGGGGTGCACATCCTCAAATCCGCCCCACGGTCGGACATGTGCAGTGAGAAACGGCTTTAACGTTCGGATCTCTTCACGTGTTGAAGAGAAATCGACTTCCGCGAGGAGTCGGCGTATCGGCGACCGGCGAGCAAGGCTGGTTGATACGAAATCGGTATATTTAAGAAGGGTGCCTTGCCCCCGCCGTAGGTTTAAGTGGCATCTAATTCATTGCATAGCGCCGATGAATTAGACTTCCCACCCCGCTGATATTAAACAAGGAGTTCAATATTTCAACAAGGGAGCAGCAAATGTGGAAAGAAAAAGTGAACAAAATTATGGCTGAGACCGGGCCCGTTCGTATGAACGGAAAGGTCGCATCTGAACGTACTCAAACCCTCACCAAGGAAGTCGTCTATGCATCAATCCGGCGGCTGCACGTCTTGGGTTATAAGATCCAAGATCCTGAAAATTTGGGCGATCGTCATATTCATGTTCTCGTAAAAGACTGGTGGCATATCAAACATAAGAAGATCAAAACTATCCAGAACGAGTTGTCGAGGCTGCGCGTGTTTTGTACACGGATGGGCAAGCCCGGTTTGGTTGGCACAGTCGAAAAATATTTGCCGGATGTAGATCGGCAGTTGTTAATTGTCCGGGCGGTTGCACGAATAAGCAAATCATGGTCCGAACATGAAATTGACATGGTTGAAAAATTTGAAGAAATCGACGTGTGTGACTCCCAGTTAGGGCTAATGTTACGGCTTGAATTGGCATTCGGGCTGCGGCGGGAAGAGGTCATAAAATGTGATCCTCACGCACAGGACTACGGACAATATTTGCAAGTGTTTCCAGGTCAAGGGAAAGGCGGCCGCTGGAGAAACATTCCGATTCTGTCTGAAGCTCAGCGGGCCACGCTCGATTTCGTCAAATCGCGCGCCCCAAAAAATAAGCCGCTTGGATGGGAATATTCACTATCGGGAAAAGTAGCCAGTCTTAAACAGAACATACGACGGTATGAAAACCAAATGGCGTCGTTTGGATTTACCAAAGCTGATTCTGGCATAACGGGCCACGGGCTCAGAGCTCAATTTGCGGAAAACCACAGCCTGCTGCTGGGCATGTTGCCACCAACGCTTGGCGGTCAGGCAGGGCAAATGGCACCGGACAATTTGCTTTTGACGAAAACGCGTCTTGCACAGGCGCTTGGACACAATGTTCCGACGATCGTGAAGGCCTACGTGGGGTGCTTTGGCAGCAACATCACGATAGCGGATGCTGATCGCGGCATAGAGATCATCAAGCGCGCACTCCCCTTAATAAATGTGACGGGGCTGCCCGCTGTAGTGATCGAACGGATGCGCGACTGCTTCTTCATTCAGGATCTGATGGCGGAACTTGATGTTCACATCTGCCATGTACGGGCACATGAGCTTTGGCAGGCACATTCACGCCGGCATGGCGTCGAATGGATGAAACCAGAACGCGAAATCGGCATAGCGCTGGAAGCTGAGGCGCGCTCTCTGATCAAACGATTTTCAACCAAGACGGAAGGGTAATAAAATGGATGACTTGCAAAATCCGGCGCTGGATCGCGTAATGGCTGGGTTGGTGGCAATAAATTGCCCCATGGATATTGGGATGCCGAGTTGGATGTTAACAGAAATGGTGACAAGAAAATCATTCCCCTTGAAGCCGAAGGATGTGCTGGGGCTGAGCAACGCGTACAAGGAAAGCAGCATCGTCAGTGAATACTTGGACAAGGTCGGGTATGAGTTTTCTTGGGGGACGTTAAGCGAGGATATTCATCAGGATGAGGACGATGGCACGTGGATTGGGACGTTTGAAATTCTTCCGAAAAATGTTCTGAGGGCATTTCCTCAGTGTGGCATGGTCGGAGATCTTTTCATATGGCTATATGCAAACCACCCGCTTCAGCATGATGAATTTGACGGCGACGAGTCATTTTGTGATTGGTTTGCACTTTCGTTTACGGTGCATGGGTATAAAAAAATCACAAAACTTCGTTCCTGGCTCGCTACGACGTTTGTGCAACGGATAATGCCAGACTTAGTCTTGGAAGCCATGCGGATTGTGGCCGAGGCGAAAAAGATGGCGATCGAAAACAGTACGGATGGCTCATTTGAAGCGCTACAAGAAACTGGGCGATTCCAACTTTGCGGGAATCCCGCAGATCTGGTTTTCAACGCTTCCGGACATCACCGGGCCTAACCCTAGTCCCACACCGATCACATTGATCGGTGTGGGTATTTCGAAACCTCTTGATCCCCCTTGTGAAGACGGTCCATTTAAAACAACTTTTGGAATTGCGCGGGATGCCAAAAGGGCATGAGGAGATGGACTGCGACCGATCTTATCTACTGCGCCCCCGTTGTGAAAGACCAAGATTTCGTCACAGTACTGCCATTTACCGTCGCTGTGAAGACGACAGCATAAACGGTGTTTGTCGATAACGCCGTTATTGGGATCAAAGCTACAGTCCCAACTGCAATTTCAGGATCAACGACCAATATAGGGCCATTTGTCGTCGTACCAGTCGGAACCAGGATACGTGTAGCCACTGCAACGCCCGCTGTCGCGCCACTCTGTGGTGTGATCGTAAATAGGGTCACGGCAACCTTAGGAGCATTGGCCCCATTAGTTGACAACGAAACCGTAACAGGATGACCGATTCCGTTCAGATCGGGCACAGGTACCGGTGTTTCAGCCTGATTATTAAATGACGTTGCGACATTTGTCATTCCAGCAAAAGGAAACGCTAAAACAGATCCAGTCGCAGGAAGCTGCATACTATTACCCCCTGCAGTCATTGGCGAACCATAATCAAAGATACACATCGTGAATCCGGTAAGATTTCCGGATAAGTTGCCAACGGATATCCCTGCATCGAAAGCCGGGTAGAAAAGAACACCAATATGGTACACTGAATTTTCCCATTCGCTGGTGCACCAACTCCCGTCATTGGCGATGCCAATAGAAGCGATAACCTCTCCCGCACTGCCGACATAACCAGCTGTCGTCGCACGTGTTTGTGGATCAACTCCAAAGAAGCCGGGTAACCCAGAAGTTTCGTCGTGCCAGCTAACACCATTGTTGCCATTCAGATTCAGATAATTCATGTGCGCGTTAACGGATGTATCCAACTTGGCGTTTTGCGCCAACAGACCGGAACCAATAGATGCCCGAAGGGAATTTATCTGCGTGAACATGGTCGCGGCAGGGCTTCCGGCGGCATACGTCGCAGCTGGTACGGTGGTGACAATATTACTGGCCGATGGTGCAGTGCAGGTTGGAAAGTTAGTTCCGCCGTTCGTGCAGGTCGTAACTGGTGCCGCGATGGTAGCAGCAACATCCGATGTCGGCGTGGTTGATGAGCCACCACCGCCGCAACCGGCCATTATCATCACGATAATAAAGATGAGTGAGAGATTGATATTTTTCACGATTTGCCTTAAATTTTAAATTCGGTCGCCGGCAGTCAATACCCGTATTCGGAGAAAAAGATAAGCCGGCACGCATCGTTTTTCGGTGAAAGCTCGCCCGGGCCCTGGTCCCTCAAGCTGATTACTGGACCATGATTGCCGGGGTTGCAAGGCTAGTTATTGAACGAGCGCTACCGGAAGCAGCTTGACGTTGATGTTAGTGGCCTGGCCAAAGTATCTTCGCCGCCGTTGCGATTTGGCAAATAGGTGGATTTCGACTGACCGCCGGGTGCCGGAGGTTCGATATGTCTTCCTATGCCACCTAACTCAACGTAATCTAAACACGCAGTGAACTACGTCGTGCATCACATTGAAATAATTTACGCCGTGATGAGTTTGCCGCCCCAAAGAACCACACAGGCGCGTAGCGCATTTATAATAGATCTTATAAATAGGCTTTATTAAATACCCACGTACCGTCATCTATCACCCTAAACAGATAATTAATATAAACTGTTTCGTCGCTTGCATCCGACACGAACTGAACGCGGAATGCCAATGTATTTTTTGACGGCTTGGCCCATTTATCGGTGCGTAGGATGCTCATGCATGATGATTTTGAGTGGTATTGCGTGTGCCAGATCGCGAGCGGAAATATTCCATAGACGATTGGACTTTTCACGTCCGGATCAGTCCAGCGTCCGAGAGACTTCCAGGCTTCGACCTCATCCTGGCCGCCATTGTTGGCAAAGGGACCAACTCCACATGCCGCCAGGCGGACAGTTTTTTCTACTAGTGGTTTGGCCGATTCCCAGTTGGCAGCAATTACGCTGTCATTGGAAAACGGTGCCAGTTTCGACTGAAAAGCGCCGGTGGCATTGGGCGACATGGTGTTTTGTGAAAACATTGGTGAAGCCTGACCACCGGCAACAATCGCTGCCAGAGAATTGTTGAATTGTTCCAAATTTTTCAAATCCGCCGCACATCCGCTGCTCAGCAGTGCTAGACCAACCAGACTCAAAGTTGTCAATTTATTCATGTTGAGATAGATGTTCCTGTTATTGGATTGAAGGGAAGCACGAGATAGTTGAAAACCTTCGTAGCCCGTCGAGAGCAGCTGCAAATGCTTGCGTTACGGAGTTGCTTCGGCCTTGGCTAGGCTCGAGTTTGGCTTAAAGCAGCCACAATCTTCTGGTCGGTTTTATATTGACTGAGGGCATACACCGCCCAGATCGTGGCCGGTATCCAACCGATGAGAGAAATCTGGAGAATCAGGCAGATGACGCCCGCAATAGGACGGCCAATCGTGAAGAACGTCAACCAAGGCAAAAACAGGGAAATGATGAGTCGCATAGTGTTTTCTGTTTGTAAAAATTAACGATTGCGTTGCAACCGAAAACTGCTCGGTTGCCCATTTGCCAGTTCTAGTTGATGCAAAAACATCAAGGAAAGCGAAGAAAATTTTCTTCTAAATACCAATATATTGGTAAATAATGATTTTAGCTTATTTCTGCTAGGAAATATAAATTTCTTTTTGTTCAGCACTTTTTCAGCGGAGGTGTTGTGTCGGCACCGCGAGTCGTGCGTGTGTCAGCGAAGAACTGGATCGGCCGGATCGGGATCAGGTGAACCCATACGTCCAATTTGCCACTGGGAATATGGCGATCCCAAACGCGTCAACCTAACGGCGACCGGAGCGGGCCAGCATATCGGAAATGCCATGGACACGATCTATTGCTGGGTCTACTGTTCCGATTCTGGAGAATGATTTCCGGCTAATACGCAATCTTGAAAGTTGGACTATCCTCGGGCCGCATTTTTCTTCGGTCGTAGATGCGAGTGGTAGCGATGTTGGCATGTCCCAGCCACTCTTGGACCTTCGCGATGTCGGCATTATGATCAAGCGCGTTGGTTGCCGCAGTCGTCCGAAGCGCGTGCGGCCCAAAACCGGCGATGTTCAATTTCAGTGACGCGGCGTAGCCGGCCAGCATTTTGTAGACGCCGTCGGCTGTGATTGATGCGCGCCCGCCGACGTTCCTGTTGCTTTTTACGGGCCGGAACATAGCACCTTGGGCATCGCTGGCATGGCCGGCCGTCTGTAAGTATGCGTCGAGCATCTCGGCGGTGCCCGGGTGCAGCGGCAGGTAGCGTAGCTTTCCGCCCTTTCCATGGATCCGCAAGTGCATCACGCCGCGGCGTTGCTGCAGGTCGCCGACCGTCAGTGCGCACAACTCCGCACGCCGGAGCCCGTGATAAAGCAGAGTGGACAGGATCGCGCGGTCACGCTTGCCCTGTAGCGTCGCAGCGTCCGGCGAGCTGAGCAGCGCTCGTGCCTGGTGATCTCCAATCGCCGGAGTCTTGCCTTCAGCGCTTTCCATCTTCGGACGTTTGACTCCCTTAACTGGATTGCTGACGACCGCGTTGCATTCGCATAGGTATTCATACAAAGAAGAAAGAGCAGCGAGCTTGCGTCGGATAGTGGCGGAGGCCAGCGCCCGGCTTTCGAGGTCGCGGCGCCAAGCGAGCAGATGGGCGCGTGTTACGATGCGAAATTGTTCTGGTCGTTCGATGCCCGTGAAGGCCATGAACTCCTTCAGATCGTTTTCGTACGCGCGGCGAGTCTGCAGATTGTCAATATTGGCGAACCAGGTCAGCGCCGACGGCACGTCGATCAGCTGTTGGAATTGTGCTGCAGTCAGGATGGCGCAGGGTCGTACAACAGCAGTGTTATCAGTCATGGTTCACTTTCCGTTGATGAGTCAGTTCCATTCCGTGGCATGACCTGCGGGCATGAAAAGTTGGCTGGATCCGCCCGCGCGAATACGCTGAACGGAGTCATCTGACGTCCGATAGGCGATGATGCGCAAAGGAATGTCAGCCATGAACGGACCGACTGCGGCAAATAGAAAAATTAGTTTCGTAGACACTGGGGCGCCCGGGCGAATAATCAATCTCTGAAACAATTTGTCCTCCAACTTTAGCAACCTTCATCGCCATTGCAAGCAGGCTTATTCAAAGTGGGGTATGCAACGTGGTTTGAATTTCGGTCCACTGACCCCGATGACGTTTCATGTGCCGGTTGCTGGCGGTACGACTGTCCTCATACCCAAACCAGCAGTGGCGGCCAGGTGCTTTGCCGTCTCCTCCGTAGCGATGGCGCCTGCTGCGACGCGCGGCAAACGTCAGTAGTCCCGGGAAAACTGCGATCCAGTTATACGCGGCAACCGATAGCATTGCAGCCGAAGTGGGTAGCAGACTCGAAAACTTGCTTGACCCAATCCGCCCAATAGCCAACTTCAGGAACCATCAAATTTAATTTTCGCAAAGCAATATCTATACTGTATTATTGGGTAAATCAGCACGCAAATAGAGAAAATATGAAATTTTTTCTGTGTAAGATTGAAATGGATTGACGCGTTGAGCTTAATTGTGGTTTTGAAATTGAGAAGATGGGCAATATGTGGATAATAATCGAAAAGCCATCGATTAACGCTGTTGTTTAGTATTGAGACATGTAATGAATAATCGTAACAAACACAGCGACATCTTTACGACGCTAATCGTTTATCTGATATACATCACATCTATTGTTTGCACAATGCTGACTAAGTACACAATGAAGGTGATGTTCCTTTACGCAAAATGACCCACTGCTAGAATATTAAAATTAGAATCTTTATCCAATAGCTGGCTTACAACTAATTACCAGATTGTTCGAGGGAAATTGCATTCAAGAGAAAATTATTTTGGCAATCGCATTATAGAAAGATAAAAATAAGCTATGTTTTCAACTATTTCAGATTTCGTCACAAAACAAAATGCTTTCCGCCTTGCCATCTCGGTCCTTTGTCTCGCACTACTCAGTGGTTGTTTGATACCGGAGCGTTTTGCAGCAGTCGTCGATGTAAGTTCTGGCGGAAGTTATTCCTACAGTTTCAATGGCACTGCCGCATTTGCAATGGCCGTCGCTCAACTGAAGCAAGGCGGCTCCCTATCTGCACATGACGAGGCAGCCTTGAAAGCGGAAGGTAACAAGATGACCAAGTCACCAGACGTGCACAAAGCCAATTACATCGGAAATGGGCGTTACGATTTGCAAATTGAAGGAAAGAAAAACGCTGGCGAGCGCCTGACTCTGCTGGGTTTTTTCACCGTCAGCACTGACAAGGATAACATAGTAACTATTGCATCGTCAGAAATCAAGGACAAGGATAAGAAGGAAATCGAAGCACTCGGGATAAAAATCGACGGTACTTTGGAGGTTAAAATACCCAGAAATGCCGAGATCATTTATCAAAATGCGACATCAACGCCTAGCCTTATGGGGATGCTCGGAGGCTATAGCTGGAAAATCGGAGGAATTGGTCAACGGCCAATGCTGAAATTCCGCATCAAGCATTAAGTGCTGGAGGCGGAGTGAGAAATACCAATGGATACTTGGGGCCGCGAGGCGCCGATTTGACCACACTAAGGCAAACGTCTGCAGTGCACCCCGTTGCGGACGTTCAGCGGCGATCGCCCAGGAATAATTTCGTTGCCGAACGAATGATGTTGCGCTCCAACGGGTATCAACCCGCCGACCTTCTGACTTTGCGACATTTACTGTAATGCTGATTTCTGTCATGCTTAGAAACGCATACACCAACCTTTAAGAGGCTCAAAATGGCGACAACGAACCAAATCCAGCAATCCTGGGAAGACGGCTACCTGGTGGGCTGGAGGGAACAAAGCTCGGTTGCGAACCCGCCGAACCCCACCATCCCCCCGTTCCCCGGTGGAGTTCCTCCTGGTCATCAAGACTCATGCCAGTTCGCATTTGACGAGGGCCGAAAACAAGGGCGACTCGCCCGCATGCGCGTGCAAGCTGGTATCTAGGATGGCCTTGGTTATTTGAGCGTAGAAATTGGGCATAAATAAAAACTGGGAAAATGGCTTCAACGAAGACGATTATGATGACTACAAATCGGCAGAAGTTGAACGTGAAAGGCTGGAACAAGCGAACTCAACCGATTGGTGGATCTACATAGGATTAGACATACAGCGTACTAATATGGCTAAGATTGGGTTAACTTCCGGTGATCTTGGAACCAGAGCAAGCAGTAGTCAAAATCCATTTTTCACTCTCCTTTGTGGTTTCAAGGTTAAGGACGGCATCGGTCCAATTAAGTTGAAAAAAATAGAAGACGCTGTAATTGCAATGCTTGAGAGCCGCTATGTACAAATCAATCATTTTGGCACTGGCAGGAAGTCGGAATGGTTTTATGTCAGTGCCCACATTATGAGAGAATTGGTCCATGATTTTCTTTATGATCAATACAGTCAATATATGTATTGTTATCATTGCCATGAACGCGATATGGGCGTTATCCACTCTTGGCAAAACAATGGATCGATTAATGGAGGAAAGAATTCCCGTTATCATGCTAGTGATTTAAGCAATCCGCCCGTTGCATTTGAGTGCCTGACACCACCCGGTTGCGGCGCCGCTGATTGTGATTGCTGGTGAGCAGCCAATCTGATATACAGCGATTTTAAACGCTACCAATAACGATAGCTCCTTCGGTTTTTATTTTTGGAATTCAGATATCCATTTTTCAACTCAACGGCGGTTTTTGGCCGATTGCCGACGATCATATAGGAATATTGACTGACCGCTAACGGTGTTGGTGATCGGCGGCTGACGCTGCATTGCGCCCGTTCGCGGTGCGTCGCCGATCGGCGCCCGACCGTCATGCGTCGAAAACCGCACGGTTAGCGCTGAACTCCCGGAGCATTCGTACGTAATGCTTTGCCTTTTCGTGTCACCCTATCAAAACTAAAAACATGTTCTCTCGGGCTTTCCGCGCATCTGCCAACCAATCTGCGAGGAAAGTCAGGATGCCCTTTCTCTACCATCACGGAGGCGGCACATATTGAACAAGAAGACGAATATCGGACCAGATGAATTGTGAGGCCGACATCCGCTCGCACAAGCTCCAACTGCCCCGGCTTTTCTCTCCATGACTCTACTCCATCGGCACAAATAACTCGATCTTCAAGAAGATGTTTCATAGGCTGAATTAACAATATCCACAATGAATAGGCAATTCCAAGAAGCATCAGCGATGAAAATATTGCTTTATTGTTGACAGGACCCAGCCCCACCAGTGCCACCGCCAACAAGACAATTCCAAGTATCCCTATTGCGATCGCAATAAATGGCAAAGCGACGGACCAGCCACGCCATCCCTTCAGCACAATTTTTCCATTTTTTAGCCAAGGTTTCAACAGAAATATACATGCGATATCCCCAGGCTGGGTGCATTGGTAGTCCACTTCAGATTCTGGTTTTTTGTTGCTGTGCTCACCTGTTTCATGCACTAAATTTGCGGTGTCCATCGCGTCGACTCCGTTCACGTTCAGCTCGGTTAATGGCCTCGCCGATATCCAGTACAGCGTGACGTTTTTTCCGGGAGTTGTTTTGCGCTCGAAGTGGGGGTAATGATCCAATCCTCTGCGAGCAGCGAAGGAAAGAAAATTACCGCGCCTGGCATTCCAATATTTTTCAACTTCAGGCCATTTAAGCCACGACCCCAGGTCTTTTTCTCCCTCCGCCAGCCCACAAGCGGCGGCGATATCCCTCTTGTCAAACTTCCTCGAATCCTCAGCCTTATCAATTTTTTTGAATGATTCGCTTGCCAGTGCGGTGAGAATGTCGTGGTTTTTTTGGTTGTTGTTATTTTCTGACAACCAATCCAGAAGACACCGCAATACTTTGTTGAGTACCGCGTTAACCGGGATCGGCGGGGTTTCGGTGGGGTTATTTATGCTGTTTTCCCCTACAGTTAGCTCGTTGGTTTCCATTTAATGTCAATTTAATAGGGGGTGGTATGTCGAATAAAAACGTGTTTATGTCGTTTGCCATGAATGACTGCGGGATGGCGGTTTCAATCGAGCATGTCGATCGGGGAGCCGCTTGCGCCTGCTTTTGCCCTCGATGTCAAGAACCTGTTGTCGCAAAGCAAGGAGATGTCAGAGTATGGCATTTTTCCCATGCGAGCGGCGCAGATTGTGCCGGCGCCGGCGAATCAGCATTACATCTTGCAGCAAAACAGCTCCTGTTGACTAAGCGCGAACTGGTTTTTCCATCCATCGCCGTCACCAGGAAGGCAATTAACCAGAAGAGTGGGACAGTCCACATCGGTCATGCCAGCCACCCAAAAAAAAGAGTGAGCTTCGACCAGGTCTACTTGGAACAGGCGTTAGGATTAATTATTCCGGATGTCATTTGCGATACACCTGAGGACCGGTATTTAATTGAAATCGCCGTTACGCACTTTGTCGACGAAGGAAAGATGGCATTGATAAAAGGGCTGAATTACGGGGCGGTGGAAATTACGATCAACATCGATCTCCGCGAGCATTGGTCATGGGAAGAGCTTGAGGAAGAGGTCATAAATAACACAAGCAATAAATCCTGGCTTCATTATCCAAAGAAAGCGGAGTTGGAGGTCGAAGCATGTACACAGGCCAAAGCACTGGCAGATGCCGAACAAATTCCAGAGCCAATATTAATGTTGCCGTCTAAAATGTCAGCCCCCCAGACGAAACTGTCCTGGCGCGGTGTTCACGTTTGGATTACAGAATATGACTTCGGACTCGTAGCATGGTCTTCATACAATCCGGAAATTAACAAGATCCTCAAGCGGTGTGGTGGAAAATGGCAACCAAAATATCGCAACTGGCTCCTTCCAAAATGGGTAAAAAATCATCTCGTAGAAGAGTTGGCTGCCACATGAGGGCCATGCTTCGCGATTTGACATTGGGGCCGTTGCGCGAATTTAGTCAGCGTAGGAAGTTGCCCGCCGTCCCTTTCAAAATATCCGGCGGCAGGCGAATATCTCCATAAAGCGTTGACTTGACCGACCGGTATCGGCCGGTTCCTGCGGTCAGGGATACAGGCTGAATGACTGCAATCGCATGCACGGCCGTCCCACGACCACACATCGGACAGCCCGCGAAGGACGAAAGGGTGCTTCGCGAGACCGACTCGCCCAAAACTTTTTGTTTGCATTGACGCGGGTAAAGAACGATGTTTGTACTTGACAGTGACCCAGAGCCTTCAAATTCGGTGCGCTAACCCCGCACTGCACGCCTTCCATCTTGATAACGCTTTTTATCAAGAGCGGTTTTTTCCCGTCTAATAATGGTTCGATTTAAGAAAAACGCCGATTGATATCTGTAGCCATGTCGCGTGCATGGAAGGGGCTGCTCAAAGCAAATAATAATTTAATGCACCTAAAAATAACATGCCAATTTACCGTATATTTAAAATAACATCAATTAAATCAATAACTTAACAAATATTAATCTTGTACACCGTGTACATTTCGTTGAGCTTTGGCGCGAGCGTATGGGGAATCTTCGCACGAGATCGACTCATCGGGAGGGCGAAAGGCAGTGTTGTCAACAACGCTCGTTTCCTCATCCTGCCCTGGATTCAGTTTAAGGGCGTGACATCGAAGATTCTTGCACTCGTCAATTGCCAAGTTCCCAGCGATTGGTATCAGCATTAGGCTACCGTCCGGCGTTGCTGTAAACCTTCGTCGAAATCCTCTATCATCGCGTAACTTGCCTCTGAATTGAGATCGGAAGACCGCCGCACGTGGCAAAAATTCAGCCTAGCAATCAAGTCATACCCATCAATGGCATCAATGTCGCGTCCTCATATGTTGACCGAATTCTTTTTACATTTCCATGAAAACTTACCGAAAAACATAAGAATTAAGAGATTTATTGCGATTTGAGAAAAAAAGCTTCGAACAAATAGAAGACAAACGTTTTTGGAATTAACTGCTTTACTTTACCAGCATATCTGAAAAACAAAATGATGTTGGACATACACGAGTGTGATTGACGCCGGACGCCGCCCATTTTCCGACACTAAATTGAGGCGGATGGCGATGGCCTTGCTCGCAGCGTCGTCTTCGAAATTGGCTCGCGCGTTCAATTTTTCTGGGCCACTCTCACATGTCCGCCACTAAGAAAATTGAATCATATCGAATTTAGGTAACGATTCAAAAGAATTTGCTGACAACGTGCTGTTAAAGTTCAGACACGTCCCGCAATGTCCGGGGACCTACTCTGAAAAGGTGCAAATATGGAACAGAAGACGATTATTCGCTTGCCAGCATTGAGAAAAAAAACCGGCCTCGGTAGGTCCTATTTATATTCTGCCATAAAAAACGGGACGTTTCCTCGACAAATTTCATTGTCAATTAGGCAAGTTGGCTGGATCGAATCTGAAATTAACGATTGGATTCAGGCTCGCATCAAAGCATCGCGAGGAGAATAGAAATGATCTACCCATACAATTTTCAAAGTTCGGAAACCACGGCAAATATTGTTAATAAGCATGCCGACCGGATCCAAAATTGCAGATTACATGTTGAAAATGCCGGATATTTTTTTCCGACGAAACAACAGGACCCGATTTTGATTTTTATTTTCGAAAATAGAAAGCAAATACAACAGAAAGCAAATAAGTTTAATTGTGACTTCGCCGATACCTGTCAAGATGTTTGCCTTATTTTTCTTGAAAACATATCGAAATTTGATTCAACGCGCGGAACTTTAAAAGCATTTATTTTTGGACATCTTGAGAAAATGTTACGTCGTCAAGCCATCGGACCGCTTCGATTCGCGTTGTCGCTAGATGATGACGATGGCGAGCGAATTCAGAATGTTCGTGAACGAATGGAGTCGAAATTTACAGATGATAATAATGACGAAAATATTCGCGTTGCAGTTCCGGGGGCAAACGGCCTGAAAGCCATTGCTGAAGCCATCAACGCCAGGTCGGCCAGAGAGCTTGGAAATGACCTCGGACTGACAAAACGAAGAATTAATCAAATGCTAAGTAAAATAATAAGTGAGTCGAGCGCGCAATTTGATTTTAACTTCACAAATGAATCCATATGATAGATATTCTAAAAACTCAAATTCCATTAAAACATGGCGCCAGTCGGTCACGTTGGGAAACAATTATTAATTGCGAACGCGTTACGCTCGCTGATGCGTTGAACAAGCCAAAAATAGATTGGGTCCTGCCCGGATTGCCGGCCGGATCTGTCGGCGCAATTGTCGGTCCCGGCGCGACAGGAAAGTCGTTTCTTTCGATTGGAATTGCCGGCGCGGTTGGATGTGGGCTGGATATATTGGGCGACATGTTCAGATGCCAAACCACGGGAAAAGTTGTCGTGTTTTTCGGCGAAGATCCTCGATCTATCGTGCAAGAGCGATTACATTCATTCCGTCAAAATTTGGATAGCAAATCAATTGAGCTATTCGATGAAAATGTAACGATTGTTTCTGGACATGGAATGCTATGTCAATTAATGGACTCAAATGGCGAATACGGAAAATTTTACAATGTCTTTCTCGAAGCCGCGCGTGGAGCACGGCTTTTGATACTCGACCCGTTTTCCCGCCTTCATGGTGGAGATGAAAACGACAATTCTGCAATGACCAGAATGTTGCAAATTCTTGAGTCCATTTGCAAACAAACGGGGGCAACGATTTTGATAATTCACCATACAGGAAAAAATGCAACATATAACTCTGGCGGTGAGATGAGTAATCAAAGTGCGTCGCGTGGCGCGTCGTCGTTATCAAGTGGATTGAGATGGCAAGTAAATATGTGGACGCCAAATATAAAGGAGGCGCTTGGTTTTGGACTCAACGACGTTCAGAGAAAATTTTTTGTTAGAATGGCATTAGTCAAAGCAAATTACACAGCGCCGATTAATGATGAATGGATGCAGCGTGGCAATGATGGTGTTTTACAGCGCGTTAAATTATTTAATGTGAAAAAATATGGTGCTGTCAAAAATAAGCCAGTATCAGCTGGCGATAAAAAAGAGGAAATGCATGCAACCGATGAAGCAAGCTTCTATTTCCCATCGTAATGACGGAATAATAAAAAACCCCGTCACTACCGTAACGCCACACCGGCTCGGAGTTTTTCGTCCAGTGAAACAAATGCAGGGCGAGCTTGAGGACATATTAGTGGAAAATAGCTGGGGAAAGTGCAAATTGCCATCATGCGTATTGACGCAAGTGCATGCCTGTATTATTGAATCAATTTTTATTTCTTCCTTAAAAATAAATGTGGCACAAGATGGCGCTGTTGCAATATTAATTGTTATACCATCTGTGTTGCGAAATATGGGGAAGACGACGCGTAATCATACTTGGTTTCATTCCAAGATTGTTGAGCTGCAAAATCAAGTCATTGAGATAGAGACTAAAACTATGAAAATTTCGAGTCGTGTAATTAGAAAAGTTTTCGAGTATAAAAATTTCATAAATGAAGATGGAAAAGTTTGGGCGATTGTTTTTGAGAGCGAGTTTTCCAGATTTCTTTTGTCTGACCAAGGAATATTTTATCCGCCTCATCTGCTGAAGGTTATAGCCGCGCTACCCGGCTCGGCCCAAGCAATCGTCAGGTTTTGCTGGTCGCACGCTGGTGGCGTCCGAGGGGAAATGATACAATCAATTCTGCGTGGGCACTTAAAATATGCATGGTCCAACGTGCGCGATGAAAATAAATGTATTAAAAAAATACTTGCTGTTGCGACAGAAATCCAAAAAACAGGCATAACGATCGACTTGGCGGGTCGTGTTTGGTTTGAAAGAAAATATGGCGTGGGCTATTTGAAGCCGGAAAACTTTGCGATGAATTGCAGGAACACAATTTCAGGTCCTGGTTTAATCACATAGGTGCACGGTTTAATCCATAGGATTACCCACTTCTCA
>PKWL01000115.1 GCA_003133225.1 Janthinobacterium sp.
AAGACGGGCGCCGGCGCTGCCGTGGTCCAGCCGATGCAGCATGCCGCTTGGGGCGGCTGATGTTTCTCCCTGTTCCGCCTGGCGAACAGGTAACGGTTGAACGATTTTTTTGCGTGATGGAGCACAAAATGGCGGCCAATCTGGCAGCAAAATTGCAGTCCGTTTTCGAGGAACCCGGGTGTGATCATAACTTGGAAAAATCGGACAAGCAGCGCAAGAAAGGCTGTTCTAGCCAGTTGAAGCCGGGCGCGGCCGCCGGTGGTTGCGCCTTCGATGGCGCCAAGATCGCTTTGCAGCCGATCGTCGATGTGGCGCACCTCGTGCATGGCCCGATCGCGTGCGAAGGCAGTTCCTGGGACAACCGCAGCGCCCTGTCTTCCGGGCCACAAACCTACCGTACCGGCTTCACCACCGACATCAGCGAACTCGACGTGATTTACGGCGGAGAAAAGCGCCTCTTCCGGGCGATCCGGGAGATTATCGAAAAATACGACCCGCCGGCCGTGTTTGTCTATCAAACCTGTGTCACGGCGTTGATCGGCGACGATATCGAGGCGGTGTGCAAGAGCGCCGGCGCCAGATTCGGCAAGCCGGTGATTCCGGTCAACGTGCCCGGTTTCGCCGGCATCAAGAATCTCGGCAACAAGCTGGCCGGCGAAGCGCTGCTCGATTACGTGATCGGCACCGCCGAACCGGAATTCACGACGCCGTACGATATCAATATCATCGCCGAGTACAACCTGTCGGGCGAATTGTGGCAGGTCAAGCCGCTGCTCGACCATCTCGGCATCCGCATTTTGTCGTCCTTGTGCGGGGATGCGCGCTACCAGGAAGTCGCGTATTCGCATCGCGCCCGGGCCGCCATCATGCTGTGCTCGAAGGCGCTGCTAAATGTCGCGCGCAAGATGGAGGAGCGCTACCAGATCCCGTATTTCGAAGGGTCGTTCTACGGTATCGGCGACATGTCCGATGCGCTGCGCAAGATTGCCGGCCTGCTGGTGCGCCGGGGCGCGCCCAATGAATTGCTTGGGCGCACCGAAGCTTTGATCGAGGTCGAGGAAGCGCGTGCCTGGGCCCGTCTCGCGCCCTACAAGGAACGCCTCAAAGGCAAGCGCGTGCTGCTCATCACGGGCGGCGTCAAATCGTGGTCGGTGGTGGCCGCCTTGCAGGAAGTGGGGATGGAGATTGTCGGTACCAGCGTCAAGAAATCGACCAAGGAAGACAAGGAACGGGTGGCGCAAATTATGGGCGACGAGGCCCACATGATTGACAACATGACGCAGCGTGAAATGTACACGATGTTAAAGGAGGCGCGCGCCGACATCATGCTCTCGGGCGGGCGTTCCCAGTTCGTCGCGCTGAAAGCGAAGATGCCGTGGCTCGACATTAACCAGGAGCGTCACCACGGCTATGCTGGTTACGAAGGCATCGTCACGCTGGTGCACGAAATCGACAAGACGCTCGGCAACCCGGTATGGCAGCAGGTGCGCCAAGCCGCCCCATGGGAGTAAAGAGAATGGCCATCGTTAAAAAATCGACCAAGGCGGCGGCAGTTAATCCGCTGAAGATGAGCCAGCCGCTGGGCGCTAGCTATGCCTTTTTGGGCATGAACCGCTGCATGCCCGTGATGCACGGCTCGCAAGGCTGCACCTCGTTCGGCCTAGTGCTGCTGGTGCGCCATTTTCGCGAAGCGATTCCATTGCAGACCACGGCGATGAATGAAGTGACCAGCATCCTAGGTGGCCAAGACAACATTGAAAAGGCGATCCTCAATATCCGCGAACGGGCCCAGCCGGACTTGATCGCGATCTGTTCGACCGGCCTCACCGAGACCAAGGGCGACGACGTAGCCGGTTATCTCGGCGTGATCCGCGAGCGGCATCCGGAACTGGCGGATACCGCGCTCGTGTATGTAGCGACGCCCGACTATAGCGATGCGTTTCAAGATGGCTGGGCCAAGGCCGTGCTGGCCATGATCAAGGCGCTAGTGAAGCCAGCGCCCCAAAGGAATTTGAAGCAGGTTAATGTACTGGCCGGTTGTCACTTGAGCCCGGCCGACATTGAAGAACTGCGCGACATCATCGAATCGTTCGGCTTGTCGGCGATCGTGTTGCCGGACGTGTCAGGTTCGCTCGACGGCCACATGCCGGATGCATTTAGCCCGACCACGACGGGCGGCACCACGCTGGCCGAAATGGCCGTGATGGGTGCCTCGATCGCGACGCTCGCGATCGGCGAGCAGATGCGCTCTTGCGCCGACGAGATCGAGCGCATCGCCGCCGTTCCGAGTGTGCTGTTCGAGCGCCTGACCGGGCTCGCCGCGAACGACCTGTTTCTGGCCACGCTAGCGCAACTCTCGGGCGTGCCGGTGCCGGCCAAACAGCGCCGCCTGCGCAGCCAGTTGCAAGACGCCATGCTGGACGGCCATTTTTTCTTTGGCGGGAAAAAGGTCGCGCTCGCGGCCGAACCGGATTTACTGTATGCGCTCGCGATGTGGCTGGCCGAAATGGGTTGCCAGATTGTCAGCGCGATCACGACCACGGCGTCGCCGCTCTTGGCGCGCCTGCCGCTAGCTGAGGTCCTGCTCGGCGACCTGGAGGATCTGGAGCTGGGCGCGAAGGGCTGCGACCTGATGATCACCCATTCGCACGGGCGCCAAGCGGCAGCGCGCCTGCAAATCCCGTTTCACCGCGCCGGCTTGCCGATGTTTGACCGGCTTGGGGCAGGGCACCAGCTGTCGGTCGGCTACCGCGGCACGCGCGGATTGATTTTTGAAATCGGCAACCTGTTTCTGGCCCATCCGCATGAGGTTGACCCCGGGCAGTGGCAGTTACCAGAAGCGAGCCTACGCGCGCCAGAGCAAATGGCGTGATGGCGTTGAAAATAACATTCAAGTTAAAGGGTTTGATCATGAAAATTGCATTTGCCACACAGGACTTGAAACGGGTCGATGCCCATTTCGGCTGGGCCAGAAACATCATGGTCTACGAGCTGACGGCGGCCGGCCACACCTTTGTCGAGACCTTGAAGTTTGACGGCGACTTGCAAGAAGATGGCAATGAGGACAAGTTGTCGCCCAAGATCGAGGCGATCAAGGATTGCGCCGTGCTCTACGTTGCCGCGATCGGAGGTTCGGCCGCGGCCCGCATTGTCGTCAACAAGATCCATCCAGTGCAGATCAAGGAGGCTGAACCGATTTTGGACATCCTTGAAAAAATGCGCGTCGTGGTGAGCGGGACACCGCCACCCTGGCTGCGCAAGGCAATGCTGAAAGGCCAGGAGCGTCAGTTCGATTTTGAGGAGCAGGCATGAGCGGGTTGGCGGGTTCGGGCGCAGCACTCGAAGTGCCTTTTGTCCAGGAATTGATCAAGCAGTGGCGGGCCCAGGACGCGCATGGCAGGTGGGATGGCAAGAAGGACGAGGAGCTCCTGGCCCCTTATATCATCACGCGCGAGCAACGGCGCCAGATGCCGATCATCGGCGACCCGGACCAGGATATGTTGTGGCGGCTGGAATTGTTCTACAACGCTGTCGGTCTGGCCATTGAGCGCCGTACCGGCATCGTCGCCACCCCAATGATGAAGATGCACCACGAAGGCTTTGGCCGAATCGTGCTGATCGCAGGACGCCTGATCGTGGTCAACAAGCACCTGCGCGACGTGCACCGGTTTGGCTTTGAAAGTATGGACAAACTGGCGATTGAAGGCGAAAAGCTGGTCGGCGAGTCCATCTCGATGATCCATGCCTATCCAGACGTGGTAAGCCATGAAGGGTAGTGCCTTGGAGGCGGGCGAGGGGTGCCTTCGAGGCGCACCTTAAGGCGTAAGGGCCACCACGCTCCAGATGGAGAAATGACTGGGCTGGACCGTTGATCGCCGGCGCGGAAAAGGCGACAAGCTGCACCACTAAAGGTGCTAGCAGTCTGATATTAAAGAGGAACAAGAATGACTGACTTTACCGTGAGCCTGCCCGGCGGTGAATTATGGACACCGCAATTTGTCACCGCGATCGACCGCGAAAAATGCATTGGCTGCGGCCGCTGCTTCAAGGTATGTGCGCGTTCCGTGTTGGAACTAGCCGCGCTAAATGAAGACGGCGAATACGTGGCGCTCAATGTCGACGACGAGGATGATGATGAATACGAGAAAAAAGTCATGACCATCGTCCATCCGGAAAACTGCATCGGTTGCGAAGCTTGCTCGCGCATCTGTACCAAGAAGTGCTACACCCACGCGGCGGCGCAAGTGTAGCGCGCCGATCGGACACTAGATGCAGGCGGCACCAAGGAGAAATCGACATGGGGCAACAGGATTATTTGGAATTACTGGGCGCGGCGCATCGCCCGAATGCTGCCGTGACGTTGGCGCTGGCCGGTGTAATCGCTCAGGCAGCCTGCCGTTTGCCGCCCTACGACGTGCCGATTGCCGGTCTGGACGCGATCGCATTGAGCGCGTTGCGGAAGCGTATTTTTCCAAATTTGCTGTTTTCGTTGATGCCGGATCAAAGAACAGAAGCAGCGCGCTGCGACGAATTTGACGACTTGCTTGAATTGTTGCTCGATCACCGCACTGTCGACGACGATGAATCGCGTTGGCTGGCGCACGCGGTCGCTACCGCCAGCATGGGGACCAATCATCTATGGCAGGATATGGGGCTGGCGGACCGGGGCGCGCTGTCATGGCTGATGACGCACCACTTCAGCGCGCTTGCAATGCGCAATACGGGCGACATGAAATGGAAAAAATTCTTTTACCGCCAGCTGTGCGAGCGGGCCAGTCTGTTTATCTGCCGCTCGCCCAGTTGTGGCGTATGCACCGATTATGCGCAATGTTTCGGGCCTGAGGAGGGCGTCCCGTTTGCCGCGCAGAGCGGTGCGGCTGCAGCCCAGGCGTCCCGCCCCGGCGCATGAGGACGGTTGTCATGGGTGGTCCAAGCAAATCGTCTGGATGGTAACTGTGGTCGTTGCCGTGACAGCCCCGCTAGGGCGCCGAACTTAGGCATTAGCGGAAAATTCCTTATCTTGATCGCGTGCGCCCGCTTTGAGGGCGGGCAGGCGTATTGCCGCCCCTGCGCCGCATTGACGTCGGGTTAAGCAGCTGGCGCCATACCGGCTTTCTCATATTCTTATTTATACCGCCAATGTTGATTCCAGCGTGCCAAAGCCAGTCCCAAGGTGATGCGCCGCATACGACGCTGCCTCTGTTTGCGAGGAGCCCGCATCGGGTCAGATAGAGGATCATCGCTGGTGCGATGGGCGCCCCGGGTGCCAGGCCAGACGCCACTAAACGTCATACTCGCGTGGTAATCGGGCACCACCATTATTGCCACCATCAGCGCCATCTCGAGCTTCGCGTATTCACGTCGCATGTGAACCATATCTAAAATTTTTCCCAATCAGTGTCTATGGCTGCCATGGGTGTGACGGCAGCGCCAGCTGCCACCGCCAACCGCCTTGCCGGGGCAGTGCTACGCAAAGGCCTTCCTATGCTGGGACTAGTTTGCTTTATCGTTTCGGGTTGGATAATCGCGTTTGTCGTTTGCGTCATTGAGTGGAAACGTGCGGTATTGCCGCCGGACATGAGC
>PKWL01000109.1 GCA_003133225.1 Janthinobacterium sp.
GCCTTGTGGATCGCGAACGAAGACGGGAGCGAAGAGAAGCTGTCGTTTCAAGACATGTCGCGGCGTTCAAGTCAGATTGCCAACTTTTTCCTGCAGCAGGGATTCCGGGCCGGCGATTGCGCGCTGATGGTCCTGGGCAATGTCGTGCCCTTGTGGGAGATCATGTTAGCTTGCATGAAAATCGGCGTCACCTTGGTGCCGGCGACGCCGCTTTTGACGGCGCGCGACTTGCAGGACCGGATCGCGCGCGGCGCGATTTCGCACGTCATCATTTCTGAGGCCGAAAGCGTCAAATTCGACAGCGTCAGCGGCGACTTCAGCCGCATCGCCGTGGGCTTTTCGAAGCCCGGTTGGACCCAGTATGAGGACGGTTATCACTGTGCGGCCGATTTGTCCCAGACCTTTCACCAATCCGACGCCCCCCTGCTGCGCTATTTCACTTCCGGCACCACCAGCTTGCCGAAGTTGGTCGAGCATTCCCATATAAGCTATCCGGTCGGCCATTTGTCGACGATGTACTGGATCGGGTTGCGCCCTGGCGATATTCACCTCAACATCAGTTCGCCCGGTTGGGCCAAACACGCCTGGAGTTGTGTGTTTGCTCCATGGAATGCCGGTGCCACCGTGTTCATCCGCGGCCAGGCCCGCTTCGACGCGAAGGATATTCTCGACACCTTGGTCAAATATCGGGTGACCACCTTGTGCGCGCCGCCGACCGTGTGGCGCATGCTGATCCAGCACGACCTGGCGGCCTATGCGGTGAGTTTGCGCGAGATCGTCGGCGCCGGCGAGCCCCTTAACCCGGAAGTGATTTTGCAAGTGCAAGCGGCGTGGAAGATTACGATACGCGACGGCTATGGCCAGACCGAAACGACGGCGCAGATCGGCAATACTCCCGGCCAAGTCGTGAAAAGCGGCGCCGTCGGCCGCCCTTTGCCAGGCTACCAGATCGCCTTGCTCGATGCCGACGGCAAGCCTGCCGCACAGGGGGAAATTGCGATCATTTTGGCGCCGCGCCCGCTCGGCTTGATGACTTGCTACGCCGACGATGTGGAACGTACTAACGAGGCAATGGCGGATGGGCATTACCGCACCGGCGATATCGCCAGCCGTGACAGCGACGGTTATTTGACGTTTGTCGGGCGCGCCGACGACGTCTTCAAGGCATCCGATTACCGCATCAGCCCGTTTGAGCTGGAAAGCGTATTGCTCGAGCACCCCGATGTGGTGGAAGCGGCCGTCGTGCCCAGTCCCGACCCGGAGCGGCTAGCCGTGCCGAAGGCGTTCATCACCTTGCGCGAGGGCGTCATACCCAGCGCCGCGCTGGCGCAGGCTATTTTCGCGTATGCACGCGACCATCTGGCGCCTTACAAGCGGGTCCGGCGCATCGAGTTCAAAGGCTTGCCAAAAACGCTGTCGGGAAAAATTCGTCGGGTTGACCTCAGACACGGCGAGGAGGCGCGCGATTTGACGGTGCGCCATGTGGAGGAATATTGGGAAGAGGATTTTAAAAAAGGCGCTGCATGAGCATCGGAGGCGTGTTTTATGAAAGACAAGCCGGCAATCGTTGTAATTAATATGACCTACAAACCAGGAGACAATTGAATGGACTTTACTGCACACAGCAATCTGGTATCTGCCGAGACGGTAGCGTTTTTTAAGAAACAGCACTCGATGTTCATTGACGGGAAATGGGTCGATGCCGTCGGCGGCGCGCGCTTGGACGTGCATGATCCGGCCGATGAAAAGCACATCGGGACGGTGCCGGCCGGCGACCAGAAGGACATCGACCTGGCGGTCGCGGCGGCGCGCCGAGCGTTTGAGTCGGGCGATTGGCATGACATGCGGCCGGCCCAGCGCGAACGGCTATTACTCAAGCTGGCCGATCTGGTGGAAGCGAACGCCCAGAGCATCGCGGAAATCGAATCCATCGATAACGGCAAATCCGTGATGGTGGCGCGCTACGTCGATGTCGCCCTGACCGTGGATTTCTTCCGCTACATGGCGGGCTGGGCGACCAAGATCGAGGGCTCGACCAACGACTTGTCGGCGCCATTCGCGCCGGCCGCAACTTTCGTGTCATTCACGCGCAAGGAGCCCGTCGGCGTAGTCGGAGCCATCGTGGCCTGGAACTTTCCCCTCCTGCTGGCGGCCTGGAAACTGGGCCCGGCGTTGGCGACCGGTTGCACCGTCGTCCTTAAGCCGGCCGAGCAAACACCCATGTCGGCGCTGCGCCTGGGCGAATTGATCGAAGAGGCGGGCTATCCGGCCGGCGTGGTCAATATCGTGACCGGCTTCGGCCATTCAGCCGGTGCGGCCCTCTCTAGCCATCCCGGCATCAACAAAATCACCTTCACGGGCTCCACGGTAGTGGGAAAAATGGTGGGCACGGCCGCGATCGCCAACATGACGCGCATCTCGCTCGAACTGGGCGGCAAGTCGCCCATCATCGTGCTCGATGACTGTGATCCGGCGGTCGCCGCCGCCGGCGCCGCGCAAGCCATCTTCTTTAATGCCGGGCAGGTCTGCTGCGCCGGCTCCCGCCTGTATGTCGACAAGAAGAACTTTGACCGCGTCGTTAGCGACCTGTCCGACATCGCCGGCAAGATGAAAGTGGGCCATGGCCTCGATCCGGCCAACGAGCTGGGGCCTTTGGTCTCGCGTGTGCAGATGGAGCGGGTGGTCTCCTACATCGGCTCGGGCATCGAACAAGGGGCCACCGTGGCCACCGGCGGGGCCCGTTCGGGCAGCACCGGCTTCTTCGTCAAGCCGACGGTCTTGGTTGACGTGAATCCGAAAATGCGCGTGGTGGCCGAAGAAATCTTTGGCCCCGTGTTGGTCGCGATGCCGTACGACGATCTCGATCAAGTGGCAGCCTGGGCCAACGAGACACCCTACGGGTTGGGCGCTAGCATCTGGTCGAACGATCTGTCGCGCGTGCATCGCCTGATTCCGAAAATCAAGGCTGGCACCATATGGGTCAACTGTCATAGCATCCTCGACAGCGCGATGCCATTTGGCGGCTTCAAACAGTCGGGCTTCGGGCGCGAAATGGGCAAGGCCTGCCTCGATGCGTATACGGAGTCGAAGTCGGTGATCATGTCGGTGTAAGGCGCGCTAAGTAGATTTTGCAGCTAATTCGGGCGCCTTGGACGGCGCCCGATCTTTATCGGAACTTTATATGCCTCTCGAATTGAGCTATGTGACTGGAGATAAACAGGTGGCGCTGATCGAGGAATCGATCGGCGTGTATTTTGATGGTGTGGCGGCAAGGTATCCCGAGCGCGAGGCGCTCGTGGTGGTGCATCAAAACATCCGCTGGAGCTATCGTCAGTTCAAGGAAAAGGTGGAGGCGTTAGCGGCTAATCTTCTCGAGGCCGGATTGTGCCCGGGGGACCGGGTCGGCATCTGGGCCCAAAACTGCAGCGAATGGGTCTTGACCCAATTTGCCACGGCCAAGCTCGGCTTGATTCTGGTGACGATCAATCCCGCTTACCGGCGCTCCGAGTTGGAATACGCGTTGAAGAAAGCGCAATGCCGCGCGCTCATTTTGGCGCCGCGATTTAAAACGAGCGACTATCTTGCCATCTTGCAAAGCGTGGTTCCCGACATCGCGACCGCCGTGCCGGGCGCCTTGAATTTGTCCTTGCTGCCGGAATTGAAGATCGTCGTCAGGATGGGCGCGGAGCCCACACCCGGCATGCTCAACTTTGACCGCCTGCTGGACGCGCCTAGCGCCGCGGCCTTGCAGCGCA
>PKWL01000026.1 GCA_003133225.1 Janthinobacterium sp.
AAGGAAATACGCGCGGGCGACCAGGAGCGCCGCTTCGCGCTCGCCTGCCATTAAATGATGGAGCCGACGATGCCGACATCGACCCTTTCCTTCCGCCAGCAGCGCAACGTCGTGCCTCTGCCCTACCGCCAGGTCAGCGTGCAGCCGTACGCGGGACCGATGACCGAGGCGGCGATCAGCGCGCACCTTCTCGGTCGCGAGGCTTACCGCCGCACCAACTTCATCGTGCTGCACAGAGGCAATGTTGAGGCCAGCGAACTGGCCATCGTCTCGATCGCGCGCACCGACGATGAGGCCCTGTTCTCGCCGATCACAGCGGTGGAAGTGCTTGCGCTGCCCGACACCAGCGTCTTCGCCAAGGATCCGCAAACCGACTGCGCCAACCGCTCGGCGCTAGCCGAGCTCGCGCACCGCTGCGGCGTCGGTGCCGATCGGACCTTGGTTGTGTGGGGCCTGTATGACCACATTAACTTCATTCATCACCCCGACCCGCTTGTGCTGCGGGTGGTGGAGGTTGCACCACCTGAACCACCCAAGCTCTTCAATCTAGTCAAGCACGTCTTGAGCTATGCCGATCTTCCGCCCATTCGCGTGGAACTTGAGCGGATCGAGCTGGTCGAGCTGGCGCGACAAATACCAGCCAAGGAGTATCTGGTCCCGTGCCGTTCGGGCGGGCTCGATCAGCTTGGCGCGCATGTGAGTTTCCTCGACGAGCGCCCCGCGCAACGCCGCGACTGGGTACTCGTTGGTTGCGAACGGAGTCTCCAATTTCATCGTCACTATTATGGCGACGAGCCGCCACGCGTCGAAATGTGCCCGCGGCAAATTGCCGGTCAGCGTGGTCAGCCCACGCTGCTTAAATGTTGTCTTCTCGAGTTTGATATCGAGCGCGACGGTCAGGTGATGGTGGTTCCGTGGGGTACCGATCTGGTGATGGTGGAGCATGCACTCCGCCAGCTTTTCAAAGAGGACAATCATGCTCGATAGTCATTGGGGAGACCTGGCCGTCATTGCAAAGCTGAGCCGGGAACGCTCCGCATCCCCGCGTTCGCTCGGTCTAACGATGATCATCGACACGGGGCTTGGCGTCGCCGCCACGGCGGATATACTTGAAATTGCGGGCGACTACATCGACCTTTGGAAGCTCAGCTTTGGCACTTCGGTCTTCGTGCAGAGGGAAGTGCTCGCGCGTAAGCTTGCCCTTATCAATGCGCGCAAGATCCTTACCTGTCCCGGCGGCACGCTGTTCGAGGCCGCTATTCTCCAGCACCACTGCCGCGTCTACATGGCGCGCGCCATTGAAGCCGGTTTCACGGCAGTCGAAATATCGGACGGCACCATTGAATTGCCTGCGTTCCGGCGCCAGCGTGTCATCGACTGCGCCATCAACGCGGGCCTGGTGCCAATTACCGAGGTGGGCAAGAAGGATCCCGAAGCGCAGCCTCCCCTTGATGAGCTCGCAGAGGCGGCGTTACAAGACCTCGAGTGGGGCGCGCGCTGGGTGATCGTCGAAGGACGCGAATGCGGTAAAAGCGTAGGCGTCTACGACGACCAGGGCAAAATCGCTGCCGACTCGCTAGACACCTTCGCCCGGATTATGGGCGACCAGGTCGAACGCTTGATCTGGGAGGCACCGCTCAAGAACCAGCAAACCGCGCTCATTGAACGGTTCGGCGTGAACGTCGGTCTCGGAAACATCGAGCCCAACAGCGTGCTAGCATTGGAAGCATTGCGTCTCGGGCTCCGCTTTGAGACACTAAAGCCGATCGCCGAGGCACTGGCGCAATCGAGGCAGTGGATACCCGATCAGGTCGAGGGCGGGCCGACCAAGGAGGCTTTGGATGGAGGGCGCTGAGCAAGAGTGCCGCCGCGCCGATGACATTGGGGCCGGGTCTTCGCTCGAAATTGGCGGACGACTGGCCTCACTGCCAGCGTCGGAGCTTGTCGCGCACGCCTTCGCAGAGGAACTTCGTAACCAGCGCCCCCTTAGCGAAGCGATGGGGTTCGTCGATCTCGCCTACACTCTCGCATTAGTCGAAAGTGGCAAACTGCCTCGCGCCGCGGGCCGTGCTCTCCTGGCGGCACTTCTTGAACTTCACGAGCACCCTGAGGCGCTCTCGCTCGATCCTTCGCACGGCGACCTGTATACCAACCGAGAAGCCTGGTTGATGAGCCGTACGCCGGCTGCGGGCTGGCTTGGAGCCGGACGGGCCCGGCGCGAAGCCATCACCACCGCCTTTCATCTAGTCGTTCGCGAGCGTGTACTGGGGCTGGTGCACGCACTCATTTCGATGGCCGACGAGATCGTGACACAGGCCGATGCTCATCGGGAGGCGCTCGTTGCGGACTATACCTATCTCCAGGCCGGGCAACCTACGAGTTTCGGACATTATCTTCTGGGCTTTGCCTATGCTTTACTGCGCGACATCGAACGTGCCCGCGCCTTTTACGGGCGTTTCGACCGCAGCCCGGCCGGTTGTGGGAGTACCAACGGTTCTCGCCTCGCACCCGATCGACGACGCATTGCCGAGTTGCTCGGCTTCGCTGACATCGTGCCGCATGCGCGCGACGCGATGTGGCAGGCAGACGGCCCCATTGAGGGACTCTCGCTCGTCGTCGCGGCGCTGGTTAATCTCGATCGGCTGGCAGAGGATCTGATGGTTTTCGCCACCGTTGAGTTTGGCGTAATTGAACTCGGCGACGATCAGGCCCGCGCCAGCAAGATCATGCCCCAGAAAAAAAACCCGTTTGCTCTCGCGTATGTACGTTCCGCGGCAAATCAGGCGATCGGGATCCAGGCCGCGATGGCAGCTTCCGGACGAACGCCCAGCGGTCAAATGGATAACCGTCTGCTCGCCTACGGCGAGTTGCCTCGCGCCCTTACGCTCGCGGCTGGCGCCGCCGAGCTGATGCGAGCGGTGCTAGGCGGCCTATCTCTTTCGCGAGACAACGCCGCCCGCACTTTGGAGCGCAGCTTTGTGCTCGCCACCGACCTTGCCGAGACTCTGGTACTCGAGGCTAGCCTCGACTATCGCGCCGCGCACCGCGTCGTGGGCCGGTTGTCTCGCACACTGCACGAAGAGCGCCGTGTTCCAGCATCGCTTACGCCGGCTGATGTAGAACGGGCGGCCGAGGCTGTGCTTGGTCAAATTGTAAATATCGATGCTGCAACTCTCGCCACCGCACTCGATCCGCGCGCCGCCGTCGCTGCACGACGCGCTCCGGGGGGGGCGGCCGCGGCCCCGATGTCTGAGATGATTGCCGAATGTCGCGCCCAGCTCGCCATCGGCGCCGCATGGCTGCAAGTTGTCACGGAGCACGCCGAAAGTGCCCGCGCGAGTCTGCTTGCCGCAACGCAGCAGACTGTGAAGGAACCGTGATGGCCGCCACAATGATCGACTGTGTCGTCTTTGGGAGCCTTTGGAGCAAGCGCTCGGTGAAAGAATTATTCGATGAGGTTCCCCGTACCAAGACCTGGCTGGAGATTCTCGCCGTGCTCGCTGAGGTTG
This sequence comes from Janthinobacterium sp., assembly GCA_003133225.1. Lineage (GTDB taxonomy): Bacteria > Pseudomonadota > Gammaproteobacteria > Burkholderiales > Burkholderiaceae_D > Janthinobacterium. Next base: position 3,510 of record PKWL01000026.1, read on the forward strand.
AAGCCGAATATGATCTCATCCCTGCGGATGCTGCGCTTCTGATCGCCAAAGTCTGCCGCACGCTTACCGTTGACGACGAATTCCTCGAAGAGGTCCGCTGCGGCCGGGAGGAAAGCGGCCATTCCACCCAGGGCTTGATCCGCGCCATACAGAGGCGCTTGACGCCGAACTCTGCGCGGTGGGTCTACTCAGGGGCGACCGTCCAAGACGTCACCGATACCTGGTTGATGATCGCGCTGCGCGAGGCGCGCCGCATCCTCGAGCGCGATCTTGAAGAGGTGGATTGCGCGCTAGCGATGCTCGCCCGGCGCCACCGCGACACGGTTATGGCCGGGCGCACCCACGGCCAGCACGGCTTGCCGATCACCTTCGGGTTTAAGGTTGCCGGCTGGCTCGCCGAAGTTCGTCGTCATCGGCGGCGCTTGCGCGAGATCGCGGCTCGAATGGACGTCGCGCAGCTCTCGGGAGGGGTTGGTAGCCTTTCCTCGCTGGGGCCGCGTGGTCTCGACCTGCAGCGGCAATTCGCCGAACGGCTGGGGCTGCGGGCGCCCGTTGTCTCGTGGAACACTAGCCGCGATGTGTTCGCCGAATGGTGCACATTGCTAACGCTAGTTACCGGCACTGCTGATCGGATTGGACATGAGGTCTACAATTTGCAGCGCACGGAGATCGGCGAGGTCAAAGAGGGCTTCGTCGCCGGCACGATCGGCAGCATTACGATGCCCCACAAGCGCAACCCGGAGATCGGCGAGCACCTAGGCACGCTGTCGCGCATCGTGCGCCATCTCGGTGCAGCGATGCTCGAGGGGCTGGTCCACGATCATGAGCGGGATGGACGTTCCTGGAAGACCGAGTGGCATGCGATACCCGAGGTGACCATGCTAGCTAGCCGCGTCATCGAGCTGCTTAAGGGGCTCGCGTCGAGCCTCGAGGTCGATGAAGTTCGAATGCGCGCCAATCTTGAAGCGAGCGGCGGTTTCGCGCTCTCCGAGGCGATCATGCTCGCACTCGCCCCGCAGTTGGGGCGCGATGCGGCGCATCGACTGCTCTACGAAACATCGATTGTGGCGCGGGAGCGCGATCAGACCTTGATCGAGGCGGTGCGCGCAAACGCGGTGATCAGCGCGGCGTTCGGCGAAGGTGAGCTCGAACTGCTTCTCGACTACACTTTTCACACGGGACTGTGCGGCGCCATGGTTGATCGTGTGCTTGCAGAAGAACCATGAGTACACAAGCTTTCACCCGTCTTGACGGGTTCCCCCGCCAGCGCCTCGGCCTGCTGCCCACGCCACTGACTCCAGCCCCACGGCTCGCACGGGCAATAGGGCTGCCTGATCTGTGGATCAAACACGACGAGCTGATCGGCTTCGGCTTTGGCGGCAATAAGGTGCGTGGCCTTGAGTTTCTCCTCGCCGACGCCAAGGCGAAGAAGGCCACGGTGCTCGTGACAGGCGCCGGCGCACAGTCGAACCATGTGCGCGCGACAGCGGCAACCGCCGCCCATGGCGGGCTCGAATCGATCGCCGTATATTGGGGTGACGAGCCCCCCGTTGCGCAAGGCAATTTGCTTTTGACGCGCATGCTTGGCGGGCAGACGCGCTTTACGAAAAACTATGATCGCATGCATGTCGACCTTGCAATCGCCGAAGTCGCCGCCGAGCTAAGGACGGCCGGACACCACCCTTACACCATCCCGCGCGGCGGAGCCTGCGCGCTCGGTGTGCTTGGGCATGTGCTCGCGGCGCGGGAGCTCTATCTGCAGTGCGAGTCGCTTGGGCTTCGACCGAGTGCGATTGTGCTCGCAGTCGGCTCGGGAACGACGTTCGCGGGATGGCTGTTGGGTTCGGCACTCCTCGGTGCCGCTTGGCAGGTGGAGGGAGTGACCGTTAGTCGTCCCCCGTCCGAAGTGCGCGTGCGTGTCGCTGCGCTCGCCGCAGAAGCCGCACAGCTACTTGGCATGCCTGCGTTGCTGAGCGAGGCCGAGGTCGTGGTGCATGAAGGCTTCATCGGCGAAGGCTATGGAGTACCGACGGCAGATGGAGAGGCCGCCATCAGGAGCGCGGCGCGATTGCAGGGAGTGTTCTTCGATCCGACCTACACTGGAAAAGCCTTCGCGGGCCTCACCGCGCTCGCCGCAGCCGGTCGCTTCGCTGGTCGCGGTCCCGTTATCTTCCTCCACACGGGCGGCGAGCCAGCACTTTTCGCCGATCCGCCGCACGGGCGCAAATGAGCATGGCGCCGCGCGGCGTTTCGCTCCGAGCGACCTTCGTCGGACAACAACAGTTTGAAAGTGAAATACGGATTTTAAATTTGATGATGTGAACCAACCAGAATAAACCAGCACAAATGGGCGCCGCGCACGGTGGGCCTGGCAATGACGTTGATGTACACGCCGGACTCTGGCGCGGTCGAAGACCTACACAAACGGCGCCATTGTTGATCAGCCTGACGCTCGCCGTCATGCTAAACAGGCACAGGGACCTGCTTGGTGGTCGGGCACGCGCACTGCCGCTGCTCGGGAGTGGTAACTCGTCAATATGCTCGCGTCGCGCCGCGCAGTGCGCGCACGATCAGCATCTGCACTGTCGGCGCGAAGAAAAACATCGTGAACATGGCCTCGATGCGGCCTCCTCCTTGAGGTAGACCGGGGCAATCTCGTAAACTGACTTGCCCTCTGCTCAAGGCGCTTCTCGACCATTCATGGACCGGTCCTTAGGGCGCTCAAGCACCTACGCTGGCAACCGCGTGCGATCATTTGTTCAAACAATACATGGCATCGCCCTTATGGTCGCTGGCGATCACGTAGCGCTGCTTTGTGATCTTACGGAAGGTGGTGCCGGGCTTGGGCGGCCTCGTGCTGAGCACGGTGCTCTGCGCACCGTGCGCGCGACCTTGAAATAGCGCACGACGCGCTGGTCCAGGATGATCTGATTTCGGCGGCGCCACGCACCCGGGTACTCGCGCAAGGAGAAATCGTTGCCGCCAAAAGCGGGTTTTGTGGAGCGGAAAAAAATAAGAAATCAGGCGATTCTCATTGGAGCGGGTGAAGGGAATCGAACCCTCGTCGTAAGATTGGGCGGGTCAACATGATTTTGTGGCGCGGATTTTTGGGACATGGTCTGGCACTTCCTAAGGTTAAGGCCCCTGCTGCAAGCCAGCCTCAATGCGCCAGCCAACGCGCCGCTCGACGACTCTAACGCGGTTGAAGACCGTACAACGGCTCCATTGTTGATCAGCCTGTGGCGCGCCGCCATGCTAAACAGGCGCCGAAACTGCTGACGAACAATCCTGACGTTCAGAATGGTTCGGTAGGTCGTTAATATCCTACTTGCGTAAAACATAAAATCCTACTAAAATAGGATAACTTAAGTCCATTGGAGTCCTACCATGTTGCAAACATTAAGGCGGGCTGGCGGATCGCTGGTAATGACGGTGCCGAAAGTTTTCATTGAGCAGAACCATTTGCAAGAGGGCTCGCAAGTCGATCTGTTTGTAGCCGGAGCGCAAATGACCGTGAACGTGCAACACCGGCCTCGCTACAAGCTGGAAGATTTAATGGCTGAAATGCCAACAAAACTTCCGCGCGTTGAGGGCTGGGATGAAATGGCGTCTGTTGGCAAGGAAGCGACTTAATGGTTTACGTACCAGACCGTGGAGACATCGTGCATTTAAACTTCGATCCAGCTTCCGGGCAAGAAATGAAGGGCCCGCATTTTGGGCTGGTTGTGAGTCCGAAACTGTTCAATAGCCGTGGCTTAGCGATGATTTGCCCTATCTCCCAAGGGCAGGCTGCGACGGCTAGAACGTATGGCACTGTCGTTACGTTGATGGGTTGTGGAACCGAGACACAAGGAGCCGTGCATTGCCACCAGTTGAAAGGACTTGACTGGCGTATTCGTAAAGCAAAGTTCAAAGAAAGGGTGCCTCAAGAAATCAATGATGAGGTCGCGGCAAGACTTGATGCAATCCTTTTTGGGTAACCGTTCGAAGTTAAATGCACAATGCGGTCAACGTCATGAGGACAAAAGATCGATCTGCAAACGGAGCTGAAAAACGGGTTGTGCCGCTGTGTCATGACCACGCCTGATGGCGCCTTGCGGCTGGCGCCACCGACCTGCCTTGTTGTCGCCGGCGTGCCGGCAAACCACGCGCGTGGCCAGCGACCCGGCCACGCCCTCAACATGACCGAACACGACATCGTCGACGGCCATTTGTTTGTCACACAGGCAAAGACCAAGCAGCCCCTTTACGTATTGCAATTATTGGCGAGTTGGCGAACTGATTGGACGGATTAGCGCACGTAAGAAGGAGTACAAAATTGTGACGGCGGCATTATTGGTCAACTCGCAGGGCAAGCGACTTACCGGCCCGGTTCTGCGTAACCGCTTCGACGAGAGAGCAGCTTCAGCGAAAACGTGCCCGCTGATGGCTGCGGAAAATCGAGGCGCTCCATTTCTATGACCTGCGCACCAAGGCTGCCTATGACACTTCTGACATGCGCGGCGAACAGGCTGCGAGCGATTTATTGGCCATGGCAGCGTGAAACGACGCAGCGCCATTACCTGGGCCGGGGGCAGATCGTCGGCCCTACAAAGTAGTTTTGTGAAGCAGAAAAGAAACCGGGCATTCGTCAGTGGAGCGGGTGAAGGGAATCGAACCCTCGTCGTAAGCTTGGGAAGCTTCTGCACATTTCTGGTGGGTAGGCTTGTGATAACCCAGGGCAAGGTCGGCTTGCGCCTACATGTTGCTGCGCAGCGAGGCCAGACTAGGAAGGGGAATACGTGGACACGCACTGGCCCACAGGCGCCCAATGGCCAAAGTCAGGTGAACTTGCGCTCAATTTTGACCATCGCGTGGTCGAACAGCGCGCCAATAAGACCGATTACCACCATCGCGCTGATCGAAAAGACAGCTTGCAAGTTCTGCTGCCCGACGAGGATCAGGAACCCCAATCCTGTCAAAGCGCCGGGACCTGCAATAATTTCTGCACCAATAAGCGCCAGCCACCCATTCGCAACACCGATCCTCGCACCAGCCACAACGAGTGGCATAGAGGCCGGCAGGCCGACACGAAACAACACCGTGCCCGGCCCCGCTCCCAGCATTCGCGCGGCTTTGATGAGCCCGTCATCCACCAACCGTATGGCCCGATAGGAGTTCATCAGGATCGGCGGCAGCGCTGCTGTGAAGATAACGAAAGTCTGCGACCCGAAGCTTGCACCGAACCATAACAGCGCAAACGGGGCCCACGCAATTGGAGGAACATTACGGAACGCATTGAAAAGTGGAGTCAGCAGATTGTCGGCAAGGCGGAACTGCCCCATGAGTAACCCCAACGGGACCCCGATCGCCAAAGCCAATAAAAAACCTGAAAGGAAGCGCAAAACGCTCCAGCAGGCATGGACCCACAGCGTGCCGTCGCCAATCGTGTTACCGCTCTGGGCTAGCCATACCAATTTCTGTGCGACTTGCCACGGTGAGGGCAAGAAATCAGATGACACTCCTGTAGCTACGACGCAAACCCACCAAATGCCGAGCCAAATTACGAGCCAGAATGCGACGCCAACATGGCCTAATGCAGCCGACCGAAACCGGGAAGTCATGCCCGGGCCAGTCGCTACAGGCACGCTACTCACCGGCGCACCAGTCGAAGATACGCTTCTCAGCTTGTTGGAAGAGCAAGTCGATCACGAACCCCGTCAGCGCCACCGCAACGATGCCGGCGGCCATGATGTCAGACTCAAAATTGCGATAACCGCTCATGATGATGAAGCCGAACCCCGCTGTCGCCACGACAAGTTCGGCGGCAACGACGGTGGCCCAGGCAGTGCCCAGTGCAATTCGCATGCCGTTCGCGATCAGCGGCAGGCCGAATGGAACGGCGACGCGAAACAGCAGATCGGTCCGGCTTGCACCTAAGGTGCGCGCGGCGCTGACAAGACTTGGAGGCACTTGCTTGATGGCCACGTAAGAATTGATGAGGCACGGCGTTATGGTCGACACAAACACAACAAATGCCTTTCCCTGCAGGCCGATTCCGAACCACAGTATGGCCAGCGGAATCCAAGCGGGCGGCGGTATCGGTCGCAACATGCTAATCAGCGGCCCGAACATGACGTCGAGTGGCCGCAGCCATGCCATCGCCACTCCCAGTGACACGCCCACCAGTACCGCAGCAAGGTAACCAGTGAGCACGACCGAAAGGCTAGCTTCTAGATGAGCCACAAGTGACGAGCCCAAATAGCCGCCGCTTAACCGCCGCGTGGCGTCGACAACGGCCATCGGGGATGGCAGGATGAACGGACTGACCAATTCGAGTGTGCTGACCACCCACCAGGCGGTCAACACCGCCGCGACGCCCGCCGAGCCGACCAGAAATCTTGTAACTTTCAAGCGCGCCTCCCTATTCGATCACGATCTCGTCACGGATCAGGTCCCAGACCCTCGCGCGAAGATCCTGAAAATCGCCGCTACGCAGCACTTGGTCGAGCGGTGTTTCGCGCCAATGCTTGGCGCCGGTGAATTTTCCCACATCGATCACCTCCTTGATTCGTCCTGGTCGGCGGCTCATGACGACAATACGGTCGGCGAGAAATACCGCCTCTTCGACGCTGTGCGTCACAAAAATCACTGTCGGCTTGTACTCCAACCACAGGCGCACAAGTTCCTCCTGCATGACCGTACGGTTCTGCGCGTCGAGGGCCGCAAATGGTTCGTCCATCAAAAGCAACCGCGGTCTGAGTACTAGGCTGCGTGCAATTGCCACCCGTTGCTGCATTCCGCCTGACAATTGTCGGGGAAAATGGTTCTCGAAACCACTCAATCCGATGATCGGAAGGTAGTAATCGATGCGGCGCCGGCGTTCGACGGCCGGCACGCCATTCAAAATCAAGCCAAATTCGATGTTTTCAACCACGCTCTTCCAAGGAAAAAGCGAGAAGTTCTGGAAAACAATGGCCTTGTCCGGGCCCGGGCCACGAACCGACTCTTGGCCGAGAAAGACTCTGCCAGAGGTCGGAACGGTTAAGCCACCCGCCATCGATAAAATAGTGCTTTTGCCACAGCCTGAAGGTCCAACAATAACCAGAAACTCACTTGCAGCAATATTTAGCGTGAAGTCGTCGACGGCCAATGTAGGACGGTTGCGCTTGGTCGCAGCAAACTCCAGAGAGACGTGTTCGAATTGGACGTCGTTATCGCGCTCGGGTGATGCGACTGCCCCGTTTATTCGCTCGACGTGCTTCGGGATTGGAGTCATATTTTCAAGACTCATTGTTGTTCTAGACGCGCGGGTCATCCTGGCTGTGCCGCTTTTTTTAGGAATGAAACGTCCACGACCGAGCGGAAGTCTGGAACTTTTTTCATGCGGCCATTCCGAATGAAAAACCGTGCGATTTCCTCATACATGTCAACGATGAAAGACTTGGACCCATCGGAAGTGGTCATGTACTTGATTTGATCCTTTAACGTTTCGGCCGTCATTACGTAGCGGACGGTTTCTTTTAGCGTCGCCTCGGTCGCAGTTTGGCCAGTGAACGCCATGAATTTTCGATACATTGCTGTGGTTCTAGCGGCATCCTGCCTGACCCAATTTACTGCGTCGCCGTTCGCTTGCAACCATTTGACAATGAGGTCCGGGCGCTTGGCGGCGAATTCCTTGGTAGTCACCCAAACGGTGGCGATTTTGCTGCCTGCCTGGCGTCCATCGCACAGAACGCGGTTGCCACGTTCCAGCAGGGCGGAAGTAAACGGTGGCCAAGCCTGTATCAGATCCCCTTGGCCGACCGCAAACGCGGACAGCGAGGAAGTCTGGTCACTGGGGATAATCGAAACATCATTCGTGGCGATCCCGAACTTGCGCAAGCAAGCCTCGGTCATGTAGTGCCCAGTGGAAAGCGTGGTCACGAATATCTTGGCCCCCTTTAGCGACGCCGGATTAGTAAGCGCCGCAGCAACGTAATTCGGGCGCCCTATCAACATGTGTTGCGCGGCTTCATTGTATATGATGCCGATTGTTATCATGCCTAGCGACGTTGAGCCGATCACCGCCGGCGGCGCTCCAAGAAAGGCAATGTCCCACTCCTTGGCTGCGGCGGCTTGGACGATGGGTGCTCCACTGGGAAAGAAGTGCAGGTCCGGGTCGATTCCATGTTTCGTGAACAGGCCCAGCTCTTTTGCCGCAAACTGAATAAAGCCAGGGTAATTGGTCTGCGTGTAGGTACGAACTTTTTCGAGTGCAAGTGCATTGTGGACGGATAGCATCGCAATGAGCATGGTTGCGAAGGAAAGAAATCGAATAACGTGCCTCATGGTGGGTTTCCTTAGGGATGGCCAACTTCCAAACTAATGAATTGGATCGTTTAATTTCACAGGAACGTAAATAGGCATTCAGGGCGAGCTGCGGACCTTTTCGAACTACTCGGCAACGCTGCATCAGACCTTGCATTTGACGGTGCACTGTTCACGATTCAAACTTTTCTACACGCATGCGCGCATCCACGATGACAAAGCAATTCCCGTTCGCAATGACCGGGTTGAGATCGAGCTCGCGGCACCAAGGCGCGCGGGCAGTTGATGCCGACACCTTCGCCATCAATTCACTCATGCCCTTGCGGTCAACGGGTTCGGTGCCACGCAGTCCGTCTAACAGGCTGCGACCTCGCAGCTCACCAATTGCGCGCTCGGCTTCGCTGGCGCTAATGGGGGACAGACGCATCGAAATGTCGTTGAGGGCTTCGGTCCAAATGCCACCGAGCCCACAGACCAGCACGGGACCAAAAGTGGGATCACGCACAGTACCTAGCATCAGCTCCACGCCACGCTCGGCCTGTCGCTGAAGCAACGCTGGTCCAGGACCTAACATTCGCCAAAAGTCGGTGAAAGCCTCGCGCACAGATTCTGTGTTCGCAAGGGCGAGCCGGACGGCTCCCGCTTCCGTCTTGTGAACAAGACCCGGGCGGACTGCCTTGAGCACCACCGGGAAACCAGTCGCCACAGCTGCTTCTACTGCAGCCTCGGCATCCGCGACGAGCCGCCATGGCATCAGCGGCAAGCCCCACGAGGCCAGCAGCGGAAATAGCTGTTCAGGCGCCAGCCACCCCCCGGGGGGAACGTTTCCCGGGGGCGGCAGCGCGGCTCCCACGTCGGCGGGCGGTACATCAGGCGCAACGGCCTGGCAGTGAGCGAGTACCCGCGCCGTGCGCGCTGCCCAATCGTGACATGGGATCCCGGCAGCCAGCAGCTTTTTCCGCAGCGGTTCGCCTTCGCCCGGCGCGGCCCAGCACACGTGCACCGGTTTCGCAATTCCTGCGGCTCTTGCAGCCTGTGACCGGGCGATCACCGCGTCAATGACGCCTTCATCCAGCGCCGATCTCTGCAACAGTACTGGGACGACCGCATCGACCTCATCGCTTGCCAGCAATGCGCGCATGGTCTCCCCGTACATCGTCGGGAAACGTTGCCATGCGGTGGTCACGTCAATGGGATTGGCCGCACACCCGTGCGCAGGCAAATTGCAAGCGATTGCGTCGCGAAGCCCGGGAGAGAGCATCGGTACCTCAAGTCCTTCTGAATCGCACAAATCGGCAAGCTCTACTCCGGTTCCACCCGAGTTGCTGATGATCGCGACGCGGGCGCCGCGCAATGGCGGTTGTCGATCTAGCGCGGCTGCGACATCAAACAGCGTCAGTCCATCATCAACCAATATCGCGCCGGCTTGGCGCAAGACAGCGCGCGCGACAGCGAAGTCTTGCGCCAAGGCCGCAGTGTGGCTCGATGCCGCCCGCTGGCCGGCGCGACTACGGCCGGTCTTGAGAATTACAACCGGCTTATGTGGCGTTACTGCGCGCAACGCAGCAACTAGTCCAGGTCCGTCGGCCAACGATTCGAGCACCAGCGCGATCACACGCGTGTGCGGATCCTGGCCGAAAAAGCGGACGGCATCGACTTCATTGATGTCCGCCTTGTTGCCGGCGGAAAGGACCTTCGCGAAACCGATGGCTCCTTCCTTCGATCGCGAGAAGGCTGCCATCCCATAAGAGCCACTCTGTGTGAAGAGCGAAACCCCGCCGGCCGCGGGCAAGCCCATCGCCATGGAGGCGTTCAGCCGGCTATGCGTATCGATAAGCCCGAAACAGTTGGGCCCGATGAGGCGAAGATTGTTGGCGCGCGCTACCCGAGCGAGGTCGGCCTCGTACGCGGCGCCCACCCTTCCGGTCTCTGCAAATCCGCCACTCAACACGATTACCGCCGGCACCTTGGCAACTGCGCAATCTTCAACGACCTGCAGGACGGCGCCGGCCGGTGTCACGACAACGGCAAGATCGATCAATCCGGGCACAGCAGCTAGGCTCGCATAGACCGCCTGACCTAGCACTTCCGTGGCGCTCGGATGAATCGGCACCACTTCTGCGCAATGGTTGGCTAACAGGTTGTCGAGCAGTAGCCGCCCAATCTTGCCGGCTACTGCCGATGCGCCGAAAAGTGCGATGCGCCTCGGCGCGAATGCTGCTTTTCCCCAATTGTTCACATCGACCATATCCTAAGATCTTTCCGAATGTCTACGAAGAGTGCCGGCTTTCACAGTGTGAATGAAGATGACCGGCCCATGGCCGTCGAAGCGTCCGCTGGTGGCAAGAGAGGGAAGGAACTTCATGCTTCCACGCCGCCAGCACGGTCGCCTCGCGTCCGAGCGCGCTCGAACCATCATGGCCATCACTTTGTTCACGGCCGTTCCGGGGCCAAGCGGACCGAACGGGATGGCGTGCGCCGAAGCGACGACATGAAGGTTTCGGTGAGGGGCGCGGATCAATGCTGACAGCAGGAGCGCCGGCGACGCGCGCGAAGTAAGGCAAGCATCTGCGCCCCCCGCTCTTGGGCTAACTTGCTCGTCGATGTTGGCCAATAGCGCGCTCATTACCCATTGGTCACCAATTCGCATTATTGAGCCACCTATGAGTTAACATGCATGCTGTGGAAAATCCGTCGTATTCAGCCATACTTTATCAAACCTACCCAAATTCTGTCTTCCAGGTATCGCGATTCCACCAACTTAGCCATTTTTGCGATGAAGTTATCCAGACTACCCCGTAGTTATTCTTCGTGTCAAGATAATTAGTGCCTAGCGCGAACTGTCTAACCGCCCGATCACTGCCGGTAGCAATGGCTTTTGTTGACACAACTATTTTCACGACACCGTCGCATATTGGCGCTATTGGAAAATATGGCGTGTGGAGCTGGATCACGGCCCCCCAATTGGGACCAGCTTGGCGCATGCGAGGCACGTTGTTCAAGAAGATTGAGCGGCAACGGAAATGCGCCAGCAGTCTGGTTTTGCAACTGGCGGCGACGATCAATACCAATTTCGGGAGTGCTGCCCCGGATGGGCAGGGCCGCCCATCCGGGGCGACGCTAGCGGGGCTTCAGATTTTCGATTTGACCTTTGATGCGGTAGCTTTTTTCCCCTCGCTACGATAAGCGCTGTTTCAACGTAGCGCAGCAATCGGCCGTGCCGCCCGACGTGAGGGCACTGTTGTCGTTACAGATTTCGGTCCGGCTTTTAACTTCAGTTTAATGCGCTTCGATGACCAATTGTGGAGCTAAATTCTGGCACTAATGATCTGAAATAGATAGTCGGGGCCGAATTTATCGATGGAAATATAGCCGGATTCGACGACGGCAAGGATCGCAGGTTTCAGAGATGTATGCATTTCACGCTTGACGCCGCCAGCCGCCTGCGAAGCTGCGTAAAGTGACAAGTCCGGTTTGGACATTTCAAGCTCAAGCAAGTCCTGGCGCCCCGTCAATTGCAATGGGCGGACCCGCGCCCGCGCTTCAAGCAGGTTAGCGACGTATTCGCAGCTAAAGGCGTTGAAGGTCGGCGCGTCTTCGATTTGCCCGTCCCATTTCCGCAGCAAATCTCGGTCAGAGCATTGATCTTGGCGACGTGATTGCGCCAGTTGACGCGCCGCGCCATGAGGCTGGATGCGCGCTGGCCTCGGGCGTGAAGGTCAAGAAACGCAGCAGAAAACGGTGCGACCAGCTTTGATACGCGCGCCGTCGTTATCGGGCCGATACCATCAGCGGCCGGGTTGATCGGCTCAAGGCGTTTGTTTTATGCCCGAACAGGTCAATTGGCCGCGGCCTGGTTTTGCTTTGGATGCGCAGATTGGGCCCACGGTCTCCGGGCACCAGGGGGAACGAAAAAAGGGATTGCCTATCCAAAAACACGACCTTGTAGTGGGGCAGCGCTATCCGCCCGTCACCGGCGGGAAGAACGCCACTTCGCATGCTTCCGTCAAAGGCGTGTCGGCGCCGCACATGACCTGGTTGCATGCCATGCGCAAGCTACTGTCTTCGCCCAAGGCGCCCCAAACGCCACCGCGCGCACTCAAAAAGCCGCGCACCTCGCCTACGGTACGCAAGTTGGGCGGCAGCTGCAGCGCTTCCTCAGACCGGCCAAGTCTCTCGCGCAAGCCGGCAAAAAAACGCAGGGTAATGTTCATTGACTTTTCTCACTCGTGACGGGCGCATCTGCCTTAGTGGAGCAGTTCGCTAAATGGTATGAAACGGACCGTGTCGCCTGCTTTGATGACCTGTCCGGGTGGATTATCGATCACGCCGTCGCCCCATACCGCCGACGTCAATACGCCCGAACCCTGGTTGGAAAACAGATCAAGTGCGCCAGCCGCATTGATTTTCGCGCGCAAAAATTCATTGCGGCGGTCCGCTTTCGGCCAGTCGAAGTCGGCGCGCATGGCATACGCTTGAGGCGCCAGCGCCGCGGCGGCGACCCCTTGCAAACGCAAGATGAAGGGTCGCACAAACAGCAAGAAGGTGAGGAAACTCGAGATCGGGTTGCCCGGCAAGCCCAGAAAAAACGCCTGCTTGACTTCCCCGAACGCCAGTGGCTTGCCCGGCTTGACGGCAATTTGCCACCGGTTCAGGCGCCCTTCGGCCTCGACCGCAGGCTTGACGTGATCCTCGTCGCCAACTGACACGCCGCCCGATGTGATGATCAGGTCGTGTCCCTCGGCGGCCGTGCGCAGCAGTAGTCGCGTGGCGCCTAAATCATCAGGGACGATGCCGTAGTCGCTGATTTCGCAGCCCATATTTTCCAGTAGGGCGCGCAAAATGAAACGATTCGAATTGTAAATCGCGCCGGGCCCCAATGGCTGGCCCGGCATCGTCAACTCGCTGCCCGTGAAAAATACGGCGACGCGCAGGCGGCGCCATACTGGCAGCTCGGCCAATCCTACCGACGCGGCCAGCCCCAGTTCCTGGCTGCGCAAGCGGGTTCCAGCGGCGAGGATCACGCTCCCATCAGTGATGTCCTCGCCGATGCGGCGAATCCACTCGCCCGCTCGCGGCGCGTGCCTGATCGTCACCGTGGGCGGCTCGCCCGGGTTCAGCTGGCACTGTTCCTGCATGACGACGGCGTCGGCGCCCTGCGGGATCAAGGCGCCCGTGAAAATACGCGCCGCAGTTCCTGCTTGCAAAGGCTGCCCCACATGACCGGCCGCGATCCGCTGCGTCACGACCAACGTGGCGGACGCGCCGGCGCAATCGGCGGCGCGCACCGCATAGCCGTCCATTTGCGTATTGTCCTCCGCCGGCACGTTCATCGTCGCTATTTGCGCCTGCGCCAGCACGCGCCCGTTTGCCGCCAACGTGGGGATGAGTTCGGTCGCGCCCACCGGACGCGCCGCGTTCGACAGGAAATCGAGGGCTTCCCGGACCGTCAACATCGGATGTGATTTCGTTTTTTGCATCATGCCCGCCTTATAAACCCGTGTTGGCTGCGATGTAGGCTTTCATCTGCGCCACGTCGGGCGCCATCACCACGAATTTTTGCGGCAGATCTTCGATGTTTTCAAATCCGGCCGGGCGCACGGCATCGACGCCCAGCGCGTCGAGAATGGTTTCGTTGAACTTTGCAGCCAGTGCCGTTTCCAGCACGATCATGGGCACCCCCGGCGTCATATTTTCGCGCGCGACCTTGATCCCGTCGGCGGTGTGGGTGTCGATGACGATGCCGAAGTCGTCGGCCACGTCACGGATCGTGTTAAGGCGGTCCTGATGGGTCGATTTGCCGGATTTGAAGCCGTACCGAGCCACCAGCTTGAATTCGTCGCCGTCACTGCCCGGCTTGCCAGATAGGTCGAAGCCGCCGCCGCTTTCCACTTTCTGGAACAGGGCCCGCACGCGGACGGCGTCGCGCCCCACGAGATCGTAGACAAAGCGTTCAAAGTTCGATGCCTTGGAAATGTCCATCGACGGGCTGCTGGTATGGTAGGTCTCGCCCGCCTTGCGCACGCGGTAGACGCCGGTGCGGAAAAACTCGTCAAGCACGTCGTTTTCGTTGGTTGCCGCCACCAGTTTGTCGATTGGCAGCCCCATCATGCGCGCGATGTGGCCGGCGCAGATATTGCCAAAATTGCCGGACGGGACGGTAAACGAGACCATCTGTGCATTGTCCGATGTCGCCCTCAGATAGCCGCGGAAGTAGTATACGACCTGCGCTACGACGCGCGCCCAGTTGATCGAATTGACGGTGCCGATCTTTTGCGCCGCTTTGAAGGGCAGGTCGTTCGATACAGCCTTGACCAGGTCTTGGCAGTCGTCAAACACGCCTTCGACAGCAATGTTGAAAATGTTCGGGTCCTGCAAACTAAACATTTGCGCGCTCTGGAAAGCGCTCATTTTTTTGTGCGGCGACAGCATGAAGACGCGGATGCCCTCTTTGCCGCGCATCGCGTATTCGGCGGCGCTGCCGGTGTCGCCCGAGGTTGCACCGAAAATATTTAGTTCCGCATTGCGTTTTGCCAAGGTATATTCGAACAAATTACCCAGCAATTGCATGGCCATGTCTTTGAAGGCGAGGGACGGGCCGTTCGACAGGGCTTGCAAAATTAAGGTGCCGGCCGCGCCTTTGTCGAGCACGCGCAAAGGCGTGATGTCGCTGGCCTTCTCGCCTTCGCGCGCATTGCGGTACACGGCGCTGGTGTAGGTCTTTTGCGTGAGGGCCTTGAGGTCGGCATGCGCGATATCGGTCGCAAATTTCTTCAAAATCTCAAAAGCCAGATCGGCATAGGACAGGTCGCGCCAGGCGCTAAGTTCGGCGCCGCTCACCTGCGGATAGGAAATCGGCAGATACAGGCCGCCGTCAGGAGCTAGGCCGCCCAACAAAATGTCGGAAAAAGGTTGGGCGCCTGTCGTTACGGCGCGGGTAGACACATATTGCATAAAATAGAAAGGTCCGGTTGGCTAGCGGGCTAAAGGAAGCGCTGCAATTGAGCAGCTATTATAGTGCGGCCCCATCTTCCTTGACTACTCGGGCGCCTTTTCCGTTTCCGGCGCTTGCCTCCAAAACCATTCGGATGGCGGTTTCGAGCCCGTTTGTGTCGGGTTGGGCGCCCTCCCAACCGTCCTCTAGCAAGCGGCGTGATTGACGGTGATGACGTGAACCGCCAGCCCTCCCAAGGAGGTTTCCTTGTATTTGTCTTGCATGTCAGCACCGGTTTGGCGCATCGTTTCAATCACTTCATCCAAGCTGACAAAATGGGCGCCGTCCCCTTTTAGTGCCAGCGAGGCGGCCGTGATGGCCTTGACCGCGCCCATACCGTTACGTTCGATGCAGGGAATCTGCACTAAGCCCCCGATCGGGTCGCAAGTCATGCCCAGATGATGCTCGATCCCGA
The DNA here is from genome assembly GCA_003133225.1 of Janthinobacterium sp. Lineage (GTDB taxonomy): Bacteria > Pseudomonadota > Gammaproteobacteria > Burkholderiales > Burkholderiaceae_D > Janthinobacterium. Next base: position 19,208 of record PKWL01000026.1, read on the forward strand.
TTTCGGCGGCGTTTTCAACTTGTTCGTTGCTGCCGCCTAACGCCGCGACCAAGCCGGCAGCCGCCATCGCACAGGCCACGCCGACCTCGCCTTGGCAGCCGATTTCGGCGCCCGAGATGGAGGCGTTGCGCTTGCACAGCATGCCGATTGCGGCCGCGGTCAGCAAAAAATCACGCACGCCTGTGACCGGATCGATCGGGCGGCAGTCTTCTACGTAATAGCGCAGCACGGCAGGGATGATGCCGGCCGCGCCATTGGTCGGCGCCGTCACCACCCGCCCGCCCGCCGCGTTTTCTTCGTTGACGGCCATCGCGTACAAGCTGACCTTATGCACGGCGTCGTGCGGCAAATCGTTGCAACCGTTGGCAACGCCCTGCGCGCTTTGCGCCATGGCCCATAGCTTGGCCGCGCGGCGCTGGACCTGCAAGCCGCCCGGCAGCTGGCCGCGCGTCTCCAGGCCGCGCGCGATGCAGTTGCGCATGACCTGCCAGATCTTATCGAGGCCCCCGTTGAGCGCGTCATTGCTGATCCTAACGCATTCATTCGCGCGCAGCATCTGTGGAATCGACAAACCACTGGCCCGCCCATGTTCTAGCAACTGGTCCATGGTGTCGAAGGGGTACGCGACCTTTGCGGCCGCTGCGGCGCCCGCTTGGTCGAGGGGCCCGGCTTGGGCCTCGCCTTCGGCATGAATGAACCCGCCGCCCACCGAATAGAAGACCCGCTGTAGGCAGTTGCCATCGGCCAGCCTCAGGGTAAAGCGCATGCCGTTTGGGTGCTCGGGCAGCGACTCCGTTGTATGCCAGGTTAGGCCGCTGGCGCGCGCGAACGGCACCGCTTGTATTCCGAGCAGCCTGATCTGGCCCGCAGCTTCGGCTGCGGCTAGCTTGGCGTCCACCTGATCTGGCAGCACATCTTGCGGCGTCTCGCCCATCAGGCCAAGGATCACGGCCTTATCGGTCGCGTGGCCGATGCCCGTTAGCGCCAGCGAACCGTACAATGCGACTTCGACCGCGACCGCCCCGTTCAGCGGGCCGCATTCGAGCAAGAAGCGGCGCGCGGCAAGCATTGGCCCGACGGTATGGGAACTGGACGGGCCGATACCAATTTTAAACAAATCAAATACGCTCATGTCCATTGAATGTTTGTTTCATCAGATGTTTATCTTATAACTTTAAGCGCCCGCGACGCTTAGATCACGCCACCTCGCCCAGACCGACTTCCGTATGGGCCAACATGTGGGCGACCATTTGGTCGATACCAATTCGCGCCTGCCAGCCCCAATCGGCATAAGCTCTCGCGTCGTCGAGGCTGTGCGGCCATGTGTCAGCGATGGCTTGGCGGCTATCGGGCTTGTAGCAGACCTTGAAATCGGGAAAGACCCGCACAATGGCCTGTACCAGCTGGCGCGGGCTGAACGACAAACCGGCGACGTTATAGGCGGAGCGAATTTTGATCCGAGCCGCCGGCGCATCCATCAATTCAAGCGTGGCGCGGATCGCATCGGGCATATAAATCATCGGCAGTGTCGTGTCGGGACCGAGGAAACATTCGTAACATTCGCGCCGCAAGGCGGCATGGAAAATGGCGATGGCATAATCGGTGGTGCCACCGCCCGGCGCCGCTTTGTAGCTGACGATGCCCGGATAGCGGATGCTGCGCACGTCGATGCCGTATTTGGCGAAATAATATTCGCACAAGCGCTCACCGGCCAGTTTGCTGATGCCGTAAATCGTGGTCGGATCCATCACCGTCACTTGCGGCGTGTTCAACGACGGCGTGTTCGGGCCGAAGGCGGCGATCGACGATGGCCAGAACACACGCAAGGGCTTGTCGATCGCCGCGCGCAGACGTGCCACTTCCAAAATATTTAGCAGACCGTCCATATTCAGCGTCCACGCCTTCAGCGGCGCCTGCTCGCCCGTCGCCGACAACATCGCCGCCAGCTGGTACACCTGCGTGATGCCTTCAGCCGCAATCAAGCACGCCACTTCGTCCTTGTCGAGCACGTCAAGGCGGATATAACGCTGGGCGCCGTGCAAGTTGCACGAGCCGATATCGCTGGCAATGACGTTCTGGGTGCCATGCTGGGCCGCCACCGCGTCCACCAGTTCGCTGCCGATTTGCCCGTTCGCGCCGATAACCAAAATTCGTTCCATGCCCGTTCTTTCTGATTTGATTTTAAGTCTTTAGCAAGCCTAGTTCACGGCCGGCCTGCGCAAACGCTGCCAATGCGAGGTCGAGCTGCAAGCGGGTGTGGGCGGCCGACAGCTGCACGCGCACACGCGCCTGTCCCATCGGTACCACCGGATAAAAAAAACCGGTCGCCAAAACGCCCAATTCATACAAGCGTGCCGCGAACTGCTGCGCGAGCCGGGCATCGAACAGCATGACCGGCACCACCGGGTGGGTGCCGGGCATGATGGTGAAGCCGATGTTTTCGATTGCGCTGCGGAAATAAGCCGTGTTTTCATGCAGGCGGTCACGCAATTGCGTCGACTTCGACAGCCGTTCCAGTATCGATAGCGAAGCTCCGGCGATGGCCGGGGCCAGCGTATTTGAGAACAGGTAAGGCCGCGATTTCTGGCGCAAGGTGTCGATCACTTCCTTGCGCGCGGCGGTGAAGCCGCCCATTGCGCCGCCCAGCGCCTTACCCAGCGTGCCGGTAATGATGTCGACGCGGCCCATCACGTGATGGTGTTCGTGCGTGCCGCGACCGGATGCGCCCATGAAACCGGATGCGTGGCTATCATCGACCATGACGAGCGCACCGTAGTGCTCAGCCAGATCGCAGATTTTACCAAGCTGGGCGATCGTGCCGTCCATCGAAAACACGCCGTCGGTGGCGATCACCTTGTGGCGCCTACCGGCGTCAGCTGCCGCTTGCAGCTGATTTTCCAAGTCCGCCATATCGTTGTGTTGATAGCGATAGCGGCCGGCCTTACACAGCCGAATGCCATCGATGATGGAAGCGTGGTTCAGCGCGTCCGAAATAATCGCGTCGGGCTCTTCGAACAGCGGCTCGAAGAGCCCGCCATTAGCATCAAACGCGGCCGCGTAGAGGATCGCGTCTTCCATACCGAGAAAGCTGGCAATGGCTCGTTCCAATTGTTTGTGCACGGTTTGGGTGCCACAGATGAAACGCACCGACGACAGCCCGTAGCCGTATTTCCCCGTCGCTGCAATCGACGCTTGCTGCGTCTCCAGGTCGCCAGACAAGCCGAGGTAGTTATTGGCGCATAAATTGATCAAGGTACGGCCGTCGTCGCAGAGTACTTCGGCGCCCTGGCGCGAGGCAAGCACGCGCTCCGTCTTGTATAGTCCCTGCTGGCGCAACCCATTGAGGTTGCGCCGCAGCCCGTCCCAAAAGACCTCTTTTGCTTGCTCGCCCATGCTGGTCCTTGTATCCATTGGTTTTCGGCGCTTGACCGATCGCCACACTATGCTGTACCGTACTTGCGCCCCGTGCTGCCCCCGAAAGGTTACGCTTATTTTCAGTGCGGCTCTTGAAATCCGTTATATTGAATTAAAATCCAATATAACGGATATTACCCAGACTCATAGAACTTGGCAAGCCGCCTGATGATGAAAACAACTGTTTCGATCAATTCCCCGCCCGAAGTGGGCGCCGCCTTGCAACGGCTGCGCCTTGCGCGCGGCTTGACGCTAGAGGATCTGTCGCGCATCGCAGGGGTATCGAAATCGATGTTGTCACAGATCGAAAGAGAAAAGGCCAACCCGACAATTGCCATCACCTGGCGCCTGGCGAACGCGCTGGGCGTGCCGATTGGCGAGCTATTGGCCAGCGCGCAACGCCATATTGAGACCATCCGCCTGCTCGAATCGCACGAAACTCCCACTTTGCCCGGCCCTCACGCCGGCTATGTCTTACGCATCCTGGGGCCAATGGAGTTAGCCGGCAAATATGAGTGGTATGAATTGACGCTGGCGCCGGGAGGCGAGCTGGTCTCGCAGCCGCACGATCCCGGCACCGTCGAACATTTGACACTCCTGCACGGGGCCATCGAAATTGAAGTTGGCGCCGCGGAGAAGAAGGTCAAGCTTGGCGCGACGGCACGTTATCCGGCCGACCAGCAGCATGCGATCCGCAATCCGGGAAAAACCGAAGCGAAAGCGTTACTGATCGTGATCCACCGCTAAGCCTAAAGGCACCGTCAAGCGCCGTGCGCTTGTTGCCACTGTCGCGTCAGGTCAGTGGCCAGACCGATCTCGGCCGGCGTCATCTTGCGGGCAATAACGTGCTTGTTGCTCGCTGCCGTTTCATCGCCGGCGGCGGCGGCTAGAGAAATCCACATATAGGACTGGACCCGGTCTCTGGTCACGCCGCGCCCGCCGTTGTACATGCCGCCAAGATTGTATTGAGCCAGCGCATGACCTTGCTCAGCAGCCTTGCCATACCAGCGTACGGCCTGGATGTCATCCCGTGCCACGCCTTGGCCATTGGCGTACAACACGCCTAAATTGTTTTGCGCGCTTGCATCTCCCTGCTCGGCCGCCTTCAGGTACCAGCTTGCAGCTAGTGTTTCATCGCGCTCGACACCTTGACCGTTGGCATAAATGACGCCCAGATTAAACTGTGCGTTGGGCGTGCCCTGCTCGGCTGCCATGCGATACCATGCCAGCGCGCGCGCCAAGTCGCGTGCCACACCGCGCCCGTTCGCGTACATGCCGCCCAGGTTGAACTGGGCCAGCGCATGGCCCTGCTCGGCTGCGCGGTAATACCAGGAAAGGGCACGCGCTTCATCCTTGGCCACGCCTTGGCCGTTGGCTAACATGATGCCAAGATTAAATTGCGCGTCCATGTCGTCCTGTTCCGCCGCGCGCGATAGCCAAGCGTAGGCGCGCAACTGATCCCGCGCCACACCCAGGCCTTCGGCGTAGGCCACGCCAACCTGCCGCTGTGCCACTGGATCGCCCTGCGCGGCGGCTTGGCGGAACCAAGCCATGGCTTGCACGTCGCTCTGACTGACGCCTTGGCCGCGCTTATAGGCGAGGCCGAGATTGAACTGGGCCGATGCATCGCCTTGCAACGCGGCTTTACGAAACCATGCCAGCGCCAGAGCGTTGTTTTTTTTCGCGCCCCGGCCGCTGGCATAAGCCTCGCCTAGCAGCGCTTGGGCGCTCGCTACACCTTGCTCGGAGGCCCTGTAAAACCAGGCCAGGGCCTGTTCGTCGCTTTGGGCCACGCCGCGCCCTCTCTTGTACATTTGTCCTAGATTTTGCTGCGCCGATGCATCTCCTTGCAGCGCGGCATGGCGGAACCAGTACACGGCTTCGACATCGTTTTTGGCGACCCCTTGACCGTTGAAATACATGGCGCCCAAGTGGTTTTGGGCAAATGCCAAGCCCTGCAACGCAGACAAGCGCAGCCAAACGAAGGCGCGCGCATAATCGCAAGGAATGCCTTCGCCTTTTTTGTACATCAAACCCAGATTGAATTGGGCGTATGCATTCCCCTGTTCGGCCGCCTCGCGAAACCAGACATACGCCTGGTAGCTGTCCTTGGTAGTATGGCGATGGTTCACGCTAAGCCCCGGCATCCATGGCAATTCGAACGGCAATAATCAACGCTAACTTGGGAGGCGCTAACAATCATATTTAATTGTTTAAATTATAAAACCTCGCTCGATCGGCCGTTTGAGGGATCTCAAAAGCATAGTAGTTTGCCATCGTCATTAGCGGGCGCAGCGGGCATGCTAGGAACGAGCACGGGTGCGCCGACGATGTGCTGGCGGGCCGTACCGCCACCCATCGCTCTTGGGAGACCTGGGACAAGTTCCATCCGAGCGTGGTTTGCCAGCTCATAATTGCACGGCGTTTATTAAGCCTGTTTAGGCTCATGGCGGCGGTCGCTCATGCTGGCGAACCGGGCGTGCTCACTGCTGTTGGCATGCCTGATGCCGTCTAGACGATCGCGCCATCACCGAAGGGCAATCAAGTTTGACTCGCGCGCGCCTGCCTTTGCAAAAATTGGGGAACTTTGGCCGCGCTCAGCCGGTTTACCGAGACGAGAAGTGGGGAATCGATGGCGGCGATACCATAAGCCATGCCGATATGATGCCCGATGTGTATTAACACTTGAGCTGCCACCTCCGCATCCGATTCGGCTCGATGCGCCGCACTCTTGAACCGGATGCCAAGCTGGCTCGATAGCATGCCCAGCTTATAACTGGCTAGGCCCGGAAACAAGCGGCGCGACAGTTTCAGCGAGCACACCAGTCCTTGATGCCCCGGCACCAAGCCGAGGCGGCAACTTTCGCCGCGCAGAAACCTTTCATCAAAACTGGCGTTATGGGCCGACAAGGCGTCGCTGCCGATAAACTCGAGCAGCTTGGGCAGCACCTGCGATACGGGCGGCGCGCCATCGACCATGGCCTGCGTGATGCCCGTTAGCCCCGTGATGAAGGATGGGATCCTGACGTTGCAATTGATGAGGGAAACGTAGCGTTCAACCACATGTCCGCCAACGATGCGTAACGCCGCCACTTCAGTGATGCGGTCGCCCCGATCCGGCGACAGCCCGGTCGTCTCGAAATCGATCATGACGATCGGCTTGGCAAACACTTTGATCATACATTCCTTCGTAGTGGCTAAGCGTCAGCCGAATTTGCGGACAGCGTCTAGAGCCAGCCCGGCCCCAATACTAGCAAACAAATCGCCTTCCACCCGCCGCGCCGCCGGCACCAGGGCGGCGATTTTCTCACGCAGCAGGCCCACACCGCTAGAACCGCCCGTAAAGAACACGACATCGACGGCGTTCGGCGCCACACCGGCGTCGCGCAGCAGGCCTAGCACCGTCCCTTCGACCGAGTTCGCCAGATGGCCGATGGCATCGTTGAACTGGGTCCGTTTCAAAGTCAAGGTAGAGGCCGGTACCAGACGGTCCAGCGTTAGCTCCGTCTCGGCGGTTCCCGACAGGGCGATCTTGCCCTCTTCCACCTTCATGGCCAGCCAATGGCCTGCGCGCTGGTTGATTAGTTGTCGGAGGCAGCCAAGTTTGCCCTGCTCGCGCGCTTCGCGCCAGATGTCGGCGAGCTGTCCCTGCATTTTCTTGGTATAGGCCAGGTTGATGGTATGCCAGGTGGCCAGATTGAAATAGTAACTCGACGGCACTTCGCTATTGTTGCTCAAGCGACTGCCGTAACCGAGCAAAGGCATCACCGCCGACAAGCTGAGGTATTTATCAAAATCCGTGCCGCCGATATGCACGCCAGCGCTAGCTAGAATGTCGTCGCGCCGCTCCGCCTTTTTGGCGCGTTGCGGCGACAGGCGGACCAGGGAAAAATCGGATGTGCCACCTCCGATATCGGCGATTAAAACAAGTTCCTCGCGCCCAATTTGCGATTCGTAATCAAAGGCGGCAGCAATCGGCTCGAATTGGAATGAGACATGCTTAAAACCGACCGCATGGGCCACCTCAGCTAGGGTATTTTCGGCCAGCCGATCGGCACTGGCGCTGTCGTCAATAAAATGGACCGGACGGCCCAGTACGGCGCAGGAAAATTCACGCCCGGCCGCCAATTCCGCCCGGCGCTTGAGTTCGCCAATGAACTGGGTCAGCAATAGGCGAAACGGCAATGCGCGCCCGCCCACTTCAGTCTGCCCGTCAATTAGGCTGGTGCCAAGCAAGCTTTTGAGAGAGCGCATTAAACGCCCTTCGTAACCGGCCAGGTAAGCGGCCAATGCCGCGCGCCCGAAGCTCACCTCTTCGTCTTCGGCATTAAAGAAAATGACCGATGGCAAGGTGGCCTTGCCATCCTCCAGGTCCAGCATCAGCAACCGTCCCTGGCGCATCCAGCCAACTGTGGAATTGGACGTGCCAAAATCGACGCCGCAAGCGTTGGCCATGTCGATCTTTCACGTCATAAAGGGGGCGTCATTTTACCAGAAAAATTTGGCCAGAAATAGCTGGCTGTCCAGGCAACTAAAAGACTACGGCCACCCAGCGTGAGCAGAGCATGCTTCCATCACTTTTCGCATGGCCATACCAAGAGCGAGCAGCACCGCAGCGCAAGCAGCTGTTGGGATCGGCGCTGCTCTAGGGCCGCACTGACCAGGTGGGTTTCTATTACAGCCTTTCTTGGGGGCGGCGTGGGCAGTGGGATACGTGGGTGGGTACGTGGGTGGGATACGTATAGGCGTGTTTTAATCGAGTACGGCGCCGGCGCAGAAGGATGGTCCCAAATTGGGACACGCTTGCGTTCGGCCTCGGGCTTGCAGGGAGCCAAGCTGCGCCATTAGGCGAAAGAGCGGGCAGTCGCCGTACCACCGCCACCTAGTGCCGCCGCCGTGTCTATTGTTCGGGCCTGGGCCTGGTATAGGCTGCCAGCACTGCGCCAATGACGATACCGAGCAAAAGGATCACCATGCTGGTGTTTCCACCAAGGCTGTTCTTGAAGTCTTCTCCACCGACCGCCCAGGACACTAGAAAGAAAAAAAGAGCCATGCCGCACCAAACAACCACGCTCACGGAAAAAGCAAATACATTGGGCCCTTGGATTGTATGAGCATCGCTTAAATGGATCGAACGCATAACCGCCTCCATGGTTGAAGACACTGTAATTAACAAAATAAACAATGCGGGCAATAAGTCAAGATAAATATACCCAAGTGGATTTCAAAGCCGGCGCGGCCGGCGACGGGAAGTATGTGGATGGGGCGCAATCTCGCCCATTTGATCGGCATCATGCCACCTGCGATCGGGAGCGCCATATACTAGAACATGGCAGTAGATATCGTGGATCCGCCATTTCATCCCGGGAGGAAATGTGACGACTAATCGTGATGACCTTCAAAATGTTGAGCTTGATCGAAAAGCACGCTTTTTTGACGGCCTGGTTGCTTTTACTCAGGAACACCGGATCGGCAACTGGTCTGGCACGTTCTCACAATTCATCGAGCAAGTATTGCCCGCCGCGCCCTATGAGTTGGCGCGCAGTTCTCATCAATATATGTGGGACATGATTCGCTGGACCGGTTATGAAGATGAGGATGGGCATTTTCGTTGCCGCCTGTTTGCGGACGAACTGTTCGGCATTGACGACGCGATCGATCGCATCGCCTCCTATTTCAAGGCGGCCGCAGCCGGATCGGAAGTTGGGCGCCGTCTTCTGCTACTGCTGGGGCCGCCATCGGGGGGCAAATCATCGCTGGTCATTTTACTCAAGCGCGGCCTCGAGGAATACAGTTTTACTAAAGAAGGCGCGCTGTACGGCATTGGCGGCTGCCCGGTGCATGAATCGCCCCTGCATCTGGTGCCGCACACGATGCGGCCCGGCTTTCGCGAAACCTACGGGGTCGACATCACAGGCGAAATCTGCCCCCATTGCCGCGCCCGCCTGGAACAACAGTTCAACGGCGATTTCCTGCAAATGCCGGTCGAAAGAATCTACATTTCCGAGGCCGGGCGCACCGGCATCGGCACCTACGCGCCGCATGACCCGACCACCGCCGACCTGGCGGACCTGGTCGGCTCGGTCGATTTGTCCAAGGTCGCCGAATTCGGCGACGAGGGGGATCCGCGCGCGTGGTCGTGGTCGGGCGCGGTGTATGCGGCCAGCCGCGGCGTACTCGAAATGATCGAAATTTTGAAGGTCAAGCGAGAGTTCCTGTATTTGTTGCTGACGTTGACGCAGGAAAAAAACGTCAAGGTCTCGCGTTTTCCCTTGATTTTTCTCGATGAGACAATTCTGGCGCATACCAACTTGGCTGAATTTCGCAAGTTTTTGCAAGAAAGCGAGAATGAAGCCTTGCTCGACCGCATGGTGATCGTACAGGTGCCCTATACCTTGAACTACAAGGAAGAGGCACGCATTTACCATAAACTGATCCTGGCTGCGGCGCCGGCCTTCCGCGAAGTTCATCTCGACCCGCATGTCTTGCACGCGGCGGCCGTGTTCGCCATTTTGAGCCGCATGCAAGAAGGCGACGAGAAGGAGTCCGAACTGGTCAAGAAAGTGCGCATCCACGCCGATGAAGAGGTCGAAGGGGTTAACCGGGGCGACGCCAAGCGCGTGAAGGACAAAGAAAAGACACCCGACGAAGGCTTGTCGGGCGTGTCGCCGCGCTTTGTCATCAATGCCTTGTCGAACGCCATCATTGCATCAAATCAGAAGAGTTTGAGCACGATGGACGTATTGCTTGCCCTAAAGGACGGGATCGACAACGATGCCCGTATCGAGCCCAAAAAAAAGCGCAAGTGGGTCGATTATTTGGTACTCACACGCAAGGACTTTTACAACCGATGGGTTAAAGAAGACGTGCATAAGGCCTTGTTCGTGTCGTTCGAGCAAGAGGTCCAGGACTTGCTCAATAAGTACCTCGACGAGGTCGAGGCGATGTTGGACAACCGCCAGATCAAGGACCCGATCACCAACGATGAACGGCGCCCGGATGAGCGTTTTCTACGCGCGGTCGAAGAAAAAATCCACATTTCCGACTCGGGCAAGCAGTCGTTTCGCCAAGAAGTGGTTAGGAAGGCGATGAGCGCATATAAACGCGGTGAGCATTTCGGGCTTGGCAGCCATCTCCAGCTGCACGACGCCGTTCAGCAGTATTTATTTGAGCAACGACGCGATGTGCTACGCCTTGTCAGTTCGGCCAAGCGCCCCGATGACGAGGTCAAGAGCAAGATTTCGGCTGTGGAAAAGCGTCTGGTCGACGAGTACGGCTACGATAGCCATAGCGCACGCGAAGCACTCAATTATGTGACCACCTTGTTGGCACAGGAATAAACAAGGCGAGGAGGCGAGCCGTGATCGAATCCGGGCATACATCCCAAGGCACTTGGTACGACTTGTTTTCGAGGGGAGCACGCGACTGGTTGCGCCACAATCAGAAAGTTCGGGAGGCGGTGCAGGCCAATTTGCCCGATCTGATCGCCGCTCCCGATCTGATCACGGGACCCCAGGAGCGCACGGTGCAAGTGCCGGTGCGCTTGTTGGAGCATGCCCGATTTCGCCTGGCCGACCCGCGCCATGCGACCGGCGCCGGCCAAGGGGAAGGCCAGCCCGGCGATATTTTGCGCCCGGCTCGCACCGACCAGGATGCTGACGGCGGTGACGGCGGCGATGGCGCCGGCGGCAACGAGGATGGCGGTGTCAGGCTGTTACTGGAGTTTTCCGTCGATGACATCATGGACTGGATGTGGGAGGAGCTGAAACTGCCACTGCTCAAACCCAAGCGCAACGCGGCGATCGACGGGCAGGAACTGGTGCGCGAAGGGTGGGACAAGCGTGGCGCGCGCTCGCGCTTGGATCGGCGGCGCACGGTCAAGGAAGCGATCAAGCGGCGCGCGATGCAGGAGCATCCGGTCGCGTTCACCAATGAGGACTTGCGCTTTCGCCAACTTGTGATGCGGCCCAAACCGTCCACCAGCGCCGTCGTGTTTTTTGTCGTCGATGTGTCAGCTAGCATGACCCAGGCCGAACGCAAAATGGCCAAGGCTTTCTTTTTTTACGCGATGCACGGGATTCGCCGCAAATACGCGAGCGTGGAAACCCGTTTCATCGCCCATACGACGCATGCATGGGAGTTTTCTGAGAAGGAATTTTTTCTCGTTAGCGGCATCGGCGGCACCATCGCTTCGAGCGCCTTCAGGCTCACCTTAGACCTGGTGCACGAACGCTATGAACCGGCGCGCTACAACCTGTATGTGTTTTATGCTTCCGATGGCGAAAATTTTACGGAAGACCGCGCTGCTGCGGGTCAGGCGCTGGCCGATCTGGCAAGCGTCGTCAATTACATCGGCTATGTGGAAACCGTGCCGGGCATGCCGCGCTCGCTCGATACTGAGATGCGCCGTCTATGCTATGAACTGGAGCGGCGCGGTATGCCCGTCGCCAGTAGCGTGATGGCCAATAGCGAGGATGTCTGGACGGCGATCCGCAAATTTTTCGTGCACGAGGCAGAACAAGAAAATGCCACGCCATGAGTTCGCCATCCCCCCATCTGTACGAAGCGCGCCTGGAGGCTCTTGCCAGCGAGCTCGGCCTCGACTTTTATCCGGTCGACTTTGAACTCGTTCCGAACAGCTTTATGACTGAAATCGCGGTTTATGGTTTGCCGGTGCGCATGCGACACTGGTCGTTCGGCGTGCGTTACATTCATCAACTGGTGCGTCAGCAGATGGGCAACTCAAGAATTTTTGAGGTGATGTTTCCGGGCGACCCTTGCCGTGCTTATATGGTCGATAGCAATTCCTTGGCTGAAAACACTCTCGTCACCGCGCACGTGTTGGGGCATGCCGACTTTGCCAAAAATAACCGCCTGTTCGCTCAATTCATGAGCATGGCGGGCGGTAAAATCCTCGAGCAAAGCGCGGCCCGCGCCCACCGCATGGAACTGGCCCTGTCCCGGCACGGTCAGGAAAAGGTGGAAGCGGTGCTCGATGCGGCATTGGCGCTGGAACCCCATGTTGACGTGAATGCGCCCTTGTACCGGACGCCCTATCCGCTCCCGTCGGAAAAAAAATACGCAGCTCCGGGCCCGTTTCAGCAGCGTTTTCAAAATCTGCCGGGTGCGATTGCCGAATCCGTAACGGAGGCGCGGCCCTTGCGCGCGCAACTGCCGCCGCAGCCGGAATATGATCTACTCTGGTTTATCGCGCAATATGGACCCGACCTAGATGATTGGGAACGCGATATTTTTCTGGCCGTGCGCGAAGAAGCGTTTTATTTTTATCCCGTCTTCGCCTGCCAGATCATGAATGAAGGCTGGGCCTCGTATTGGCACGCACGGCTGCTGCGCGAAGCGAGCTTTCTGCCCACGGATCTATACGTTTCGGCCATCAAGTCCCATTCCGACGTGGTGCGCCCGTTTGCCGCTGAACGTCAGCTGGCACTTTCGGTGAACCCCTACCATTTGGGTTTTTCGCTGTGGGAACGGATCATCGAACGGCATGGCATCGCCATGGCGCGTCAAGTTTGCAAGGAAGAGGATGATTTCGGTTTCATCCGCAACTATCTGGATCAGGAACTGGCCGACCAGCTCGACCTTTTCGTCTACGAAAGCCGCAAGGACGGCGAAACTCGGATCGTCAACCGCGACATTTATGCGATTCGCGAAGCAATTCTGGCGCCCAGATACAATTACGGCGCGCCTTGCATTGCGGTCAGCCAGCTAAACGACGACGGCAGCCTGGTGCTCACGCATGACCATCAGCGCGACGGTCGCGGTCTCATGCTAAACCAGGCCGAGCTGGTCATGGAGTATCTCGCTCGCGTCTGGCGGCGTCCCTTGACCTTGCATACCGTTGATTTCAGGGGCCTGGCGCGCACAGTTTCACACAAGGGCACCCGCTAGAGGAGACGGCTGGCCGGCCGGCGCCGGTTGCCGGATATACCAGTCCAAGGTGTGCTGCAAGCCGCGCTCGATATCGTGGGTCGGGGCATAACCGAGCAGCATGGCCGCCTTCGATATGTCGGCCTGGGAATGGCGCACGTCGCCTTCGCGGAACTCCGTGTAATGGGCATGGTAATGCCGCAAATGGGGGTAACGTTCGCTCAGCAGTGCCTGCATTCGTGCGAACAGAACATTCAAGCTGGTACGCGCATTGACGGCCACGTTGTATACCTGATTGACGGCGGCCGGATTGTGCGCCAGAGCAGCTAGCAAGTTGGCTTGGATCGCGTTGTCAACGAAACAAAAATCGCGGCTACTTTCCCCATCCCCGTTGATATACAGGCGGCGGTCATACATCATGGCCGAGATCCATTGTGGGATGACGGCCGCGTAGGCACCGTTCGGATCCTGGCGCGGCCCGAAGATATTGAAGTACCGCAAACCAATGCTTTCGGTCCCATAGGTTCTAGCATACACATCGGCATACAGTTCATTGACATATTTCGTCAAAGCGTAAGGCGACAGAGGCTGGCCGATACGCTGTTCCACTTTCGGCAAGCCGGGATGGTCGCCATAGGTTGCGCTCGATGCAGCGTAGACAAAGCGTTTGACATGCTGGTCGCGGGCCGCTGTGAGGACGTTAAGGTAGCCGCCGATATTGATGTCGTTGGTCGTTAGCGGGTCATGGATCGAACGCGAGACCGAACCGAGCGCCGCATGGTGCAAGACAAAATCGACGCCCTCGCAGGATGCCAAGCACACCGGTGCGGAGCGGATGTCGCCCTCGACGAAGTCAAACAATTCCCAGGCCTTGGCGCCTAAGGCGGCACGGACCTGGTCGAGGTTGTGGCGATAGCCTGTGCTAAAGTTGTCAAGGCCGGTCACCCGCTGGCCCAATCCCAAGAGCGTCTCCAGCAAGTTCGAGCCGATGAATCCGGCCACCCCGGTGATGAGCCAGTGATATTGATTGGCTTGCAAATGGGCGCGCGCAGCCTGGTAGGATGGCGCGCCCGCTGCTGCGCCGTTGAGGTCGGTTGGCATTTACAGCCTCCAGACATTAAGGCCGGTGTTGAGCAACACCTGGTGGTCGAAGTGCGACTTGACGTCGATGAAGCAGCCGTTCTCCATCACCTTCTCCTGGAACTGCGCCAGCGGCCGCGCCACCAGTTGCCGGTGCGTCACAGCGCTGATGATGGCCTCGGCGCGCGGCAGCTGCTCCCACGCTTTCAGTTCGATGCCGTACTCGTCAAGCGCCTCACCGGCGTCCGCCACGGGGTCGTGCACATGCACATGCAAGCCGTACGATTGCAGTTCGCGAATCATATCGACCACTTTCGAGTTGCGCAGATCGGGGCAATTTTCCTTGAAGGTCAGCCCCAGCACGTTGACTGAGGAGCCCTTCAACTTGAAGCCGGCTCGCACCATTTCCTTGACCGTTTTCTCGGCGACAAATTTTGCCATGCCGTCGTTGATACGGCGCCCGGCCAGGATGACGTGCGGATGATAGCCGAGCATTTCCGCCTTGTGGGTCAGGTAATACGGATCGACCCCTATGCAGTGGCCGCCGACCAGCCCGGGTCGAAACGGCAGGAAATTCCATTTCGTGCCCGCCGCCTGCAACACTTCGAGCGTGTCGATGCCGAGGCGGTCGAAGATGATCGCGAGCTCGTTCATCAGCGCAATATTGAGGTCGCGCTGGGTATTTTCGATCACCTTGGCCGCTTCCGCCACCTTGATGCTGGACGCCCGGTGCACGCCCGCCGCCACCACACCCTGGTACAGCTGCGCCACGTGCTCTAGCGTTTCCGCGTCATCGCCGGACACGACTTTGCGAATCGTGGCCAGCGTGTGCTCCTTGTCGCCGGGATTGATGCGTTCGGGCGAAAAACCCACGTGAAAATCCGTTTTCCAGCGCATGCCAGAGTGCTGTTCCAGAATCGGGACGCACACTTCCTCCGTCGCCCCGGGGTAGACGGTCGATTCGAACACGATAATCGCCCCCCGTTTCATGTGCTGGCCGACTGTCTCGCTGGCGCCGATGAGGGCGGAAAAATCAGGATTATGAGCGCGGTCGACGGGCGTTGGAACGGCCACCACAATGACATCGGCCAGCGCCAGTTCGCTCGGATCGCAACTCACGCTAAGCCACTTTGCGGCCCGCATCTGCTCGCTCGACACCTCGCCGGTGGGATCGACCATGCATTGATAACTGGCCACTTTGCGGGCCGACAAATCGAATCCAATTGTGCGCTGGCGTGTTCCGAACGAGACCGCCAGCGACAAACCGACATAACCGAGCCCCACTACCGCGACGACGTCCATAGTACCCACCCCGATTGTGCGTTCATTGTTGGAAACTGCGCTTCGCAATCCGGCGCAACTGGCTAAAACTGCGACGGTAAGATCCGTCTTTGGCGATTTTACGAGAGGGGGAAAAAGTGTTATTGAGAATAAACAAGGCGCGCATGCTTGAACTGCAATGACGCAATTGTTGAGAACAATCAACAAGGACTGCCCATAATCTTCCTACCCTAGCGCTTACGGCCCGATGCCGTCCAAACGAACAGGAGAGCACGATGGCCCGACCTACACTAGGCGTGACGAAGCAGCTGACCACGACCATGAGCGCGATCCTGCTGGCGGCCGCTCTGGTGGCCTGCAACCGGCCCCAAGATACCCAGATCTTGCTCGCCGACGCCAAGCATTATCGTCAAACAGGCGAAATCAAGGCCGCCATCATCCAGTTAAAGAACGTGGTGCAAAGGGAGCCCGACAACGCCCAAGCCCGCATCTTGTTAGCCGAGGTGTATATCGACGCCGGCGACGCGGTGTCGGCCGAGAAGGAGTTGCGCAAGGCGCAGGCGCTGGGAACGAAGCCGCATGACATCTTGCCCCGCTTGGGCAAGGCGCTGCTGATGCAGGGACAGTACGAAAAACTGCTGGACGAAGTTCAGGCCGACCCGGCCACGCCAGATCAGACGGATCTCGCCTTACTGCGCGCCAGCGCCTATTTGGGCTTGGCCAAATTCGACCAGGCCAAGGAACTATTTGAATTCGCCCTCAAGAAAGACCCGGATTCGAGCGCCGCCTTGCTCGGCATGGCCCGGATCGCTCTCGTTTCGCAACAATTGGCGACGGCCACGCAACTCATCGAACAAACCATTGCCAAACATCCGAGCGATATCGAAGCTTTGCGCCTGCAAGGCGATGTCTTGCGGATGCAAGGTAAAAATGACGCGGCCCGCCTCGTATATGGACGGATACTGAGCCTTCGACCGAACAATACCCAGGCCCAAATTGACATCGCCGACCTCTACATCCAGGCCGGAAAATTCGCCGAGGCCAGAGCTGCCGTCGGCGCCGCGCGCAAGATGGCCCCCAACAGTCTTCTCGTGTTGTATACCCAGGCCCTGCTCGACTATCGCGAAAAAAATTTCAAGCTTGCCTTGGCAGCATTGCAGCAAGTGTTGCGCGCGGCACCCGAACACATGCCTAGCCTTTTGCTGATAGGCGCGGTGGAACTGGCGTTAGGCGCGGATCAACAGGCCGCGCAATATCTGCAGAAATTTCTCGATGCAAATCCCAAGCACCGTTACGCCAGTCAGCTGCTGGCCTCGCTTGCGCTCAAAAATGGCAACCCGGAAACTGCCATCGATCTGTTATCGCCCCTGTTGCGCGTCGATCAAAATGACGTCGGATTGTTGACGCTAGCGGGCGAAGCGCAAATGCGCGTCAAACACTTTAGCAAGGCAGCCGAATATTTCCAGAAAGCGAGCGAGCTCGCGCCGCAAACGGCCAGCTTGCATACGGCGCTGGGAATGAGCCACTTGGGCATGGGAGAGAACGCGCGCGCGATCGCCGAATTAGAGCGCGCCAGCGGCCTCGAAGCCCATGGCGGCCAAGCCGGCGTCATGCTCGTAATGACTTATTTTCGCAACAAGGAATACGACAAGGCACTAGCGGCAACCGCCGCGATGGAGCGCCAGCAAGGGAAAAATCCCCTGATCTGCAACCTGAAGGGGGGCGCATTTTTCGCCAAGCACGACGTCGTGGCCGCCCGCGCCAGCTTTCAGCAGGCGTTGGCTCTAGATCCTGTCTATCTGCCGGCGCTGGAAAATCTAGCCCAGCTTGACCTGTATGAAAAAAAGCCTGAGCAAGCCCGCCAGCGCTTTGAGGCCGCGCTCGCCAAAGACAAAAATAACGTGGATCTGATGACCGGGCTGGCAAAACTAGCTGCAGCGCAAGGCGACAATGGGGAAACGGCGCGCTGGCTCGAGCGCGCCAACCGGGAACATCCCGATGCCTTGGCGCCGGCCGTGTTGCTGGCCGAATTTTACCAGCGCCAAGGCCAACATCAAAAATCGCTGGCGCTGGCGCAAACACTCCAGGCCAGCAATC
This sequence comes from Janthinobacterium sp., assembly GCA_003133225.1. Lineage (GTDB taxonomy): Bacteria > Pseudomonadota > Gammaproteobacteria > Burkholderiales > Burkholderiaceae_D > Janthinobacterium. The sequence goes on from PKWL01000026.1 coordinate 36,968, forward strand.
CGTCCAGTCCCGGCCCTCTGGCGCTGTTAGCTGAAATCCAAGTTGGCAACGGCGACTATGCCGCGGCATTGGAGAGTTATGGCAAGCTTGCGACCTTGCAGCCGGCATCGGCCGCGCTGCAGATGCGCGTTGCTCAGGTACAAATAAAGCTGAACGACAAGGACGGCGCTCTTGCGTCGGCCAGGAAAGCCATGCGTATGCAAGCTGATTTTGTGGAAGCGCAAGTGGTCGCGGTAGGCTTGCTGTTGGAAAAGAAGAAATTTTCGGAAGCGTTAGGCATTGCCCAATCGGCCCAAAAACAGGGCACCGGAGCACAGACTGGTCTGATGCTCGAAGGGGATATCTGGATGGCGCAAAATAAGCCGCTAGATGCTCTGAAAGCGTATGAGCGCGCATTCGCCCTGAGCAAAATCGGTCCGTTCCTCATCAAAGTCCATCAGTCTCTCATGCTTGCGGGCAAGTCCCACGAAGCCAATCTACGCATCACGCGCTGGCTGCAAGAACACCCTAGCGATTTGAACACGCGCTTCTACTTCGCCGCCAGAAAATTATCGGACAATGACACCAAAGGTGCCATTGAACAATGGGAGAAAATCATCGAACAAGATCCGAATCAAGTGGTCGCGCTCAACGACCTCGCTTGGGCTTGCCTGCAAGAAAAAGATCAGCGCGCGCTTGCCTTTGCCGAACGCGCCTATAAATTAGCGGCGAACAACCCTTTCGTTCTCGACACCTTAGGCTGGATCTTGCTCGATCAAGGCAACTCTGCCCGCGCCGTTCCCCTGTTGCAAAAAGCCACCGCCCTGGCGCCGAATGCCGCCGAGTTTCGCTACCATCTGGGCATGGGGCTGGTAAAGATGGGCGACAAGCGCGCGGCCCGCACCCAACTTGAACAATTATTGGCTTCCGACAAGGCCTTCCCGAAACGTGAAGAAGTAAAAGCGCTACTGGCGCATCTTTAGAGGGCCGAACCGCGCTAGCCTAGCCATGCTAATCCGATCCATTATCACCAGATTGCTTGCCCTTGCTTTTGGCGTCGGCTTTGTCTATGCAGCCTGCTTTTACCCCATGGAAAAGACTTGGCTAGCGCCAATTTTAATTGGCTATATCGCGCTCATGTGCTGGCGCCCGCAGCTCTGGCTATTCGCGCTCCCGGCCTTGTTGCCGGTGCTCGACCTGGCGCCTTGGACGGGCTGGTTTTTTTTGGAAGAAATCGACTTGCTGCTGATGATCACGGCGGCGTTCGCTTATTGGCGCCTGGCCGGCAGCGCGCCGCCAGCCGGGCTTCCTCCTTGCGCCGTCTTGTGCATCGTGGGCATCAGCTTGGCCTATCTGGCCGGCCTCTACAAAGGATTGCTGCCGCTGCCCGCGCTCGACGCCAATGCCTTCTCCACCTATCTGAGCCCATACAACAGCCTGCGGGTCGGAAAGAGCTGGTTTTGGGCCCTGCTCCTGTTGCCGGTCCTGGCGCGCGACGCCGGTCCTCAGTTGAAAAACATAGACCGCTATTTCATCCCCGGCATGTTGCTCGGCCTCGCCTTGGTCTCTGGCGCCGACCTCTGGGAACGCTGGGTATTTCCGGGCTTGTTGAATTTCTCAAGCGACTACCGTACCACGGCGCCGTTTTCCGGGATGAACACGGGCGGCGCCGCGCTGGACGGCTACCTGGCCCTCAGTTTTCCTTTCGTTTCGGCGTGGCTTCTCACCCGCCAAACGCACCTTCGCAGCGTGGCCGCGATCGCCTTGCTGGCATTAGGCGCCTATGCCGGGTTGACGACTTTCTCGCGCGGCCTGTACGCCGGTTATGCCGGTGGCGCTCTAATTGGCGCCGTCTTTCTGCTCGCTCGGGCCTTTAAAAACGACACCATCAACTGGGAGCGCTGTCTTAAGGGCGCCGCTTTCGCCGCACTGCTCGTATATGCGCTGGGTCTGGTCTTTTCCAGCAGCGGTTATCGCGGTTTGGCGGCGTCCCTGATCGTGTTGCTGGCGGCGGCCGTCCTGGCCACCAGACCCATCCCGTGGAAACGGGTGCCCGCCACCTTGTTGTTTGGTATCGCTCTCGAAGTTGCCGTCGGCGCTGCGCTCTCTTTTAGTACGGCCATGCCGGGCATCGGCAAGCCGCCCTATCTGTTGTTTATGCTGTCCGCTCTGACATTTGCTGCAGTCGCCGTCGTGCCTAGGCGCGTGCTCAGCGCCTTACTGATCGCGTTCTGGTGCATGGCGCTTAGCACGATGTGGATTGCCGCTCATTGGGGCGGCCCGTCGGCACTAGCGCCTGCCGGCTTCATCGTCGCGGTCGCTTTGGCGTTCATGGCGCTTCGTCGCACGGCTTTGCCGCAGGATGGCGACGCGGAGCGGGCCAGCTTGACCATGGCCGCGGCCGGCGCCATCATGCTGGCCCTGGTGATCCCGATTTGCGGCAGTTATTACGCGTCTGAGCGCTTTGGCAGCAGCCGCGGCGACTTGCAAGACCGTCTGCGTCACTGGCGCCAAGTGCTCAATATGATGGATCGCGACACGCCCACGCAATTATTCGGAATGGGGCTGGGCAAATTTCCAATCACTTACTTTTGGCACAATCCCTTGGGTGAAATGCCCGGCTCGATTCGCTACCTCGATGAGCTAGGCAACCGCTATGTACAGCTATCCACGCCGCAGTACGCGGCCGGTTATGGCGAAGTGCTGCGGCTCTTGCAACGCCTGCCCATCCGGCCCGATACCCGCTACCTGCTGGCACTCGACATCCGGCGTGGCGCCGATCAGCCCGAGCTGCAAATTAACATTTGCGAACGACAACTGCTGTATCCGCAAAATTGCGTGGGGGCGCCGCTGCATCTGCTGGCGGGCGGCGGCCATTGGCAACATTATGCGGTGCGCCTCGATTCCGTCAGCCTGGGCGCGAAGGCGTGGCCCTTGCGCGCGCCGACCCAGCTTGAAATCTCAGCTTACGGCAAGCCGTCCTCGCTCGACATCGACAATGTCAGCTTGCGCGAGGAAAATTCGGGCAGCGAACTGATACACAACGGGGCGTTTTCCGATGGTAATGATTACTGGTTTTTCAGCAGCGACCGTTACCATCTGCCGTGGCACGCCAAAAACATTGCCTTGAACGTTTATTTCGAACTCGGCTGGCTTGGCGTCACCTCTTATCTGAGTCTGCTGTTGTATTCCTTCACCCGCTTGGCGGCGCAGGCCGGGTCGCCCGGCTCCCGCGCTGGGGTCTATCTTGCGGCCCTCACCGGCTTTCTGATTGTCGGGTTGTTTGACAGTTTGCTCGATGTCCCCCGCATCAGTCTGTTGTTTTTCCTAGTCCTGTTCGTGGCCCTGATGCGGCCCAAGCGCGCAGCGCGCAGCCCGCCTGACCCATTGGAAAGAGTGACATCATGAAACCCGTTGAGATTGCGTTGTGCCTCGCCTTGATGAGCCACGGCGTCTGCGGCGCCGACAACCTGGCGCGTGTGATCGAAGCAGTGAAGCCCTCCATTGTCGGCATCGGCACCATGCAGCAACTACGCAGCCCTGCGATCGTCTTTTTCGGCACGGGTTTCGTGGTGGCTGATGGCTTGACGGTTTTAACGTCAGCCCACGTCGTGTCTGGCGTTGGCGACCAGAAGGATACCTTGGGCATACTGATCGGCACCGGCGACAGCGCCCAATTTCGCGCCGCCACCGTGGTTGCCCTCGACCGCGACCACGATCTGGCGCAACTGAGATTTGGCGGCACAGCGCTGCCGGCAATGCAGCTGGGCGACTCTCGCCACGTGGCGGAAGGTCAAGCCATGGCATTTACGGGGTTCCCGCTGGGTATGGTTCTAGGTCTGCATCCCGTCACCCACCGCGCCATGGTCTCGGCAATCACGCCGGTGGCGATGCCTTCGATCAACTCGAGGGAACTGGGTGCCAAGCTGATTGGAACTCTAAACAAGCCCGTGTATGCCGTGTTTCAGCTCGACGGCACGGCCTACCCCGGCAATAGCGGAAGCCCGCTCTATGATCCCGAAACGGGCTTGGTCTACGGCATCATCAACATGGTCTACGTCCGCGGAGTGAAGGAGAACGCCGTCTCCAATCCGAGCGGCATCACGTACGCCATCCCAGGCAATTTTATGCGCGATATGTTGCGCTGAGAAATGAGTTAAGTTTGGACCATGCCAACTCAGCCTGCCTCGACCGGCGCTCGCAACGCGATTATTTGCTTGCCAATTCAAATTGCAGGCGGATTCTAACCCTTGCCCAGGACGAGGCGGTCGGTAATACCCGGCTCATCCCACGTCGGGAAAAAATATGGATAAAAGGATCGCTCGTTTCCGTGCTGCTCCATCAAACCGCCGAACTTGCGGATTTGTTTTCTCATGTAGTCGAGCTCCAAGCGCAGCAAGACGGCAGGCGCACCGACCCGGGTACAGTGTCGCTCACCGCCAAAATCACGAAAACCCAGCATTCTTTTATAAAACATGACGTGCCGTGGATTAACCTCGATCACGTAATCGCTATAATCATGAATGTTGTAGGCGTATATATACGAAATATGAATCAATGCGGCAAATACACGCTTCGACACCCCTTTGTCGATGGCCAGACGGGACGGTTCGCACAGGCGCCGTCCTTGCTCACGTAATTCGTCAAGTTTGGCCTGAAAATTTTCATCTGCCGGCAACCCGTCTTGGTCCGCGTCCAGGCACAGCGTCATCGTCCCGACAGTCGCGCCGCCCGTTTCCGCAAACAAGGTGATCCTGTTTAACGTATGGGCTACCGAAGGGTCAATCGCATAGCCGCGCCAGCCGTACATTTTTTTTATCAGCAGGCTGGCCGCCTCCCGTCGCCCCGTTGAATTGGCCATGCGGATGTGGAATCGCTGCTGATCGATGGGATGATCAAGATCCGGGGCGTCCTTTTTTTCCCCCGCGTTCGTATCCTGCAGCCCGGAAGGCGATTCGAAGGAAATAATGGAATGGTCGTCTTCGCGCATTCGCGTCCTCTATTTGTTTATTCGTCAATCTGTTTTTCCGCGAGTCACCCAAAGGCGAACTCAACCTCGTTCGTTTGACGACCTAAATTAATATAAGTTCCATGGTTTTTAAAATTATTTTGGGCCATGCCACGTGGGCGCGCGGCCTCGCAGCCCATGCTCGAGTCAAGTGCATGCGCCCCTTGAGTCACGCGGCAATGGACCTTAAGCATTCGCTTCAGCGCCCTCCCCCTTAACTGCAACATTGTCAACGTTTCCTTGCCCCTATCGATCGATATGTCTTCGACAATTGCCCGCGATCCCGCACCACAGTCGCATCGTTCGCTGGACGCTCGAGGCAGCGTCGGCACAGATAACTATTGGGCTAGACTGATACTTGACAATGGAAAACCATACGGCTCATAATTGAAAAAATCCGGAGAAAATTTATGCCAAGTCTATCTCTATTAGTTGTTATTCTAAGAGAGCTTCTTACGACAAGAACTCTTCCGCGCGAGCCGGAACCTGATCTGGTGATGGACGGCGAAGAGGAAGTTGCTGCCTATGCTGCTGCGGGCAATGACGACAAAGATTTTGCTGCAATTAATCTTTTCCATTTGGCAAATATATGCCAATTGATTCAAGGCCATCGCGAAGTAGTCGACCTCGGCTGTGGACCGGCAACCCTCCTAGTCGAAATTGCACAACTTAATCCACATATCTTGTTCCATGGCGTTGATCTTTCCGATCAGATGATTGCCATTGCACGAGATCGGATTGGCAAACGTGGATTAACCAATCTACGCATATCAAAAGGAGATATCACGCAACTCGATTTCATTGCTGATCGGTCCGTCGATGCGGTTATTTCTACCGTGGCATTCCACCACTTGCCCACATTCGAGCACTTACGCCAATGTTTTAAACATATTTCTCGCATCCTGCAGCCGCAAGGCGCGCTGTATCTGATCGATTTTTCCCGTTTTAAATCGTTAAAAACGGTTATTTATTTTGCTTATCTGAATGCGCGCGGCCAGCCGCCCGCTTCGCATCTTTATTACCTTGATTATGAACGATCGCTGCGCGCCGCTTTTCTACATGAAGAGTATGTTCGCCTGTGCTCTGATGAACTGCCCAAGGAAATGAGAGTGTATACAACCTCGCCCGTTCCTTTCCTGTCGCTCATCCGATCTGAGCCAACCAATCCGACCCCTCCCGACATATTGGCGACGCTCCAGCAACGTAGAAAAATGTTGCCAAAGCAATCGCAAATGCGCTTAAATGAGTTGCTCCGTTTCTTCCGCGCGGGCGGGCTTAGCACGAATTCTTTTCACTAACAGGCGTTAGAAACATTTTACTGGCGCGCATCCCATCACCCTGCTTTGGCGACGGGGCGTCAAAAGCGAGAGGCCGCAAGACCCCTCGCTGCGCGCCAAATCAAACTAGTCACGACCTAGCTCGCACTCACTGGGACTCGCTTTACGGCTAGACAAAAAGAGGCCAGCCAAGCCAATGCCAAGCAACGCGAGCGAAGCAGGTTCTGGTACGAGGGCGAAAGTGGTGATGCCTGCCTCCGCATTAATCGCTACGGCTGTGGGAGCGATGCAACCAGCGGTATTGCATGCCACGCCCGTCGAAGTATTGTTAAACGCGTTAAATTCGAGAGTGTAGAAAGGGACAGGAGAAGTGAAGAAGAGGTTGCCCGCGGCAGTCAACGCCAACAGAGTGTTTACATTTTCGGCAGCGCCGCCCAAACTGTTAAGGCCTGCAGTGCCCGCCACCAGCCCTGGTGTCGTGCCCAACAGGACAGCACCCGTCAGCGATGCGGTCGGAGCCGTCGTGATCGTGGCGGCCGTAAATGCTAAATCGGCTACTGGATCAGCGTACAAATTGAGCATAGGAACCGAAGTTGTGGTGCAAGAAACGCCGGGAGCGAGCGCTGCGGGACAGGTAAATGTTTGTGTGAACGTCGCAAATAGACCGTATGTGACGCCCAGTCCGCTCGTCAGCGGAGGAACGTTGACGCTCGCAAGCGCAAAGTTCCCATATTCAATATAACCCGTTGCCTGGTAATTAAAACCCCCGGTATTCGTCACCAGGGTCGACGAGGTGCCATCGATAGCGTCAGCGGTGAAACCGGGAATGGCGGGAAGGCCGGCGATGGTAGCTGGGCCTACCGTGAATGTTTGAGCGACGGCATTGGAAACCGCCCCTGCGCCAAGGGTAAGTATCGCGCTCGCAGCGATCATGCGTAGATGTTTCGACAGCGTGGACATCATCGTTCTCCTGAAGGTTTAATGTGAAAAGTAAGAGCACCGCATTGAAGGTAAAAGCAAATTACATACCATAAGTGCTGGCGCCCTATAAACTATTGATTTTTATATAAATAATAGAATGCCGGGGCGTTGACAAACGAAGGAATGTAAAAAAATCCGACGCCTTCAAGATGGCTTGAGAATGCCTGTTGGGACGGGCACGGCCCGTTTAATCGGGGAAAAAAGTGGGGCTTTTGCGCAAAATCTGGGGGCGTCGACGGATACGGAAAATTTCCCATAAAGAAGGACCAAAACCCGATACAAGATGGAGATGCAAGAGGGCGCAGCGGGCACCAAAAATCGCCAAGACGAATGGGGCCCAAGCCCAAGCTAAACCAGACTTGACCCAACTAGCTCAAACCAACCCCGACTGTCGCGTGACGGGAAAATGCCATTAGCCTAGAGGCAGGATGAGCTTTTACGGGAGCAGCCTTCCAGTTCATGGATGCCCCGGCACTTCTTTATTTATTCAGAGCAGGGACATCATGAAAAATCCCGCCTGCATGATCGGCGATTGCCGGGCTAGCAGCGTGGCTCAGCCGTGCATGTCCGTGCCCGGCTCGCTATGCGGTAAACTCGAGCGCATGTACTGTCGAGAATAAAGCGAAGCGGCACTTGGTGCGGCAGCGAGGCGGACGATCCGTGCAGGCGAAGCGCGCCATGTGGTCGCCGATTTCAATTAGGATAAGGGCGCTCCCGCGTCCTGTGTGAGTGCGCAAACGCTCGAAAAAAACGCGCGATGGCTCAAGCAATAGAGTGCGCATCGGCCCCGACCAGACATCTGCGCCCGCCCGCTTGACCGTTCGCCGCCAATTTGGCGCGCCATCTGACGGGTCGAGCCACGCGGCATTTCCAATCTTGCTAAAAATGGGAAGTGGCTAAACTTGTCTATACCTTGGCGGGCGAGCTTGGGCGGTAAGCATGCTCAACAATAGGCGATTCGGGCCAAGCCATTATCATGTCGACATTTTTTACATGCCTAAGCGATGATGACGGCGCAGTGGAATACGTCGGAGCGCGCGGCAAAACGGTCGAAGCGGGAAGAGCCGCCGAGGGTGGTTTAAGCACGGCAAGAGTTGGCGCCGTTGCGCCAGCGCGCCGTATTTTCTCGGTAAATCGGCGCCAAGCGCCAGTGGGAAGCCATGCGCGCCGCGGCGACGGCCCACAATCACCCGGCGGCCCCTGTTTATTCCTTGCTACGCCTCGCTTTCGTCGCGCCCGGCATTTCCCGACCATGGCCGGGAAATGCGCCACCGGGCTGGCGGCGGCGATGCGCGACTCTTCCTCCCGCCTGACACAACTGCGGCCGAGCTTGCGCCCCAACAGCGTCGCCCCCTTAAAAGAAGCTTTCCGGTATGACGAGAACGTCGCCGGGCCGCATGGAGATGTTGGCGGAAATATCGCCGTTCCGGATCAGGTCGAACAGACGGACTCCGACTTTTTGTTGTTGACCGTTAATGGTGCGAATGATGCTGGCCTTGTTTCCTGCGGCAAAATCGGTGATCCCACCCACCGTGATGAGGACATCCATCAAGGACATGCCTTGGCGGTACGGCAAGGCCTGCGGTTTCGCGGCTTGGCCAATGACGCGAATCTGTTCCGAATATGGCCCCACAAAGCCGGTCACGATGACGGTCACCACGGGTTGTTGAATAAATTTCCCCAATGCCTTTTCGATATCGCGCGCGAGTGCGGTCGAGGTCTTGCCGCTGGCCATTAGATCCTCGACCAGGGGCGTCGTGATCTTGCCGTCGGGCCGTACCGCCACCGTCAGCGACACTTCCGGATTGCGCCAGACAATGATGTTGACCATGTCGCCCGGCCCGATCAAGTAATCGTTGGCGGGCAACGGCGTTTCCGGCACCGCGATGCCGGAGCGAACGGCGCAACCGCTTGCCAGCCCACCCATGATCGAAGAACCGACCAATTTTTTAAGAAAATCACGCCGGATAACGTTCATGATATGCCTCTTTCGAAATAGGAATCGACTTGTGGTGGTGGCCTGGATGCATCTGCGCGTCGCTGATAATAAAACCGGTATTTATTTAAGGTCTTGATAGCATGCGCATTTTTTTAATGCTTGGGAAGAAGATGCATATATCCATTGACCTGCATCAAAAATCGGCGATATTCGATTAATTCTTTTTCACAACGCCATATAATCCGAAATTAAGTGCCCGTGCCGGGCCTCTAGTCCGAAGCGTCACCAACATCACCAAACAGGGAGACCGGAATATGGAGGAATTAACCAGCCAGTTGCTGTCTAGTCTAAAAGGCATTTGGAAGTACCGCTGGCACGCCTTGATCGTCATGTGGTTGGTGGCCGTGATCGGCTGGATTAAGGTGGCCAGTCTGCCGGACGATTATCAGACTTCGGCGCGGGTGTTTGTCGATACCCAGAGTATATTAAAACCGCTGTTGTCGAGCATGACCAGCGTCCCCAATGTCGAGCAGCAGGTATCGATCATGAGCCGCACTTTGCTCAGCCGCCCCAACGTGGAACGGGTGATGCGCATGGTCGATCTCGACATCAGCGCGAAAACGGCACGCGATCATGAGCTGCAGCTCGACGAGTTAATGAGCAAAATAAAAATCGGCGGCACGAATTCGTATGACATCTACTCCATCACGTATAACGACAAAAACCCAAAACTGGTACGCGACGTCGTGCAATCCCTGCTTACCATTTTTGTTGAAGGCAGCTTTAAAGGGAAAAAAGGCGACTCGGAAAAGGCGGTTCAATTCATCGACGATCAAATCAAGAATTATGAAGACAAATTGATCGCGGCCGAGAATACGGTCAAGGAATTCAAGCTGAAAAACAGCTTATTATTGCCGCGCGGAGGCGTCGATTATGGTGCCCAATTGTTGATGTCGTCCGACAGCCTGAATATGGCCAAGCTGGAACTGGTGGAGGCGGAACAGTCGCGCAATTCAATCAAGAGCCAGATCTCGGGCGACGAACCCGTGCTCGATACCGACCTTAGTCCGTCCGCCATTCAGAATCCGGAAATTGACGGGCGGATTGCGGCGCTCAATAAAAATCTCGACGCCCTGCGCATGCAGTACACGGAACTGCATCCCGACATCGTCGCCGCCAAGCACTTGATAGCGCAACTCGAAGCACGCAAGCTAGAAGAAAGTAAGCTGCATTCCAATAGCGACCCGGGCAAGAACTATAGTCCGATGTTGCAACAACTGAAAGTGGCGCTGACGGAGGCGGACGCGAAGGTTGCGGCGATCAAGGCTAGGGTCCAGGAATATACCATGCGCAATGCTAGATTAATGTCGCAGAGCAATGCGGTGCCGGAAGTGGAATCGCAGTTGGCCCAGCTCAACCGCGACTACATGATCAATAAGGAAAATTATGAAAAACTCGTCGGGCGCCGCGAGGCTGCCAAGTTATCGGGCGACCTTAGCTTGAACACGGAGATGATGGCCTTCAAGATTATCGATCCGCCCACAGTGCCCTTGACGCCAGTCGGGCCGAATCGGGCCCTCTTGTTTAGCGCGGTACTAGGTGGCGCCTTGGTCGCCGGTATCGTCACCGCCTTGCTCATCAGTCAGATCCGCCCCACCTTCCTTAGCCCGAGCGAGCTGCGCGAAGCAACCGGTCTGATGGTACTGGGGACGGTATTGATGAACTGGACTGAGGCGGAGAAAGTCAAGCGCAAGCGGGGCCAGTACGGCTATGCACTGGCAATGGCTGGCCTGTTTTTTCTGTATGGCGGCGTGATGGCGGCAACCTTGATCAAGACTTAATTACTGCGTTGGTCGCAGCACCGCTGCAACCGTTGCGAAAGGGGAGCATTGTGGGATTCGATGATAAAGCAGCAGAACTCCGGAGCGCTCCAGGCGATGCCATTCACGGCTTCGCAGAGCATGCCTTGACCAGCGTGGGCGCAAGCGATGGCATGGCGCCCGAATGTGACAGCGGAGCGGCGCATGGCCCGAATCCGGGAAAATACCGCGCCATTGACTTGGCACGACTGCAACGCTTGGGCATGGTAACCCAAGACGGCGGGCGCACCTCGGTGGCCGAGGATTTCCGCATCATTAAGCGCCCTTTGCTGCACAATGCACGCGGCACCAACGGGGCCAACATCAAACACGGCAACTTGATTGCCGTCACCAGCGCACTGCCGGGCGAAGGTAAAACCTATTGCGCCATCAATCTGGCGCTCAGCATCGCGATGGAAATGGACATCACCGTCTTGCTTGTCGACGCCGACGTGGCCCGTCCGTCCGTATTGGAAGTGCTCGGCCTAGGCGCCGAAGCCGGCCTGATGGATATCTTGCTCAATGATGCACTCGAATTATCGGACGTCATCTTGAAAACCAATATCGCCACGCTCAGTATTTTGCCGGCGGGGCGCAGAAGCAAACATGCAACGGAGCTGCTGGCCAGCCGCACCATGAGCAACCTGCTCACTGAAATTGCCGACCGTTACGCCGACCGCGTCGTCATTTTTGATTCGCCGCCCCTGCTCATCACGACCGAAGCGAGCGTGCTGGCAGCCCAGATGGGCCAGATCGTGATGGTGGTGGAAGCGGAAACGACGACCCAGCACGCGGTCAAGGAAGCGCTGCGGCAAATCGAGTCTTGCGCGCATATAAACCTCATCTACAACAAAATCAAAGCATTCCCGGGCGCTGACTACTATGGTTATTACGATTAGCCCATGGCAATCCTACCTGCAGCGCTCAGCCGCCAGCGCCTTGAGCGTGATTGCGGTGTCCTTGATACTGCCGCACCGCGCCAGCGCGGCCGACTGGACCTTTGTGCCGACCTTGCGTCTGCGCGAGAGCTACTCTGACAACATCGAGCTGGCCTCGCCCGCGCTCGCAACGTCCGACCTCGTCAGTGAAATTACTCCTGGCATCAATGTGACTGCCAACAGTTCGCACTTGAAGCTGAACATGAGCTATTCGCTGCAACAGCTGATCTATCAGCACGAACCGGACGCGCTCAATCACCAGCTGCAAGGCAATGCCAAGGCAGAGTTGCTCGACGACTGGCTTTTTGTCGACGCCAGTGCCAGCATCAGCAAACAAAACGTGTCCGCTTTCGGCCCCCAACTGATCGATAACACGCAAATCACGAGCAACCAAAATACGGTGGATGCGTTCCAAATCAGCCCCTATCTGACGCATTTCATGCGCGGATTCGCTACCGCCGAACTGCGCTACACGCACGACAATGTCAGTAGTAGCAATATTTTATCGACCAAGACGGACGAAGTGCGCTTCAAGTTAGTCGGCGACAACGGTGGCCAAGGCTGGAACTGGGACGCGCTATACGATAGCAGCAAAGTCGATGACAGCGCCACGGCACCGGTGACGATGAAGAGCGAATCGTTCACGCTGCGCGATCCGCTCACGGGCAGCGTCGGATTGTTCGGCACGATCGGTTACGAAAACGAGGACTATCAGGCGAGCAACGGGCAAGCGCCGAAAGGGCAGTTCTGGTCGCTCGGCGCGTCCTGGAATCCATCCGTCCGCACCAGCGTCGTGGCCAGCGCCGGCAAGCGCTATTTTGGCAACACCGCCTCCTTCGACGCTAGCTATCGGGGCCATAACACAGTTTGGCGCGTCAGTTACAACGAAGACATCACGACCAGTTATGCCCAGTTCCTGACGCTCTCGCCCGGCGACACCTCGGCCCTCCTTAACCAGCTCTGGCTCATTAGCATTCCCGATCCTGCGGCGCGGCAGCAGGCGGTAAACAGCTTCATCGGCATGGCCCAGCTTCTGGGGCCAAACGCGGGCATCACCAACTACATCAGCCATGAATTTTTTTTGCAAAAGCAATTAAACCTGTCGATGGCGTCTTCCGGCCCGCGCAGCACCTTGGTGTTGAATTTGGCGCGCATCGACCGCACCGACCTAACCAGCACGAACGTCGATATTCCCCTGCTCGGTACAAGCCAGTTGGCGCTGCAAGACCATACCCGGCAAAGCGGCATCGACGCCGCTTGGAGCTGGCGTCTGTCGAGCCGCAGCAACCTTAACCTCGATGCGTCCGACAACCGCGTCAGCTCGCTTAGCACGGGGCGCACGGACAATAATTTAATGCTCAGCGCCGGCTTTAGCCGTCAGCTGCGGCAGAACGTTAGCGCTACGATCGACGTGCATCATGTCCGGCACACCAGCAACGACGGCGGCAACTACCGTGAAAACGGGATCAGCGCCGCCCTCAATTTCCGACTTTAGGGGAACCGGTCATGGAACGTTGCACTTCGCCCCAACACCATATCGTCTGCGTCGTGGCGGCGCGTCCCAATTTCATGAAAATGGCGCCTATCCTGGCCGCCTTGAGGCTCGTCACGCCGCCCCTGAAGCTCACCTTGGTGCACACGGGCCAGCACTATGACGCGGCGATGAACTCCGAGTTTTTCGACGCGCTCGGCATGCCCGCGCCCGACGTCAATCTCGGCGTCGGTTCCGGCACTCACGCACAGCAAACGGCCGACGTCATGAAACGCTTCGAACCCATTTTGGAACAGCATCCGCCGAGCGCCGTGCTGGTCGTGGGCGACGTCAATTCGACCCTTGCCTGCGCCCTGGTGGCGGCCAAAAAAGGCATCGCCGTGATTCATGTCGAAGCCGGCCTGCGCAGTTTCGACCGCAGTATGCCAGAGGAAATCAACCGTCTGCTGACGGACCAGCTGTCGGAGCTGTTGTTTACCAGCGAGCCTGGCGCCGGCCAGAACCTGCTGCGCGAAGGCTACCCGCCGTCCCGGCTGCACTTTGTCGGCAATGTCATGATTGACTCGCTGCAGCGCCAGTTGCCCAACGCCATGGCCGTGACCCAACTCATAGCCAATGCCGGCCGGCCCGATTTCCTGCAAGCTGGGCGCGGCTACGCCGTACTGACCCTACACCGCCCCTCAAACGTCGATGACGGCCAGCGCCTGCGCACCTTAATCGAGACCGTCGTCACCCTCAGCGCGCAAGTGCCGGTGATGTTTCCCATCCATCCGCGGACCCAGGCCAAGTTGCAGCAATTCGGATTGAGCGGGCTGCTCGACACCGGCCTCATCCTTGCGTTGCCGCCGCTGAACTACCTTCAAATGCTGGGCCTAATGAAGGATGCGCGCCTGGTTCTCACCGATTCCGGCGGCATCCAGGAAGAAACCACGGCCTTGGGCGTACCTTGCCTTACCTTGCGCCATAACACGGAACGGCCGATCACGGTCACGCAAGGCAGTAACACCGTCGCCGGTCATGAGCCGGCCCAAATTCTGTCCTTGTGTGAAGATATTTTGCTCAGTGGCGGCAAAGTCGGCCAGATTCCGCGCCTGTGGGATGGCCACGCCGCGACCCGTATCGCTGTTGCCATCGGCGCCTGGCTGGCGCTGCGGCCAGCGCCCAGCGTCCGCCTGTAATGGGGGAAGACACTTTGTCTAAAGTGCCGATACGCAACGCCATGACGATCGATGTCGAGGATTATTTCCAAGTGTCGGCGTTTGCTCCCTACATCCGGCGCGAAGACTGGCCCATCATCCATTGTCGCGTCGAGCGCAACGTCGAGCGCATCCTCGATTTGCTGCAGCGCGCGGGCGTGCATGCCACATTTTTCACACTGGGCTGGATCGCCCAGCGCTACCCGGCCATGGTGCGGCGCATCGTCGCGGGCGGCCATGAACTGGCCAGCCATGGTTATGCCCACCGGCGGGCGTCCGAGCAAAGCCCGGCTGAATTTGCCAGCGATATTGGCACTAGCAAACACATCCTGGAACAGATTGGCGGCCAAATCGTGCGCGGCTACCGCGCGCCCAGCTTTTCCATCGGCGCCGGCAACTTGTGGGCGCTCGACGCTCTGCAGGCCGCAGGCTACCACTACAGCTCCAGCATCTACCCGATCTTGCACGATCACTATGGCATGCCGGGCGCACCCCGTTTCGCCTTTTATCCCAACGGCGCGCACGGCTTGCTGGAATTGCCGATCAGCACGGTACGCCTGCTAAGGCGCAACCTGCCGGCCGGCGGCGGCGGCTATTTCCGCTTCTTTCCCTACGCGCTGTCGCGCTCGCTTTTGCGCCGTATCAATTCGCATGACAACCAGGCTGGCATATTCTATTTTCATCCGTGGGAGCTCGATCCGGAGCAACCGCGCCAGCACGGCATCGGTCTCAAAACGCACTTCCGGCATTACGTCAACTTGCACCGGATGGAAGATCGCATCACCGCCTTAACGCACGACTTCCACTGGGACCGCATGGACAGGATTTTCTTGGAGAATGCAAGATGAGCGAAGACCCGATCAACGGCCAGAAAACTTTGACGCTAGGCGTACTCGATGCGTCCAGCCGGGCCCGCTGGGACGAATTTGTCGCCCTTTGTCCGGCCGCCACCTTTTTTCACCGGGCCGGCTGGCAAACCGTGATCGAACGCGCATTTGGGCATCCCACCTGGTTCATGTACGCCGAATCGGACGGCCGCATCCGCGCCATCTTGCCCTTGGCCCAAGTCAAGAGCCGCCTCTTCGGCCACACCTTGTGCGCGCTGCCTTTTTGCGTCTACGGCGGCATTGCCAGCATGGACCAAGAGGCGGCCGACGCGCTCGACGCCGCCGCCCAGCAATTGGCGGCGCGGCTGCAAGTGGACCACCTGGAATACCGCAACATGGTTCCTCGGCATCCTGATTGGCATAGGAAAAGCCTGTATGCCACTTTTCGCAAAGAGCTGCACCCTGAACCCGAACATAATATGCTGAATATTCCCCGCAAGCAACGCGCGATGGTGCGCAAAGGCATCGCCGCCGGTCTGCACAGCGCCATCGACGACGACGCGGAACGTTTTTTTAGCGCCTATTCCGATAGCGTCCACCGCCTCGGCACCCCCGTTTTTTCAAAGCGCTATTTTCAGTTGTTGCAACAGGTGTTTGGCGCGGACTGTGAATTCATGACCGTGTACCGCAATCGGGAAACCATCAGCAGCGTGCTGGTGTTTTTTTTCCGCGACGAAGTGCTGCCTTATTACGGCGGCGGCGGCGCGGCGGCCCGTGTTCTGGCCGGCAATGATTTCATGTATTGGGAAGTCATGCGGCGTGCCTGCGCAAGAGGTTATACGCTATTTGATTTTGGACGCAGCAAACTGGGCACGGGCGCTTTTGACTTCAAGAAAAACTGGGGTTTCGAAGCGCAGCCGCTGCACTATGAATACCAGTTGCACCGGGCACGGGAAGTGGCCGAGAACAACCCGCTCAACCCCCGCTACCGGCTCTTCATCAAGGCCTGGCGCAGGCTGCCGCTCTCGCTCGCCAATGCGCTCGGCCCCCACATCGTGCGCTACCTAGGATAGACGATGCAAGACTTACTTTACCTCGTACACCGCATCCCGTATCCGCCCAACAAGGGCGACAAGATACGTTCTTACCATTTGCTAAAATACTTGAGCGCGCATTTCCGGGTCCATCTGGGTTGTTTTATCGATGACGCCGGCGACCGCCAATACATACCCAAGCTCGCCGCCATGTGCGCCTCCACCTGCTTCATCGATCACCATATGCTGGGGGCGCGACTGCGCAGCTTGGGCGGCCTGTTTTCCGGCACCGCCATGAGCGTTGCCTATTACCGCGACGCGACATTGCAAGCGTGGGTAAGGCAGCACTTAGCGAGCGGCAAATTCGGGCACGCGCTGGCATTTTCCGGCCCGATGGCGCAATACCTGCAGCCGCCGCCAGGTTCAGCCAAGCTGCGGCGGGTCATCGATTTCGTCGACGTCGATTCGGAAAAATGGTGCCAATTCGCGCTCACGAAATGGTGGCCGCTAGCACAGCTGTACCGGCACGAAGGGCGCCAATTGCTCGAGTACGAGCGGACGGTGGCGCAGCAGTTCGATGCCGCCACCTTTGTTTCGCGCGCCGAAGCGGCGCTCTTTCAACAGCGCGCGCCGCACCTGGCACGCGCGCCCGAGTTTTTTAGCAACGGGGTCGATGCCGCCTTCTTTTCCCCTGAACAGGCCCACGCCAATCCGTACCCGGACGGGGCGCGCGTGCTGGTTTTTACTGGCGCGATGGATTACTGGCCCAACATCGACGCCGTCTCGTGGTTCGCGGCCCAGGTGCTGCCGGCGCTGCGCGCGCAATTTCCCCGCCTGTGCCTGTACATCGTCGGCACCCGCCCGGCCGCCGCCGTCAAGGCACTCGCGCAGTTGCCAGGCGTTTGCGTGACCGGCGCCGTGCCCGACATCCGCCCCTATCTGGCCCATGCGAGCCTGGCCGTGGCGCCACTGCGCTTTGCCCGTGGCATTCAAAATAAGGTGCTCGAGGCAATGGCGATGGAAAAAACCGTCGTCGCTTCGCCTCAGGCACTAGAAGGCATCAGTGCCGTGCCCGGCTTGGAGCTGGTGCTAGCCGACGGCGCGGACGCATTCATCGGTCAGCTGGCCCGCCTGCTCCAAGCCGGGTCCGAGCACGGCATCGGCGCCGCCGCCCGCAAGCGGGTGTTGCAAGACTATTGCTGGGAAAAAAATCTGGAAAGCGTGGGCGCCCTCCTCGGCTTGCAGCAACAGCTGGTGCCACTTCGGGAACAACGGGCATGAGCGCAAATCCTGCCTTCACCACCGGCGTTGCGCCCGCACTGGGCCGCGCACGGCAAAACCGCGCCGCCGGCAACATCGGCGCCCCGTTTGCCATCGCTGCCATCGCTGCCGTTATCGTGCTGTACCATGAGACGATCTGGTCCATGGTCGCCTTATGGTCGCGCTCGCAGACCTTTGCGCATGGTTTTATGATCGTGCCCATCAGCGCCTGGCTCGTGTGGCGCCAACGGCGGCAGCTGGCGAGCTTGCCGCAACAGCCCAGCATTGCGGCCTTCCTGGTATTGCTTGGCTTGGGCGCAATATGGCTGGTGGCCAGCGTGGCCAATGTGCAGGTGCTGGCCCAGTACGCGGTGACGGCGATGATCGCCGTCACCGCCGTCGCGATTTTGGGCTGGCAGGCGGCGCGCAGCATCGCCTTTCCCTTGGCCTACCTATTGCTCGCGGTGCCGTTCGGCGAAATTTTCGTGCCGCCACTGATGGACTTCACGGCCCGGTTTACAGTTGCCGCCCTGCAATTAACAGGCGTCCCTGTCTTTCGCGAAAACAATACCTTTAGCATCCCCAGTGGCAATTGGTCGGTCGTCGACGCCTGCAGCGGTTTGCGTTATGTGATCGCCTCGCTTGCCTTGGGAGCCCTGTACGCCCATCTCAATTATCACAGCACCAGGCGGCGCCTGGTGTTCATCGGCGTGGCGCTGGTGCTGCCCGTTTTTGCCAACGGCGTACGGGCCTATTTGATCGTGATGATTGGACATTGGAGCGGCATGCGTTTGGCCGTCGGGGTCGATCATCTGATTTATGGTTGGGTATTTTTCGGCTTCGTATCCCTGCTGCTGTTTTGGAGCGGCTCGTTTTGGCGCGACCAGCCCCTGCCCATGCGCGAGACGGCGGCACCGGCGCCGGCGCGCCCGGGCGCGCGGCGGCGCTTGGCCTTCGCTGCCGCAGCCTGTATCGCCATCAGCGCAGGCTGGTCCTTAATTGGTGGCATGGTGACGTCCGCCAAAGCGGATGCCAAGGCCCCGGCGCGGCTCGCGTTTGCCGCCCCGGCGCCGTGGCAAGAAGGGACTTGGCCGGGCGATGGCTGGCAGGCCAGCCATGCCGGCACTCCCCTTTGTTTTGCGCGCACTTACCGCAATGGGCGAGGGCCCGTTGCCTTCCAGGTGGCCTGGTATCTGCGGCAAGGAAAAGACGCCGAGTTGCTCACTCCTCCGCCCCCCCCATCGCTGCCACAGGCATGGCGTGAAATCGAGGGCGGCAGCAAAACCATGCGTTTTGGTGCGCGCGATTTGACCGTGCGTCAAATGCTAGTAGAGGGCACGGGCGCGCGCCTGCTGGTATGGCGCTGGTACCGCCAGAGCGGGGTCGATACCATCAGCGCTCCCCTCGTCAAACTGTTGATCGCCAGGGGCAAGCTGCTGCCGATGCGCGAGGATGGCGCCGAGCTCATCGTCAGCGCACCCTTCGATGGGTCGGCGGCGGCGCAGACGCAGCTTCATGATTTTGTGGCGGCCATGCTGCCGGCCATCGACCAGGACTTGCATGTTGCGCGCCGCTGATCCTGCCTTTACCACCCCCGAGTTGGGCGCGCCCGGGCGGCCAACGCCGCTGATCGTGCACCTGATTTACCAGTTGGGCGTGGGCGGGCTGGAAAACGGCTTGATCAATCTGATCAACCATATGCCGCCAGAGCGCTATCGCCATGTCATCATTTGTCTCAAAAACGCTACCGACTTTCATGCGCGCATCAAGACGCCCGGCGTGCAAATCATCAGCCTGCACAAAGAAGAGGGCAAGGACTGGGGCCATTACGTGCGTCTGTACCGGACCCTAAAACAACTGCAGCCCAGCGTCGTCCACAGCCGCAACTTAGCTTGCATGGAAGGCCAGTTACTGGCTGCGGCCGCCGGCATCAAGCGCCGCGTGCATAGCGAGCACGGACGCGAATTGGCCGACCCAGACGGCCAGAACCGCAAATACAAGCTGCTGCGCCGCTTGTTACGGCCCCTGATCGGCCACTTCGTTACCGTGAGCAAGGATCTGGAACAGTGGCTAATCAAGAGCATCAAGGTTGTTCCGGCACGGGTGACGACCATCAACAACGGCGTCGACAGCGTGCATTTCCATCCGCGCCTGGGGCCCGCCGCGGCGATCGGGCCGCCTGGCTTCATGTGCGACGACGCGTTCGTGATCGGCAGCGTCGGGCGCATGGTCGATGTCAAGGATTTCGCCGCGCTGGTGCAAGCCTTTTTGCTCTTGCTTGGCAACGACGCTACGGCGCATCAGCGCTTGCGGCTGATGATCATCGGTGACGGCCCCTGCCGCAGCCAGTGCTTGACCTTGCTGCAAGAAGCTGGCCTGGCCGAGCGCGCCTGGCTGCCTGGCTGGCGCGACGATATCGCGCAACTGATGCGCTCGATGGACTTGTTCGTGCTGCCGTCCTTGGCCGAAGGCAGCTCGAACACCATACTCGAGGCGATGGCCAGCGGCTTGCCGGTGGTGGCGACCAAGGTCGGCGGCAGTATCGACCTGGTGCAGCCGGGCTGGACCGGCGCCTTGGTACCGCCGAGCTCGCCCGACTTGCTGGCCGACGCCATCAGCCATTATCTGCGCATCCCCGGCCTAGCCCAGCGCCACGGAGTGCGCGCCCGCCTGCATGTGTTAGCCGAGCACAGCCTGCCGGCAATGGCAAGCGCCTACCTTGCCGTCTACGACGCCCTGCTGCCGCTCGGGCGCTAACTTGAAAGGATCATCATGTGCGGAATCGTTGGCATCTTCGACCTAAATGGCAAGCGCGAGATCGACCTGACCTTGCTGACCCGGATGAACCAAAGTCAGCTGCACCGGGGGCCCGACGAAGGCGGCCTGCACATCGAGCCTGGCGTCGGGCTCGGACACCGCCGCTTGTCGATCATCGATCTGGCCAGCGGGCAGCAACCCTTATTTAATGAAGACAAGAGCGTAGTGGTGGTGTTTAACGGCGAAATCTACAATTTCCAGACGCTCGTGGGCCAATTGACGCAGTTGGGGCACATTTTCCGCACGCACAGCGACACCGAGGTGATTGTGCATGCCTGGGAAGAATGGGGCGAGCGCTGCGTCGAGCGTTTTCGCGGCATGTTCGCGTTCGCCTTATGGGATCGTAATGTGGAAACCTTGTTTCTGGCGCGCGACCGCCTCGGCGTCAAGCCATTGTATTACGCGCACCTTGCAAACGGCAGCCTGGTCTTCGGCTCCGAGCTGAAAAGTCTGCTCGTGCATCCGGATCTGGAGCGCGAACTCGATCCGATGGCCGTGGAAGACTACTTCGCCTATGGCTATGTGCCGGAGCCAAAAACCATCTTCCGCCAGGCGCGCAAGCTAGCTCCCGGCCACACCTTGCGCCTCGCGCGCGGAGGAGCGACGGCCCTACCCAAACAATATTGGGACATCCCGTTCCCGGCGCCGCGGCCCATGAGCGAGGCTGAGGCCGGCGCCGAGCTGATCGAGCGGCTGCGCGAAGCCGTCAAGATCCGCCTGATCGCCGAAGTGCCACTGGGCGCCTTCTTATCGGGCGGGGTCGATTCCAGCGCCGTCGTAGCTATGATGGCAGGCGCCATGAAGGAGCCCGTCAATACCTGTTCAATCTCCTTTGGCGAGCCCAAATTCAACGAGTCTGGCTACGCTGAGGCCGTCGCCGCGCGCTATGGGACCCGCCACCACGCGCTGCAGGTGGCGCAAGACGACTTCGACCTGATCGACCAGCTCGCCGGTCTGTATGACGAACCGTTTGCCGACAGCTCGGCACTGCCGACCTACCGCGTGTGCCAACTGGCGCGGCAACGGGTGACGGTGGCGCTGTCGGGCGATGGCGGCGACGAAAATCTAGCCGGCTATCGCCGCTACCGCTGGCATCTGCATGAAGAGCGCCTGCGCTCCCTTTTGCCGCTGAGCCTGCGTAAACCCCTGTTCGGGCTGCTAGGGCAGCTATATCCGAAAGCGGACTGGGCACCCAAGCCGCTGCGCGCGAAAAGCACATTCGAAGCGCTGGCGCGCGATTCCGTCGCCGCCTATTTTCATGGCGTCTCCCTGATGAGCGACGCCATGCGCGATCGTCTGTTCAGCCCGCGATTTAGGCACAGCCTGAACGACTACCAGGCGGTGGAAGTGTTGCGTTCTCATGCTAGGACGTGCCCGACTGAGGAGGCCCTGTCGCGGGTCCAATACCTGGACTTGAAAACCTATTTGGCGGGAGACATCCTGACCAAGGTCGACCGCGCCAGTATGGCGCACGGTCTGGAAGTGCGGGTGCCGCTGCTCGACCATCAGCTGGTCGAATGGATCTCGGGCTTGCCGGCCAACCTCAAACTGCGCGGCGGCCAAGGCAAATACCTCTTCAAAAAGGCGTTAGAGGCATATTTGCCGCAAGAACTCCTGTACCGCAACAAGATGGGATTTTCCGTGCCTCTGGCCAACTGGTTGCGCGGCCCCCTGCGCCAGCGCCTAGAGCACAGGCTGTTGGGCGGGACCTTGCGTGACACGGGCATCTTCGACATGGCTTACGTGCAAGAAATGCTCGACCAGCACCAATCCGGCCGGCGCGACTATAGCGCGCCACTATGGTCGCTCCTGATGTTCGAATCATTTCTACGCAATGTCCTGGCGCTGCCGGCACAGGCGCAGCGTAAGGCGGCATGACGCCGCGTGCGCTCGCTCACCCAAGCTTTTTTACATCATGGAAACGAACCCGACATCGCAAGGCAAAGATGCGCATTCTACACATACTCGATCATTCGGTGCCTTTGCACAGCGGCTACACCTTCCGCACTCTCGCCATCTTGAAACAGCAGCGCGCACTCGGCTGGCACACGGTCCATCTGACGAGCGCGAAGCAAGGTCCCACGGACGGCGCCGAACAACAGGTCGATGGCTTGCATTTCTTTCGCACCGAGCCAGACCAGCGGCGCTGGGCCAAATTGCCGCTCCTGGTGCAAGTGGGCGTCGTGCGCGGCCTAGCCCTGCGCCTGCGCCAGGTCGCGCTCCTGTCGCGACCTGACATCTTGCACGCGCATTCGCCCAGCTTGAATGCCATCGCCGCGCTGCGCGTCGGGCGTGCTCTTGGCATCCCCGTCGTCTACGAAATCCGCGCCTTCTGGGAAGATGCGGCGGCCGATCATGGTACCAGCCGCGAAGGGGGCGTGCGCTACCGCCTGACGCGCGCCCTGGAAACCTACGCACTGCGCCGGGCCGACGCCGTGACCACCATTTGCGAGGGTTTGCGCACCGACATCAGGGCGCGCGGCATACCGGAACAGAAAATTACCGTGATACCAAATGCGGTCGACCTCGACCAGTTTGTCATGTCCGGCGCGCCCGATGCACAGCTAAGGCAGAAACTTGGCTTGACGGGACACCTGGTGGCCGGCTTCATCGGCTCGTTTTATGCGTATGAAGGGCTGCTGCTGCTGCTGCAGGCCATGCCCCGCATGTTGGCTCGTTGCCCTTCGCTGCGCCTGCTCCTGGTCGGCGGCGGCCCCCAAGAAGAGCAATTAAAGCAAGTGGCGGCGCGCCTTGGTGTCGCCAGCGCGGTCATCTTCGCCGGACGGGTGGCGCATGGCCAGATTGCCAAGTACTACAGTTTGATCGATGTGCTGGTCTACCCGCGCCTGCCGATGCGCCTGACCGACTTGGTCACGCCATTGAAACCGTTAGAAGCGATGGCGCAAGGCAATTTGGTGGTGGCCTCGGACGTAGGCGGCCACCGGGAGTTGATCGGGCACGGAAAAACGGGAATTTTATTTGCTGCTGGCAACGAACACGCTCTGGCAAGCAGCGTGACGGGCCTGCTCGAGCAAGCGGCAAGCTGGCCGGCGCTGCGCCTGGCGGCGCGCCAGTATGTCGAGCGCGAACGAAACTGGAGCGCCAGCGTGGCGCGCTATGAGGCCATCTACCAGCGCCTGCTCGCGGCGCCACAGCCATGATGTTCGCCTCCTTGCGCATCGCCTTAGTTGGCCCTTTGCCGCCGCCGTCGGGCGGCATGGCGAACCAAACTCGGCAGTTGGCCGAACGCTTGGCGGAAGGCGGCGCCGAGGTGGTCATGGTGCCGGTCAATGCAGCGTACCGACCGTCCTGGGTCGCCAAGATCAAGGGCGTGCGGGCCGCATTTCGCCTGGCGGCCTATGTGCTGCGCCTGTGGACGGTCGCCGCCCAGGTCGACTTGTTTCACGTCATGGCCAATTCCGGCTGGTCCTGGCATTTGTACGCGGCGCCTGCGATCTGGATCGCGCGCATGCGCGGGCGCGCCGTCATCGTCAATTACCGCGGCGGTGAGGCGGATGTTTTTTTCAAGCGCCAGCGCTGGCTGGTGGCCCCAAGCTTGAAACGGGCGAGCACGATCATCGTGCCGTCCGCCTATCTGGCCGAGGTCTTTGAAAAGTATGGTTTTAGCGCACAGATTGTCCCCAATATCATCGACCTGAGCCGATTTTCGCCCGCACCGCAGACCGCGGTCCCGGGCCCGGGACCGCGCATCTTGGTGGCGCGCAATCTGGAAGCGATCTACGACAACGCCAGCGCGCTGCGGGCGTTTGCCATGGTCCGCCGCGTGCACCGGGGGGCCACGCTTGTCATTGCTGGCTCAGGCAGCGCCTTGGCCGCGCTGCAACAACTAGCTCAGCAATTGGGGGTGGCCGCAGCCGTGCAGTTTACGGGCCGGGTCGAGAATGCGGCCATGGCGGCGCTGTACCGGGCCAGCGACATCGTGCTCAATCCCAGTCTGGCCGACAACATGCCGATCTCGGTCCTGGAAGCACTAGCTTGCGCGGTACCGGTGGTGAGCACCAGAGTCGGCGGCATCCCCGCCCTCTTGCAACAGGATGTCACGGCCTTACTGGTGGCGCCAGGCGCGCCGCAGGCAATGGCGGATGCGGTTCTGTCCTTGCTGCAAACGCCCGCCAGAGCGCGCCGCATCGCCGCCGCCGGTTGTTCTTTCGTACAGCAGTTCAGCTGGCAAGAAGTCGCTCCGCGCTGGCTGGCGCAATACCGGCGCGCTCTTGCCATGCCCGAGCGCAGCTGGTACACGCAAGCGGTGGCAGCGCTACTATTTCCCCTGCACGAGAAACTCAAGAGGCATGATAGCGTCAGCCTGCGGCGCCAGATGGCCATCTCCCAGTGGTGGGACCAGGAGCGCATCGAACGGCTGCAACTGCAGCGCCTGCGCGAGCTGCTAATTCATGCCCAAAAGCATGTGCCGTATTATCGCGACTTATTTGCCCAAGCCCGCTTCGATCCTCTCCAATTGCACGACGTGGCTCAACTCGCGCGCCTGCCCTTGCTGAAAAAAGCGGACATTAGCGCCCAGCGCGATGCCTTCAAATCGGACGTGGCGCGAAGTCTAGCGCGCTTTAACACGGGCGGCTCCAGCGGCGAACCGCTGGTTTTCTACATCGGCAAGGAACGCATCAGCCATGACGTGGCCGCGAAGTGGCGCGCCACGCGCTGGTGGGATGTCGACATCGGCGACAAGGAAGTGGTCGTGTGGGGCTCGCCGATTGAATTGAAGGCGCAGGACCGCGTGCGCGCCTGGCGCGACAAAATGTTGCGCAGTACGCTGCTGCCCGCGTTCGACATGGGGGCGCCCCGGCTCGACCATTTTATCGAAAAAATCCGCAAAATCAGGCCGAAGATCCTGTTTGGCTATCCGTCCGCGCTCAGTCTCATTGCCAATCATGCGCGCACCAACAACGTCACCTTGAACAACTTGGGCATCCGGGTCGCCTTCGTGACCTCCGAACGCCTCTACGACGAGCAACGACTACAAATCGGCGCCGCCTTCGGCTGTCGCGTGGCCAACGGGTACGGCGGGCGCGATGCCGGTTTCATCGCCCACGAATGCCCGCAGGGCGGACTGCATATCACGGCCGAGGACGTCATTGTCGAAATCGTCGACCATGACGGCCACCCCGTGCCACGGGGCGAATTGGGGGCCATCGTCGTAACCCATCTGGCGACCCGGGACTTCCCGTTTATCCGCTACGCCACGGGAGATGTGGGCGCGCTCGCCCGCAGCAGCTGCCCCTGCGGGCGCGGCCTGCCCCTGCTGCAAAGAATCGAAGGGCGCAGCACCGACTTTCTCGTGGCCCAGGACGGCACCGTCATGCATGGCTTGGCGTTAGTCTACATCTTGCGCGACCTGCCACAAATCCGCGCCTTCAAGATCATCCAGGAAAGCGTCACGCTAACGCGCGTGCTACTGGTGGCGCTGCCGCTGCTCGATTTTGCGGCGCGTCAGAAAATCGAAAACCAGTTCAAAGCGCGACTGGGCGCCGCCGTCGTCATCGTCATCGACGACGTGGCCGACATCGCGCCCGAGGCATCAGGAAAATTTCGATATGTCATCAGCAAGGTGGTTCCTGCGGCTTAGAGCTTGGCACCCGTGGCTCGGTACGGTTGCGGGCGCCGCCCTAGGCGGCCCTGGGGCGCAACTTTCACATGCGCCCTAGGGTCAACTTTCACCCAAATACGCTTTACGCACGGCATCGTTTACCAACAGATTGGCCCCCGTGTCGGCCAGCACGACGCGCCCGTTTTCCAGCACATAACCGCGATCGGCCACATGCAACGCCTTGTTCGCGTTCTGCTCGACTAGAAATACCGTCACGCCATGTTCACGGATGGTTTTGATGATCTCGAAAATCTGGCCTATGATCAAAGGGGCCAGTCCCAAGGTTGGCTCGTCAAGCAGCAGCAGGCGTGGCTTACTCATCAGGGCGCGGCCAATCGACAGCATCTGCTGTTCCCCGCCCGACATGGTTCCGGCGCGCTGGTTTTTGCGCTCCTGTAAGCGTGGAAACAGCGTGAAAATATGCTCGATGCCGGATTCGATTTCCCCGGTGCTGGCAAAAAAGGCGCCCATCTTCAAGTTTTCCAGCACCGTCAGGCTGGGGAATATGCGTCGCCCTTCCGGCGAAATCGCAATTCCCATGCGCATGATTTCATGCGTTAAACATTGCGTGATATCGCGCCCTTCAAAAATGATCTTGCCGCTTGAGGCGCGCGGCCGACCACACAGCGTCATCAGCAGGGTCGTTTTGCCGGCGCCGTTGGCGCCGATTAAGGTGACGATCTCACCCTTTTTGACTTCGAGCGAGACGCCGTGCAAGGCTTCGATCGCACCGTAGTGGGTATGCACCTGCTCAAACTGCAACATCATTCTTCTCCCAGATAGGCCTTGATCACGCGCGCGTCGTGGCGCACCTCGAGCGGGGTTCCAGTGACGATAGGCTTACCATGTTCCATCACTAAAATGCGGTCGGAAATGCCCATGATCAGACTCATGTCGTGTTCAATGAGCAGCACCGCAATGTTATGTTCGCGCCGCAGGCGGTCGATCAGCTGCTGCAATTCCAGCTTTTCCTGCGGATTTAAGCCTGCCGCAGGCTCATCGAGCAGCAAAAGACGTGGCTTGGTGATCATGCAGCGCGCGATTTCGAGGCGCCTTTGATGACCATACGACAAGGTGCCCGATTCGCGGTTGGCGAGAGCGGTCAAGCCCAACTGGTCAAGCCAGTAGGCGGCGCGCTCTAGCGCCTCGCGCTCGGAGCGCCGATAGCCAGGCAACTTAAGCAGGCCCGGCAGCAATCCCGTGCTGAGCTGGGTATGCTGGGCCACCAGCAGGTTTTCCACCACCGACAGGGTCTTAAATAGACGAATATTTTGGAAAGTGCGGACCAGCCCTTGGCGCGCCACCATATGGCTTGGCATGCCGCCGATGGCGGTGTCATCGACCATGATGGCGCCGCTGCTGGGCCGGTAAAAGCCGCTAATACAATTAAATACCGTGGTCTTGCCGGCGCCATTGGGGCCGATGATCGCAAATATCTCGTTGTGCTTCACGGAAAAATCGACGCCGTCGACAGCCAGCAAGCCGCCAAAGCGCATCGTCAAGGCGCTCACTTTCAACAAACCGGCGCTCATTGCGGCAACTCCACGTGGGGACGGGTGGCTGGCAGGAGGCCCTGGGGACGCCACATCATCATCAACACCATCACCAGGCCAAAAAACAGCATCCGGTATTCGGCAAAACTGCGCGCCAATTCGGGCAGTACGGTGAGTAAAATCGCCGCCATGATCACGCCTAGTTGCGAGCCCATGCCACCCAATACCACGATGGCCAGGATCAGCGCCGACTCGATGAAGGTAAACGATTCCGGCGTGACCAAACCTTGGCGCGCGGCGAAGAAACTGCCGGCCAGTCCGGCAAACGCGGCGCCAAGCGTAAACGCGGACAGCTTGACCATGGTGGGATTAATGCCGAGCGAGCGGCAGGCAATTTCATCATCGCGCAGCGCTTCCCAGGCCCGCCCCATCGGCATGCGGATCAAGCGGCTGGTCACGAAGTAGGTAAACAGCACCATCAGCAGCGCCATCAGGTACAGGAAAATCACCATGTCTCCCCCTTCATAGTTCAGGCCGAACATTTGGTGGAAGGTCGTGCCTCCCTCCACACTCGGCGTGCGCGCCATTTCGATCCCGAACACGCTCGGTTTGGGGATGCCGGAAATGCCATCCGGGCCGCCCGTCAGACTGGTCAAGTTATTGAGCAACAAGCGAATGATCTCGCCAAAGCCGAGCGTGACAATGGCCAGATAGTCGCCGCGCAGGCGCAACACGGGAAAGCCCAGCAGAAAGCCAAAGCTTGCCGACATCGCCGCTGAGAGCGGCAAGCATTGCCAGAACGTCATGCCGAAATATTGGTTCAGTAGCGCATAGGTATACGCGCCCACCGCATAAAACGCGACATACCCCAAGTCGAGCAGGCCGGCGAAACCGACGACGATATTTAAACCCAGGCCGAGCACGATATAAATGAGCGCCAAGGTAGCCACATCGACCGCGCCGCGCGAACCGAAAAAAGGCCAGACCAAGCCAACTGCCAACAGAAACAGTACGACGGCACGTTGTTGCGACGGTTGTATGCGCGGCACCGTCGGCCACTTGACACCCGTTTTCAGGCCGACGCTGGTGCGCGCCAGCCAGGGCTTGGCCAGCTGAAACAGAAACACCAGCGCCACCGCGATCAGCACGGGCGTCCAGTGGGCATGCAAGACTAACTGATACCCTTCAAAATGCAATTGCAGCCCCAGGATGGGGGTGGTTAGAATGGCGGTTAATGCTGCCGCCGCCACGGCGTTCTTGAGTGTGTGTCCCATAAGGCGTCCGTTCTATTCTAGTATCTTATTTATGCGAGCTTGCTTCCGTGCGCGCTGCTTCACACTTTTTCCACATCCGGCTTGCCGAGCAAGCCCGTCGGGCGAAATAGCAAAATGAGCACCAGGAGGCTAAACGAGACCACGTCTTTATATTCGGACGGCATATACCCGGCGGCGAAGGTCTCCGCCAAGCCCAGTAGCACACCGCCCAGCATGGCCCCGGGAATGCTGCCGATGCCGCCCAGGACTGCCGCCGTGAAGGCCTTGATGCCGACAATGAAGCCGATGTAGGGATTGAGTTTGCCGACGGACAATGCGATCAAGACGCCGCCCACGGAAGCTAGCATGGCGCCCAGAACAAACGTGAAAGAAATCACGCGGTTGGTATCGATGCCCAACAGATTGGCCATCCCCATGTCCTCAGCGCAGGCACGGCAGGCATGCCCCATGCGCGAACGTCCGATAAACAGGGTCAAGGCGATCATCAGCAGCAGCGTGACGCCCACGATGAGCAGACGCGAATAGGGAATGGTCACGGTAAAGTCGCTACCCATTTGAAACTCGATGGCACCTGAAATCAGGATAGGCACCGACATGTCGCGCGAACCTTGTCCCAGTTGCACGTAGTTTTGCAAAAAGATCGACATGCCGATCGCCGAGATCAACGGCACCAGACGCGGCCCGCCGCGTAGCGGCCGGTAGGCAACGCGCTCGACCGTCCAACCGTACAGCCCCGTCACCAGCACCGATATCAGGAGCGCGGCCCCCAGCACCAATGGCAGCGGGTAACCGTCATGCACGCCAATGGCTGTGAGCGCGACCAGGCCCACATAGGCCCCGATCATGTAAATTTCGCCGTGGGCGAAGTTGATCATCCCAATGATGCCATAGACCATAGTGTAGCCGATGGCGATCAGCGCATAAATGGCGCCTAAACTGAGGCCATTGACAAGTTGCTGGGTAAATTGTGGAAGCAGCTCATTCATTTGTATATATGTATGGCAAAAAGAAAGGATAAACGACACTTACCCCGGTCGCGACGGCGAACGGGGTAGGTGCCAGGTGGAGATCAAATTCGCCCGGATAGGAAGCGCCGGAAGCGGTTACTTGACTTCGCTTTTTGTGCCGTCCTTGTGCCAGGTATAGACCACGAACTTGAACGTCTTCAGATCGCCCTTGGGCGTGTAGGACACGACGCCGATGGGTGTTTTAAAAGAATGACTGTGGATGTAGGCGGCGACCTTGGTTGGGTCGGTGCTCTTGGTGCCGGCCATGGCATCGGAAATCACCTTCACTGCCGAATAGGCTGACAGCTGGAACGGCCCGCTCGCATCCCGTTTTTTGTCATTGAACGCCTTAACGAGAGCGGCATTCGTCGGATCGGCGGCAAAGTCAGCGGGCAGGGTCACTAGCATGCCTTCCGAGGCGGGGCCGGCGATGGCCGTAATGTCCTTGTTGCCCACCCCTTCTGGCCCCATGAAGACGGCTTTGATGCCTTGCTCGCGCGCCTGGCGCATGAGCAAACCCATTTCTGGATGATAGCCGCCGAAGTACACAAAATCCACGTGCAGCGCTTTCAGCTTGGTCATGACTGCCGAGTAATCGCTATCCCCAGCGTTGATGCCCTCAAACAGCACAACGGGAATTTTCGCCGCGTCCAGACTCGTTTTCACCGAAGTGGCAACGCCTTGACCGTACGATTGTTTGTCATGAAGAATGGCCACTTTTTTAGGCCTGAGTTTCTCGATGTATTTGGCGGCGGCAGGACCTTGCTGGTCGTCGCGCCCGATGGTGCGGAAAATGAATTTGTGCGGCTTGCTATCGGTCAGTTGCGGCGCCGTAGCAGACGGCGTGATCATGACCACGCCTTCGTTTTCGTAAATGTCGGAAGCGGGAATCGTGGAACCCGAGCACACATGACCGATGACATACTTGATGCCCTCGCTGACGATTTTGTTGGCCACGGCCACCGCCTGCTTCGGCTCGCAACCGTCATCCATGATCACGGCTTCAAATTTGTTGGCGCCGCCGGCAGCGTTGATCTGCTCGATGGCGGTCAATGCGCCCGCCTTGACCATGTCGCCATACTGCGTCACGGCGCCGGTTGTCGGGCCGGCGATCGCGATCTTGACAGTTTCCGCTTGGGCGGTGCCGGCGATGGCAACAGCCGCACTGACGGCCAGGGCGATTTGCGAAAGACGGTTCAATGATTTCATCAATATTCTCCAATTAATTTTGTTATGCTTGCGGTTGGTGTCAATACAAAACGTCAGTTTCCCGTTATGTGTTGGGGATCCTACAAAAAGCGGCTTTTTTGGATGCCGCCGATTTCAATTTCCTTGTCGTTCGAGTTACATTAAACTGCGGCTTGAATTGTGAAGCTCACTATCCAAGGCATGCTGCGCTGCTCGCCAGCTTATGAGGTTGCAAGCGTCACGACGCAAAGCGCCCGCCCCCCGTCAGGGGGCCGAATCTAAAGCCGCTCAACACTTGCCGTCACAACGTGGCAGGGGTGCAGGTGCACGATCAGACATGCAGGGCATGCCCAAGCGCGCGCATGGCCGCTTCCTGCACCGCTTCACCGAGGGTCGGATGGGCATGAATGGTGCCTGCCACGTCCTCCAACAGAGCACCCATCTCTAGCGACTGACAAAAAGCGGCGCTCAGTTCGGATACGCCGCGTCCGACCGCCTGCCAGCCCACGATCCGATGGTTGTCGCGCCGGGCCACGACGCGCACGAATCCTTCTGTCGATTCGAGCGTCATCGAGCGTCCATTGGCAGAGAAGGGAAAAACCGCACTGATGCAATCGAGGCCCGCCTGCTGCGCTTCCTGCGGCGTCTGCCCAACGACCACCAGTTCGGGATCGGTGAAGCACACGGCAGGAATGGCCACCGGCAAGAAATGGCGGCGCTTGCCGGCGATGATCTCGGCCACCATTTCACCTTGCGCCATGGCGCGGTGAGCGAGCATCGGCTCACCCGTCACGTCGCCGATGGCCCAGACATCGCGCATCGAGGTCCGGCATTGATCGTCGATTTGCACGGCGCGCCCCGCCATGTCGAGCAACAGACTCTCCAGGCCAAAATGCTGCGTGCGCGGGCGGCGCCCGACGGCCACCAGCACCCGATCGGCCGGCAAAGCCGTCTCCTCGCCTTGAGCGTTGCGCACCAGGACCGCGTCGCCGCTCGCGTTCAAGCCTTGGACGGTGCGGCCAAGGTGCAGTTTGACGCCCAGGCGCTGCAGAGAAATTGCCACCGCCTTGGTCAAATCCACATCGTAGGCGGGCAAAACGCGATCTTGTGACTCGACGACGCAAACCTCCGCCCCGAGCTTGCGGTAGGCCATGCCCAGTTCCAGACCGATATAGCCGGCACCAACGACGACTAGGCGCTGCGGCAGCGAGGCCGGCGACAGGGCTTCGGTGGCACCGATGACGATGCCGCCAAATGGCATGCTGGGCAGTTCCACCGCTTGCGAACCGGTGGCGAGCAGCAAATGCTGACAGCTAATGCGCAGCGGCGCCGCACCCTCGCGCTCGACTTCGACCGTCTTGCCGTCAATGATGCGGGCCCACCCTTTGACCACCTGCACCCCATTTTTCTTGAGTAAAGCGGCCACGCCTCCCGTCAATTTGGAGACTATGCCATCCTTCCAGCGCACGGTTTGTTCGAGATCGATGCCAGGCGACTGCACGTGGATGCCAAGGGCCGAGCCTTCGGCATACTGAGCCGCCTTCGCGAACTCCTCGGCGGCATGAATGAGGGCCTTGGACGGAATGCAGCCGATGTTCAGACAGGTGCCGCCCAGTTGGTCGCTCTCGACCAATATCGTGGCAACGCCCAGTTGTCCGGCGCGGATGGCAGCGATATAGCCGCCAGGGCCGCCACCGATGACCAGCAAAGTGGTTGATTGTGTGCTCATTACTTACTCCACGAACAGTGTTGCCGGGCATTCCAGGTAGCCGCGCACAGCCTGTATAAACTCAGCTGCGTGCATGCCATCGACGACGCGATGATCGAATGAGGAAGACAAATTCATCATTTTCCGCACCACCACCAGGCCGCCTCGAACCATCGGCCGTTCGACCATCTTGTTGACGCCCACGATCGCCACCTCGGGATGGTTGATGACCGGCGTCGAGACGATGCCGCCCAAAGCGCCAAGGCTGGTGATGGTGATGGTGGAACCGCTCAGCTCCTCGCGCGTGGCCTTGCCGCTGCGCGCGGCCTCGGCCAGACGTGCCATTTCCGCCGCGCACGACCACATGTCGCGCGCCTCCGCATGGCGCAGCACGGGGACCACCAAACCGGCGTCGGTCTGGGTCGCGATACCAATATGGACCGCACCATAGCGTGTCACCACGCCCGCATCGTCGTCAAAGCGCGCATTTAGTTGCGGAAACTCGCGCACGGCGAGCACCACCGCACGCATCAACAAGGGCAGCAAGGTCAGACGGCCGCGCGTCGCGCCCCATTGCAGGTTCAAGCGCGCCCGCAACGCGTCGAGTTCGGTTACATCGACTTCTTCGACATAGGCGAAATGGGGAATGCGACGCTTCGAATCTTGCATTTTCTGCGCGATCTTGCGGCGCAGCCCGATCACCGGCAAGGCCTGTTCCTCATGCTGCTCGCGATAGCGGGTGGCGGCGCCATTGACGGCCGTCTGCGGGCCCCGTGCGACATAGGCATCTAGGTCTTCTTGCAAGATGCGACCGCCAGCGCCGCTGCCGGGCACGTATTGCAATTCGACGCCCAGATCCCAGGCGCGCCGCCGCAAGGCGGGCGAGGCAATCGGTTTTTCACCGGCAGTACGCGCGGCACAGACCGCATGGCCCGGTGCCGCGCCAGCCGCCACGGATGGCGTCTTGGGCGCCGCCGCAGCGTGCTGGACTGGCGGCGCATCGGCCCCGGCGGGCGCCACCGCCGGGGCCGGTGCAACGGATGCAACGGGCGCAACGGGCGCGATCGCC
Organism: Janthinobacterium sp.; assembly: GCA_003133225.1. Lineage (GTDB taxonomy): Bacteria > Pseudomonadota > Gammaproteobacteria > Burkholderiales > Burkholderiaceae_D > Janthinobacterium. Next base: position 70,937 of record PKWL01000026.1, read on the forward strand.
GCGGCGGAACCGGCTTTGACGTTACCTTGACCTTCCACTTCAATTTGGATCAGGTCGGCTCCGACTGCCATCACCTGTCCGGCAACACCGCCCAGCGCCAGCACCTTGCCCACCACCGGCGAGGGGATTTCGATGGTCGCCTTATCGGTCATTACATCGGCTAACACCTGGTCTTCGGCCACCATATCACCGACTTGCACGTACCACATGACCAGCTCGACTTCGGCAATACCCTCACCGATGTCGGGCATCTTGATGACATGAATACCCATCTTATGCCTCCATCGTACGTTTGAATGCCGCCGACACTCTGGCCGGTCCGGGGAAATAAGCCCACTCTTGGGCGTGCGGATAGGGCGTATCCCAGCCAGTCACGCGCTCGATCGGCGCCTCGAGAGAATAGAAGCAATGCTCCTGCACCAGCGCCGCAAGCTCGGCACCGAAGCCGCAGGTGCGCGTCGCCTCATGCACAATCACGCAGCGGCCAGTCTTTTTCACCGACGTCAAGATGGTCGCCAGATCGAGCGGCCATAAACTGCGCAAATCGATAATTTCCGCATCGATCCCGCTTTCCTGCGCCGCCGCCTCGGCTACCCAAACCATGGTGCCGTAAGTGAGCACGGTCAAGGCCGCGCCGGGACGGAACACGGATGCCGACTCCAGCGGCACCGTGTAATAGCCTTCCGGTACGTCGCCTAGCGCATGCTGGGACCATGGCACCACCGGTTTGTCGTGGTGGCCATTAAAGGGGCCGTTGTACAGGCGTTTTGGTTCCAGAAAGATGACTGGATCGTCACATTCGATGGAAGCGATCAGCAAGCCCTTGGCGTCGTAAGGATTGGACGGCATCACGGTGCGCAATCCGCAAACGTGCGCGAAGACCGCTTCCGGGCTCTGACTATGCGTCTGGCCTCCGTAAATGCCGCCGCCGCAGGGAGTGCGTATCGTGATCGGCGCCGTGAAGTCCCCGGCCGATCGAAAGCGCAGTCGCGCCGCTTCGGAAACAATCTGATCGTATGCGGGATAGATATAATCGGCGAACTGGATTTCGATCACAGGGCGCAATCCGTAGGCTCCCATGCCCACGGCCGCACCCACGATACCGCCCTCAGAAATGGGGGCATCAAACACCCGTGACTTGCCATATTTTTTCTGCAAGCCATCGGTACAGCGAAACACGCCGCCAAAATAACCAACATCCTGGCCAAACACAATCACATCGTCGTTCCGCTCTAGCATCACATCCATGGCAGAGCGCAAAGCCTGGATCATGGTCATGGGCGTCGTTTTTTCATTCATTTTTTTATCTGCGCTCATGCTCAAATTCCCAGCTGCTGGCGCTGAAGGCGCAAATGATTGGGCATCTCTTTATAGATATCGTCAAACATCTCGGCGGGACTGAAAACATTTCCGCTGGCCATGGTGCCGTACTGCTCGGCCTCCTTTTGCGCAGCCATGACTTGCGCCTCCAACTCCTTTTGGGTTGCTTCATGTTCCGCTTCGGACCAGGCACCGAGCCCGATCAGGTATTGCTTGAGCCGCGCAATCGGGTCACCGAGCGGGAAGTGAGCCGAGTCGTCAACGGGACGGTATTTGGACGGATCATCCGCCGTCGAATGAGGGCCGGCGCGATAGGTCAGCCATTCAATTAGGGTCGGCCCCATATTGCTGCGGGCCCGTTCGGCAGCCCATTTCGAGGCCGCATAAACTGCCAGGAAATCGTTGCCGTCAACCCGCAGCGAGGCGATGCCGCAGCCCACCCCGCGCGCCGCAAAAGTGGTGTCCTCGCCGCCGGCGATGGCTTGAAAGGTCGAGATAGCCCACTGATTGTTGACCACATTGAGGATGACCGGCGCCCGGTAGACGTGGGCAAAAGTGAGGGCCGTATCAAAATCGGCTTCGGCGGTCGCGCCATCGCCAATCCAAGCCGAAGCAATCTTGGTGTCGCCCTTGATGGCAGAAGCCATGCCCCAGCCTACCGCCTGGATGTACTGGGTCGCCAAATTACCTGAAATTGAGAAAAAGCCCGCGTCGCGTATCGAATACATGACTGGCAACTGCCGCCCCTTGAGGGGATCGCGCTCGTTGGACATCAGCTGGCAAATCAAACCCACGAGCGGCACGTCGCGCGCCATCAGGATGCTTTGCTGACGATAAGTGGGGAAACACATGTCGTCGACGTTGAGCGCCATCGCTTGGGCCGTCCCGATCGCCTCTTCGCCCAGACTCTGCATGTAAAAAGACATTTTTTTCTGGCGCTGCGCGATCAACATGCGGGCGTCGAAGACGCGCGTTTTCATCATGGCTCGCAGCCCGGCGCGCACCGTTTTCAGCTCAATTTCCGGCACCCACGGCCCGACCGCATGGCCCTCGTCGTCGAGCACCCGGATCAGCGAATAGGCCAGATCGCGTGTATCAATGGGCGACACCTGCACGGGGGGTTTGCGCACCTCGCCGGCTGGCGACAGCCGCAGGTAGGAAAAATCGGTCGCATGACCCGGGCGCCCAGTTGGCTCCGGCACATGCAGACGAAGGGGTTCGTTCTGGCTCATTTGTATTGCTCCTCGCTCGATCGTGTCTCGCGTCTTGTCGAACTGCTTGGCTCGGCATCTGGCGGGTAACCGCTGCCGACCTTTTGTTATATCGATGCTGCGAGGTTATCGCGCGCATCATCCTAGACAATCGGAACTCTAACCGCGAATCCGAACTGAATCGCCCGAAGTATCCTCGTCATTGACAGGCGTGTCAACTCTCCCAGCGCAAAAAAAATGGCATTTAAAAATATCGTCTGAAGTCCCACTTGGGTTTGCACATTGGGCGCCCTAGCGCTCCCATTTCACCCACGAAAAAGACGCGTGCAACGCCAATGAAACGGCGTGAAATAAAAGCGTCGCGAGCACCGTCTCGGCTGGTTTAAAGTGGGCGCCGGCCGCCGCCGGCGGCGTCTTTCCAGGCGCCGCGCGCGGCCATGAGGGGGGTGCTTGTCGGCGCCCCCTTCCGGCTCACCATGACAACCGTTGCCAATCGCGGCGCCGTCAATTGCCTGCCTGAAAGCGCCCGCTGCGCATCACGTTGTTGCTGCGCGCAGCGGATCGACGTTGGGGGTCGGCATGGTGGCTCAAGGGCTGCATCATGGAATGCGCGCACACCGTTCCAGGTGGGCGCACTCAAACGTCATCCTTCGGCGATCCGTTTGGCAATGTGCGCCAGCGCCGTTTCGACCTGATCAACAAGAATTAGGCATAAATCGCCGGCCTCAAGTCGGAACAAGGCCGTATCTATGGCCAGCAATTCGCCGTGGATTTCATCCACATGCGCGGTGCGCGTTGCATTAGCCAGGCCCGCGCGCAACAGTGCCAGCACGGCGCCGTCCGCGCGCCCACGCTGGCATTGGTCCTGGTACAGGACGACGTCGTCAAATGCATCCCCGAGAATTTGAGTTTGCTGGCGAATGTCCTGATCGCGGCGGTCACCGGCACCGCTGATGACCACCGAGCGCCGTTTCGCCGGCATCGTTTCTACCGCCTGCACCAGCGCCACAATCGCATCCGGATTGTGGCCGTAATCGGCAATGAGCGTTGCTCCTCGGTACTCGAAGAGATTGAAGCGACCGGGCGCGTTGTCGGTATCGTTGGCGAACGTCGCCAGGCCAGTACGAATCGCGTCCCAGCTGATGCCTACCCCCCAAGCCGCAGCGACGGCTGCCATCACGTTATCCACTTGGAAACCGATGCTGCCATTGCGCGTCACTGGCACTTGGGCCAAAGAAATCTTATGCTGCTCCATGCCCTGGATCGCGATCAGATACCCATCTTTGGCATACACGGTACGATTTCCCTGTGCCAGATGGGTGGCGATCACCGGGTGTTCCCGATCGCCGCCAAAAAAGATCACCACGCCGCGGCAGTTCGCCGCCATGCCGGCCACGATCGGGTCGACCGCATTTAACACCGCGATGCCACTTTCAGCGACATTTTGCACGACCACGCGCTTTAATACCGCCAGGTCCTCGATGGTGGTGATGTAGTTCAATCCAAGATGGTCGCCCGTGCCGATATTGGTGACGACCGCGACCTTGCAGCGATCGAATGCCAATCCTTCACGCAGCACGCCGCCGCGTGCCGTTTCAAAAACGGCGGCGTCGACGTCTGGATGGAGCAACACATTGCGTGCGCTGCGCGGTCCGCTGCAATCGCCACTATCGATGCGGCGCCCTTCTATAAAGACGCCGTCGGTGCTGGTCATGCCGACCCGCAGCCCACTCGCGCTCAGCAAATGCGCGATCAGGCGTACCGTCGTCGTTTTGCCGTTGGTACCGGTGACGGCAACAACGGGAATGCGACCATTTTCGCCATCGGGAAACATAGTCGAGATGATCGCTTCGCCTACCGGACGCCCCTTGCCGTAAGACGGTGACAGATGCATGCGCAAACCGGGCGCGGCATTGACTTCAACGACGCCGCCTTGTTGCTGTTCGATCGGCTCCAGCACGCTGGCGCAGACCACGTCGACGCCGCAAATATCGAGACCGATCATTCTTGCCGCTTCCACGGCGCGGGCTGCCACTTCTGGATGCACGTTATCGGTCACATCCGTAGCGGTGCCGCCGGTGGATAGATTCGCGTTGTTACGTAAGATCACCCGCTGGCCGTTGGGCGGAATGGAATCGGCCGCGTAGCCTTGCAGCGCCAGTTGGGCCAGCGCGATATCATCGAAGCGGATCTTGGTCAGGGAGGTGGCATGGCCGCTACTGCGGCGCGGATCGCGATTGACCAGTTCCACTAATTGGCGCACCGAATCGATCCCGTTACCTACCACCTGCGGAGGATCGCGGCGCGCTGCGGCAATTAGCTTATTGCCTACCACCAGCAGCCGGAAATCGTTGCCAGGCAAGAAGCGCTCGACCATGATGTGATCACGAAATTCGATCGCGGCGGCATACGCGATGTTCATCTGCTCGCGCGTCATCACGTTAACGGTGACGCCCTTGCCTTGGTTGCCGTCCTTTGGCTTGACCACGACCGGCAAGCCGATTTCGCACGCGGCGGCCCAAGCGTCGTTCGCACTACTTACGGCGCGCCCGACGGGCACCGGCACGCCAGCCGCATCCAGCAGTTTTTTGGTGAGTTCCTTGTCCTGGGCGATCGATTCTGCAATGGCGCTGGTGCTGTCCATTTCAGCGGCCTGGATGAAGCGCTGGCGACTGCCCCATCCCAACATGACGAGACTCCCGCTGGTCAGGCGATGGTAAGGGATGTCGCGCGCCATAGCGGCATGGACGATGGAACCGGTGCTCGGACCAAGGCGGACGTCTTCATCCAGATCGCGCAATTGGATCAGCGCGGCATGAAGGTCGAATGGCGTATCGTCGATCGCAGCGCGGCACAGAGCTTCAGCCGATTCGATCGCCAGGCGCCCAACCGCCTCTTCAGTGTACTCGACGACCATCTGAAAGATGCCAGGTTCCAGTGTCTGCGTGGTGCGGCTAAATGTCACGGGGCAGCCGGCCTCCGCCTGCAACCCGAGCGCGGCAAGTTCCAGCACGCGCGCCATCGGCACGGCATGGGCGTGGCCAGTCGACTGGAGAGCGCCGATGCGGGGAAAGCGCGCGCGCAGCCGGACCTCGAAACCGGATAACTGCTCGATTGAATGCTCGGCCACGCTGCAAGACACGATGGCCTCGAGCGCCGTGCGGTGACTCCAAAGATTGGGGCCGCGCAGGGCGCGGGTGCGTAAAACTTCCATATGCCTCTATATCCTATCTTGTGATTCTGCGCGGCGTCATGGCGCCGCGCATCGATTGGCGGCAGCTGCGAGCCGTCAGCTCTCCTGATCGAGCGGGCATCGTCGCCAGCGCCATCAATAATGGGTTTTCTTCGGGTTCGAATCAAACGTGCGAAGGCCCGCGCCAATCAGTTCCGGCGCCAGCCCGAGCGCCCAGCCGGCGGCGATGGCCGCGAGCACGGCTTCCGCTTGCGCCGCTTGGGCCAAGCTCAGGAAAGACAGCGGCAGCAAGGCAGCCTCTTCCTGCCCGAAGGCCAATACGATGCTGCTGTCGCGCAGAAAAACCGCGCGCTTGCCCTGCTTGCGATGGGCGCCAATCGCTTCTAATTGTCCGTCTAGCCCGTAGAAGATCACCTGACCATCGCACAGCTCAGCCATTTGCACCACCTGGGCATCGGCAGCGTTCAGCACGGCAGCACCAGTTGGTAAAACGACGTCGATCTGGGTGCGCAGGACTTGGTACAAGTGATCCGCGGAATGCATATAGAAATCGCCGAGCTCGGCGTGGCCGCTGACGTCCGTCACCACCCCGACCGCGCATTTATCGTAGGCCAGCCCCTCCGACAAGATCATGCGGCTGCTGTTTTCAAACACGGCCGCTTCAACGCTTCGGTTGAGCAGCAAGCGCTGCCCGGATTCCCATTCTGAAAAATTGCCTCGGCCCAACTGCCGCCCATTCAGGAACAGGCCGTCGTCGCATGCTAAGCCAACTTGCTTGCCGCTCACTTGCAGCAACCATGCAATCAGCCTTGCAATGAGGGTCGTGCCGTGCCGGCCGGCGACGCCGACGATGGGAATGCGACCCGTCTCTTCCGGTGCGAACAGGTGATCGACAATGGCCGCGCCAACCGGGCGCGCTTGGCCGCCGGCCGGCTTCAGATGCGCCAGCAATCCGGGGCTGGCATTCACTTCGATGATGGCTCCCCCCTGCTCCTCGAGCGGGCGGGAAATATCGGCAGCGACCAAATCGATACCGGCAATGTCAAGGCCGACAATACGCGCGGCCAGCGCCGCCGTCGCGGCGACACTCGGATGCACCTGATCGGTGACGTCAAAAGCGACGTTGCCATTGGGCTGAATCAAGACCTTTTGGCCGTCCGCCGGCACGGAATAGGCAGTAAAGCCTTGGCGTACCAGCTCGAGGATAATTTCGGCCCCGTGTTCCGGTGCCACGGTGTTTAGGGGGGAATCCTCGGTCAGGCCACGCCGCGGATCGATATTGATTTGGCTGTCGACGAGTTCTATGATGTTCGATTTGCCATCGCCGGTGACCCACAGCGTCTCGCCCCGAGCCGCCGCGATCAGACGCTTACCAACGATGAGCAGCCGATGTTCGTTGCCGATAATAAAGCGCTCGACGATGACGCTTTTATTGTCGCCCTTGCGGCTGGCAAGGTGGTAGGCCGCTTCGACGTCGCACTGTGTTAGCAAGTTCAACGAGACACCCCGGCCGTGGTTGCCGTCATAGGGTTTGACGACGACGGGAACCCCGATATCTTCTGCCGCGGCCCACGCTTGCGCCGCGCTGCTCACGATTTTCCCTTGCGGAACCGGCACGCCGCAGGAGGCGAGCAGACTCTTGGTCAAATCCTTGTCGCTTGCGATCCCTTCCGCGATCGCACTCGTGTGTTCGGTTTCCGCCGTCCAAATCCGGCGCTGCCGGGCGCCGTGGCCAAGCTGAACCAAGTTGCCATCGGTTAGGCGAATCGAGGGAATCCCGCGCGCCGTGACGGCGTCGACGATATTGACGGTGCTCGGACCAAGACAAAGCGCTTCCACCATGTCGCTCAAGGTCGCCACGGTAGCGCCAAGGTCGTACGAGCGGTCTTCGATCACGGCCATCAGCAAGTCGCGCCCCGCCAGTAAGCTAGCTCGACCGACCTGTTCCTGGCGCGTGCGAAACGCCATCTTGTAGATGCCGCCGTTTTCTGCCGTCTGCCGCGTTTTACCAAAACCGGTGCGCATGCCAGCCAAATTTTGCAGCTCGAGCACGATATGCTCGAGAATGTGGGCCGCATAGGTGCCGTCACGCAATCGTTCCAGAAAGCCGCCATGGACGCCGACCCCGCAACGGTGGTCGACCAGGTGCGGAAGGAGTGCTGTCAAGCGTTCGTAAAATCCGGAGATGGTATTGGAAGGGAAATTTTCCAGTGCACCAATGTCCACCCAAGCTTCAATCACCGGGCGATAGGTCCAGATATTTGGACCACGCAAATACATCACACGGAGAAATTCAATATCTTTCTTTTTGCTCATATTTCTATTCTAATACCTTATTTTCCGCCATGGCCAAGCTGCGCCGTATTTTAACCTGCCTCGACGCGGCTGGCCCACGCGGCGCGAACTGTGACGCGCCGCCTTGGCCACACGAACGTCATGCGGGAACGCGGCTGTCTTTATGACAAGAGCATATTTCCGCATTTCTTGACATCATCTCTTGCGGTATACTATCGGTAAAATCAGGCCGGGTAAAATCAAGCCGCCAATGCCGAGGGTTCCGTAATTTGCTAAATAGCTGACAGAATACCGTAAAACACCGCTGCCGTAAGCCCCTCATGGGCATCAGTTGAGCGTTTATCTTATGGCCGGCAGCCCGTTCTTGATATTTTTTCCACTGTGTTCAAGTTCTTGCCTGAGGCAAAGATCGATCCGGAGTATGTTGCACAATGACAACAGAACAACTTTTCACAACCCTAAGCCCTATGGACCGGCCAGGCGCTTGGCGGCGCCAAGCGCAAGAGCAACTTGCCGCAGATGAAAGCATTATCGGTGCGTTGGAGGTCGACCTCGATGCCCGACTTCATTTCGTCAAAAGCCTGCTCTTAGTGACGGAGCGGCGCATCCTGGCGCGCGCGCCGGGAGACGCCGCCTGGCGCGACTGGCCCTACCGCCAAGGCTTGTCCCTCTTACATCACGATCATGCCGGCGTGGGGCATTTGGAGTTGCAAGATGGCAGCCGCCGCCTCGGGTCATGGTCTTTCACGCTCGGCCAAAATTTGCTGGCGATCCAATTCGCCGAGCAATTTCGCGCCCAGCTGGGTAGCCACGTCAGCGGCGAAGCCATCGTGCGCGACAACGTTTGCCCCAGCTGCAAGGTGCCCTTGGCGCCAGATCAGGAGACGTGCCCTATCTGCACGCAGGTGGTTCAAGCCCCACCATCGACTTGGACCTTATTTCGTTTATGGCACTTTACAAAACCCTACCGCAAGGAACTGCTCACTGGCTTTGTCCTGATGCTGCTCGGCACTGCGGCCTACATGATTCCGCCCTATCTGACGATGCCCTTGATGGACAATGTCTTAATCCCCTACCAGAACGGGAAAGCCGTCGATCCCATGCTCGTCATCGGCTACATGTCGGGGCTGCTCGGCTCGGCAGCGTTAGCTTGGATCTTAGGCTGGGGCAAGACCTATGTACTGGCGCTGGTATCGGAACGGATTGGCGCCGATCTGCGCACCGCGACCTACGAACATTTATTGAAGTTGTCGCTGGAATACTTCGGCGGCAAGCGGACGGGCGACTTGATGTCGCGCATCGGCAGCGAAAGCGACCGCATCTGTGTTTTCCTGTCGCTGCACCTGCTCGACTTTGCATCCGACGTGCTGATGATTATCATGACCGGCGTGATCCTTTGCTCGATCGACCCATGGCTAGCTGCGGTCACGCTCCTGCCCCTGCCCTTCATCGCCTGGTTGATCCATGTGGTGCGCGATCATCTGCGTACGGGCTTCGAAAAGATCGACCGTGTCTGGGGCCAAGTGACCAATGTGCTGGCCGATACCATTCCCGGCATCCGCGTCGTCAAGGCCTTCGCCCAAGAAGGGCGGGAGGCAAGCCGTTTTCGAACCGCCAACAAGCACAACCTCGCCGTCAACGACAAGCTCAACAAAATTTGGTCGCTGTTTTCGCCCACCGTGTCATTGTTAACGGAACTGGGCTTACTGGTGGTCTGGTCTTTCGGCATCTGGCAAGTGTCGAAGGGCCACATCACCGTCGGCGTGCTGAGCGCCTTCGTCGCCTACAGCAGCCGCTTCTACAGCCGGCTCGATTCGATGAGCCGCATCGTCTCGGTGACGCAGAAATCAGCCTCGGCGGCGAAGCGTATTTTCGACATTCTCGACCACGTCTCGAGCGTCCCGGAACCTATCCATCCCTTGCAATTGAAACAGATTCAAGGCAACATTGATTTGCGCGAAGTTAGTTTTCGCTATGGAAATCGGACCGTCAACCGCGCCATCAACCTGAACATCAAAGCGGGTGAGATGATCGGATTAGTTGGCCACAGCGGCTCTGGCAAAAGCACGCTGGTCAACTTGATTTGCCGCTTCTATGATGTTTCCGAAGGCGCCATTTTGCTCGATGGCGTCGATATCCGCTCCTTCCCGATCGTAGATTACCGCCGTCATATCGGTCTTGTATTGCAAGAGCCTTTTCTGTTCTTCGGCACCATCGCCGAGAATATCGCCTACGGCAAGCCGGATGCCAGCCGGGAGGACATCATCGCCGCCGCGCGCGCCGCCCACGCCCATGAATTCATCTTGCGTCTGCCGCAAGCGTATGAATCGATGGTCGGCGAACGCGGCCAAGGCTTGTCAGGCGGCGAGCGCCAGCGCATCTCCATCGCCCGTGCGCTGCTGATCGATCCGCGCATCCTGATTCTCGATGAAGCGACGTCGTCGGTCGACTCGGAAACGGAAAAGGAAATCCAAAAAGCGCTCGATAACCTGGTCCAAGGTCGCACCACGATCGCGATTGCCCACCGCTTGTCGACGCTGCAACGGGCCGACCGCCTAGTCGTGCTCGACCACGGCGAGGTCGTCGAGGTGGGTCCCCATGAACAATTGATGGCGCTCCAAGGTGTGTATTACCGCCTGTATCAAGCCCAGGCGCGCAAGGCCGATCTCGATGCAGACGACGCCGGCGACGAAAACGGCGACGGCGACGCATAACGAAGACATGACGATGACAACAGCCAATTTTAACTTGAAGCGTGACCCGTTCGGGCGCCTCACACTCACTAACGCCGGCGGTGACGTCTATCACAACGTGTCGCCCGTGCGCGCATTTCCGATCCAGGCTCCCAATGACGGCATTGCCCTAGTTGGTGCCGACGGGCAGGAAGTGGCGTGGATTGAGCGCCTGCAAGATGTGCCTCCCATGCTGCGTAGTCTGGTAGAAGAAGAACTCGGCTCCCGCGAATTCATGCCCACCATTGAGCGTATCGTCGATGTCACCGGCTACGCCACGCCTTGCACCTGGACTGTCATGACAGACCGTGGCGAGACTTTGCTGGCGCTGCGTGGCGACGAAGATATCCGCCGCATCGGAGACGAGAGCTTGTTGGTGTCCGATAGCCACGGCATTCATTTTCTGATTCGAAACATGCTCTCTTTAGACAAACACAGCAAGAAAATACTGGACCGATTTCTTTAAGGGGCAAGCAGGCTGTGCCGCGTGCTTGCCGCGAAAGGTCTCTTGCCCCGCATCGTGAACATGCGGCGCGCGTCGCCGCGCCGCCAAGTCTTGGGAAGCGCATGATTTTTCGCTGCTCCAGGTCGTTGACGTTGGCGCCAATTTGCGAAACGCGATCCACGCCCCCTTCGCAATCCGGGCCGCTAAAAACCGATTTATCCTAGTTAGCACTCTGCCGCGCGAGCCGCGCTCGAGCGTGCTCGCCGCGCGCGGCGTCCCCACGTCTTGATCGGGCTAAGGTGATGCGGTGACTGTGACGGCGCCCGCCATCGAGTAGGTGCGCGCTGGCCGCTTATTGTCGCGCCCAAAATGACGGGCACGATTCAAGCGGAGCCTTGTCTAAAATGAAGAGTTGTCATTCCCCTTAGCCGGACAAAAATCTAGACTAATCCGGGTTACCTGACCTCGCCAAGGCGAGCGCGTGTTGCCAAACGTGACCAGCGCCACCCACTTTATAAAGGCCCTCTTCCGACTATGATCAAACCGTTCAAGAATCGAATGCAGGCAGGCGTGCTGTTGGCGCGACGACTGAAGGCATATACCAAGAGCGCAGACGTCATCGTGCTGGCCTTGCCTCGTGGCGGGGTGCCGCTCGGCTTCATGGTCGCGCAAGCACTCGATGTTCCACTCGACGTCTTATTAGTGCGCAAGCTTGGGCTACCCGAACATCCCGAATATGCCATTGGTGCGTTGGCAAGCAACGGGGCCTGCCTGCTGCAAAGCGACGTGATCAACGCGCTGGGCGTGCCGAAGGAGACGATCGAAGCGATTGCTGCGCGTGAGCGAAAAGAAATCGAGCGCCGCGAAGCCTTGTACCGCGCCGGCCGGGCGCCACTGCAATTGCGCGATAAGGTGGTGATCCTCATTGATGATGGTCTTGCAACCGGCTCCACCATGCGCGTCGCCTTGCAAGTCGTGCGCAAGGGACAGCCTGCGAAAGTAATTATCGCCGTTCCCGTTGCGGCTCCCGAGATATGCCAGGAACTGACATCTTTAGCCGACGAAATGATTTGCCTAAGCACGCCGCCGTCATTTTATGCGGTTGGCCAATGGTATGAAGACTTCCGCCAAACCAGCGACGAGGAAGTCACAAGCCTACTCGAAAAAGCGGAACGCGAACGCTTATTGCCAAAGCAAGATGGCAGTCCGCCACGGCATCCCAGCGTCCAATAAGAGGCCGCCACGAGGCCGCGGATCACCCTGACCATTCATGCTGTTCTGCGGGGAGCGGCGCATGGCCTCGGGGTCCGGGCCTTCCGTTGAGCTAGCGCAAACGGCGCCGCCCTGTCTTTGGCTAAACTTTCTGCATGATCAATTGCACCATATCATTGAAGTTGATGGCCAAGCCTGAAAAGTGGGCGACGGTTGCTATGTTGACGGATAAATTCACTGCCAGAGTGCATTGCCCGGTTAGCGGTTGGCGCCGTGATCGACTCGCCCGATGTCGCGCCTGTTAGCGGGCCCGGCTTTTAGCCGGGCGCGGGTGCCGCGGCTATCAGGCGGCGCGTTGCGGGCAGCGCCGGCTAAGGCAACGCCCGGTTGCGCCGCGCGGCGCATGCCTGTTCCGGCGCTGTCAGCGCCCCCCGTTCTATTGGTCAGCATGGCGCCAACACCAAAGCGCCATCCGTTCTGGGTCCGCGCGCGCGGCGTTTGGGCGCGCCAGCGGCAAGACCGGGGCGCCCCCGGCACATTGAGGCAACTGTTTTCCGCTGCATGGAAAGGCTGACCCAACTGCGCGCCCTCGGCAACACATCTCAGTCCCAAGAACTCGCACGGGGCAAGCTGCCTGTTACCGATTCATTTCGTCCCACCGACGGCGTCGATAACAGCATAGTCGAGCGCTTGCAAGATGGGGCGGCCAATCAACTGGAGTACCGAATGCAGTTTCTCTCTTTGGCCGCCAATACAATGAACAAAACGCCTGCGATCTGGCGTCACAGGGGATCGCGATCGACGTCGGGCCTCGCCTTCAATTTGCCGCCCGCGTCCGCTGTCAAGTCCATGCTGGATCGTTCGCCACCGCTAGACGCTAGGCCATTATGCAAATGAGACAATCGGTCTCCGCCCCGATTGGCGCGCTCATCGTGGTGGGCATCCGTTGGACCGATCGTCTGGTTGGCCTTGTCAGCACCCTGATTCTGGCGCGCCTGCTGGCGCCGGAAGATTTTGGCATCATTTCCATGGCTTCCCTAGTGATTGGCCTGATCGATATTTTGCTAGACATGGGCGTCAACATCACGCTGGTACAAAACAAATATGCCACCCAGGACGATTTTGACGCGGCCTGGACCTTGCGCATGATTCAGTCTGGGCTCGCGACCGCGGCCATCTTTCTGGCCGCTTACCCAGCCGCATCGTATTTCCACGACGCCCGGGTAACTGCCGTCGTGCAAGCGCTGTCCCTTGCCGTATTGCTAGCGGGCTTTGAGAACATCGGGGTGGTGGCGTTCCAAAAAAAAATGGAATTCGGCATGGAATTCCTCTTTTTTTTCGCCAAGCGCATCAGCAGCTTTTGCATCACGATCGCGGCCGCGTGGTACTTGCACAGTTACTGGTCTTTGGTCATCGGCACCGTGGCCGCGCGCCTGATTGGAGTCGTGCTCAGCTTTGCCATGCACCCCATGCGACCACGGTTTAGTTGGGTTCGCATGAAGGCGATGCTTTCGTTTTCGTCGTGGAATCTGCTGCGCGGCATCGGCGGACACTTGTCGGAGAACCTGCACCGCCTGCTGGTGGGAAGGCGCGAGAGCCCGGCTTTGATGGGCTCTTACACTTTGGCTAGCGACATCGCGGCCATGCCGTCAATCGAGCTGCTGGCACCTTTAAATCGGGTGCTGTTTCCCATGTTTGTTGCAGTCAAGGACGATGCCGATGAATTAAAACGCATCTTCCTGTTGGCCGTTGCGGTGCAAGCTTTGGTGGGGGTGCCAGCTGGTGCCGGCCTAACTCTCGTAGCGCACGAGTTGGTGTCGGCCTTGATGGGAGAGCGCTGGATGAATGCGGTGCCTTTTATCCAAATCATGGGGGGTATCAATATCGTGGCCGCTCTTAGTGCGAGCGGCGCCTATGTGCTGTTGGCGTTGGGGCGCGCCAGACTCATTGCCATCCAATCTTGGAGCCAAGTCCTGATGTTTGGGTCAATGGCTGTGCTACTCATTCCCACAGGTGGGGCCACGGCGATTGCCGAACTCCGGCTAGGAGTGGCGGCAACCGGCCTCTTGACATTCATTTACTTGATCCGCAAGGAGCGCCCATCCTGGCACCTGATGGACATGTTAGCTGGCGTCTGGCGCCCGTGCGTCGCTTCAATGGTCATGGCCATTGCCCTCCTTAGCTTACCGGCGCCGGATTTGCCCGTCATGCTTCAATTGTTTCTAAAGACGGCTGTGGGCGCCTTAGTCTACGCCACGGTAGTGCTAACGCTATGGCTGATGGGGGGGCAACCCGACGGCGCCGAAGCCTATTTTTTAAATAAAGTCCGGGAGTTGAAGAAAAGCTCGGCAATTTTGATATGGAAGCGATGAGCGCCGCCTGCCGCAATCCCGGGGCCGAAGGCGCTCGCCATCTGGTTCATTTTTCCTTGGTTTTCATGGGGAAAAGACCATTAACGGGAGGGCGGGCGTGACACAACTTTGACCCCGCCCGAAGCCCTGCTAGCGCGATTGAAAGCGCCGTGTTAATTCGCCAGGTCCAAGAAAGCAAACGAAAAGCAAGCCGAGCATATGGCCAAGCCCAATAACAGCGCCTTGGCCCGTTGCGACAGGCTGCCGTTCTCTCCCTTTGCGCTTTCACCTTAGTTAAGTGACAAAATAAATATTTTCTTGGGTTTCCTTAGCTCAAGTCAAACCCATCACGAACGAGCAAGGTAGTTTACCTGAACAAACTCAGGCGCAAAAAAACGGACCAGCAGTTTCCATTGAAAAATAGTTATTTTGAATAAATATCGCATAATTAATTGTTAAGAGCGGGTCAATGATGACTACAATTCCAACCCACCCAAAAAAATTTTTGCTGTCCACACTCTATTCTTTTGCCCGTCACACCATTACTGGCGAGCTGACATTCAGTTTCATTAAAATAAAAAAAGGGATGCATGTTTTATTCGACATTAAAGGACACTTGCGCCTGATGCGCGTCCTTAATCATCCGCAATCGGCCAGAATTACCGTTAGCCATCCAAAACTTGCGTTTAAATATTTAGACGATTACGTCTCACTCAACTTATCCACCAAAAACCGGCTCTCTTTATTGGTCGCGCATTATTCATTTCTGCAAAATAAATTCAAAAATGATTTCTTAGACATTATGGAAAACAGGTCGATCCAGCTTTGGATCGACCATATTAACGGTGCCACCTTCACGCTAAAAATGAATTTCCCGAAAAAATTACACTCCGAGGGCGACATCTGTTTGACTTTGATAAAAGACGATAAGTTTGTATACAGATTGATTTTTGTTGTTGCCGACGGCCGCAGTTTTGACGTTGCCGACGAAAATGTCATATTAATTTCTAGCATCCAAGGTGTGTATGGCATCGATAGCGTTAAGGCGACCACCAAAGCTTGTCACGATATACATCCGACTCACATGTTGATGGCTGCCGTCAGCGGCATTGGCATGACGATGGGCATCGGAACGATTTTAGGCATAAAAACAAAACACCAAATCGCCAACAATGGGAATTTTTATTTTTCCTACGATATGTTCTTTGAACAATACGGAGAAATGATCGAGGCCCACAGTTTATATAGAATTCAATTGCCCTATGCCGAGGTCCCCATTAGTTCAATCAAATCCAACCATAAAAAAAGAACCATGGAAAAGCGCATCTATAAGAACGAGATCATAGCTCAAGCGGGCCAGACGCTTAAAAAATATCTGATCTAGGACATGCCGCAGCTATTTGCCGCCTGGAATGCATGCGCGGGACCAGTTGTCATTTGCTTATTGATGAGGTCCTGTCCTGCTTTTGTTTTTACGCAACGCCGCCGGGAAATCTACGCCTACAATGGGTCACAGAAATAACATCTTGTATTTGGCGCTGGAACGACCGAGCGCTCTTTTGCTTGTCGAAATTTTTTGCGCCAAAAAAAATCAGCATGCCATGTTACGGCTGCCGTCCTGTACCTCCACATTTCAAATTTAGAGGTTGTTCCATGACCAGTGCCGATGATTTTGGCGTAGATTATGCGGGCGAGCAGTTGCGCCGCAGTCGCCACCCCTTTCGGAAAGCAGTCAAATTTTTTTACCTGGAAAATATCTTGCGCGACGTCATTGGGAAAACCATTGATTTCGGATGCGGCGCCGGCCAATTGCTGGCCCGGCTACCGGCTGGGTCGCTGGGGCTTGAAATCAACCCGCAACTGGTTGCCGCCCTACGCCGGGATGGACTCAATTCACAGTTATATGATCCGCATGACGATTTCTCCTTTTTCGACCTGCCCTTGGCGCATTACGAAACATTTGTAATGGCTCACGTCCTTGAACATTTTGATGACGCTGCATCTGTATTGCGGAAGATTCTCAGTTCATGTTATCGCCTGGGCGTCGCCCGCGCCATTATTGTTCTCCCCGGCAAAATAGGCTTTCGCGCCGATACCACCCATAAAACGTTCGTTAGCCGCCAATACATCATGGAGCATGCTCTTGTGAATTGCGAAGGCTACGCCCTCAGTGATGTTAGCTATTTTCCTGTCAACATCGAGGCGATTGGCGACTATTTTGTTTTCCATGAAATGAAGTTGCTTTATCGGCGCAGCTGATCGCTCCCGTCCCGGAAGGGGCGGCACCGCAATTTTCCGTGCGCTAACAAGGTCAGCGCTTGCCACGCTGAACGGGGGACCATTTGTCCGTAGAGGATGACGCGCGTGCATGCCTCTGGTTCTTCCCGCTCATTGGGGACAACGCAATTTCATATGTTTCAATAGAATCACTCGTAGGGGAACCAAAGTGCCAGAACAATTTCCCACTGTGCCTGCGCGCCCGGCGCCCGCGCCATTCACTGCGCGCGACTGGGCCGCTTTAATGGCCACGCTGGTGCTCGCGGCAATTATCCGTTTTGCTTTTTTCAATGGCGTTTTCGGTTCGGATGACCTGGTGTACCTGAATCGCTCAGTGCAAATTTCGGAAGGTATTTGGAGCAACGCGAACTACAATGGCGCCCTGCGCTACGGCTTCAATATTCCCGCCGGATTTTTGATGTATCTCTTCGGAATCAATATTGTCGCCACTAACTTGTGGCCCCTGCTTTGCTCCCTCGCCGAAATTGCCGCCGTGTATGTGCTGGCGCGCTGCCTGTGGGATCGTCAAACCGCTCTCTACTCGGCATTGGTGCTCACCTTCATGCCGCTGCATGTCGCTGCCGCCACGCGCATCCACGCCGATCCCGTGGTCGCGTGCTTTCTGACCTTGAGCTTCGTCTTTTTTTATTTCGCTGAGCAGACCCGGGCGCGCGTCTTGTACTTTCTTACCGGCATTGCCATGGGCTTGGTCTTTTGGACCAAGGAGATCGCCGTCGTGACGCTGTTCGCTTTTGTTTTTTATCCATTGCTATGGCGCAAGGTCGAATCACGCTGGGCCTATGTCATTGGCGGCGGCCTCGTCATGTTGCTGGCCCATCTGGCCTTGATGAGCGTGATCTCGGGGGATCCATTTCATGCTTTTAAGGTGGTTATGCGGCAGGTAAACAAAGGCTTCATTCAAGGAGGCGATGTTGCCGAAGACGGCCCCTGGTATTACTTCCGCTACCTGTTCGTCGACATCAAGCACGTTTGGTTAGCCGGGATCCTTGCCGCCGCGTCCGTTCTCCTCGTGTTGTTCAGGGGCACGCGCCAGATCAGTCCGGGAACAGCATATGCAACCTTTTGGCTGCTGACGCTGTTTGGCATACTCTCCTTCATGCCCGTCTCTTTGCATCCGCTCAAATTTGTCATGAAACAATCAAATTACCTGACATTATTTCTTGCTCCCATGGCCTTGCTGGCTGGCTATCTACTGGCCAAAACACCCAAGGGCATAGCGCTTGCAATCTTGAGTACGACGCTGGCCGGCGGTTTTGTCCTCGCCGGTTTAGAACAACGGGCTTACAATGTATTTACCAGTAATAGCAAGGCGGCAGTTGCTTTCGCGAAGGACAACCCCGGTATTCCTATTGTCGGATCCATTAACAACGGAAATATCGCTGCGGCCTATTCGATTCTGAATCGGGATCAGGTCTTGGCCAGCCGTTTCCTGTACATGGGCGACATCCCCCATCACGTCGTCAATGGCGACGACGGTAGTCCCGTCTCACCCGTTTTTGCCGTACTTGATAAGGAAACGATGGGTTGGGGTAAGAATGCCGTTACCTTGGAGCAAGCTCCCCGCTGTTGGGAAGCGGTCGAACATCTCGTTCCCGCTGGTTTTGGCCTCGGTTCATCGTTGATGGGAGCGATGCTTGGGTTTATCGAGCTGTTTCCCGATGGGATATCTCGGCGCCTAAAGTCACCACTCGATCGAGTTTCTCAACCGCGGGCGGCGATCATTTATAAAGTGAATATTTCAGATTTTTGGTGCGAGAAAAATGGCGGCTAATTGTTTACTGGTAGCAGCTGCCTGGCCCAGGTGATTAGGCTGAAGTTCTTCCAAAAAACAG
>PKWL01000128.1 GCA_003133225.1 Janthinobacterium sp.
ACAACTAGTCTGACGCAGGGGGCATCTGGGCCAAGGCATGACATCCTCGCGCTAGCTGGTATTGTCTGAGAGTAGGGGGCAAGCACAGTTCTCCCCGAGTAATTTCCTATATGTTTCAGGTCATATCTTTCTAAATGACTTCCCAGAGGCACTCCAAGTCTCGGCCTCAGCCGTCGGCCCTCGCGGTCGGTGGGCCAACGAAATTTTCGCATATGGATTTTCAATCCGTGAGGGCCTATGCTGCGGCAAGGGTCAATTCGACCTCAATCTCAATTTCGCGGCCAACGCCAACGGGTCGATCGCCAAATCACTTTTTAAGGAAAGTGGGAACGACAAACCATTTGTGAATATAATCGTGAAATTACAAAAAGGACTCAAGCCATGAATGAATCTGTCGGCCATCTGCAAGACGTCTTTCAATTCTTTGGCCCAATTGATATCAAAAGAATGTTCAGCGGCCGCGGCGTTTTTCACCAAGGCCTGATGTTCGGTATCATAGCGCACGACAATGTGTACCTAAAAGCCGATGCCGAAAACGTATCAGCCTTTACCGACAGGGGCCTTCCGCAGTTTGAATATCGTCGCAAAGGGAAAGTTGCAAAGCTATCGTATTGGCAAGCTCCTGAGGAAATAATGGACGACTGCGAAGAGGCGGCCAAGTGGGCGCGTCGTTCTTTTGAAGCGGCTCTTCGCGCCAAACGGCCGGCCCATTGCGCGAATTGAGCAACTCGAATTTTCGAGCGCTCCCGGTAAGGTTTGAGAGGGAAGGGAAATGGAGCCGAAGCTGGCGCAGCCTCTTCGATTTGTCCTAACACTGAGCAGATTCCGTTTCAGGTCATTCGCATCATGCACGGGTTATTCAGCTAGCTCTGCTGCCGAGTGCGCCTTAAACATCTGTGGAGATTAATCACTGTATCTACGCCGGCGGCTGGGTTCAGTCAGCACGCGAACGATGACATTGGAGTTGACGCCGCGCTCGAACAAGAATGCCACCGCAATGACCCGGCCGCGTGTCTCCTGGAGGGCGATACCAGATTCTACAACTTGGGCCGTGGTTGAATCTGGACGGGGATTTTGCATGGGACCTCCATAGCATCAGATTAGCATGCTGATGCAGGCATCATTTGACGAAGCGCAGACACAAGAAGCCATCGCCGAACTCGGCTTGCTGGCTGATTGGGGAATTTTCAAATCCGTTGGAAAATTCACGACAATAATATATATTTGATCGAGGCGGAACCGCTTGCTTCATCCCGAGGTCCGAGACCATCTGCTTCCGTCTGTGATCCATTTGCGTGATAGTTGCCTCGGTGGCAGGCTCACCACCCTGTGTCCGCCGCGCACTCGCATCCGCATGATACCGGCGGCGAGCGCACCGACCAGCCGGCAAACGTCGGCCAGCATGAGCGCACCTACCGGATCCGATATCACTCGTCTTGCCTAAGTTCGCAAAATCTGGCAAATGTTGCTCCAAGCGCGGCCCACTTGCTTAGATTACCCGACAGAAAGTCATTTGCCGCATCGACCAAACGGGCGGCCACGCTATCTAAGGGCAATTTAACCGTGGATGCTGGCGCCATGTTCTTGTTTGCTAAGGAGCGGACACGCATCGCCGCAGGGCCGCCTGGCGCATCGCAGAATCCGGCATGCCGCCTGGTATACCGGAACCAGCAACGAACGGCTTGGGGCCGTGTCGGGTTAAGTGAAACCGCGAAATGTTGATTAATGCCTGCAGAGCCAGGTAAGTATTATGTCGGGAATTTTTACAGTTAATCCTAAAAATCCCATTGTCATTTTTCAACTCATTGATTTTATGCAGTTTATTTCTTAGGCGCATTTTATGCTTTGAAATTTACACGGACCATTATTGGGAATTATCATGAAAAGTCGCATTGCACCTTCACTGATACTTAGCGCCTTGTTATTTTGCGCTGGCGCCCAAGCTAATATTATCTATTCTGACAATTTTAGTTCGGATACCCCTGCGTTAAATGAGGCTCCGTCCGGCTGGACTATCGGGAACGGTGGCACTGTGGATATCATCGCTCCGGTTAACGAATGGGGGCTTAAATGCGAGTCCGCAAGCTCGACCTGCATAGACCTTGATGGTTCTAGCTATAAATCTGGCTTACTTTCCTCCCCTAATATGGCCTTAAATCAAGGGGATATCTACACTGTCATGTTCGAGCTTGCTGGAAATCAGCGTCTGAACCAGACAGATATCGTCACCGTCACTTTTGGCGGCGCAACCGTGATATTGGATTTGGCGGAGAATGCCCCATGGACAACCTACAGCATTTCAGCTATCCCTACAAAAAATGAGACTACAAATCTAACTTTCCTCGACAGTAGCAATAATGACGTCGGTGCCCTCCTTGGCGACGTGAGCGTCGACCCGGCATCGGCAGCTATTCCAGAACCAGGGACATGCGCCCTGTTGGGCTTGGGTCTTCTTGTTGCAACGCTCGTCCGACGAAAGGGGATATCGGCGCGGTGAGGCGCGCAGCTCATCTCGCCACGCGTGTGGCTGAGCTGGAACTTGCGGCGGCATCGGCGCTGATGCCGCCGCAGGAAAATTTGCTTGCTTTATGCAGCGCGTTTCCGCACTTGGCAATATAAAGGATTCCCACTGCACGTCAGTGAGTTCTTGAAGTTGGGCAAGTTGATTTCAAGGAAAGAAACTGGCGAATGTTCGCGTGAACACCAAAGCGTTTTGTATTTCCGAGTTGACGGGTTTCCATCTATTAGGCGTGAGTGCGCTTCCTCTGAATCAATTTTATAAAATTCACAAATTGGCATGTGGCTCCAAAAGAAATGGCAAAGTAAAACAGCCGTGAGGCGAGATCACGGCCTAACCATTGTGGCATTCCAAGTGGTAGTGATATTGATAAATAGCAATAATTGTTTGGATGAACAATGTGGGCTGGGGCCCTGCCCTGTGTTTGGCTTTGGGGCACCGCAAAGTGGAATGGAAATGTACCCTAGTTCTGACAGCGCCGACTTGTGCGCAAGAATTGCCCGACAGATTTTTTTGATGGATGCGCCTGAAATTATACGGAGTGGCTTAGGCATATGCGAGGTTAGCTGCGGTGCGGCGCCGTTAGCGGGCGGATAGGCTCCGCGCGGCGGCGCGGCCGACCCGCATGTTGCATCGCCGGCCATTCGTTCGCCGAACGGGGCGTGCCTCCTGGCCGCCCTGTTCGCCATCAATGGCGTGCCGGTCGATACCTTGTTCGTCATTGGAAGCCCGAAGCCCGCGTTTATCAACGTGGCGCGGATCATTCAAAAAAGCGGTGCGGTCCACCCGAACTTCAGGAACTGGAACGATGTAGTGTGTCATTCACGGCCGGGTGGCTTGACTTTGAGCATGCGGAGCAGTGGACAGCTCTTGACGCGGCGCCCGTCATCAACGTCACGCAAGCGGTCATTCTAGCCCAGTAGCGCCCGCTTCAATTTGCGCCGTCCGACGCGTAGTCCATGACTTTGCATGCGATAAGGCAGAATTAAGTCTTCCCGGAAAATACATTTAATAATCGTCGACCATCCGCTTGCAAGCTTTTGCCGCCTCAATATTCTGTGCTGGGCTTAAATTGCATCTTCCCAAAATCGGTATTCCATCTTCCAAAAAAAAGAGCTACAAGCCGAAGCGTGTAACTCTTTGATTTTGCTGCGTATTCTTGGGGTGACTGATGGGGCTCGAACCCACGACAACAGGAATCACAATCCTGGACTCTACCAACTGAGCTACAGCCACCACTGTACTACTTAGTCTCAGATAGTTCCGAGACAGTGCCAGATTATACAAACATCCTCGCTAACTGGCAAATTTAAATACGTGATTTAGGAGATATTTTTTGACGTTTATGAAATTTTAACCTCGTTAATTTGGGGATGAAGTGCGAGCAAGCCGGCAAAAGCGGTCGCCAGCGCGCCGCTGTCGGCGCTAGTGTAGCCGTACAAATGCGGTGGCGTCGTCGCCCGGCGGGCTACACCGGCGGCTCCCAGCAAGCGCGCCAGTTGCCGTGCGACCGCCTCCCCGGTGTCGATTAGAGTGACAGGCTGCGTGCTTAGCCTCTTAACTATGCGTTCGATTGCCGCTTGCACAAACGGATAGTGGGTACAGCCGAGCACCAGCGTATCGGCGCCCTGATCGATCAGAGGTGCGATGTAGCGTTCGAGCATGGCGACCGTTACACTGCTGTCGAGTTCGCCCAACTCGATTTGGTTGGCCAGACCGGTGCAACCTTGCAGCATGAATTCGACTTTTCTGGAGCCGCTGATGTGTTCGCGCAACAGTAGGAATTTTTCTCCGGCCAAGGTGCCATCGGTCGCCAGTACCCCAATCTTGCCGTTGCGCGTTAGCGCCGCGGCCGGTTTCAGGCCCGGCTCGACCCCGACGATGGGCATGTTGGGATGACATTCACGCAGTTGTTTAATGGCGGCGATCGTGGCCGTATTGCAGGCGACCACCAGCGCTTTGGCCCCACGCTGGACTAGGAAGCGGGCAACTACCAGCGCGCGTGCGGCAACCAAAGTTTCAGGCTTGTCGCCGTAGGGCGCGAAGTCAGAGTCGGCAAAATAGATCAGGTTTTCTTGCGGCATCTGCGCGCGGATGTGGCGCAGCACAGACAGGCCGCCCACGCCGGAGTCGAATATACCGATCGGCGCGTCTGAAGATATGGGTGGGGGGGGATTGGAATTCACATTGTCTTTGAAATCGTCCATCGCGGGTACGGACAGCAGGGGCGGCGCTACTCGCCGCACGATTGCGTTACAGGTTAGCGGCAGAGCCTAGAGATCCCCAAGCTCCACCGCCTTCGAAGATCAGGCTGCCGACACCGGGATGTTGCTGATGTTGCTAAACGACGCTATTTTTGCTTGCCATTCTTTGGGGCCAGTGTTGTGGACCGAGGTACCGTTCGAATCGACTGCCACCGTCACGGGCATGTCGACGACGTCAAACTCGTAAATTGCTTCCATGCCGAGGTCGTGGAAAGCGACCACTCGTGCCGTCTTGATCGCTTTGGAGACCAAGTAGGCGGCGCCGCCCACTGCCATTAAATAAGCGGATTTATGCTTTTTGATCGACTCAATCGCCTCTGGACCGCGTTCGGCCTTACCGATCATCGAAATCAGGCCAGTCTTTTCCAACATCATGTCAGTGAAGCTATCCATTCGGGTCGCGGTGGTCGGGCCGGCTGGACCGACTGCCTCGCCACGCACTGGGTCGACGGGGCCGACGTAATAAATAACGCGGTTAGTGAAGTCAACTGGCAACGGTTCCGCCTTGGCCAGCATTTCCTGAATACGCTTATGCGCGGCGTCGCGGCCGGTCAGCATTTTGCCGTTAAGCAGCAGCGTCTGACCTGGTTTCCAAGATGCAACTTCTTCTCGGCTCAATTTGTTTAGGTCGACGCGCTTCGACTTCTCTGTGTCAGCGGTCCATTGTACGTCAGGCCACGAAGACAGCAACGGCGGTTCGATATAGGCCGGGCCAGAGCCGTCCAGTACAAAGTGCGCATGGCGAGTGGCGGCGCAATTCGGGATCATCGCCACCGGCTTGGATGCTGCGTGCGTCGGATACATCATGATCTTGACGTCGAGCACAGTGGTCAGGCCGCCTAGGCCTTGCGCGCCAATGCCAAGTGCATTGACCTTGTCGCACAGCTCGATACGCAGCTCTTCAAGCTTGGTTTGCGGGCCGCGTTTCTTCAGGTCGAACATGTCTATGTCGTCCATCAGCACTTCTTTCGCCATTAGCATCGCCTTTTCAGCGGTGCCGCCGATTCCGATGCCGAGGATGCCAGGCGGGCACCAGCCGGCCCCCATCATCGGCACGGTCTTCATGACCCAGTCCACCAGTGAATCGGACGGATTTAGCATGACGAACTTCGACTTATTTTCCGACCCTCCACCTTTGGCCGCCACTTTGACGTCAACTGTGTTGCCTTCGACTAGTTCCATGTGAACCACGGCCGGCGTGTTGTCCTTGGTATTTTTGCGATCGAAATACGGATCGGCCACGATCGAGGCACGCAGCTTGTTGTCTTCGAAATTGTAGGCGCGGCGCACACCTTCGTTGATGGCATCCGTCACGGTGCCCTTGAAGCCGTCAAAACGCACTCCCATCCCGATCTTCAAAAAAACGTTGACGATGCCCGTATCCTGACAGATTGGGCGCTTGCCTTCGGCGCACATGCGCGAGTTGGTCAGGATCTGCGCGATCGCGTCCTTGGCCGCCGGGCTTTGCTCGGTCTCGTAGGCGCGCGCCAGGTGTTCGATGAAATCGGCCGGGTGGTAATAGCTGATGTATTGCAGCGCGGCGGCGACGGATTCGATCAGGTCTTCTTGTTTGATGATTGTCATTGGGTTCTCGCTGTATAAAAATCGATTAGTGCGGTTTGGGTTGAACTTGTATGCCTACCAGGTGCGCTCGGTTTCGTGATTGACCAGCGCGGATAGGAGAAAAACGACATGGGTGACGACTTGTTTAAATTCGTTTTTTCGGTTCGCAGGACGGCCACTGGTAACCGATATGGCCATCGCAAATGCCAGGATCAAGCCAGCTTGCCCCCAGCATGAAAATACGCACGCAACTTGGTCGGCGGAGTGTCATGTTGAGGGCTAACCATCGGTACGCTTCTCCTGAAGTTGATGTGAGGATGATTCTAATCAATGCGATATTTTACACGGGCGGCAAAATCGCGCGAAATAACGACTGCAAGGCCCGGAACTTAATCTGACGCAATAACCGGTGGTCTTGATCTGGCGCAATAGGGCAGCAAACGCAAGCCCCATTATATTGTCCGTGACGATCGGTTGCGGAGTCGACGAAATTGGCCGGAACAGAAACGATGAATATGGGTAAAATTAAAAAATAGGGGATTTTGACATCAATGCCCGAAGGAGTGCGTCGTTGTCTATCATGTTGGTACGGCGGCACGCTCCCACGATTTGCCCATCCACGAATTTGCATCAAAAGCTGCACCCGGCGCGCATGTAAGGCGCCAGTAAGCGACAACGCTTATGTTGTTAGCAAACAATCACACACTGGAGACAAGCATGGCCGGCACAGAAACCAACGAAAACAACGGGCAACAGGGAATGCAGGAATCACGCGTATTTGCGCCACCGATCGAGTTTGTGAAGCAGGCAAACGTTTCCGGCATGGAGGCCTACCATGCGCTGTGCGCGGAAGCGGCGCGCGATTACGAAGGTTTTTGGGCCAGGCTGGCGCGTGAGCACTTGGTGTGGCAAAAGCCGTTCACCAAGACCTTGAACGAAGAGAACGCGCCGTTCTACAAATGGTTCGAGGACGGCCACTTGAACGTGTCCTACAATTGTCTCGACCGTAACTTGCAAAATGGCAACGCCGACAAGACGGCGATCGTCTTCGAAGCGGATGACGGCCAGAGCAGCCACGTCA
>PKWL01000031.1 GCA_003133225.1 Janthinobacterium sp.
TGTCTAGTTTTGCAAGTCCTTCCGATGATTACAAGATCCATCTCTCGGCTATACGCCAAGAAACCCGGCCAGCCTTCTCTTACGAATTTGTCTGTCAACGACAGAAAATTACGCGATCCGATGCTCAAGATGAACGTTGTGTTATTGGTCGAAAAACGACCAGTATCCCTCAAGCGATGTTGTGGGGCGATTCCAATGCTGCGCATTACATCGGAATGATAAGCACCTTTGCCGTTAAAGAAGGCTTCCAGTTCAGAAACTTAGAGCTTGGGTCCTGTCCTCCGCTTTTTGGCGATCCAAAAGATTTTGTCGCAGCCAAAAGACTTGCAGATTGCCGCGATGCATCCAACATCATTCAGCAAGCGGTCGAGCCGTTCAAAATTGTGATTATTTCTGCCAGCTGGAATTCCTATCAGGAGCGCTCCAAAAATTTTCTCGATAGGTTCTTTGATACCGCAAGAGCTTTGGCGAGGGACGGTAGGTTGGTCATCCTTATCGGTAAAGCGCCAATTATTCCTGATTATGATCGGCGTTGTCGCGAAAAGGCCCTAAGCTATCCATTCTTGAAGTGTCATTTCTCCAGTGTCCCGCTTTCTGATGACATCACAAAAATCAACGCAAGGCTCAAAAAGTTTGCCCAGAATACGGCCAATGTTAGGTATTTCGATGTAACCCCCTATCTTTGCGCGCAAGGGCTCTGTTCTGCATTCGACCCCCAAGGAAAACCGCGCTACTACGATTCCAGCCATCTCTCCATGACTGGATCTTTGGCATTAGGGGCCGATATTTGGCAGCAAGACGGTGTGCCATTGCCGTTCAATTTGATTGCTTACTGGCCACACAGGCGCGCATCCGACTCCAGGCCTCGATAAGCCGGTCCGCTACCGACCAACGGGTAGTGGGCGTGATGGAGGACAGCTTAACTCCATTCTCACGCTCATTTTGGTGGGCACAGATGAGCGTTCATGATGCCACGACGACAGCATATCCAAATTTTTACATTTGTTGCTTTTAATTATTGACAAAAATCTAGAGTCAATAACAGTAAGCGCGAAGCAGGCGTAATCGTTACAAAGACCTGCCGGGTCCGCGGCAGTCGCCGCGCCTGTCGGCGTTCGTGCGTCAAAGGTCCAACTAACAACTCACTGCGCGCTATGGCCGTATTTTTTAAGCGTCTCCATGACCTGCTCGCAATGGTCGCCCTGCACTTCGATCACGCCGTCCTTGACGGTCCCACCTGAACCGCAGGCCGTGCGCAACTGCTTGCCCAGCAACGCCAAGGCAACAGAATTGAGCGCAAGCCCTTTGATGAGGGTCACGCTTTTACCGCCGCGCCCCTTGGTCTGGCGCGACACGCGCACTGCACCATCACCTACGGGTGCGGCCTTGGCCCTGGCCTGACACACGCAGGCCGCAAGCGCAAGCCGGCATTCGGGACATATGCGTCCGATATCGGTGGAATATACAAGGCCGCCTTTTGAACTACTTTTCATGAAAGCCACATACAAGACTATTTTTAAAAAAATGGCCAACAACATACCAATGTTGGAATTTTTGGAAGTTGCGAGCCAGGAACGTTTTCGACAAGATTTTGGACGTTGTTGCAGCGCAGCCGGACGGCTTTGAAGAAGCAATGACTTTTGCGAGAGGCTCATGCCAAATTCGCTCACGCATTTTTGATGCACAAGATTAAATACACCCTCACCGACGTTCCTCGCCGCGCCAGTCCGTCCCAAGCTGCGGGCCAAGCGCAGTTCAACCGCCCGATGATGTTCATTTTCCAACAGATCAGCGCCGCTTCACTTTGCGCGTCGTGTGCGCAGTGCGCGGATGGGCCTGGACCAATTTAGGTCACTTACCGCACTATCCTAGCATAACCGCGCACATCAATGCGGCGAATGATGAATACGGCTCGGAAACCGTTTCGTTAGCGGGTTTTCTGTCCAACGAGGTTTCCTTTGGTACATGGGCTGGAACGTTTCACCGGCATGATCAAGTATCTTGAATAACTGCTTTTGTTGACTTGAGCTGTGCATATCGCAACTGAACGTCATCTGTCGTATTATGAATACATACATGAAATCGCAAACCAGACCGATGCGCAGTAATTGCATTCATTTTTTGGATTCCCAAGTTGATACGGACCGATGAATCGTTAAATAACTGTTGGGCACCATGAAAGGATACCGTGAAGAACCTAGCCTTTGTCTTTGCCCTGTTTATCCTGTCAATCGGTGCTGTCGGCATTTTCGAGCCCTCGGTCCCTGTCTGGATCGCTCGCCACTCCGTTACTTCTGGCGCGTTTTATTTCCTCGCCACGGTCCGGCTCGCTTTTGGTCTCGTCCTAATCTCAGTGGCCTCGCGGTCCCATGCGCCAAAGGCGCTCCGCGTTTTGGGTTATTTCATCGTGATCGTCGGAATAACCACGGCCTTGACGGGTCTGCTGGCAATGGAACGTGCTAACGCCATCGTCGCATGGTGGTTTCAGCAGGGATCCGGCGTCATCCGCTTGGGGGACGTTGCTCTCACGGCGCTCGGGGGCTTTCTCGCATACGCCTGTGCCCCCGCTTATGGGCCCCACCAAAGCGCTCCAGGCGGCCGCCATTCGGGCCGGCCGCTGAGCTAGTACATTGGCGTCCTAGCAGCGTTGGCGTGGCTTATGAACGGCACATGAAAAACGCCATCGCACGAGCCCAGTCACCACGCGAATGCGCCTTGGGCAAACGCTTACCGCACACTTGCCGATGCGCGCGCGATCATGACATCAAGATCCAAAATAACATGACTTGCCCGTGCACATGGTCCACGTTCTTACGGATGTGCTCGGCGCATGCGACAGCCTGCAGCTTGGCATCTGACCAAGTGAAGACCGCTGCTTCCCTAGATTCCCGGGTGAAGATTTTTGCCGCGTCTGTCGTGGCACTCGCGATCTCGCTATTCATCTATATCGCCATCTATATCGCGCGATTAGCAACGCATTGCTTCTTCCTGAAGACATCAATGGCAGCGCCTTCACTAAATCCAGCCGAGTCGTTCAGGCCGAGGTCGCTTTGCGCTGCCGGTCGTCAGCCGATTCAGGTCGAATCGGCTTGCCACAAGGTGACAGTTTCTGCGGTGTTGCAATGAAAAACCGCGAGCGCTATGCGCTCGGCCCCTTTAACCCCTGGCCTGCCGGCCGTGATTTCTCGGAGCAAATCTGATGAAAAAAATTATCATTATTACAGGCGGTTCCCGAGGCATAGGCGCTGCAATTGCGCGCCTTGCTGCCGTAGATTATGCCGTTTGCATTAGCTATATCCACAATCGAAGCGCCGCCGACGCTGTAGTTGCCTCAATTAATCAAAAAAATGGCCTTGCTATAGCTGTTCAAGCGAACGTTGCGGTCGAGGACGATGTGCTCCGTCTTTTTGAACACGTCGATTCGTCTTTGGGATGTGTTACCGCTTTGGTCAACAACGCGGGAATTTTGGAAAAGAAAGCGCGAGTTGAGGACATGAATTCTGAGCGAATTAGCCGGATATTTTCCACAAATGTGGTCGGCAGCTTCATCTGTTCGCGCGAAGCGGTACGGCGAATGTCCACCAGGCACGGTGGAAATGGCGGTGCCATCGTCAATATTTCATCCCGTGCGGCGCGCCTTGGCGCCCCTGGCGAATACGTTGACTATGCTGCATCAAAGGCGGCAATCGACACTCTAACCGTCGGCTTGGCTAAAGAAGTTGCAACCGAGGGGATCCGTGTTAATGCAGTATCCCCCGGAATTATTTACACTGAAATTCACGCCAGTGGCGGCGACCCCGGGCGTGCGGAGCGGGTAAAAAACACCATTCCGATGGCGCGCGCTGGTTATCCCGAAGAGGTTGCCAAAGCCGTACTCTGGTTGCTGTCTGAAGACGCCTCTTATACAACGGGGGCATGTATCGACGTTGCCGGTGGCCGATAAAGTTTGAACATGGCCCTGCCGGTGGCGATTTTGACGTTAACCACCGTTTTAGGTCCCCCGATCGCGGGTCAGAGCTGCCGATGTTCGAGTTTGCGTTCTCAAATGAGCGCAAATGGCTGTGCGCTGCAGATGATCAACACCATGGATTTTAGCTATGCAACGCGAAGAACAATCTTTAACGAAAGCCGCCCTTCCGATACCCGCGGCACCGTCCTGAGTTGGCCATGAGTCGCCGGTCGAGCTTGATATTTTGTTGACCTTGCGGCACGATGTTAAGGTTATGATCATTCCGAGCATCAAAGAAGCGCACAAGGCCTGATTAGATGTTTGTCATAATGTTGAACTATAAAAAGCCTTTATCCGACGTTGACCGTTTCGTCGGCGAGCACCGAGACTTTCTAGAGCGCCACTATATTTCTGGCCACTTTCTGCTATCGGGACGCAAAGAGCCACGCACTGGTGGTGTCATCCTCGCCAACGCAGAGACGAAAGCGGAGATTGAGCAAATCGTTCGAGACGATCCCTTCTACCGAGAGCAAATCGCAGAATATGAAATCATCGAGTTCTTGCCGTCTATGGCGGCATCGCATGTTGCTGATCTTGAAGTACTGGCGCATCATGCATCATAAATGTGACACTTGATGGACCCGCGTCATTCAAAGATTGACGATCTGTTTCCGGGGAAATCGACCGCTTATGATGCCTCGGGGGCCATCCCCCCACGCCCTCTAGCAGCGCGGACTGCCGGCCGCGATTGTCTGCACAACAAAACCCCTACGCTGGAATGCCATATGAGCACAGCTTGAGGGAATGCGTTGGCGGCCGCAGGAGATCCGCCACTGGCGGGTTGCTGCAACGGTCGCGCGCGAATCTGCAGCCGGCTTCATGCGGTCTGTCGAAGTCCGGCCACCAAAGTCGCTAAGGCGCCACAGCAGACGTCACGATGTGGGTGTGATAGCGATCGCGACCGCCGCGCGGCGGTCGTTCGCGGCGCCCAGCCGATTGGCACTTGAGTGCCCATTAGCAGCCATTAGGCAAGCTTAGTTAAGGTTGGGGTATGCCTTGAACCATGCGAATAACATCACCGCAGCCGAGCATACCCAAACCGACGTAGCCGCACCTAGCGTTAGCACGAGTGATGTTCGGGTACTAAACCAGTACACGGAAAACAGATAGGCAGCATACGGAAACAAAGACCACAATCCAAACAAAGCTGTCGTTTGCAGCGCTGCGGCCGGTCGCATAGTTCCGACTACAACATGAGCAATTAGCGCGAAGGTGGGGAAAAGCGGGACTAAGCCAGCGAGAACGAAATAACGAGATTTCGACGCAAGCGCGATGATTAGAACCGCGAACGCCCCCATCAAGCACTTTAGGAACAGTGAAATCATTGAATTGACGTGCCTCGCATATGGAACGGATTAGTGTACCAGACGCCGTCGGCCTAACACTGTTGGCCGATAAAAACCGAAGAACTGTCTTCTATCGCAGCCCTTTAGCCTGCCACAGGGGGAAAGCGATCGGCTGCATGCCGCAATAAAATGGACCTTTTCCGAATCCTTGCGAGCGCTCTTACGTGTACGAGCGGAAAGCAACCTGACAATTTTGTTAGTACGATTCTGCGGAGTATTGGGTTTTAATGACCTAGTCTGAATTTTTTTGGCATTGCGGAATGCAGCGCAACGAAAACACCAACTCGAGCGGCCGACTCTAGTCCCGGAGTCAACATTAAATGACTGCGCAAGTCATACGGCGCCAAAGGCAAAACGTACTCGACAAGGCCGGCCCGACATCGGTTTTACGGCCCAGTTCGGTTGCAAGCTATTTTTTTGAAACGTTGGGAGAAACGAGCAATCAAACTTGCAACTCGACTTTTTTAGCAAATAGAACAGCGGCAATAACGTACCCAGAATCTAACTGCCTGGCGTTCCTCCGCCCCAAACACTTGGAAATGAGCATGCTGTCTACACAAATTCATGAAACCCACCCCGTCTCATCGACAGCCCCTTCTGCCATGGAAGCAGGGCGCCAACGACAGGGGCGCCTTTGGTCTAATTTGAAAGAAATGTGTGATCTGTTGCGTATACCAGCTGCAAGCTCGATCGCGGCCGACAAAATATTGTTCCAGAACGTTCAGTTCAAATCGGGACAACGCATTCATACCATTGGCCAGCCGTTTAATATGCTCTATCTCGTCAATACAGGCTGTCTAAAAACCGTTTTGATTGACGACTGCGGCAGCGAGCACGTGTTGAGTTTTCCGATGAAGGGCGACCTGCTGGGGGTCGACGGCATCCATACCAAGCATTATTCAACGGAGGCGGTGGCGCTCTCCGATTGCGATTTGATCTTGCTGCCATTTAATAAGCTGACGGCGCTGGGACGCATTCACCCGGAGCTGGAAAATCTGATATACAGCGTGATGAGCCGCGAACTGGTGCGCGAACAGGCCATGATTGGCATGCTGGGCGCGCTCAGCGCCGAAGCACGCGTGGCGCGCTTCCTGCTGTCACTAGCCGAGCGCTTCGCGCAGATGGGCTACTCCAGCAAACTGTTTAACTTGCGCATGACGCGACATGAGATCGGTAGTTATTTGGGCTTGACCTTGGAAACGGTCAGCCGCACCCTGTCGGCCTTAAATGAAATCGGCTTGATCAGTGTCGATCAACGCACGATCGGCATCAACGATCCGGCGGCGCTTAAAACCTTGCGTCGGCTGCCGCCGCCATGCTCACGTGGCAGGCAACAAGCTGCTCTAACTCTAGCGGGTGCCAAACCGGCAGGCGAAACAAAATGGTTCGCCGCTTTCTGTACAAAAATTAGTCTTTGACCGGGCCGATTTGGACATTACTACGGTAATTAAGCAAAGCGGTGCCCCAATGGACGCATGGCGCTAGAGAGCGGCCAACTTGCCTGGCGGCGGCGTCCATCTCGGTAGTAAGCGGCGACAACACCCCAGCCGTTGCGCCGTCAGTTGCCGCCAGATTGCGGCAACCTTCGTGCCCCACTATCCGTCATTGATGAACGTCGGAACAGCGGAAACGGCTGCATTAGAGTCGATAGCCGTCTCACTCGAATTGGAGTGACAACTACGCTGTGCCCCACTGCCAGAGGTTCACGCCGCTGACGATGCCTTTTAAAAAGTACCAAGTCGCCATACCATATTTCGCCCCGGCACGCCTCGTTGCCCACGCGCTCTAAGATCCAACTTTGGGTCGGTCGCCCGTAAAATCGGAATGGTCACCCACGTTAAAGGTTGCGTGATGCGAAACGCTGCGAACCGGCAGATTAGCGCGTCGATGCCAAGACATGGTGGCGCCGCGTTGCCGATATGAGCGTTGCCCGGTATAGTAGCTTGGTATTTTGGCGTGGATGCTCCGAGGGCCAGTTGGGTTGGGCGATGCGTTGAGAAACGTAACGTCGTTGGGGCGACCAGGAGCATGACCATAGCTCGATCCCCCTTGCTCGCGGCACTGTACCCAAAGGGCAAATAGTGCCGGCCCGGGCGCTAGATTTCTGCTATACAGTTTTTATTATTTTGACAAATGAATAACGAATCCCTATCTGATCAGTCCGTAATCACGGTGAGCGACACCATCGATAACGCGCGCACATTGGACACGCCCGCCTGTGGCACGAAATGGGGCGTTTCGGCACATGCATTTAGCGCTGGCCGTGCCGTTTCAAACTGGCCTGCGCCGCCGGTGCGTCATGCCGTGAATCGAGTCGGGTATTGGACTGTAGACGCCATCATGCTCTATGCCACTCCGGCTAGAGAGAAGAACCACGCACGCCGGGGCTCGGAATGCGGTTGCGCCGTGGGCAAATACCACATCGTCCATGACGCGGATGCTCCCTTTTTGGTTGATCCGGGCCATACGATCCGGGGCGTTGCGAGGACTGGTGCCATGGTTCGGCCAGCGCTGTGGCGCGACGACCGTCGCGGCCTCGCTGGGATTCTTTTCTGGACTCTGAGATTGCTTGTGATGTTGGAAGATGATGCTGCCATGTGGGCGTTCATGTTTTCTTAGCCCAAAATTGAGCGAGCGCCATGAGTGTTGCGCGGGCGTCGCTTCGACTTCCCCCTGTGATGACAGACACGAATCCACGTTGCGACCAACGGCCCCACCTACGAACGGTCGCGATCGGCAGTGCGACTTCCCCCAACAAATGGCAGTCAGCATGCGACTGTAAGGACGTATCCACCTTAGCGCAATACAATCCAGGAGTTAGGGCGAACCAGGGCGCCAGGACTTTCTGCCGCCGATCGCCTAGGCTAAGCGTCACGCTCCAAAAAACGCAGTAAGCCTTGCAACGCATGAGCAATGGTTTGCTGGCGCACTGCATGCCGGTCACCGGCAAAGACCAGTCGCTCGGTATGAGTGTGATGCCCCATCACCCAACCAAAACAAACTGTACCGACCGGCTTGCCGGGGACGGCGCCGCCGGGTCCGGCAATACCGGTAGTTGACATGGTGACGTGGGCGTTGCTGTTAGCAAGTGCGCCTTGTGCCATCGCCTCGGCGATTTCTTCACTGACGTTGCCGTGCTGGGCAATCAGGGCAGCGGGAACATCAAGCATGTCGATTTTGGATGAGTTGGAATAGACGATAAAACCACAATCGAACCATTCTGAAGATCCTGCTATTTCGGTGATGGCCTGAGCGACACCGCCGCCGGTGCAGGATTCAGCGGTGGCCAGCAACAGTCGTTTTGCTTGCAATACGCTACCGACGCGTACTGCTAAATCCAGTATGTCTTGCATGGTTTTGTACTCCATTTCGGTTATGTTGATATGGTTTCGTTCTACACCATCGGCCGTTCGCGCCGCAATTCATTGACGCAAGCGGCGAGCCATTGCACCGTCAGTTTCTCCTGCACTGTGTTCTGCTGCAAACGCGCGTTTAAGCCTCCAAAATCGACATTATCTAACGACTGGTCCTGATTAAAACACGAGAACACATACGTGACTTTGCCGCTGACGGGGTCGCATTGCCGCTGCAGGCATTGTGCACAAATTTCCTTCATCATGCACTGCATCGGCGAGTTGATGGAACCGATTGCAAAATGGTCCGCTTTCAAGAAAGGCTTCAACTGATTATGACGCGCCAGCGCGACTGCTGCCATCATCCGGTCGGATCCAATTACGATAATGCGATCGACCTCTAACGTTGCGACCGGTTGTTCTCCCAACTCGCCTGACGCATACGCTGCAATTGCCTGGACAATATTCCCAACAAACGTTTTATCCTGCGGCCGGCGTGGACAAAAACCTGGTGCCTCGTCGCAGCACCAGACGATCACGTCGGCTGCCGCTTCAATTTCAGCAATCTTATAGCGATCGATCAGTTTTTTGTAGCCGGCAAAATACAGCACCTGGGAACCGGCCGCGCGCGAGGCCGCGCCAATGGAAAACAGTACCGCATTGCCTAATCCGCCACCGATTAACATCACCGTTTCATTCGCCTGTATATGGGTCGCAGTTCCCGTCGGCCCCATCAGGACCACGGGCTCACCATGTTGTAGTGCGGCAACCAGATCGGCCGAACCGCCCATTTCCAGCACAATACAAGCCACCAAACCACGCTCCACGTCGACCCAGGCGCCAGTCAATGCCAGCCCCTCCATTGCCATCCGGGTATCGCGCACGACCGGAGCCAGCGCTTCATAATTTTGCAGGCGGAAAAACTGCCCCGGCTGGAATCGCGCCGCAGCAAATGGCGCGTGCAGAACCACTTCGACGATGGTCGGCGTCAAGCGCTTCACTGCATGAACGGTAGCGCGCATGCCGGCATTCAAGCGCGCAAAAAACGTTTGGTCCGATTCCGCGTTAGCCGGCGCATGTTTGCTTAGCACACGCGATACCAACGGGTAACCCTGCTTCGCCGAACCCATCGCCTTAACCACATTACCGAAATAGGAAGGATGCAAATCGCCGAAGTAGGAAATGTATTTTTGATTGTCGACTTTGCTCAGCAAAACTTCAGCGTTTTCCGGTTTCGAAATTTCTTTTTCCGGCGTGATCTTTTCACCCTGCTCATCGCACGCGGCGAAATAGCGGCCATCAAGCCGGAAGTGGGCCGCATCTTCGCGCGCCAGAACCGTATTGGGCTGGGTTCCGGCAGCGATGAAAATCGAGCGCGCCGGCAAGGTGACTTTTTTGCCGGCAGACCATTTTCCGTCCTCGGCGCGCACTTGGATGCACAGAGACATCGCTTCGGCTGCGCCGTTCGCGTCGACTTCGATTGCGACAGGACTCAGACATTCGGCGTAGACGATTCCTTCTTCCAGCGCTTTCTCCACTTCTTCATGATTTAATGTATAGGCTGGGCTATCGATCATGCGTTTTCGATAAGCGAGCGTAACACCGCCCCAGTCTTGCAACAATTCCAAAATCTTGGACGCCGCGCCGGCAGCAGTTGCCCGCGCGCGCTCCGCGCGAATCGCGCGCGCATGTTGCAAAAACTCGGAGGCGATTGTCGCTTCTTCAAAGTTCCAGCCGGCTCGCACTTGCGCCTCTCCATTTTCGGCACATAACTGCTCATACCTGTGCAGGAATTTTTCCACCTGGATTGGATAATAGGCCAGCGCTTCAGTGGCCGTGTCAATTCCGGTCAAACCGCCGCCGATAACCACCACTGGCAAACGCAATTGCATGTTGGCGAGCGAATTATCCTTGGCCCCGCCGGTTAGTTGCAAGGCCATTAAGAAATCAGAAGCGGTGCGCACGCCGCGCGCCAAACCATTGGGAATATCGAGCACGGTCGGACGACCAGCCCCCATCGCCAGCGCAATGTGATCGAAGCCCAAACGGAACGCATCGTCAACAGTTAATGTGCCTCCAAAACGGACGCCGCCAAACATTGAAAACTCGGCGCGCCGTTCCAGCAAGAGGCGAATCACTTTGAGAAAATTCTTGTCCCAGCGGACCGTGATGCCATATTCGGCAACCCCGCCAAAACCGGCCAAAATGCGCTCTTGCAACGGTTCGTTCAATTCGCTAATCTGCGCCACGGGATCAAAGGAAATACGACTGCCGTCGCTGCGCACGCCGCATACCGATTCCGGCAAAGGCTCAATTTTTAGTCCATCGATACCGACCACGACATGACCGTCGTTCATCAGGTGATGCGCCAGCGTGTATCCTGCCGGCCCAAGTCCGGTGATCAGTACACGATAGCCGGTGCGCGCGCGTGGGTATGGACGCCGCAGATTGAGCGGATTCCATCGTGTCAGCAGGGAATAGACTTCAAAACCGTAGGGCAAGGCCAGTACATCCTTGACCGTGCGCGTTTCGACTTGCGGAATATTGACTGGATCTTGCTTTTGAAAAATGCAGGACTTCATGCAATCGTTGCAAATTCGATGGCCGGTTGCCGCCACCATCGGATTATCGACGATGATCATCGCCAGCGCCGCGACGGCGTGACCAGTGGCTTTCAAGCTATGGAACTCCGAAATCTTTTCGGTCAGCGGACACCCGGCCTGCACCACATTAAACGATGATTTCTTGTAAGCAGCTTTGCCGATCAGAGGCGCTGCATCCTTCGGAATTTTCTCCTTCAATCCCTTGGAGCAAGAATCCTTGCCTTGCCCATGGCACAAGATGCAATAGTTGGCTTGATCGAGCGCGCCGCTCAGGTTGGTGCCTTCATCGGTCAACGCAAAACCGACACGACGCCGGAGATGCGACGGCTGGATGGTAAATGTGCTGTAGCCGTCTTGTTGCGTTTTTTGCGCGGTCGGCACCAAATTATCCGTGTCCACCTCATGCGCTTCACGAAACAAGATACCGCCGTGATGGGCTGCTTGCCCGGCTTCGGTATGGAATGCCCATGCCGCATAACGTTTGGCAAGCTCTAGTTGTTCCGTGTGGGCTGTATCATCTTCCAGCCATGCCTGAACTTGACGTGCAAAGCTGAGCTCGTCAAAGTGTCCACCCATCCATTCGGCAAGCTGGGTACGCAAGGCGGGACCATCGAAAGCATCCGCTTCCTCACGACTTATTTTTTTTGCCGCGTAACGTTGCACAAACTGTCGCTTGATGACGTACAGGGGCGCTAGCGCGTGATGACTGAGTGCGAGAGCACTCACCGCAGCTTCAATGTCGAAAAGCTTTGCGATGAAGTCTTCGACGTATGGTCCCACTTCAATTAAGAGCGCGGATTCCGCCCGCGCTGTCAAGGTGTCGGGGTTTGCCCTGGCAACTAGTAGCTGCTTGGACAAATTTGGTGCCGCCGCTTCCAACTCGTGCAAAAAGCAAGCGTCAAGCGCAAGCAGCCCGTCGCGTTCGTAGAGTTGTGCGAACTGCATTCCAAAATTCAGATTCAAATTGGATTCTCCAAGGTTCTTCTATATCGTATGGCGCCCAAGCAGGACGGTAAAGACTTAAGATGGAAATTCAACCGCTCGAACCAGAGTATCGGCGCCATAGTTGCCACTGTCAAACGCCCAGAATGCGCGCTCATTGTCAGAGTCTTGAAAACCGACGTCGACGCGTTGCCGCAACACAGCGAGCAGGCAGCTAGCAACGCCAGCACCAAGTCGCCGTCAGGCGCGACCTGGATAAGTTGTACTCCTGTTTCCGCGTTGGTTCGGGCGGCGTCCACGGGCGGGCAGCATCTGTGGCGACGAACCGCAAGTGTGGGCCATGACGCCTTGATGGCGGCGCCGGCCCTTACAATGGTCGATGAAATGAGCCTGGGTCTGGCGCGGCGTGGCGCAGCAGCTGAAGGATGTCCTAGGCGAAATTCAAGATGACTGCGGCCTGCTAGTTGAGCAAGATGCGCAGTAGGCGTTGGAAACCGAGCGGATTGTGGACGGCGAGATAGCGCGATTTAATCGATGGCCCCGCTGTTTGGCAGGCCGATCTTGGACTTTAGCCCATGCCCGGACTCAAGGAAACGCTGTTTTACGGGGCGCTGTGCGAACAATAGTGCCTGGAAAAAATTGGCGAGACCACAAGGGCACAAAACACGAAACCAAAACTAACGTAACCTAGGTTCGGCTCGGTCTCATTTTGAGCCAATGAGAGTGCATGTTCCGTGCGGGCCTGACATTGCACGCCAATGGCTTAGTATAACTGCGAGGAAATGCCTCATTTTCCAGTCAATTGCCAACTGCGCGCACGCGTCATTGGGATCCAATTTTCAAAAATAATTCAAACTCATCTATCGGTACCGGCCTGCCAAACAGATATCCTTGATAGTGAGTGCAGCCCATGCTCTGGAGAATTTGTCGTTGCTCGTCCGTCTCGACCCCTTCGGCAATGACATCGAGGTTCAGGTTTTGTGCCATGGCGATGATGGTGCGCACAATCGCCTTGTCACTGCGGTCGGTGGCAAGATCGCACACGAACGAACGGTCGATCTTGATCTGATTGAGCGGCAGCCGTTTGAGGTATTGCAAACAAGAATATCCAGTACCAAAGTCGTCCAATGAGAAGCGGACGCCGAGTGTATTTAATGCACTCATGATCTCGATAACGTCGTCGATGTTTTTTAACAGTAAGCTTTCAGTAATTTCCAGCTTAAGCAGTGCCGGATTGATGGCATGGCGTTGCACGACTTCGCGCACTTGATCGACAAAGTAAGGCTGACAAAATTGTCTGGCACTGACATTCACCGCCAGAATCAGATCGCGAGTGAACGCATGATGCTGCCATGCCTGGAGTTGGGCACAAGCCGTATCCATCACCCAGTGCCCGATGGGGAGAATTAGGCCGGTCTCTTCGGCCAGAGGGATGAACTGCACGGGCGACACCAGACCTCGTTCAGGATGCAGCCATCGTATCAATGCCTCGGCACCCAATGGCCGCCCCATATCATCGACCTGAATTTGGTAATGCAGATGTAACTCTCGCCTTTCAATTGCGTCATATAATTCGCTTTCCATTTTTAGCTTTTCATGGGCACCCAGGTTCATTGCCGGCGAAAAAAAACGGAATACATTCCCTCCATCTGATTTAGCAAAATACATGGACGTGTCGGCATTTTTCATCAAATCGTCGATGTGCTGCGCATTGTCAGGATAAAGAGCGATGCCGATACTGGTCGACGTATGCAAGGTATGCGGGCCAATCAGGAAAGGTTGACTCAGGTGATGGTTGAGTTTTTTCGCGACGACAATGG
Organism: Janthinobacterium sp.; assembly: GCA_003133225.1. Classification (GTDB taxonomy): domain Bacteria; phylum Pseudomonadota; class Gammaproteobacteria; order Burkholderiales; family Burkholderiaceae_D; genus Janthinobacterium. Next base: position 14,074 of record PKWL01000031.1, read on the forward strand.
CGTCGCATAAAATATCAGGGCCGCGCAAGATCACGACGAACTCATCCCCCCCCAGCCGCGCCACCATATCATAGTCGCGTATGCACGACTTGAGACGAACTGCCACTTGAACTAGCAACTCATCCCCGACCGAATGGCCGAGGCTATCATTGACGTTCTTGAAACGGTCGAGATCAAGAAACATCACCGCTAATTGTTCCGACCTGCGCTTGGCAATCGACATGGATTGATCCAGGAATATCTGCAAATGCAGCCGGTTCGGCAAGCCGGTCAGCGCATCGTGGTGCGCCAAGTGCGCGATACGCAGTTCTGATTCTTTATTGCGGCTAATATCAACGAAATTGGCCAGATAATATTCGATAGCCCCGGCTCTATCACGCACCACGGATACCGTCATAAACTTGGGATACACGCTGCCATCCTTGCGCGTTTGCCACAACTCACCCTGCCAGTATCCGTCTTTCAGGATGGTTTCCCACATGATCTTGTAGTCGTCGTTAGAATTTCGTCCGGAGGACAACAACTTGGGGTTCCTACCCAGAACCTCGGCCTTGTCATATCCGGTCAATCTAATAAAAGCGGAATTAACGTCAACAATATTATTGTTGCAGTCAGTAATTACAATAGCTTCACCACTGAAATTAAACACATGCCCGGCCAGGCGTAGTTTTCCTCGTTCTGCATGACGCTGAATCAGATTGCGCACCCGTATGATCAAGGTATCGTGGAAAATAGGTTTGACGAGATAATCATTTGCGCCTAGGTTCAACCCGGCCGTTTGGTTTTGCTCCGAGACGTCGGCGCTCACCAAAATGATGGGAATGTCGCAAGTGTGAGGGTCATCACGCATTCGACGCAGCACCTCGATGCCGCTCATGCCCGGCATGTTGACATCGAGTATCAGTAATTTCGGCAACTCAGCCTGATCTTTGCACAGCGCCAGCGCAGACGCGCCGCTGGTGGCTGTCTTGAGACGAAAATCAGCCTTGAGCGCCGCCACCATGACGTGCAGATTGGCCGCTAGATCATCAACCAGCAGGACCAGCGCTTTCTCCTGTTGCATCGGATCGGTAATGTTCATCATGAATCCTCGCACTGCCCTTTCAGTAGACTCAAGCTCACCATTGCCTGCGGATGGTCGAAGTGATCGAGGTGACGTTGCAACTCCAGCACCAGCGGCGAATAGGGCAAATCCACATCGGCATGTTGTTGCAAGGCCGTCAGTACCGCGTCAGGAATTATTTCCTGGCCGAATACGAAAGGGTCCAGCGACAGCAAAACCTCCTTCAGCGAAACTGACACTGTCGCCGCCTTGCACCCATTGCACGGACCGGGTTGAACATAGTCGGAAATATGTTGGCGCATTTGTACTTGAGTCTCGAGCAAGGTCGCGTCGAACGCGGCGCGAGAGGCCAAGGGTGCGCTCGACCTCAATTCTTCGAGCAAGCAACGACTAGCTTCGGTGAGCGCTACGGCCCCCAGATTGGAGGCAATCCCCTTGACCGAATGGATCAGATCGATGGCTTGGTTGATACTTGCATCGGCGAGCATCCCGTTCACGCGCGGCAACAGGTCGTGATAATTTTCGACAAAACCGCGCAGCAGGCGTTGCTGTAGCGCATGGTCGCCGTCCAGTCTGCGCAATCCTTGCACCAGATCAAGTACCGGTTCACCCGCCTGAACCTTGGACCGGACCGCGGCTTGCGTATCCGTCCCCGATTGGGTGTAAGTGCTGAGCACCCTAACGATGTCTTCAGGCTCCACCGGCTTGGGTATGAAATCGACCATGCCGATGGCTTTGCTACGCTCCCGGTCTTCCGCCATGACAGCAGCGGTCATGGCGACGATCGGCAGGTTTTTCCCATGCGGCAGTTCGCGAATTCGGCGGGTAGCTTCGAGACCACCCATGATTGGCATATGCAGATCCATCAACACCAGATCGAACATTTGCTGGCGCACCAACTCTACGGCTTCGCCGCCATGCGAGGCAATGGTGAGCGTCGCACCACGTTTTCTGATGATACTGGCAGCGACTTCCTGGTTAAGCTCATTATCCTCGACCAAAAGCACGCGGACTCCGTCGAAGCGCACATATTTAGGTTTTTCCACTGCATGCACATGGCTGATTTTCCCATTGAGCAAAGCATCGAACAGTAAGGAAGGAATGACCGGTTTGGTGAGCACCCCGGCGATAAAGGCGGAGTCCGGTTGTTGCAGCAACGTTGGCTTGTTGTAAGCCGTTATCATTAAAATGGGCACGGGGCTCGTCAGGCCGTTGGCTTTTTCCTGCGCCCTTAGTTCGGCCGCCACCGCCAGACCGCTCATGCCGGGCATATGCCAATCGAGCAACATCGTATAAAAAGGCCTCGCCATCCGGTTCGCCTCGGCGACCAGAGCGAGTGCTTCAGGCCCGTTTTTGGCCTCAACTACTTCCATCCCCCATGCTTTCAGCAGAAGCGACAGGATATGGCGTGCATTTAGCTGATCGTCCACCACCAGAACCCGCTTGCCGCGCATTACTTGCAACTCCCGCCCCATGTGGATAACGTTGCCAATATCCTCTGGCGCTATCCCGACCTCGACGGTGAAGGAAATATTTGTTCCTTTACCGGGCGTGCTGTCGAGCGTGATCTGGCCACCCAACAGCCCGACCAATTTCTTGACAATGGCAAGCCCAAGCCCGCTACCGCCGAATTTACGTGTCGTGCTGGAATCAGCCTGCGAGAAGGGTTGAAACAGGAGGCCAACTTGATCCGGCTCAATGCCGATACCGGTGTCACGCACGTTAAAGCGAAGCGACAGCGTCGCCTCGGTACGGTGCTCGACCAGGACACCAATATAGATCTCGCCGCGATCGGTGAACTTGATGGCATTACCGACCAGATTATTGAGTACTTGAACTAGGCGAAACGGGTCACCCATCACGAGCAGCGGCGTATCGTGATCGATATCGAGAAACAACTCCAATCCCTTCTCTTCGGCCTGCAAACCGAGCAGTTCGGCAACTTCAAGGAGGACGGCCTCCACCCGCATGGGGATCCGCTCGATTGTGAGGCGGCCAGCCTCGATTCTGGAGAAGTCCAAGATATCGTCGATGATGCGCACCAAAGCCCGGCCTGACCGGCTGACCTTATCGAGTTGTTCGCGCTGCTCCGGTTTCAAGTCTGACTCCATCACCATGCGCGTCAACCCCAAAATAGCATTCATCGGGGTACGTATTTCATGGCTCATATTGGCTAGAAATTGCGACTTGGCAAGCAAGGCTGCCTGGGCCGTTTCCTCAGCCTGCTTACGCGCTGTGATATCGGTGCCGATGAGCAGGTAGCCGATGATCGTCTCCTGCTTGTCGCGCAGGGCCGTGACCGACACGATCGCAGGAAAACGGCTGCCGTCACGGCGGATATAGGTCAGCTCGTAGATATCCTCGATGCCACGCGAAGCCTTGAACACCAACGCTTCAAAGCCCGGTGTGATGGGGGTGCCGAGCTCCTCGCTCAACGCCTTGGCGCGAGCGACCACTTCGACTGGGTCGGAAATGTCAGCTGGCGTGACCTTGTTCATCACATCACTGGCAGCGTAGCCCAGCATGCGCTCGGCACCGACATTGAAAATCTGAATCACGCCTTTGGCATCCGTGGCGATGCTCGAGAAGTTGGCACTATTAAAGATCGCACTTTGCAAGGCGCCCGCCTTGAGCAGCGCTTCTTCCGCCTGCTTGCGGGCCGTGTTGTCGGTGCCAATTAGCAAGTAGCCGATGATAGTGTCCTGCTTGTCGCGCAGGGCCGTGACCGACACGATGGCGGGAAAGCGGCTGCCGTCAAGGCGGATATAGGTCAGCTCGTAGATATCCTCGATGCCGCGCGAAGCCTTGAACACCAACGCTTCAAAGCCCGGCGTGATGGGGGTGCCGAGTTCCTCGCTCAACGCCTTGGCGCGAGCGACCAATTCGAGTGGATCGGAAATATCGGCTGGTGTGATCTTGTTCATCACGTCGCTGGCAGCGTAGCCCAGCATGCGCTCGGCGCCGACATTGAAAATCTGAATCACGCCTTTGGCATCCGTGGCGATGCTCGAGAAGTTGGCACTATTGAAGATCGCACTTTGCAAGGCGCTCGCCTTGAGTAGCGCTTCTTCTGCTTGCTTGCGGGCCGTGTTGTCGGTACCAATTAGCAGATAGCCGATGATGCAGTCCTGATCATCGCGTAGCGCCGTGACTGACATGATCGCGGGAAAGCGGCTGCCGTCTTTGCGGATTTTGGTTAGCTCGTATATATCTTCGATGCCGCGCGTGGCCTTAAACACCAAAGCTTCAAAGCCGGGCGTGATCGGGGTATCCAATTCCAGGCTCAAAAGCGCTGCCCGCGTGATCAATTCTTGCGGATCCGAAATATCGGCCGGCGTGATACGATTGACGACATCCGATGCCGCGTAGCCTAGCATGCGTTCGGCGCCGACGTTGAAAATTTGAATCACCCCTTTTTCATCCGTGGCGATGCATGAAAAATAGGCGCTGTTGAAAATGGCACCTTGCAAAGTACCCGTCTTGAGCAATGTAGTTTGGCAGCGCATGCTGCCGTCAGGGGTACCCTGCTTTTTGGCAACACAATCTCCGGAACTGCTGGTAGGCATAAACTCTTCCGCAAAACAATCAACGCATCAGAAAACGTACTCAGACAACAAGGGCACGCAACGGGTCCTTAAGTTCATCCCACACCTCGATAGGAAGCGATTGTTAACGGTGCAGCAATAGTTAGATCCCATGCGCGATCGTCGTTATCACAGCGCTAGCAATTTACGACGGCACGAATAAATCAATGCAATTTGTGTCTCGCGGCGGACAAGGGGATGGAAAATATCAAATAATTAATGAAATGACTGGCAAGAAATGCTTGCCAAGTCAATGTGCTGTTGTTGTTTCAACGTAAAGGACGGGCACGCAAAGCGTTTTCGCATCAATTTTGGTCCCGCAGGCAAACCCTCTTTGCCACCGACCAGCACGGGCGGCCCGCAAGGGCGCGTTGCGGGGGCCCGCTGTACCCCAGACCGCAAATTGCTCAGGGTAAATCGCGACCACACCTCGCTTTGCTCCGGGGTCGGCGGCCCATTCATTAATTGGGGGAATACACCCTTGAGAAGGTAGGGCTTGGTAGTGGCTAGCAGGCGTGTGCGACCACCGATCTCGGCCGTATCGGGATCGTGCGTCACCACATAAACTGTGTCATTGCGATCGAATTGGTTCTGTTCGAGACCATCTTGCACGGGCCAGGCAAGCCGATCGATGGATGGTGAAATAACGTTCCGGATTTGGGGCGAAAAATCTCGCGCAATGGCTTGCAGAGTTTGCATGATTATCCGATAGAGTTTCTCGGAATCATTAAACCCTCATCTTACTGTTTTCATAACTAACAATGTTATTAGGATACGTTTTCCTAGCACCCGTTGTTTCTCAGCATCGGGCAGGACCGATGACTTGCTCAACAGCACCTTGCCAAATAAAAAGATCGAACCAGGCCCGCAACGCCTAAATTTTCACTGTTCAACCAGTAATCCAAGCCGCCCAGCAACATCACATTCGTGCGAGTGCGAAACGGTCGGTATATCGGCACTTTTCCATCCTATCAATCCCTCCCCAGTGGTGACGATTCCTCGCGCTCAACCCTGCGCGATAAAATCCTCGTCGGCGAAGGCGTAAACAGGATCAAGTACAATGGCCGATAGCGCATCCAAAGCGTAGATAACCAGCCTGGGAGCAGTCAGCCATAAATTGCCAAATGTTGCCATAAATTTAATATTTGCGACAACAATAGCACCCTATTTTACCTGGAGAGCAAGGGCGGGGCGACTGGGTAACATTGTTAGGTTTTTTCGCAGCGCAACGTTGGCCCTAAAATCTGGAAGACGGGCGTATTCCGGTATCGCGATGATCCATTGCACCCATTGCTTGAAGAATAAACGATGAAAAATTGGGAAGAAGATACGATCGCCGCGATCGCGGGCGTCATGGACGAAGAAGATCTGCTCGTAAAGCTAGCGCAAGCGGCGAAAAACATCGGCTTTGACTATTGCGCGTACGGCGCGAAGATGCCGATACCAATTAGCAAACCCAAAGTGGTGATGCTCAATAATTATCCGATCGCGTGGCAAGAACAATACGCGAAAATGAATTATTATGCGGTTGATCCAACCGTCCGTCATGCCTTTTGCTCATCCATGCCGATCATCTGGAGCGCAGACAAATTTTCCAACGCCGGCGACATGTGGGAAAACGCGAATTGTCACGGCTTAAAACATGGCTGGGCGCAATCGTCACGTGACGCCAACGGCATGGTCGGCTTATAGTGGAACCTGATTTCAA
>PKWL01000082.1 GCA_003133225.1 Janthinobacterium sp.
GACTCCGACAGACTCCTAGTGCGGACCGTCGATGAGGCTCTGAGCGGCGTATCCTCAATCAGATGTCTGACCGTCTTGAATCGCGGTTCGAGTATGAAATGTGTTTCTCATAATATGTTTTCGACGTCACTGTCCGACTTGCACCTGCGCAGATGAGTATTCTGTATGCACGTTCGCATTGGACCAGCCCTGCTGCGTCGCTGTGTCGATTACCACATCCATGAATCCGGTCGGGCCACATACGTAAAAATGCGTTTGCGGATCGGGACAGTGCAGCAGCTCCGGTATGTCGATCAGTTGTTCCGGTGCCCCGTCGCTAAAGTGCAATAATACTCGATTCGCATATACCGATCTCATTATACGTTGCACAAATGCCATATGCGGCATTGAACGCCCCCGGTAATGTAATTCGAAATCTGCGCCAATACTGGCAAGCCGTTCCGCCATGCACATAATTGGTATCACACCGATTCCATCGGCCAACAAGATCGATCTCTTGGCCGAATGCACGAGCGGAAAACGATTCTTCGGCTCGCTAATCTCAAGAATATCGCCTTCGCTGACTTTATCATGCATCATGCGCGACCCGCCATGGGTCTTAGGCTCGCACAGTACGCCAATCAGATAGCGGTGCATCTCGCTGGGGGCGTTACACAATGAATACTGTCGCACCAAGTCTTCGCGGATATACACATCAATATGGGAACCGGCGTCAAATGGCGGCAACGCTACGCCTGAATGGGCTGCCAGCTCAAAAGTGCAAATGTTACGGGCCTCAATTGTCTTTTTGACGACGCGTACCAGCAGCCGTCCGGTGGCAGGAACACGGCATGTCCCGCGCACGAAGCTATTGTTGAGTACAGACCAACGATCCAGTTGAAGTAGGCATTTGCGGATATCGAGCTTCACGGGAATTATCATCCTGGTATCAGTGAGAGAGACCGCTCAATGGCTGGCGGCAACAAGCACGCTGCAAAGAATGTGGAGCTCGACGCTGAAAATCTTACAGGCAATGCGGTAGAAGGCCCGCTGCGATCAAAATCTCGTCCCACTAAGGATGTGGGCAACAGAACCGCGCTGTCCCGAACACGGTTCCTTCGGACAATCGCTTATCGAATAAATAGCCAGAGACTGTTCTTACACCATCGGGCGCTATGCTTGCCATTCCATTCGAGACTGATGGTTCAGCCACGCTGTAGCCAACAATATATGTTCAACCTTAAAGCAACCTGAAACTAAGATTGTTGAATTAATTGATATCAAACCGAGGTGTGGACGGTCTAAGGTGATGCATCTAGAATTCACGGAAAAATCCACAAATGCCCAGTTATAAGCAAGCTTTACGCTTTAAATTAGCAATGCAATCGTTTTCAATTCATTCACGAATCTCACTGGTTTTTGGTCGAAGCGGCCGCATCCGGCAATTGGGCGGCATTCCATCCGCCGCCCAAAGCCTTGATCAGTAACACGCTGGCACTCAGGCGCCGGTTGAGCAAGTCGACGGCGGCGCGTTCGTTACTCAAGGCCGTTGTTTCAACGGTGATGACATCGAGGTAGTTGACAATGCCAGCCTTGTATTGATTGATGGTAAGTTCTACCGAACGCTGGGACAGCGTGACAGCTTCATCTTGCTTTAATGCTTCTTGTTCGAGGATGCGCAGCGCCGCCACATTGTCTTCCACCTCCTGAAAGCCGGTCAGCACGGTCTGGCGATAGCCGGCCACACTGGCATCATAGGCGGCGATCGCAGAATCCGTCTGGGTGCGGCGGGCGCCGCCGTCGAACAGGGTTTGCGCCAGTGCCGGCCCCACCGACCATAATCGGTTGGGCAGTGAAATCCAGTTGGCCAGGCTGCTGCTTTGAAAGCCGCCCGACGCGGCAACGGTCAAACTGGGAAAGTAGGCTGCCTTGGCGACGCCGATCTGCGCATTTGCCGCCGCCATCAGCCGTTCCGCGTTGGCGATATCCGGGCGCCGTTCAAGCAGGGCGGACGGTAGCCCAAGCGGCAGGACCGGTAACGCGGTGTTGAAGAAAGCCGGGGCGATGGAGAAAGTGGATGCCGGCTGGCCCACCAGGAGCGCGATCGCATGTTCCATTTGCGCGCGCAGGACATTGAAATCGATGGCCTGCGCCTCGGTCGTCTTGAGCTGGGTTTGCGCCAACACGACGTTTTCTTTTGGGACGATCCCGGCAGCGTACTGGTTCTGCGTCAATTGCAAGGACTTGGCATAGTCGGCCACCGTTTTATCATACAGCTGCCGGTCCGCATCCAAGTCGCGCAATTGGAAGTAATCTTGCGCCAGTTGCGCCTGGGTGCTAAGGCGCGTCGCCTGCACCAGGGCGGCGCTCGCTTGCGCGCTCGCTTGGCTACTTTCAACCGAGCGTCCGACGCGGCCCCAGACGTCGGGCTCCCAACTGGCGTCGACGGTGATCAGGTTGGACGTGCCTGCCCCCCCACCAGACGAGGCCGGGCCGCCGGAACGGGTGTGCGAGACGTTGGCCGACACCGTGGGAAAGTAGGCTGCGCGCGCGCCTTGCACCAAGGCGCGCGCCTGGCGATATTGCGCCTTGGCCTGGATCAGCGTCTGGTTCGAGATGTTGACCTGCTCTTCAAGCGAGTTCAACAACGGATCCTGATACAGCGCCCACCATTTTTGCGGAATACCCAGATCGGCCGGTTGGGCAATTTTCCAAGCGCCCTGTTCCTTGAAGGCGGCCGGCGTTTCCACACTTGGCTTGACATAATCGGGACCGACCGCGCACGCGCTTACCAGAACCAGAGGCGCCGCTTGCACCAGACGTTTGATTCGATTCCAACGCAATTTCATCCGATCTCCATTTGATTGCCATTTGTGCGCCATCACGGCGTTTCAATACGATTTGTAGAGCCGCGGTGCATCCGGCGTCGCTTCAGACGGTCTGCTGCGCCAGTTAGCCCATACGCCGTTCCACCATGTCCTGAATCGATCCATGTACAAATAAACAACTGGGGTCGTGTACAGCGTCAGCATCTGGCTAACAATCAAGCCACCGACGATGGTCACTCCGAGCGGGCGCCGCAGCTCGGAGCCGGTGCCGCTGCCAAGGGCGAGCGGCAAGGCGCCCAACAAGGCAGCCATGGTCGTCATCATGATGGGACGGAAACGCAACAGGCACGCCTGCCGGATCGCATCGAGCGGCACCCTGCCCTCCGAGCGCTGCGCCATCAGAGCGAAATCGATCATCATGATGGCATTTTTCTTGACGATGCCGATCAACAGGATGATCCCGATGAAGGCCATGACGCTCAGCTCCATCTGGCACAGCAACAGGGCTAGCAGGGCGCCGACACCGGCCGAGGGCAATGTGGAAATAATCGTGATTGGATGCACATAGCTTTCATACAGGACACCGAGCACGATGTAAATTGTAAAGAGCGCTGCCAAAATCAAGAACGGTAGGCTGGTAAGCGACGCCTGGAAGGTTTGCGCCGTGCCCTGGAAACTGGCACGGATGGAGGCAGGCATGCCGCTTTGCGCCACCGCATCGTCGATGGCCTTTACCGCATCGCTCAGCACCACTTTCGGCGGCAGGTTGAACGACATGGTCATGGCCGGGAACTGGCCCTGATGGTTGACGCTCAAAGTCGTATTGGTCGGTTCGAAACGGGAGAACGCGCTGAGTGGAACCAGCGTGCCTCCCCGGCTGCTGACGTAAATGCCCTTCAGTGTTTCGGGCCGCTGCCAGTATTCGGGAGCCACTTCCATGACGACGTGGTATTGATTTTTCGCCTCATAGATGACGGATACGAGGCGCTGCCCGAAGGCGTCGTACAGCGCTGCATCAATTTCGGTTTCAGTCACGCCAAGTCTGGCCGCCGTATCGCGGTCGATCGTCAGCGTGATTTGCAAGCCCTTGTCTTGTTGATTGCTGTTGACGTCAACTAGTTGCGGCAAATCCTGCAAAATTTTCAGGATACGCGGCGACCAGGTCGTCAAGTCTCTCAAATTATCGCCCTGTAACGCATACTGATATTGCGAGTTCGACATCCTGCCGCCGACATTAATGTCTTGCGACGCTTGCAGGAAAAGGGTGGCGCCGGGAACCTTTGCCAGCTTGCCGCGCAAGCGGTTAATCACATCATCGGCACTGACCTTGCGTTCGTTTAATGGCTTTAGCGAAATAAACATCATGCCCGTATTGCGTTGACTGCCGCCGGTAAAGCCGGTAACGCTGGCCACTGCAGGATCGACGCGGATGATGTCGGCAAAACCGACCAGCTTGGCCCGTATCGCCTGGAACGAGGTCGATTGATCTGCCACGATGGAACCTTGGATAACGCCGGTGTCTTGTTGCGGAAAAAAACCCTTGGGCACAATGGTGTACAGATAGATATTTAGGCCGATCACTGCAAACATCGCCAGCATCGTGATTTTAGGGTGCTTGAGCGCGCGCCCGAGGCTGCTCTCATAGCGCGCCAGGAGCCACGCAAAAAAACGTTCGCCGGCCAGATAAAAGCGCCCGTGCGGACGATTCGGCTCATGCTTGAGCAGGCGCGCGCACATCATTGGGGTGGTCGTTAGCGACACCACCAGCGATACGAGCACTGCGGCCGACAGCGTGATGGCGAATTCGTGAAATAAACGTCCTATAATGCCGCCCATCATCAACAATGGAATGAACACGGCCACGAGCGAAATGCTCATCGAGAGTACCGTGAAGCCGACTTCGCGCGCACCACGCAAGGCCGCCTGCATCGGCGCCATGCCTTCTTCCATGTGGCGCGACACGTTTTCCAGCACGACGATGGCATCATCGACTACGAAGCCGGTGGAGATCGTCAATGCCATCAGTGAAAAATTATCCAGGCTGTAGCCGCACAGATACATGATGCCGAAAGTGCCAATCAAAGAAATGGGCACGGCGACACTGGGGATGAGCGTGGCGCGGCCATTGCGCAGGAACAGGAACACCACCATGATCACCAGCGCCACCGACAGGCACAGCGTGCGTTCCACGTCATGCAGGGCAGCGCGGATGGTGGTCGTTTTATCGAGCGAGACGGTCATGTCGACCGCTGCCGGGATGGATGCCTTAAGCTGCGGCAGCAGCGCCCGTATGCGATCGACGGTTTCAATGATATTGGCATTTGGCTGCTTGGAAATGATGATCAAAACCGCCGTCTTACCATCCGCCATGCCGGCGTGACGCAAATCTTCGACCGAATCGACCACGTTGCCAATATTGCTTAGGAGTACCGGTGCGCCGTTGCGGTAAGCGACAACCAGCGACTGGTATTGCTCCGCTGTTTTGGCTTGATCGTTCGTCGCGATCTGCCATTGCCGAGCGCCATCTTCGACAAAACCCTTGGGCCGGTTGGCATTGGTGTTCGCCAGTGCCGTACGGACCTGTTCCAGGGATATGCCATAATGATTTAAGGCCTCCGGCTTGAGTTCAACCCGCACCCCGGGCAGCGAGCTGCCGCCGACAGTCACACTGCCGACACCTGATACCTGCGACAATTTTTGGGCGAGAATCGTGGATGCGGAATCGTAAATCTGCCCCTGCGTCAAGGTGTCCGAGGTCAGTCCCAGTAACATGATCGGGGCGTCGGCCGGATTGACCTTGTTATAGCTCGGATTGCTGCGCAGTGTGGCCGGCAGGTCGATGCGCGCCGCGTTGATCGCCGCCTGCACGTCGCGCGCCGCGCCATCGATGTTACGATCCAGATCGAATTGCAAGGTAATGCGTGACGACGCCTGCGGGCTGTTCGATGTCATCTCGGTGATCCCGGCGATGCGCCCGAGTTGCCGTTCGAGTGGCGTCGTCACGCTCGTTGCCATGGTTCTCGGGTCGGCCCCGGGCAAGTTTGCCGTAACGGAAATCGTCGGTACGTCCACGCGCGGCATGGGCGACACTGGCAACAGGTTGAACGCCACGACGCCGGCCAGGGCCACGGCGATCGTTAGCAGCGTGGTCGCGATCGAGCGCCGGACGAATGGCGCGGAGAGATTCATGGCTGCCCGGGTTGGGGCCGGCTCGGAGCGATTCATGGCAGCTCGGGTTGCGGCAGGCTCGAATCGTCTTCGACAGCCGCCTCGCGGGGCTTGCCGAAGCGTTTGCCGAGGCGGTCGAATGCGAGATAGATGACCGGCGTCGTAAAGAGGGTCAGCATCTGGCTCAAGATCAAGCCGCCGACGATGCTAATGCCAAGCGGATGGCGCAATTCGGAACCGACACCGGTCCCTAGCATCAAAGGCAAGGCGCCCAGCAATGCGGCCATGGTCGTCATCATGAT
>PKWL01000125.1 GCA_003133225.1 Janthinobacterium sp.
CCGGGCATTGGCGAATGGTTTGAACTGCGCGCCCAGGTGATGCGCCTTGGCTCGCGCGTGGCCTCCACCCGTATGGAGTTTCTGGGGGCGGATGGCAAATTGCTGTCAACCGGCTCTGGCGCTTACATCATGTCGTAGGGGCGCTCCTGGCGTCTTATTTTTTGCGGCTCAGCCACTGGGCGTAAGAGAGGCGCGCCCGGTCAAGCCGATCGGTCGTACGACAATAAATGGAAGGCGAGCTGAGTCGCCCGATGGGCGCAAAATTGTTGACGCGCAAACCCGGTCCGATCAAATCGTCGGCCACATGAAACATGACCACTTCACCGATAAATAGGGTGTATGTGCCGAGCGCCTGGGCGCTGAACAGCTTGCATTCGAGACTGACCTGCGCCTGTGCTACGCGCGGCGTTTTGATGTGAATACAGGGCGCAGTGTTTAAACCTGTCGCTTCGAGTTCACTCAGGTCTGGCGGAAAGGCCGCCGCCGAAACATTCATGGCATCAAGCAGTTCTTCGGTCACCATGTTCACAACAAACTCGCCGTTGTCCTGAATGTTTCTGGCCGTATCCTTGGGTTGCCCATTGGCGTTCAGACCAATGCTGATGATGATGTACAAGGGGTCATCGCTGACCTTATTGAACAAGCTGAAAGGCGCGAGATTGACCACGCCGGTCTGGCTCAGGCTGGTAACCCACGCAATCGGACGGGGTACCACCAGATCGCTCAGCAGCTTGTAGTTTTCGAGNNTTTTGAATGTTGAAAGATACCAGAGGGAAACGCGGATCAAATCAACTTTGACCATCCCATTGGCGTAACTCGAATTTTTTGTTCGCGCTGCGCGAGATATTACGTTGCTTTTTGCAATCGCGTCCGGTTTTTCAGTTTCTGTGGTTGCGGTAGGGACGGAGGTTACCCCCACTGTAGACAGCAGCCACCAGGTGATAGTGGCTGCTGACGTAAGCGGCTCGGGTTCCGAGCAAAGCATGCTCGTACCCATGGTCCAACAAAGCAATATCGTGCGTGCAGAGCACACCTTGATTACTGCCGATGCGGGCTATCACAGCAACGACAACGTCGCTGCGCTCAAAGACGCCAACATCCCGGCCATGATCGCCGACAACCAGATGCGCCAGCGCGATGAACGCTTCAAAGACCAGGGCAAACACAAAGCCAAGGCCGACCCGCTGTACGACAAGCGTGCCACCGGGCGAGAGGCGCCGATCCGGTTGTACCGACCTTCAGATTTTGCGCATGACCCAAGTACCAACACCTGCATCTGTCCGGCTGCCCTGATCGCTGTGAATTCGCAACGCCCAAAACCAAAATCGGGAAATTTGCAAAAAATAAGTTGCTTTATCAAAGCTCCGTGCTACACTAACAATAAGTTAGTCCTTTATTGGTTAGTCCATTGAACGAAACATTATTATTTAAGAACCTCGGGCAAGGTAAAGCCTACGAAAAAGTCGCCGATCAGATTCGCGAGCGGATCTTTGCGGGGGACTTATGCCTGTCCGACCGTCTCCCCGCCGAGCGGGACTTGGCCGCGCAGTTCGGCGTGAGCCGCGTTGTGGTCCGCGAAGCAATACGCACCCTGGAGTTCAGCGGGCTGCTGACAGTCAAGAAGGGGGCCAAGGGCGGAATTTTTGTCGTGCAGGATTACGACCGGCCCATCTCACACTCCATTGTCAACTTGCTGTCCGGAGGCCACGTCAGCCTGGAGAATCTGTTCGAAATTCGTCAACTGATCGAGCCCTTTGCGGCATCCAAAGCGGCGGTGTTGGGGGCGGACGGGGACTTCGATCAGCTGGCCGCCATACTCGCACAAGCAGAACGGGAGATTGCCCAAAGTAAAGATCCCCGTCTGCACAACCTCGAGTTTCATAAATCAGTCATCCGCATGAGCGGCAATCCGATCCTGAGCGTGATCGGGGAAACGGTTCTGTTGCTCCTGTCGGAGCGAATCAGGGACATTCCCAGCCTGGAAACTCCTGCCACTGTATTGGCTATGCACAAGAAAATTCTCGCGGCGTTGCGGGGGCGGCAACCGGAAAAAGCGAAGTTGATCATGGCAACAGACATCCGCGGTGTGGGCGAACGGTTGGACAGGATGAGCGAACAAAAGAGCGTTACGCAGAAAGAGGATACGGTTTTATATCTAAGCAGCACAAAGGGAATGCACTGAAATGCTGCTGATGCAGTTGGTGAGTGATGAGTTTATGTTAAACAACGAAACAGGAGTGAATGATGGAAGATAGAAACAAGCGCGTCATTGAGACACAGGGCATCAAGAGCCTGGGTGACTGGCTGGCAAAGGTTGAAGCGATCGGCGAACTCAAGCGGATTACCGCACTAGTCGACCCGGAGTTGGAGGCGTCAACGATCACCTATATGCACGGCAAGACCGTCGGGGGACCGACCTTGCTGTTCGAAAACATTAAGGGACATCCCGGACAGCGGCAGCTGTTCAATCCATTCGGCAGCAGCCTCAACCGCGTGGCGATCTCGATTCGCGAAGAGCCGGGCAAGGATGCCATCGAGCTCACCAGGATTCTTAGCCATAAGATGAAGAACCGGATCGCGCCAAAGAAGGTAGACGCAAAGTTCGCGCCGGTCAACCAGAACATCGAAACCGGCGACCAGGTGGATGTCACCAAGTTCCCGGCGCCCAAAATGTGGCCCCTGGACGGCGGCAAATACATCGGTACGGCCGACGCGGTGATCACCAAGGATCCCACCAATGATCGCATTAACCTGGGGACCTTCCGGCAGATGATTCAGGGGCCGAAACAGGTGGGTTTCTACGCTTCTCCGGGCAAGGACGCGGTGCTGGACCGCGAGCGCTGGTGGGCTCTAGGCAAGCCCGCGCCCGTGGCTGGCGTGTACGGCCTGGATCCCTTGCTGTTCCTGTGCGCCGCCACTTCCTTCCCCAAGGACGTTTCGGAATACGAGTTCGCCGGAGGCATCAACGGCGCGCCGATTGAGGTGTTCGAGAGCGATATTACCGGCCTTCTGCTGCCAGCCAACGCCGAAATCATCATTGAAGGTTTTTCCTACCCGGACAAGACTGCGTCGGAAGGCCCATTCGGGGAATTTACCGGCTACTACGGTCGACCCGGCGGACCGACGCCGTATATCGAGATCAAGGCGATCCGGTATCGCAACAAGCCCATTCTCACCAGCGCGCTGATGTCGGACGGTCCGTCCAACGAGTGCGGACTGATGTGGGGCATGGCGAAAGCCGCCAAGGTATGGACTGACCTCGATGCTCTGGGGGTTCCGGGAATCAAAGGCGTCTGGTCGCCGCCTGAGGGCGCTGGCTGGGGCATGACGGTGGTCTCGATCGAGCAGCGCTATGCCGGGCACGCCGCGCAGGTCGGCGCGCTTGCCGCCCAGTGCATGGGCGGGGCCTACTTCAGCAAGTATATCGTCGTGGTCGATGATGACGTGGATCCCTCCAACATGCAGGAAGTGATCTGGGCCATGGTCACGCGCTCGCGCCCGGCCCAGTCGATCGAGATTTTGCGCGAGACCTGGAGCACTTATCTCGACCCTAGCCAGAATCCACCCGAGATCCGGCCCTGGGGTTCCAAGTGCATCATCAATGCCTGCAAGGAGTTCAAGTACATCAAGGTGTTCAGCCCGCGCAACTTGCTCAAGAAAGAGATGTACGAACAGGTGTGCGCGCGTTGGCAGGAACTGGGATTCGAAGGCGCGCCGCCCAAGATCACCACTTTCGAGCCGTTCGCGGGCCAGCACATCGGCTAGTCGGGTAGCGGCGCGCCGCCTGAGGCGGGCGCCGCTACGACTGCGATTTCTTCAACAAGAACAATTACTCACATCCACTCATGAGGAGACATCATGGTAAAGCAAATTCATTCCCCCTTTGGGATTCGCGGGGCGGTATCAGCTGATCGCATCTTTTCCTTGATTTCGGCGGCGCTTATCTGGATTGCGGCGCTAGCGGGGCTGGGACTCGCCAGCTCTCACGCGCAGGCCGCGCCTGCGGTACGAGTAGCCACCAGCAACAGTAGCAGCGACGTGGGTTTCTTCATTGCCGAAAAGAGGGGCTATTTCAAGCAGGAGGGAATCAGCGTCACGTTCATTGCCTTCGATTCGGCTGGCAAGATGGTCGCGCCCCTCGGCGCCGGGCAACTGGATGTAGCCGGGGGAGCGCCGTCTGCCGGACTCTACAATGCCGTCGCCCGCGGGATCAACATCAAGATTGTCGCGGACAAGGGCTCGACCCCGCCGGGGCATGGCTATCAGCCGCTGCTGGTACGCAAGGACCTGGTCGACAGCCGCAAATTCAAGAGTTTCGCCGATTTGAAGGGACTGAAGATCGGCAGCGGCGCCACCGGCATCAGCACGTCCTCAACCCTGAACGAAGCCCTGAAGAAAGGCGGTCTCACCTACAGCGATGTGACGGTGGTGAACCTGGGTTATCCGCAGCACGTGATGGCCCTGCAGAACAAGGCGGTGGATGCCAGCTTGACCACCGAGCCCTCCGCGACTGTGGCGGTGGCGAGTGGGGCCGCAGTCCGGTTCGCCGGCGACGACGTCATTTATCCCTATCATCAGCTTGCTGTGGTGCTCTATGGCGGCGACTTCATCAAGGAGAACCCCGAGGTTGCGAAGAAATTCATGCGCGCCTATATCCGCGGAGTACGAGACTACAACGATGCCCTGAACGACGGCAAGCTCACAGGGCCGAAGGCGGACTCGATCATCGCGATCCTCACTGAATTTACCAACATCAAGGATCCCAATGTCTACCGGGCCATTGTTCCCCAAGGCACCAATCCGGATGGCAAGGTGAACGAGGCGAGCCTCAGGAAGGACTACCAGTTTTTTAAGGAACAAGGGTTGCTTGAGGGCAGCGTGAGCGTCGAACAGGTCGTCGACAACTCGTTTGTGGAGTGGGCGCTCAAAGAGCTTGGCCCGTATATTAAGAGTTAGCACAGGAGTCAGAGTTCAGAGTTGTCCGCGATGAGGGGAACGCGGATTGATGATTCGCAACGACCACGGGTTGCCCCAGCAACGGACCCGGTTTCCAAACTCTCGGCGCCCGATTTTCATGCTAGGCGTCCGAAAAACGAAGGAGGTATCCAGCATGGTAAGACTATTTAATCCCACCTGCCCGAAATGCAAGGGCGTTTTCCACGTGCATCACGATGACTTGCGGCATCTGCACGTCAAGCTCCATTGCCCGTATTGCGATGAACGGTTTTTTGTAGAAGAAAGCTTCGCCCTAGTAGAGCAGGACGGCGCAACGTGGAATCCCGCCGGAGACAACAGGTCAAAGCTCAATACGTAAGCTTGGGCAATGCATCATCCCGATGGCCCGTTTTCGGACGCAAGTTGTCAGCGAGCTAGACAGTCCGATTATCCACATTTGATACAAATATAGAAAGATCATTATGAATCGTGTTAAAGAAAAGGCCAATTTGGCCGAAAGGCTTGCGGAGCATAATCTGCGCGATTTCATCGCACGGATCGAGCGGGAGCATCCGGGAGAAATCCTGCGCATAAAGGATGAAATCCACCCGGGCTCGTTCGAAGCCACGGCAATCCTGGTGAACCTGGAGAAGTGCGGGCTCTATCCGATGGTGCTGTTCGAGCGTCCCGTGAACCAATTAGGCGAAGTTTCACCGTTTCCGCTGCTGACGAATATCTATGCATCGAGAAACCGGTGCGCGCTTGCCCTGGGGTTGCAGGCGCACCAGTATCAAAACGAACTGAGTTTGGAATATTCCCGGCGCGAAGCGCGGCGGATTGCTCCCACGAACGTTTCAAAAGAAGATGCGCCCGTAAAGCAAGTGGTGAAGACAGGCGCGCAGGTCGACCTGCGCGAGTTGCCCATTGTGCGTCACCACCACATGGACCCGGCGCCCTATATCGACATGACACCCGTCATGCGCGATCCGGAAATGGGGCACTACAACGTCGCGTTCTTGCGGACCATGTACAAAGGACCGCAAAAACTCGGCATACATATGTCTCCCCGCCATAACTGGCAAATCTGCCGCAAATACGAGGAAAAGAATCTCCCTACGCCGGTTGTGATCGTTGTCAGCCACCATCCGGCTTTCTATCTGGGCGCATTGAACGTTTCGCCATTCGGGGTCGATGACTACGAGCTGATCGGCTCGATGATGAACGACTCGCTGCGTCTGGTTCCTTCCGAGACGTGGGGTGCGGATTTCATGGTTCCGGCCGACGCCGAGATCGTGATCGAAGGCGAAATACCGCCCGGCGTGCGGGAGGTCGAAGGTCCATTCGGTGAATTTCCCGGCACCTATGGGCCGCAGCGGTCGCGCTGGATCATTGACGTGAAGGCGGTCACCCACCGCAAAGACGCGATCTACCAGGATATCTTCGTCGGCCATCCTGACAACTGGGTGCTGGGAGCCATTCCCAAGGAGGGCACACTGTTCAATCGCATCAAGGGAGTGGTGCCGACGGTAAAGGCCGTGCATTTGCCGAATTCCGGATGCGGCCGGTTCAACTGCTACATCTCAATCGACAAGAAAGTGGATGGAGAAAGTAAGCAGGCGGCGTTGATCGCGCTCGGGGAGTGCGACTTCGTCAAGAACGTGTTCGTCGTGGACGCCGACATCGATCCCTTCAACGAGCAGCAAGTCATGTGGGCATTTGCTACGCGCGTCCAGGCGGACCAGGACGTCGACATCATCAAGAATGTAAAAGGCGCCACGCTGGAACCCTCGCAAATTGACGACATCATGACCACAAAAATGATCATCGATGCCACAAGACCCATTCGGCGGCCTTTCGCCTCGCGGATACAAGTACCCCAAGATGTGCGGGACCGTTTACCGGTAGAGCGTTATCTAAAAAAATAAGCAGCGAACGGCGTAGCCCACCTGCAAGGAAACACCACCGATTTAACTCTCAGGAGGAGACAAACATGCGGATTTTAAAAAATGGGCTTCTTTTTGTTCGCGTAGCCGGCAGCGTGGCACTCGCGGCGACCCTGGCGCTCAACAACGGCGTCGCTTTGGCGGAGACGGCTACCGTTCGGGTAGGGATCGCGAATACCAGCAGCGACGTAGGCTTTTTTATCGCCGACAAAAAAGGCTACTTCAAGCAGGAGGGCCTGAATGTGGTTTTTACCCCATTCAACTCCGCCGCCAAAATGGTTGCCCCGCTCGGGGCCGGGCAATTGGATGTGGGCGGCGGAACGGTTTCGGCCGGGCTCTATAACGGCATCGCGCGCGGCATTAACGTGAGGATAGTCGCGGACAAAGGCTCGATTCCGCCTGGGTACGGTTATTCGGCCGTGCTGGTGCGGAAAGACCTGATTGACAACGGAAAATTCAAGAGTTTCGCGGATTTGAAGGGACTGAAGGTCGCAGTGGGCGCGGAGGGGACGGGCACGGCATCCGCGCTCAACGAAGCCCTGAAAAAAGGCGGGTTGAAATACTCGGATGTTCAAGTCGTGACTCTGGGGTTCCCGCAGCATCTTATGGCGCTGGGCAACAAGGCGATCGAGGCCAGCATGACCAACGAGCCGACCGTTACACAGGCCGTGAACGAAGGCGTCGCCGTGCGTTTTGCCACCAACGACACGTTTTACCCCAATCAGCAGGTGGCGGTTGTGCTCTATAGCGACGGGTTCATCAAAGGTAATCCTATCGTCGCCAGGAAATTCATGCACGCCTATGTCAGGGCTGTGCGCGACTACAACGACGCGTTGAAGGACGGCAAGCTCGCCGGAGCGAACGCTACAGAGGTCATTTCGATTCTCGCGGAATATACCCAGATCAAGGACCCGGCCGTTTATCGGGCCATCACGCCAAACGGCTGCAATCCGGACGGGCACGTCAATATGGCCAGCCTGGAGAAAGACTTCCAGTTCTTCAAGGAACAGGGGCTGATCGAAGGCAACGTAAGCGTCGGGCAGGCGGTGGACAGATCGTTCGTCGAGGCGGCGCTCAAGGATCTGGGCCCCTACGTTCGGCGCAGCAAGTAAGGGGCCGCCATGCTACGCAGTATCACTTCTCATGCTAAGGCTTCAGACCGGATCAAAGTGGTGAACCCTCTTTCCCGGGAGGTCAAGCCGGTCAAGATCCGCATCCAAAATCTCACCAAGACCTTCGGCACCCGCGACCGAATCTTCACCGCCGTCGATGACGTCAGCCTGGAGATCCAGGCTGGCACGTTCTTCATGATCGTGGGACCGAGCGGCTGCGGCAAGACGACGCTGCTGCGCATTCTCGCCGGGCTGGAAACGGTAAGCTGCGGCAGCGTAGAGATTGCCGACACCCATCCCGGCTGTCCAGTCAACTCCATGGTGTTCCAGGGCGACTCGATCTTCCCCTGGATGACGGTATGGGACAACGCTGCCTACGGCCTGAAGATGCGCAACGTGTCCAAGGCGGAGATCAAGGAGACTGTCGGCCACTACCTGGACCGTACCGGACTCACCAAATTCGCCCACGCTTATCCGCACCAGCTCTCCGGCGGCATGAAGCAGCGCGTATCGATCGCCCGGGCCTTCGCCAACGACCCGGAGCTGCTGCTCATGGACGAACCCTTCTCGGCGCTCGACGAGCAGAACAAGACGCTGTTGCAGGAGGAGTTGCTGCGCATCTGGGAGGAGACCAAGAAAACGGTGCTGTTCATCACCCACAGCGTGGACGAGGCGGTCACGCTGGGTGACAAGATCATGGTGATGACCGCGCATCCCGGGCGCACCAAGGCCATCGTGGACGTGCCTTTCGATCGCCCGCGCAGCGTGCTGGAACTGCGGGCCAAACCGGAATACGGCGAACTCGTCTACGCCATCTGGGGTTACCTGCGTGAGGAAGTGCAGCACGCCAAGTCTAAAGCCGAAAACATGGAGAGGCCATGAGCATGAACAAATCGTTGAGAGGACCTTTCGCCCGTCGCGCTTTCAAGCTCAACGCAGGGAACCGCGACCGGCTGATCAGCATCGTCTCGCCGTTGCTGCTGCTGCTGGTGTGGGAGATCGCCGCCCGCACGGGGCTGATCGACACGCGCTTCTTTCCGGCGCCCAGCACCATCTTTCATACACTGCTCGCCCTGGTGGACTCCGGGGTGCTGTGGATCAACACCTGGGCCAGCCTACAGCGGCTGTTCTGGGGCTTTCTCCTGGGCGGCGTCCCGGCGCTGGTGCTGGGCATCGTGATGGGCCTGTCCCGGTCGGTGCGCGCGGCCATCGACCCGCTCATCGCGGCCACCTATCCGATCCCCAAGAGCGCCATTTTTCCGCTGATCCTGCTCATTTTCGGGTTGGGAGAAGCGTCAAAGATCGTGATGGTGGCGATCGGCATGTTCTACCCCATTTGCATCAATGCGGTGGCCGGCGTGCTCGAGATCAACAAGATCTATCTCGATGTCGGCAAGAACTTCCGGGCCAGTCGCTGGCAGATGTTCTGCACCATCGCGCTGCCGGGCGCGCTGCCATTCATCATGTCGGGGATCAAGCTCGGGGTCGGCATGGGGCTCATCCTCATCGCCATCGCCGAGATGATCGGGGCCAAGAGCGGGCTCGGCTACATGATCTGGAACGCCTGGGAAATCCTCTCGGTGGAAACCATGTATGTCGGCTTGCTCATGATCGCGGTGATCGGCTATCTGTTCAGCCTGTTTCTGAACGAGCTCGAGAGCTGGATCATTCCGTGGAAAGTTGAGCAGTAGAACCCACTCACAGAAAAAGGACTTTCATGCGACGCCTCATCATCGGCATCTCCGGCGCCTCGGGCGCTCTCTACGGCATTCGGGCCCTGGAGGCGCTCAAGAACATCCCCGAGATCGAAACCCACCTGGTGCTCTCGCCTTCGGCCAAGCGCACCATCGCCGAGGAGACCGACTGGACGGTACAGGCGGTGGAGGCGTTGGCCGACGTGGTGCATACCCATCGCGATATTGGCGCTTCCATTGCTAGCGGCTCGTTCATCACCGCCGGCATGATCGTGGCGCCCTGCTCGATCAAGACCCTGTCGGAGATTGCGAACTCGCACAACGACAATCTGCTGACGCGCGCCGCCGACGTGTGTTTGAAGGAGCGCCGTCGGCTTGTGTTGCTGGTGCGCGAAGCCCCCCTGCATCTGGGGCACATTGAGCTCATGGCGCAGGCCTGTCGCTACGGCGCGGTCCTGCTGCCACCGGTGCCAGCCTTCTACAACCGCCCGCAAACGATCGACGACATCGTCAACCACACGGTGGGCAAGGCGCTCGATCAGTTCGACATTCCGCACCAGCTCCTGAAGCGATGGAAAGAACCGGCCGCCGAGGAGAGGGCAGCTTAGGGATGGCGGCGCATCACCATGACCAGCATGGCGATGACGGCCGTGGTGCTGTCGGTGATTGCGTTTACCGGTCCTTCCCAGACCATCATCCCGCTCATTGCCTCCCTGGGCACATGATGAACGACCAACCAAACAATGAAGAAATTGGAGAAAGACATGGCAGCAGAACTTTCCTCGGCAGACCACTCCGTCACCCCGCCGCGAGTGGCCATTCCGCGTGAGTACAACGCCGCGCACGATCTCATCGAACGCAATCTCTCCGCCGGTCGCGCCAGCAAGGTAGCGATCCGCGACGACGTCGGCGAGTACACCTATGCGCAGGTGGGCGAACGGGTGAACCGCTTCGCCAACGTGCTTGGCGATCTCGGCGTGGCGATGGAGCAGCGCGCCTTCGTCGCGCTGCTCGACACCATCGATTTTCCCACCGTGTTTCTCGGCTGCATCAAGGCGGGCGTGGTGCCGATCGCCGTCAATACGCTGCTCACCCGCGCCGACTACGAGTTCATGCTGAACGACAGCCGGGCGCAGCTGCTGGTGGTGTCCGAAGCGCTGCTGCCGGCGTTCGCCGACCTCATCGAGCGCTCGCGGTATTTGAAGCATGTCATCGTCTCCGGCGCCGACGGCAAGGGCCACGCATTGCTGGCGCACCTCATGGCGAAGGCCGCTACGAGCTTCGAGCCGGCGCCAACCACCTCCGACGACATCTGCTTCTGGCTCTATTCCTCGGGCTCCACCGGCTCGCCCAAAGGCACGGTGCATATCCACCAGGATATCATCCTCACCGCCGAACTCTACGCCCGGCCGGTGCTCGGCATCCGCGAGGACGACGTGGTGTTCTCGGCGGCCAAGCTCTTCTTCGCCTATGGCCTGGGCAACGGCCTGACCTTCCCCTTCTCGGTGGGTGCGACGGCGGTGCTGATGGCCGAACGGCCCACGCCCGACTCGGTGTTCAGGCGCCTGCGTGAACACAAGCCCACCATCTTCTACGGCGTGCCCACGCTCTATGCGGCGCTGCTGGCGAGCCCGGCGGCACCCAAACGCGAAGAACTCAAACTGCGCGCCTGCACCTCTGCCGGCGAGGCCCTGCCCGCCGACATCGGCAAGCGATGGAGCGAGCGCTACGGCGTGGATATCCTCGACGGCATCGGTTCCACAGAGATGCTGCACATCTTTCTTTCCAACCGGCCGGGCGAGGTGCGCTACGGCACCACCGGCAAACCGGTCCCCGGTTACGACATCCGCCTGATCGGCAATGACGGCAAACCCACGCCCCAGGGCGAGGTCGGCGAGTTGCAGGTCAACGGCCCCACCGCTGCTCTCATGTACTGGAACAACCGGCCCAAGTCGCTCGCCACCTTTGAGGGACCATGGACACGCAGCGGCGACAAGTATGTCGAGGACGCGGACGGTTACTTCGTCTACTGCGGGCGCTCCGACGACATGCTCAAGGTCTCCGGCATCTACGTCTCACCCTTCGAAGTGGAAGCGGCGTTGATGACCCACGAAGCAGTGCTCGAGGCGGCGGTGGTTGGCGAGGCCGACGAGGCGCAGCTCGTCAAGCCCAAAGCTTATGTGGTGCTGAAGCAAGGCGTCGCGGCCTCGCCCGGGATCGAGGAATCCCTCAAGCAGCACGTCAAGAGCAGGCTTGCCCCCTACAAGTACCCGCGCTGGATAGAGTTTGTCAGCGAACTACCCAAAACCGCGACCGGCAAAATCCAGCGCTTCAAGCTGCGCAGAGCCGCGCTTGGAAAAGCGTTTGATTCGTAGTGTCGATATTACGCTTTGTAGGTCAACGACGCGTCAGTTGCTCGCCCATTTAGGCACACAATTTGGCGGTGTTTGGATCAAACCACAACGGAGGAGAAAAAATGGAAGAATTCTTAGGGACGGGGAGCACCCCCGCGCCCGCGTCCCCCGCCGACAATCGGCGCGGGGCACGGGATTTGCGCGACTGGCTGCGCAAGATTGAAGCGGCGGGCGAGTTGAAACGGATCGATGCCCCGGTCGATCTCGACCAGGAGCTGTCAGCGATCGCTTATATGGCCGCGCAGCGGGAAGACTCCCCCGCGCTGATCTTCTCTCAGTTCACCGAGCCCACTGAGGGACAGGTGCTGATCAACTTGCTGGGCGCAAGCACGCGGCGCTACGCGCTTGCGGTGGGCCTCGATCCGGACCTTTCGGTTGCCCGTCTGATCGTCGAAACTCGGCGCATCATGGGGCGGCGGATCGCGCCGGTCCGAATTGCTCCGCAGGACGCGCCGGTGAACGAGATTATCCTCACGGGCGATGACATCGATCTCACCCGGCTGCCGGTGCCGAGGTTCTGGCCAGGCGACGGCGGCCGCTACATCGGCACGGGTGACATCACCTTCACGCGCGATCCCCATACCGGCCGTATCAATGCCGGCGTCTACCGGCAGATGCTGCACGGACCGCGCCGGGTCGGGATGCATACCTCGCCCGGCAAGCACGGCGGGCTGGACCGCGATGCCTGGTGGGCCTCCGGCAAGCCGTGTCCCGTGGTTGTGGCCTATGGCATCGATCCCATCCTGTTCATGGTCGGCGCCCAGGTGTTCGGCTCACAAGAGTCGGAACTCGATGTGGCCGGCGGGCTGCTCGGCGAGCCGGTGCAGCTTACCGACGGCGTGGTCGTGGACCTGCCCATTCCGGCGAATGCCGAGATCGTGATCGAAGGCGTTATCCATCCCGGGCAGTTGGAGGCCGAAGGCCCGCTGGGCGAATTCACCGGCTATTACGGCGGCGCCCGCGCGCCCCAGCCGGTGATCGAGGTCAAGGCGCTCCACATGCGCCGAAATCCCATCCTCACCGCCACGCTGATGGCGCGCTACCCGGCTTGTGAGATTGGCGCCTACTACGCCATCATGCGTTCGGCCCGCATCTGGGACAATCTCGAATCCCTTGGCGTTCCGGGGATACGCGGCGTATATGCACATCCGGCAGCGGCCTCGGGCTGGGGCATGACGGTGGTCTCGCTCAAGCAGCAGTACGCCGGACACGTGGCGCAGGTTCTGGCGCTGGCCGCACAGTGCTCTGCCGCGGCCTACTACAGCAAGTGGATCATCGCCGTGGATGAAGACGTCGATCCAACCAACCTCAACGATGTGCTATGGGCGCTGAGCACGCGCTGCAATCCCGCGGACAACATCGACATCCTGCGCAATACCTGGTCGACCGGCCTCGATCCCAGCCAGGTCCCGCGCGAGTTGCGGCCCTACGGCTCGAAGGCGCTGATCGATGCCTGCAAGCCGCATCGCTATCTGAAGGAGTTCCCCCAGAGCACGCTGCTGCGGCAAAGCGTGTACGAGCGCGTTCGCGAGCGCTGGTCCGAATTGGGATTCTCCGGGACCGCTCCGACATGCAACGAGTTTCACCGCGAATAGCGATCCATTAACGAAAGGAAAACCGATCATGCATTTCCCTGTATTACCCCATCGACCCGGCAAAGCCGTCGCCCTGGTCGCAGCCGTGCTGGGTTGCGCGATTGGTTCAGGCATTTCCGTCGCGCAGCCGTACACTTCGCAACCGATCAAGATCATCGTTCCGTATACGCCGGGGACCGGTAACGACATTCTGGCGCGCACGATAGGCCAGCGCATCACCGAAAGATGGAAGACCCCTGTCGTCGTCGAGAACCGCCCCGGGGCGAGCGGCAACATCGGCACGGCGGCGGTGGCGCGCGCAGCACCCGACGGTCTGACCTTGCTGGTGGCGCCGAACAACTTTGTCATCAACCCGTATGTGTTCAAGAACGCGCAGTACGATCCATTCAAGGATTTCGAGCCGGTCGCGTTGCTGGGCTGGGGACGCCTGCTGCTGGTGGCGAACCCGGCCACGCGTTTTACCAATGCGCACGACCTCATCGAGGCGGCGAAGGCGCAGCCCGGCAGGATCACCTATGCGTCGCCCGGCGCGGGTACGCCGCATCACGTATCGATGGAGCTGTTCAAGGTGGTTACCGGGATCGACCTGCTCCACATACCCTACAAGGGATCGGCTGGCGCGGTAACGGACGTCATCGCCGGCAACGTCAACGTCATGTTTATGCCGATCCACGTCGCGCTTCCGTACGTCAAGGACGGCCGACTGCTGGTGCTGGGCCTGGGAAGCGCAAAGCGATCCGCGAACGCCCCCGACATCCCAACACTTGCGGAACAGGGCATCAAAGGGGCGGAGGTGGATATCTGGTACGCGCTGTTTGCGCCTTCAGGCACGTCCAAGGAGATCGTCCGGCGCCTGCACCAGACGGTGAACGAGATCCTGGATGGACCCGAAACCAAGGGCCTGTTGGCAAAGCAGGGTCTAGAAGTTGAGACGGTCTCCATCGAGGCATTCAAATCGCTGATGGAACGCGATTCCGTGCGATGGGGCCAAGTGGCACGAAGCGCCAAGCTAACCGCGGATTAGATGCGCATCGCGGGACGCAGTCGCGCAAGACTGGCGTTCGAAATCCATTGAATTTGGAGGGTAGTCCGCATAAATTGGCAACCTTTGCCAATTAAATGTTTTCTTCTGATGAATTTTCGCTTCAATTGCACCTAATTTTGGAGTCTATCTATGACCTACACTGCACATGTAGATACCTTTGCCAGAGACAACCTCCCGCCGGAAAGCCAGTGGCCGGAACTGATTTTTGAACTACCGGAGCTACAGTATCCCAAGCGCCTCAACTGCGCCGCCGTGCTGCTCGACAAAATGGTCGCGGGCGGACATGGCGAGCGCACCGTAATCCATACCCTGATCGACGGCAAAGCCTACTCATGCACTTACCGGCAGCTGCTGCATCGAGCCAACCGGATCGCGCGCGTGCTCACCGAGGACATGGGGTTGAAGCCCGGGAATCGCGTGCTATTGCGCGCGCCCAACAACCCCATGATGGCCGCCTGCTGGTTCGCGGTGATTAAGTCCGGGCTGGTCGCAGTGGCCACGATGCCGCTCCTGCGCGCAACGGAGCTGCGGCAAATCATCGACAAAGCCAAAATCGGGGCTGCGCTGTGCGACCTGCGATTAAGAGAAGAAATGGAACTGGCACAGGCCGGGTGCCCGGGCATGAAGCAGGTGCTCTACTTCAACGACGACGGCCCCGGCTCGCTCGAACAAAAGCTCTCGGCCAAACCGCCGACGTTCGCGAACGTCAACACTGCGGCCGACGACGTCTGCCTGATTGCCTTTACCTCGGGCACCACCGGGCAGCCCAAGGGCACCGCGCACTTTCACCGCGACGTGCTGGCGATGTGTGACAGCTTCCCACGTTCTTGCCTGAATCCCACGCAAAACGACATCTTCTGCGGCACGCCGCCGCTCGCCTTTACCTTCGGCCTGGGCGGCCTGCTGTGCTTTCCCATGCGCTTCGGCGCCTCCACCGTGCTGATGGAACGGCTTACGCCCGACAGCCTGCTGGCAACCATCGAGGATTTCAAGGCCACGATCTGCTTCACCGCTCCGACCTTCTATCGCCAGATGGCGAGCCTTGTCAGGAACCACAAGCTGAAGAGCCTGAAGAAATGCGTCTCGGCGGGCGAGGCACTGCCCGATGCGACGCGGCAACTGTTCAGGCAGGCGAGCGGCATCGAGATCATCGACGGCATAGGCACGACCGAGATGATCCACATCTTCATCTCGCACACGCCGGAGCGCGTGCGCCGCGGCGCCACCGGCTATGCCATCCCCGGCTACCAGGCGCGGGTAATAGACGATGTCGGCAGGCCTTGCGCGCCGGGCGTGGTCGGGCGCCTTGCAGTCAAAGGGCCGACCGGCTGCCGGTACCTCGCCGATGAACGGCAGAAGGCCTATGTGATCTGCGCCGGAGAAATGCGGGGTTGGAATCTGACCGGCGACGCTTACAAGATGGATGCCGATGGCTATTTCTACTATCAGGCGCGCACCGACGACATGATCATCTCCGCCGGCTACAACATCGCCGGGCCGGAAGTGGAGTCCGCGCTGCTACAGCATCCCGCCGTGGCCGAGTGCGGCGTGGTTGGTGTGCCCGACGCGGAGCGCGGCCAGCTCGTCAAAGCCTGCGTGGTGCTCAAGTCCGGCTATAGCGGCAACGCGCCGATGGTGAAAGAGCTACAGGACTTCGTGAAGAAGACCATCGCGCTCTACAAGTATCCGCGCTCGGTCCAGTTCGTGGCTTCGCTGCCGCGGACCGAAACCGGCAAGCTACAGCGATTCAGGCTGCGGCAGGCTGGTTAGTACCACGACACGTTAATTTCGAAGCCTGTGCCGGTCAGCCGCAAGAATATCCCCCGGCCTTTCAGCGCCACTGACCACTGGAACCAATCAGGAGAAAAGAATGAAAGTCAACAAACTCGATCACATCTGCATCGCCGTGCGCAACCTCGACGAAGCCCGCAAAATCTGGGAACCGCTGCTCGGCAAGACCGCTCCAGATGATGCCTATATCGACGAACCCGAAAAAATCCGGGTGGCGCGGTATTGGCTTGGCGGCGTCGGCTTCGAGCTAATGGAGTCGCTAACGCCGGATGGCGATGTCGCGAAGTTCATTGAGCGTCGCGGCGAAGGGGTGATGCTGATCAGCCTTAACGTCGACAGCACCCGTGAGGCCGTCCAGGAGATCGCCAGCAAAGGTTACCTGATGATCGGCGGTCTGCGCTCATTCCGGGACTGCCAGTTCGCCTTTGTGCACCCGAAGAAGATGAATGGGGTCCTGCTCGAGGTCATCGACTACAAGTGGCGCGAGCTCGAAGGATCGGACGGATCGGTGCCGCCCGAAAGCTCGGCGTCTTGCGCGACCGTCAATCTTTAGCCGGGTCGCTTGTCACATGGGGCATCAGCGACTGGTTGCTGGGCTGCTATTGGAGCTGTGTCTTGTGATTCGGTGCTGGTTTGAGCCAGAACTTCGGCTTCATCAAACAAGCGGCTCTGCGCTGACATTTGCTCGGAGCTGGTGCCGAACATGCGCTGACGGGCAAGAATGGCTTGCTCGAGCATGCGCATGACGTGATCGTGGGCCTCCTGGCGAATGGCCACAGCTTTTTGATGCATGGCCGCAACGACCGGCTTTCAAGAGCTGGCCAGCTGCGTTTTATCCCGGAGGGCGTCCGGACGTGAGTCGCCCCACCCCGAGCGCGGCCACCACACTGAAAGCCAATACGACAGCGGCGCCGAAGAGCGTAGCGCCATACCAGCCGCGATCCATAAACATGCCAAACAGAACAGGGGAAATAGAAGAGCCAACGTCCATGCCGGAATACACCAAGCCAAAAACACGACCGGTGGCACCCTTGGGGGTGGCCCGTCTGATCATCATGTCACGCGATGGCCCCCCAATGCCAATCGCAAAACCGGTGCTGACCAAAACGACCATGGTAGCCAACGCACCCAAAATACCGCTGCCACATAGTGCCAGCAAAATTGAACCTACCGCCATGGCCACGGCGACAACATGATCGCTGTTGGCTATGCGTGCTGCCACAAAACCGCCCACAAACATACCCAATGCGCTGCACAGCATGTAAGCAGTCAAGGTCGAGGTGGCAGCCTCAAAACTCACCCCCTGCATGGCCTTGAGAATAGGGATAGAAAAATTTTGCACCACGGACAGCGTCGCGACGGCGAGCAAAAAATACGCGAAGCACCACCACACAACCGGCAACTTCATGAAAGCCATGCTGTGTTCGGCCGACGCGTCCGCAGCTTGTGTCTGCACCTGCGTGCTCAGTTTGTCCCGCAACAAAATGAACAATACCAAAATGCAAAAGTACAACGCTGCGGCGATCAGATAAACCGTGCGCCAGTGGTACCAACTGCCGAGCACCGAAAAGAATACCGGTGCTGCGGCCCAGCCCAAGTAGCCAGTCAAACCGTGGGCGCTAAAGGCATGTCCCAGCCTTGGGGTCGATACCCGCAGGTTCAAAATGGTGAAATCAACCGGATGAAAAGTAGCATTGCCAAGGCCCGCCAGCGCCGCCACCATCAACAAACCGCTATAGCCGGTCACGCTGGACGCCACACCACAGGCCAGCACCAATAAACCCAGCGCCAGGAACAGCAAGGGCCGCGCACCCAGACGGTCAACCGCAAAGCCGGCGCCGGCCTGCCCCAGCCCTGAGATGACAAAAAAAGTGGACATCAACAGGCCCAGTTCGGAGTAACTCAAACCAAACTCCTTGATGAACACCGGAAACATCAGCGGCAGCAGCAAGTGGGAAAAATGCGAGCTGGCATGCGCAAAGCCAACTAAAGCGATGATGCTGGCGTCCTGCTTGAAAGGTGCTGACAAGGAGGCGGGAAGTGTGGTGCTGGTCATGCGACTAAGATAATTTGGAGTGTACGGATGCAACGAGGACATCCGACATCTGACGATCAGTTGGGGACAGAGCTTGTTCGCTTCGCGTAACTGTAGTCTGTCTCACAATGTCTAGAACTTCTCATGCGGGGCCAGATAGCGCCATTGACCCAGGGGCAGATTGCCCAGCATGACGTTGCCAATGCGTACCCGTTTGAGGCCGACCACTTTGAGGCCGACCAGTTCGCACATGCGGCGAATCTGGCGCTTCTTGCCCTGTGTCAAGACCACGCGCAGTTGCTCGGGGTTTTGCCAGGTGACCTTGGCGGGTTGCAGAGCCTGGCCGTCCAGGCTCAAGCCGTGGCGCAATTTGTCCAGCCCGGCAACTGGGAAGATCGCTTGCACATTGCTGCTGATCGGGTCGCCATCGTTGATCTGCAAGAGCTGATCCGGTTCGCCATCGGGCTCATTGAACCCGGTGTAACTGACGCGCACCAGATACTCTTTCTCCATCACAGAATCTTCGCCAATCAGTTGGCGCGCCACGCGACCGTCCTGCGTCAGTACCAGCAGACCAATCGAATCAATGTCGAGGCGTCCGGCCGGTACCAGGCTTTGCAGTTGCTTTGGGTGAAAGAAGAAGCGCGCGTTGTCCTCGGCCCAGCGGTTTTGCGGCTGGATCAAGGTGATGGCGGGCAGGTGACCATCTTCGGCTTGGCCGCTGACAATGCCCATCGGCTTGTTGAGCAAAATCGTCACCTGGTTAGCCTGTGCTCCTTTAGCCTGATTGCTCACTTCGATGCGCACGTCGGGCAGCACTTGCATGCCCATGATTGCAACTGCGCCATTGACCTTGACCCAGCCCTTGGTGATCCAGTCGTCGGCTTCACGCCGCGAGGCCAGCCCCAGCTCGGCCATGCGCTTGTTCAGGCGCAGCGTGCCGTTGGGGCCAAAGGCGGCTGTGTTGGTTTGACCGGCGGGAATGGGTGGGCGGTTTGCCGGGACGGCGGCACGACGGAACGTGGAGGGTGGTTTGGAGTCTGTCATTTGCTATATATGTTGTAGCTGCTTGCGCTTATGCTACGGGGACTGGTGCCCCATTTTATTCAGATTGTGAGAAGCCGGTAGCCGACCGCGGTCTCGGTCAGTAGATGCCGCGGCTGGGCCGGGTCGATCTCCAGCTTTTGCCGCAAGTGGCCCATATAAATGCGCAGGTAGTGGCTTTGCTCCGCATGCGAGGGGCCCCAGACCTCGCGCAACAGTTGGCGGTGCGTCAGCACCCGGCCCACGTTGGCAATCAGCACGGTCAGCAAGCGGTACTCGATTGGGGTCAGATGCACCTCGGCGCCGCCGCGGCGCACCAGGCGCGCCTGCCGATCCACTTCGACCTCGCCAAAGTGAAAGAGCGGATCTGCCTCACCTGATGCGTCTGCTGCGCCCTCACCTGGCGTTGCGCGGGGTCGGCGTAGGTTGGCGCGCACCCGGGCCAGTAGCTCGCCCACACCAAAGGGCTTGGTGAGGTAGTCGTCAGCGCCGGCATCAAGGGCTGCAATCTTGTCGGCTTCATCTGAACGCGCCGATAGCACCACGATCGGCACGCCGGACCAGCCGCGCACATCACGGATCAGCTCCAGCCCGTCGCCATCGGGCAGGCCCAGGTCCAGCACCAGCAGATCGGGCTTGCGGGTGCCGGTTTCCGTCAATCCTTTTTTTATCGTGTCGGCTTCATGGACTTGCCAGCCCTCGGCTTCGAGTGCCGCCCGCACAAAGCGGCGAATCTGGGGTTCGTCTTCAATGATGACGGCGATGGGGGCGAGCATGGTTGGGGTGAAAATTGGTTCAGGGTTCAGGCATTGTGGATGTCGGGGAGTTCCGGCGGTGGCATGCGTGGCAGCGTGAGGATGAATTCTGCACCACCCCCCAAGGCCTGGGCCGCCGTGATGTGTCCCCGGTGCGCTTCCACCACTGCTTTGCAGATCGCCAGCCCGAGACCGACACCTGGCGTGGCCGACTCGGTCTTGCCGCGTGTGAACTTCTCAAACAAGGTCTGTTCCTGACCTATGCTCGAACGTGGTAGGCCCGGTCCATGGTCGCGCACGCTGAGCACCAGTGTGGTGGGTGTCACCCGGGCGCTGATCAGGATAGGTTTGGCCTCAGGCGCCCCAGAAACACCATACTTGGTGGCATTTTCCAGCAGATTCACCAGCACCCGCTCCATCAACGCCGCGTCGAACTTAACCAGAGGCAAGTCGGCAGGCACGTCGGTTTGCACCACCACATTTCCCAAGGCGTGGCGTGCCGCGCGGATGGCGCTGCCGACCAGTTCCTCGATCGAATGCCAGTCGCTGCGCAGGTTGACCTCGCCGCTTTGCAGACGTGCCATGTCCATCAGGTTGGTGACCAGCGCATTGAGTTGCCGCGCCTCCTGGACGATGGCGCGGGCCGAGCTGGCCTGGTCGTCTGCCAGTGGCGGCGTCGAGCGCTCAAGCGATTCCGCCAGCCCTACCAACGCCGTCAGCGGTGTGCGCACGTCATGCGAGATGGCCGCCAGCAAGGCGCTGCGCAGGCTCTCAGACTCCATTTGTACCACCGCCGCTTGCGCCACTTCCACATAGTGCACCCGCTCGATAGCAATGGCAATCTGGCGTGCCAGCGTCTCCAGCTGCTTCACCTGTTCAGGGATCAGCAGCCAGCGCGGATGCGCAGGCCGCAGCGCCAGCACGCCCCGAATCCGCATCGGCGCGCGCAGCGGAACGTAATGCCAAGCGTGGGCGGGCAAGGTGGCGGTGGCCAGGCCAGCGCGCTGACCGTTGTGAAAAGCCCAGTCGGCAATACTGGCATCGATGGAGTCGGGCAAGTCGCTACCCAGTGCCAGCTGGTCATTGACGTCGGTCAGCAGCACTTTGGCCTGACCGCCAAAAGTGCGCTGCACCGCCGCCTCGCCAAGTTCCACTACTTGGACGGCCTGTAGGGCTGCCGACAGGTCACGCGTCAACTCGAACAGGGCCTGGGCGCGCCGCTCGCGACTGGCCGAAATGCGGGCCGAAAAGCGCAGGTTCGCAGTGAGCTGGCCAATCATCAGGCCCACTCCCAGCATCACTGCAAACGTCATCAGGTATTGCACATCAGTGACCGCGAACGAAAAGCGGGGCTGCACAAAGAAAAAGTCGAATGACGCCACACCCAGCACTGCGGCCAGTGTGGCTGGGCCGCGCCCCAGCTTTACGGCCACCAGCACCACGTACAGCAGGAACAGCATCACGATGTTGGCCAGGTCGAACAGGGGTGCCAGCGGCAAAGCCAGCAGTGTGGTCAACAGGCAGGCGAGGCCGGTCCAGGCATAGGCCGGCCAGGCCTCACGCCAGACTGCTGCGTCCTCAATCTCCCGGTCATCGTGAGGCAAGGCCTGCGACAGCCGACGGCTGCTGTCGGCAACGCCAACCTCGACGATGTCCAGCGCCGGGGCCAGGGTGGCCAGCTGGCGCGTGACGGTCGGACGCCGGATCCGCCACAGCGCCTGCCAGCGCCGCGCAGTTGGCCGACCCGTCACCAAGGTGGCGCAATTCAAGGTGGCGGCCTGGCGCACGAGTTCGGCCGCCACGTTGCTGCCGGACAGCACCGCCGTGCTGGCGCCCATTTCTTCAGCCAGCTTGAGCACGGCCAGCGTACGGTCGCGCACAGTTGCGGGTAGGCGCTGCTGTTCTGGTGTTTCCACATAAACCGCATGCCAGCGCACGTTGAGCTGACCGGCCAGCCGGGCTGCGCTTCGCACGGCATGCTCGGCACCCTCATGGGGGCCGACACACACGAGGATGGCACCGGAGGTGTTCCATGACGGCGCACTGGCGAGGGCTTGGCCCGCCCCCGATTGCGACTGCTCGATCCGGTAACTGCGCACGTCGTCTTCCACATGCTCGGCGGTGCGGCGCAGGGCAATCTCGCGCAACGCGATCAGGTTGCCTTTGCGAAAAAAATTCTGCGCCGCGCGCTCCGCCTGTTGCGGCAGGTAGACCTTGCCGGCCTTCAGGCGCTCCAGCAACTCGTCGGGCGTGACGTCCACCAGGATGATCTCGTCGGCGCGGTCCAGCACCGTGTCGGGCACGGTTTCGTGAACGCGAATACCGGTAATGGCGCCTACCGTGCCATTGAGGCTTTCCAAGTGTTGCACATTGAGGGCGCTCCAGACGTCGATGCCCGCCTCCAGCAACTCCTGCACGTCCTGCCAGCGCTTCGGATGGCGCGAGCCCACCGCATTGCTGTGCGCCAGCTCATCAACCAGCAGCACCGCCGGATGCGCGGCCAGGGCGGCATCCAGATCAAATTCAAACAGGGTGCGGCCACGGTAGGGCACCGCGCGCTGAGGCAATTGCGTTAGGCCCGCCAGCAATTCGGCGGTCTCGCCACGACCATGGGTTTCGATCACGCCAACCAGCACCTCGCGCCCGGCCCGCTGTTCGCGCTGCGCCGCGTTGAGCATGGCGAAGGTCTTGCCGACGCCGGCGCCGGCACCAAAGTAAATGCGCAGCTTGCCCAGACGTGCGCGCTCGCCCTCGCTACGGATTTGCTCCAGCAGTTGATCGGGGTCCGGTCGGGCGTCGTGGAGGCTAGCCAAAAGTGAGTACCTTTCGTGTCAAGGAGCGAATGACACGAAGGGTAACACCACGGCGCCGGTTCAGAAAGTTTTTCCGATCGACAGCACTGCTGTGGTTTTGCCGAGCTTCTGTGGGTCCAGGCCAGCCGAGTTGCCAGTTTGGTAGAACGTGGCGTCGGCGTTGCTGCCGACCACGGCCAGCCCGAGGTTAAAGCCGCCCACTTCCTTGGCTAACGACAGCTTGTAGTCCGCGTAGGAAAGCTCGCCGTAGTTGCGCACCGAGGTATAGCCCACATGCAGGCCCAGCGTGAGCTGGTTGCCCATGTCGGCGTTGTAGTTCAGATCAAGGTAGGTCGTGCCTTTCGAGTCGCCGCGTGCTGGCAGGGCGCTCCAGTAGGCATAGCCCGAGGTGCTGCTGTTGAGGCCGAAATAGTCGGTCACGGCATACGACAGCTTGGCGTTGAACGGCCCACGCGTGAGGCCGACGTAGAGCTCGGTGTTGTCGTATTTTTCGCCCGTGGGCGAGGCCGGTGCGCTGTTCAGCCGAGCGCCGGGGTATACGTAGTTCAAGACGCCAACATCGACCGTCAAGTCTTTGACCGGCTCAAAGCGGTAGCCACCATACAAGTCCATCTCCAGGCTGGCGCCGTTGTTGTAGCTGTTGGACGATACGTTGGAGTTCCAGTTGCCAAGGTAGAAGCCGCTGGCGTGGGTGTAGTCGAAGCCGCCTTGCACCGCTGGTTGGCCCCAGCTTTGCGCGATACCGCGAAAGCGGTAGTCCGAGACCAGGGTCAGGTTGCCGGTGACGGCCGGGGTCGCCGCTGGCGTGGCGGCTGTGCCCGAAGCATCGGTGGGAGTTTGTGTCTGCGCGTTGGCAGCGCCGAAAACCAGGCTGAGGGCCACTGGGGCCAAAAGTTGTTTGAAAAGCATGATGTTTTCCCTTGGGTTAATCTATCTCAATGCGCGGCTCTGACGGGCGGCCGCGCGGTCGCCCTTTTTCTTTGGTTTATCCCAGACCAGGTAGCCCCAAGCCATCAGCATGGGCAGCACGAAGACGCCCAGCGCGCACAAGGCGCGCAGCAAGTCAGAAAACATGGCGCTGCGCCCCGTTGAAATTGCTGGCACGCAAGCTCGCGCAGGCGGCGATAGCTCCGATCTCGCCATTCGGCAGGCAGGCCAGGATCTGGTCGATCACCGCCTCACCCTGGCCAGCCGGAAAACGGATTTCCAGTTCAACCTTGTCGATTTTGTGCATAGGCAAGCAGCGCACTATGGCGGTCTCAGGACAGGCCAACAAAGCCCTGCGAGCCAGCAAGGCGTCCCTGCTCGCCACCACCACCTTGAGCAGCTCGAAATGCGTGCTGAAACCCGGAGCGGTGGCCCGATGCCGGTCAAGAAACGCCATGGCATGACCGTGACGCGAGGCGCCTGCGGCCCTAAAACCCAAAACAGAAAGAATGTTCATCGTGGACTCCAACGTGCCGGTAATAAAAGCACGATGCGAGAAGCATAGAAATTTCGGCATAAAAACGGGGATGAAAGCTGGCCCCTGCGTGCAAAAAAGGCGTAAAGAAAAGCATGGGACTCAATCCGATCCGGTCTTGAGGTAGCCGCTTGCTGGCAGGCTGGTCAGGCCAGCTTGCACGGTCGCTGGCTGGGCCTCATGCGGCGCTTCGAATTGGCGCAGCAGATGCCCGAGCAGCTTGCGATAAAGCTCATCGCCGAGCACGGCATCTTCCATGCCGGCATCGATGTTGGGGTTGTCGTTGATCTCGATCACATAGACGCCCGAGGCGTTTTCTTTCAGGTCCACGCCGTAAAGCCCGTCACCCACCAGCTTGGCGCAACGCACGGCGGCATCCAATACGGCCTTGGGCGTGTCCTTGATCGCAACGGCTTCGGTGCGGCCTTCCTCATGCTTGCCGTCGGCGCCGTGCTTGAGGATCTGCCAGTGGTCCCGGGTCATGAAATAGCGGGCGACGAAAAGCGGCTCGCCCGCCAGAATGCCAACGCGCCAGTCGAAGTCGGTGTACATGAACTCCTGCACCAGAATGATTTCCGATTCCTTGAACATCGCCTGGGCGATGTCTTGAAACTGTTTCCAGCTCTCCGCCTTCTTGACGTTGCGGCTGAACGAGCCGTCCGGCACCTTCAGGACAACGGGATAGGCCAGCACATCTTCCAACTTCAACAGCGTGCGCCGGCTCACCAGCCGTGTGCGCGGCGAGGCGATTCCGCTGCCCTGCAATAGCTCGGACAGATAGGCCTTGTTCGTGCAGCGCAGGATGGAGGTCGGGTCATCGAGTACGGGCATGCCTTCGGCGGCGGCTTTTTTTGCGAACTTGAAGGTATGGTGATCCACCGCGGTCGTTTCCCGGATGAGCAGCGCATCGAATTGGGTGAGCCGGGAGAAATCCTTCTTCTCGATCAGTTCCACGTCGATATTCATTGAGCGCCCGACCCGCACGAAGTTTTGCAAGGTCTCGGCGCTTGAGGGGGGCAGCGGGTCGCGCGGGTCATGCAGGATGGCCAAGTCCATTCTGGGCGCACTCTCGACCAGGGCGGGACGCCAGGTTCGGCGGGTGAAGCGTTCCAGGGCATCGAGGAACACGCTGTCGCGCGCCGGGTCCACGTCGCGCGGATCGAGCGGGAGCAGTTGGGCGATCTTCCAGCCGTTCGAGCTCTCCAGGCGCTCAAGGCCAACCTCAAGCAGGGGGCAGCGGAACAACTCGAAGCTGCGGCGGGCCAGATCGGACAACTCCGGGTCTTCGATCTGCCCGAAGAAAACATGGAAGCTCAGCGAATTGACGGACCTGGGCACATCCTCCAGGCCGCCAATGAGACGATTCAGGCCTGACAGCCGGGGGGAGTCAGCCGTCTTTTGCTGCAGGTCCAGTATGGTTTCAACGCTGGGGGTCACGCGGTCGCCCCGCGCTTCGGCCAGCAGCGAGCAGTAGTAGCCCATGCTGAGGTAGTCATAACTGCGGCACAGGTTGATCACCTTGCGCTGCCGGGTGCGCCCGTCGGCGTGTTCCGAGACGAACTCCTCTGCCGTCATGACGCGGGAGCCCGGATCGGGCCAGCGAAAATCCGAGCGCTTTTCAACAACAATGATATGAACGGAGCTCACTGTGTACCTTTGGAAAGAATGACGGCCGCGGTTTGTCGTCGTCGGCCATAGCGCGTGATGCGCCGGAACTCGTCAATGCTGACGGAGATGCCTGGATCCCCTTCGGCAGGCGGGGCAATCGGGTCCAGAATGCGGAAAACCGCACCGTCGAATCCGGTGACGACGACCCAGTGCGGGCCTTTTTCGCCATGCAGGCGCCACAGGCTGATCAGAACAATGGGCACGCCGCCGCGCTGCAAATGGTCGGCAATCCGCTTCGGGGAGACCGGCGACTCGACGATCACTGTGCTGGTGGCGGCGATCTCGGCGCGGAAATCCGCTTCCACCAGCTCGATGACGGCCTTTTTGCGCGGGTCGCGTACGCTGCTCGTGAACAGGCTGGTGCCGGACGGGGCGTAGACCGTGGCGTCAAAACCTCGCCTGGCCGCAGCGAGTGACAGGCCAAAGGGGCCGCAGCCGCCATGCCCGGCTGCCATGAACACGGTGGTGGCCTCGCGCCAGACCCGTATTTCCGCCGCACGGTCGATGGTGATGGTCCGATCGAGCGCGGCCATGGCCATCAACAGCGCGCAAGGCCCGCAAGTAAAGTCGAGTGTCTGGCCGTAATAAGGCGCGCGCAGGGCAACCGAGCGCGACGCCTTGCCCACATTCCACAGCGATTTCTGGAACCGCAGGGCATCCGTTCCATCATCATAGTAAGTCGGCTTGCGGTCCAGCGGCGCGAATCCATGGCGGCGAAAAAGCGACTGCGCGGCTTTGTTGTCAACCCGTGTCTCCAGCCTCAGGACAGAGGCGCCGGCTGCCCGCGCGTTCTCTATGGCGGTTTCGAGCAGCATCCGTGCAATGCCTTGGCCGCGCGCAACCGGATCAACCGCGATGGAATAGAGACGGGCTACCGATGTGTGCGCGCTATGCAGCAGTACGCTTGCCCCTACAATGCCGCCGGACGTGGCCGCGACGGTGACAGTGGCCGACGCTCTGGCTATCAGTCCGCGCCAGCTGCGCCTGGAGATGCGGTCCCCGGCGAAGGCGCTTTGCTCCAGCTGGCTCAGGGCGCCGATGTCCTTGGCGCACGCACGCCTCAGCCGGACGGCCGCTTTGGGCCCAACTGGAGTGGCTTCAGAGATGCTCACCGCCGTCGCCGATCCGGTTGGTTCTTTGAGCGCTCCTGCCATGAGACGATGCCCCACGCCAGCAGCAGCGGAACGAACAATGCCGCCAGTGCCAGCACGAACGTTCCCAGGTCAGAGCCCATGATGACACGCCGCGCCGATGGCACCCCTAGCGAGGTAAGACAGCAGGTTCATCGATCTAGCCGATGCGCTTTCAAATGATTTCACGATGGGCTTAGCTTAGCGAAGCCGACGTAAAAACAGGGACAAATAGGGCCGAGGTCGCATAAAGAAAGCGTAAATACTTGGTCAGCGCCGTGCTGTCATGCCCGGACTTCCCCAGCTTGATCCTCTTCCTTGGGAACAAAAACCATGCCGGTATTGGCATTGCAATCCATCAAGCCGGCATAGCGGCCCCACGCGATCATGGTTTGAAAGATCTTCTCCGGGTTGTCGTAAGGCAAGGCGCTGGCGATGTCCTTGATCACACGCTGCGATTCCACCTCTTGGTATTCCTTGAGCAGGGCAATGATGATGTGAAAGAGGCGCAGCTTGAACACCTGCTCGGCAAAGATCGCACGCCGGCCCAGGCGGTCAGCCGCAACGAAGCGTCGGCCCAGTTCGGTAAAGCGGACCGCGTCTTTGGGCGTGTCGATGAACTCCAGAATCTCCGCAGCCTTCACCAGGGCGATCGTCTCGCCAAACTCCTTGCCGATCTCATCCGAAATGTCGTAGATGTTCGACATCTCGGGTGAGTCGTGAAGAATGCTCAGCAGGCCGAGGATCTGGCCCACTGACACCAGGGGAATCGACTCCATGCGCCGACGGGCGCGCGAGACCGGATGGCCGGGCAGCGGCGTTTCCGGCGGAAGGTCGGGCAAGGTCGTGGTGGTGATCGATTCATGGATCACGCGGACCAGCCGCTGGAACTCCGGGTCCCGGCTGTCACGCGGATAAGGCAAGGAGTTCTCCAGCACCAGGCCAAGGCGGCCCGGGTTGGGAAAAAGCACAACGATGCGGGTGGCCATTTCCACTGCCTCTTCAATGTTGTGTGTCACCATGAAAACCGAACGCGGTCCGACGCCGTGGCCCTGCCAGAGACTGATGAGTTCCTGGCGCAGGTTCTCCGCCGTGAGAACGTCCAGTGCGCTGAATGCCTCGTCAAGGCACAAGAGCTTGGGTTGCGACACCAGGGCGCGGGCGATGCCGACGCGCTGGCGCATACCGCCCGAAAGCTCTCGAGGATAAGCGGCGTGATAGTTGCCCAGGCCTATCAGTTCGATCGCCTGTTCGACCGCCGCATCACGCTCGGCACGGCTGACTCGACGTGACATGAGTCCTACCGACACGTTCTGCTCCACCGTGAGCCACGGGTAAAGCGCAAAGGTCTGGAACACCACGGAAGCGTCCCGGTTGATGCCGTGCAGCTCTTGCCCGTTGCACAGCACGCGCCCGGAGGTCGGCTCGATAAGCCCAGTCAGGCAGCGCAGGATGGTTGACTTGCCGGAGCCGGACTGGCCCAGCAGC
Source organism: Janthinobacterium sp. (assembly GCA_003133225.1). GTDB lineage: Bacteria > Pseudomonadota > Gammaproteobacteria > Burkholderiales > Burkholderiaceae_D > Janthinobacterium. The sequence continues at coordinate 28,925 of PKWL01000125.1, forward strand.
GCCAGCAGCTCTCCCTCGTGGACCGCCAGGTCAATGTTCTCCAGAACCTTCAGTTCATGGCCCCCGTCAATAGTGAAAGACTTGGTAACGGCACACAGTTGCGCAATCGCTGGAGCGGCTTGGTTGGTTGGCGTGGTGTTCATCGGGGTCAATCCAGGCGGAAGCGGCGTTCCGCAAAGGTGTAGAGGCGCCGCCAGATCAGTCTGTTCATCAGCAGCACGAAAAGCGACATCACGCCGATGCTGGCGATGATGAGTGGGGTGTCGCCAGACTTGGTGACCGTGGCAATGAACGCGCCCAGCCCGTCGGCCTTCAGCGTCGTGTCGCCCCAGGTTGCAAGTTCGGCTACGATGCTGGCGTTCCAGGCGCCGCCCGCTGCGGTGCAAGCTCCGGTAACCCAGAACGGAAAGATGGCAGGCAGGATCAGCGTGCGCCACAAATCCCAGTTGCGCAGGCCGTAAATGCGGGCCGCTTCCTTCAAGTCGTTCGGGATCGCCATGGCACCTGCAATCACGTTGAACAGGATGTACCACTGCGTTCCCATCGCGATCAGCAGGACACTGCCCCAGTTCATCGGCGTGTGCGTCGCCACAAAGAAACCGACGACGATGGGAAAGGTCATGTTGACCGGGAACGATGCGCCGATTTGAGCCAGCGGCTGCGCAATGCGGGCCACACGGGGCTGGAAACCGATCCACACGCCGACCGGTGTCCAGATCAGCGTCGCGAAAATGGTCATCGCGATGACCCGCAACAAGGTCAGCAAACCCAGCCACACGATATGGCCCAGGATGGCGGGCGTCACGGTGCCGTGCAACGCGGCAACTGCGGCGATGATGGCGGTGAGAATCTCGAAGCCAAGCCACGCTGCCAGTGCCACTGCGATGGTCCGCAAGGGCCAGTTCCGACCCACGGCTGGTTGGCCGGTGCCGGCTTTGGAGCGGGGAACCAGGTCCTGCAGCCGGTCTTTCAGTGCTTGCCAGACCCGCTTGCTGAACCAGCGGAAGATGTAGGCACCACGCAGCAAGTTGTAGACCCACGAGGTCGCCGGCGTCGCGGATTCGGTCATCTCGACCTTGAACTTGTCGGCCCAGGCCAGTAGTGGCCGCCACACGAGCTGATCGCTGATGAGAATGATCGCCAGCATCGCCAACACTGCCCAAAAGGCGGCCTGGTGGTCGCCGCGCCCGATAGCCTGTGCCATGTAGGCGCCCAGACCCGGCAGCTTGATGTCCTTGTTCATCACGCTGATGGCTTCGCTTTGCGCAACAAAAAACCAGCCGCCCCCAAACGACATCATCGAATTCCAGAGAAGGCTGTGCGCCGACGCCGGCAGTTCGACCGTCCTGAAACGTTGCCAGCGGTTCAGTCCATAGGTTGAGGCGGCCTCCTGCATGTCGGTCGGTATCGTGACCATCGAATGGTAGAAACCAAAGGCCATGTTCCAGACCTGGCCGGTAAATATGGCGAAGATGGCGGCACATTCCACACCCAACAGGCTGCCCGGGAATAGCGCCATGAAACCGGCGACCGTGGCCGATAGGAAGCCAAGGACAGGCACCGACTGCAACACGTCCAGCGCGGGAAGAATGATGCTGCGGGCGAGGCGATTTTTTGCAGCAAGGTAGCCTAGCGAGACCGCGAAGAACAGCGAAAAACTGAAGGCGATCCACATCCGCAACAGCGTGCGGCCGGCGTAGTACGGGATCTGACTGGGCGAAGCGTCCAATCGAGGCGTGCTGGCCGGATCGAAATGTGCCAGCATTCCTCTTCCAAAATGCATTGCACTCCACAAGAGGCCCATCACCGCCAGCAACACCAGCACGTCGATCCAGCCAAAGCCAGAATGCGCTTCGTTGATGGCAAGCCTGGGTGCGGTGCTTTTCATACCGACAGCTATCTCATCGACTCCTGTTCGACACAGATCGCCATTGCCTCGGCAGACTACCGGGTCTGCTCGGTGCCAAGTTCGACAAGACGACACGCATAGGGGAGACTGGCTCTGGCAGACACCCGGGCGATGCCTGCCATCGCCCGGGTGATTGAAGTTCTATCGCAGCGCTTCCAGGGCCAAGTTCAACTGCAACACGTTAACCTGCGACTCACCCAGAAACGGGATGAGCGGCTTTTCGGTCTGCTGCTCAACGAGGCCCTGAACCCTGTCGGCCGTCAGGCCGCGGGCTTTGGCCACCCTGGCCACCTGGTAGCGTGCCGCAGCCGGGCTGATGTGCGGGTCCAGCCCACTGGAGGAGGCCGTCACCAGATCCACCGGCACCGGCGCCGTGTTGCCCGGATCGGCGGCGCGCAGGGCTTCCACACGACCCTTGACGGCATCGGTCAAGGCCGGGTTCAGCGGCCCCAGGTTGGAGCCACTGGAGTTCGCGGCGTTGTAACCCATCGGGCTGGTGGCTGACGGGCGACCCCAGAAGTGTTTCGGGTCGCTGAAGTTCTGGCCGATCAGGCTGGAGCCGACCGGCTTGCCGCCACGCAGGATCAAGCTGCCGCCGGCTTGCGCCGGAAACAGGGACTGCGCCACGCCGGTCACCACCAGGGGGTAGGCGATGCCAGTCAGCAGCGTGAGGACGAAGAACAGCACGAGTGCTGGCCGAAGAATGTTTTTCATGATGATTTCCTTGAAGCTTGTGGCTTGAGACCGTCTGGCTCAGACCAGATGCACGGCGACCAACAACAGGTCAATCGCCTTGATGCCGATGAAGGGAACGATCAGGCCGCCCACACCGTAAATCGCCAAATTGCGCCGCAGCAGTGCGGCAGCACCCACTGGACGGTACTTGACACCCTTGAGCGCCAGAGGGATCAGGGCCACGATGATCAGCGCGTTGAAAATCACCGCCGACAAAATGGCTGATGAGGGGCTGGCCAGCCGCATCACGTTAAGCGCCGACAACTGCGGATAGGTGGTCACGAACATCGCCGGGATGATGGCGAAATACTTGGCCACGTCGTTGGCAATCGAGAAGGTGGTGAGCGAGCCGCGCGTCATCAGCAAGGCCTTGCCGGTCTCCACGATCTCCAGCAGCTTGGTCGGGTTCGAATCCAGATCGATCAGGTTGCCGGCTTCCTTGGCAGCCTGGGTGCCGCTGTTCATCGCCACTGCCACGTCGGCCTGCGCCAGCGCCGGTGCGTCGTTGGTGCCATCGCCGGTCATCGCCACCAGTCGGCCCTCGGCCTGGTACTGGCGTATCAGCTTGAGCTTTTCTTCCGGCGTGGCTTCGGCCAGGAAGTCATCCACCCCCGCTTCAGCGGCAATGGCCGCCGCGGTGAGCTTGTTGTCGCCGGTGATCATGATGGTCTTGATGCCCATGCGGCGCAGCTCGACAAAACGCTCCTTGATACCAGCCTTGACGATGTCCTTGAGCTCAATCACCCCCAGTACTGTTTTGCCCTCGCACACGGCCAGCGGCGTGCTGCCGCGCCGTGCCACCTCGTCGGAGGCCCGAATGACTTCCGCCGGCATGCTGCCACCCAGGGCCTCGATGTGTTTACGAATGGCATCGACCGCGCCCTTGCGTAGATGGCGCGTGCCGCCGTCACTGCTTTGCACATCGACGCCGCTCATGCGGGTCTGGGCCGTGAAAGGCACGGCATGGATTTCGCCGGCCAGCGCTTCCACAAAGCCAAGCTTTTGCGCCAGCGCGACAATGCTGCGCCCTTCGGGCGTTTCATCGGCCATCGACGCCTGCATGGCAAAAGTGGCCAGTTGCTTCTCCGATACGCCAGGTGCACTCAGGAACTTGGTGGCCTGCCGATTGCCGTGGGTGATGGTGCCGGTTTTGTCCAGCAGCAGCACGTCGACGTCGCCGGCGGCTTCGACTGCACGGCCCGAGGTCGCAATCACATTGGCCTGCATCATGCGGCTCATGCCCGCCACGCCCACCGCCGACAGCAGGCCGCCGATAGTGGTTGGGATCAGACACACCAGCAAAGCCACCAGTGCCGTGATGCTCACCGCGGTGCCGGCCTTGGCCGCTTCCACGCTGAAAATGGAGTAGGGCAAGAGCGTGACAGTCACCACCAGGAACACGATGGTCAGCGCCACCAGCAAAATGGTCAACGCAATTTCATTGGGTGTTTTCTGGCGTTTGGCGCCCTCCACCATGCTGATCATGCGGTCCAGAAAGGACTCGCCTGGATTGACCGTGATGCGTACCACCAACCAGTCCGACAGCACGCGGGTGCCACCGGTCACGGCCGAAAACTCTTCGCCCGATTCACGTATCACGGGTGCCGATTCGCCGGTGATGGCGCTCTCGTCGACCGAGGCCACACCTTCGATGACTTCGCCGTCCAGCGGAATCATGTCCTTGGCTTCGACCAGCACCACGTCACCTTTGCGCAGGTTTTCCGCTTGCTCGGGCAACCATGTCGTGCCGTGGTAGACCTTGCCCGCGGGTGCCTGGAATTTTTTGGCCCAGGTGCTTTTCTTCAGGGTGCGCAGCGATGCCGCTTGCGCCTTGCTGCGGCCTTCGGCCAGCGCCTCGGCAAAGTTGGCAAACAGCACGGTGAACCACAGCCACAGGGCGACGGCAAAGATGAAGGCGACGGGCGCCTCCCCCTTGCCTTGCAGCGCCTGCAGGCCCAGCAAGGTGGTCAGGATGCTGCCGATATAGACGACAAACATCACCGGGTTGCGCCATTGGACGCGCGGGCTTAGTTTGGCGAAGGATGCCTTGATGGCGGGCATGAGCAGCACCGGATCGAAGAGCGTTAGAGAAGTTTTCGTTTTCATATCATGTACTCACTTTTTCGGCGGTTCAATGGCCAGACCACAGCATCAGATGCTCAACTATTGGGCCCAGCGCCAGCCCCGGCACGTAGTTCAGCAGGCCCACCAGCAGCACGGTGCCAATCAGCAGCGTCACAAACAGCGGACCATGGGTTGGCATGGTGCCCGCCGTCACGGGCAGGCGTTTCTTGGCGGCCAGGGCGCCGGCAATCGCCAGCACCGGCACGATCATGGCGAAGCGACCGAACCACATGGTCAGGCCCAGCATCCAGTTGTAGAAGGGTGTGTTGGCGGACAGGCCGGCAAAGGCGCTGCCGTTGTTGTTGCCGGCCGATACGAAGGCGTAGAAGATTTCGGAAAACCCGTGCGCGCCAGGGTTGGCAATGCCGGCCGTGCCGGCGCTTGCCAGTACCGCAATGGCGGTACCGACCAGCACCACGGTCGGCGTCACCAGAATGGCAATCGAAGTCAGCTTCATTTCATGCGCCTCGATCTTCTTGCCCAGGTACTCCGGCGTGCGGCCTATCATCAAGCCGGCAATGAACACCGCCAGGATGGCAAAGATCAGCATGCCGTAGAGGCCGCTGCCGGTGCCGCCGAACACCACTTCGCCGAGCTGCATCATCACCAGGGGCACCATGCCGCCCAGCGGTGTGAAGGAGTCGTGCATGCTATCGACAGCACCACACGAGGCCGAGGTGGTGACCACGGTAAACAGGCTGGTGGCGTTGATGCCGAAGCGGGTTTCCTTGCCTTCCATGTTGCCGCCGGACTGCAAGCTGCTGGCGGTCTGGTCCACGCCCAGGGCAGCGATCAGCGGATTGCCGGCCTGCTCGGCGGGCGTGATAACCACCACGGCGACGACAAACATCACGGTCATCGCGGCCAGCACGGCCCAGCCCTGACGCCGGTCGCCGACCTCGTGGCCGAAGGTAAAGCACAGGGCAGCGGGGATCAGGAAAATCAACAGCATCTGCAGCAAATTGGTCAGTGCCGTCGGGTTTTCATAAGGGTGAGCCGAATTGGCGTTGAAGAAACCACCGCCATTGGTGCCCAGCATCTTGATGACTTCCTGCGACGCGACCGGGCCCATAGCCAGGCTTTGCGTGGGGGTCTTCAAGTCTTCCATGACCGGGTTGCCCTTGGCATCTTTCAAGGGCTGTCCGTCGGCACCATTCTTGGGCTGCTGGTAGGCGTTGACTTCCAGCGTGGTGACGTCCTTGTAGGCGTCAAAGTTCTGGATCACGCCCTGGCCGACCATAAACACGGCGATGACCAGCGACACTGGGACCAACACCCAGGCCGTGATGCGGGTGACGTCAACCCAGAAGTTGCCAATCACGCCGGTTGAGCGTGCAGCAAAACCGCGAATGAGCGCGAATGCCACGGCGATGCCGGTGGCAGCGGAGAAGAAGTTCTGCACCGTGAGCCCCAGCATCTGCGTCAGGTAGCCCATGGTGGACTCACCGCCATAGCCCTGCCAGTTGGTGTTGGTGACAAAGCTGATGGCGGTGTTGAAAGACGAGTCAGGCGATACATTGGCCATGGCAGCGGGATTGAGCGGTAGCCAGACCTGCAAACGCTGCAGCGCATAGACCGCGAACACGCCCAGCGCGTTGAAGGCCAGCACGGCCAGCGCGTAGTGCGACCAGTTCATGGACTTGTCGGCAGAAGTGCCTGCCAGACGGTAGAGGGGCGCTTCCACCCGCAGCATCCAGAGCGGCAGCTTGCCGGAACTCAGGCGTGCCAGCCAGATGCCCAGGGGCCACGATGTCACCAGCAATAGACCGAGGAAAAGGGCCAACAGGCCCCATGACGTGGTACTCATCAGAACTCCTCGGCGCGGATCAGCGCATAAATCAGATAGGCGAACAACAGGGCGGCGCAAACGCCGCCCAGGCCGTACAGAACTGTGAGGCTGATCATGGCCGGCCTCCTGCTGGTTTTTCGAGCTTTTTGAAACCCCAGACCATCAGGACCATTAGGCCCCACAGCCCGGCGGCAGCGGCGATAAATACGATATCCATGAGCAACTCCTCAATCAAATGAACGACTGGAGTATGGTCACCGACGCGTAAAAACGGGGTTGATATTTATCAAGAGAGTGTAAAAAAACCGTAAACGCGTGAGCTTGAACAGCTCGGGAGAAAGGCCAATAAGCTATAAATTTAGCAGCACATTTGCCAATCAGGTGTTGTCTAGAAGCCTATTTGACTGGGAAAATACTGGACCGTAGCGCCACCAGATTAAGCACCCGCAGGCCGCCGTATTCAACCCGGATTACGTCTTGTGCCGCCAACGCCATCAAAGCTTCATTGACGCGTTGGCGCGACAAACCTACCAGGTAGGCCAGCTCCTGCTGGGTGATGCGCAGCACCTCGCCGACACCGGGGTAAAGCACCGGGTTAAAAAGTGCGGCCAGGCTGCGCGCGACACGCACGTCGGGGTTGCTCATGCGATCTATTTCCCGCGCCGCAATGAATTGGCCGAGTCGCTCATTGAGCTGGTTCATGACAAAGCGGTTAAAGCCAATGGAATGATCCAATAGCCAGTGGAAGGTATCAACATGCAGCCCGGCCACCATGCTTTTGCGCAGGGCCTGGATGTTGTAGCGGTAGCTTTCGCGCTTGAGCGCCGTGCCCTCGCCAAACCAGCCGCCCGGCGGCAACCCGGTAAACGTCATGGTCAACCCCTCAGCGTTGTCGCTGCTCATTTTGAGCAAGCCATCGACCACGCCAAACCAGTAGGTCACTGGTCGGCCACTGCGGCAAACGTATTCGCCGGGACTGGCATCAGCAATCTGCAGGTCGGCGACGGCGCGCTCGCGCTCATCGGGCGCGAGCCGCGCCAGCCACGGAATGGTGGCGAGTTCGGTTGCCGACAGGGGGCGGCGGCGCTGGTGCAGAGGTAAGTCGGAGCTCATGGTGAAAGTGTGAATAGACCTGACGGGCTGCAAGTTATCAAAAAGTGCAGGGAAAACACCTACCGAGAAAGGCGGTGATTGTCGTCCAAACGACAACTTAACGTCAAATGGATGCCTATTATTCGACTTATTCCAGCCACAGGATGGAATGTAACGCGGTTGTTTTAATTGGATTGACGACAAGGCACCTTGATGCAGACGACTTTCCCTCGACTTCTTTTGAATCATGCCGCCCAGCGTCCGGCTGAGACGGCCATGCGCGAGAAAGAATACGGTATCTGGCAAGCTTTGTCTTGGGCTGAGCTGGCAGTCATGGTCGAGCACCTTGCGGGTGGGTTGTCTCAGGCCGGATTGCGCCGCGATGAGCATATGATCGTCATCGGTGCCAATCGGCCGCGCTTGTACGCCACCATGCTGGCGGCGCAGTCGATTGGTGCGGTGCCGATTCCGCTCTACCAAGACGCGGCCGCGCCCGAGTGTGTCTTCCCGATCAACAATGCAGAGGTGCGTTTTGCTTTTGCCGAAGACCAGGAACAGGTTGACAAGCTGCTCGAAATCCGTGCGCAATGCCCGCAACTCTCCAACATCTACTTTGACGATCCGCGTGGTCTGCGCAATTACGACGAGCCAGGACTGACGGCGATTGATGATTTGCTTGCCGTTGGCCAGGCCTATGCCGAGCTGCACCCTGATTTTCTGCAAGCCGAAGTGAGCCAGATCAAGCCTGACGATGTGGCTGCCATGTTTTTTACTTCCGGCACCACCGGCAACCCCAAGGGCGTGGTGCATACGCACAATTCACTGCTGAACCGGGCCAAGGCGGGCGCTGATTTTGACCATTTGACCCACGCCGAGGAAGTGCTGGCCTATTTGCCACCGGCCTGGATTGGGCAAAATATATTCAGCTATGCACAGTGGCTGGCCTGCGGCTACGTCGTTAATTGTCCAGAGTCGGCCGAGACCGTCACCATCGACCTGAAGGAAGTCGGTCCGACCTATTACTTTGCGCCGCCCCGGGTATTTGAAGGCTTGCTCACAAGGGTCATGATCCGCATGGAAGACGCTGGCGCCATCAAGCGCCACATGTTTGAGTATTTCATGAGCGTGGCTAAACGCGTTGGCCCGGCCCTGATGGATGGTAAACCGGTGGGCTTGACGGACAAGGTTCTGTACACCCTGGGTAACTGCATGGTTTATGGCCCGTTGCGCAACAACCTGGGTTTCAGCCGGGTGCGCGTTGCCTACACGGCGGGTGAAGCGATCGGCCCGGATCTGTTCAGTTTCTACCGCTCCATTGGCGTTAACCTGAAACAGCTCTATGGCTCGACCGAGACCGCTGTGTTCGTTTGTCTGCAGCCCGACAATGAAGCGCGCGCCGATACCGTGGGCATTCCGATTAGCGGCGTAGAAATCAAGGTCGCTGACAACGGTGAGGTGCTGATCAAGTCAGCCGGCCTGCTCAAGGAATACTTCAAAAACCCAGCGGCAACGGCCGAGGTGCTGACATCCGATGGCTGGTATCACACCAGTGACGCCGGTTTTCTCGATGCCCACGGCCACCTCAAAATCATCGATCGGGTCAAGGATGTCGGCCACATTTTGGGAGGTGCCAACGACGGCGCCATGTTTGCGCCCAAATACGTGGAGAACAAGCTCAAGTTCTTCCCGCACATCAAGGAAGCGGTCGCTTATGGCGATGGGCGCGAAAAAGTCTGCGTCATGATCAACATCGACTTTGATGCTGTCGGCAATTGGGCCGAGCGGCGCAATCTGCCTTATGCCGGCTACACCGACCTGGCGCAAAAACCCGAGGTCTATCAGCTCATCAAGGAGTGCGTCGAGAAAGTGAACGCCGACCTGAGCGTCGATGCGATGCTGGCCGGCTCGCAAATCAGTCGCTTTCTGGTGTTGCATAAAGAGCTCGACGCCGACGATGGTGAATTGACGCGCACCAACAAGGTTCGGCGTGGTTTCATCGCGGAAAAATATGATGTGCTGGTGGACGCCCTGTACGGAGGCAAGACCGAGCAGTTCATTGATACCCAGGTCAAGTTTGAAGATGGTCGCACCGGCAGCATCAGTGCCACGCTCAAAATTGATGACGCAAAGACCTTTGCACCAGTGAAGGCACCCGCATGAGTAAAACAATTGGTGACGTCATTCTTGACGTTAATAACATCTCTCTGACTTTTGGTGGCGTCAAGGCGCTAACCGACATTTCGTTCGACGTGCGTGAGCATGAGGTGCGCGCCATCATCGGCCCCAATGGTGCCGGCAAAAGCTCCATGCTCAACTGCATCAACGGTGTCTATGCGCCGCAGCAAGGCTCCATCACTTTTCACGGCAGGTCTTTCCACCACATGGACAGCCACCAGGTGGCGGTGATGGGCATTGGCCGAACGTTTCAGAACCTGGCGTTGTTCAAGGGCATGAGCGTGATTGACAACATCATGACCGGACGCAACCTGCGCATCAAGAGCAATTTGTTGCTGCAAGCCTTGCGCATTGGTCCGGCGCAACGCGAAGAAGAACACCACCGCGAATTTGTCGAGCACATCATCGATTTTCTGGAAATCCAGGCGCACCGCAAAACGCCGGTCGGCCAGTTGCCCTATGGCTTGCAAAAACGCGTGGATCTGGGTCGCGCCCTGGCGATGGAGCCACAGGTGCTGCTGCTCGACGAGCCGATGGCCGGCATGAACGTGGAAGAAAAACAGGACATGTGCCGCTTCGTGCTGGACGTGAATGAAGAGTTCGGCACCACCGTGGTGTTGATCGAGCATGACATGGGCGTGGTGATGGATATTTCAGACCGGGTGGTGGTGCTCGATTACGGCAAGAAGATCGGCGACGGAACCCCCGATGAAGTGCGAAACAACGAGGAAGTGATCAGCGCCTATTTGGGAACAGGACACTAGCATGGCATTCTTTCTTGAAACACTACTCGGCGGCCTGATGGCCGGCATGTTGTATTCGCTGGTGGCGCTGGGCTTTGTGCTGATCTACAAAGCCTCGGGAGTCTTCAATTTTGCGCAGGGCGCGATGGTGCTGTTCGCAGCACTGGCCATGGCGCGTTTTGCCGAGTGGATACCAGCCTGGAGCGGCATCACCAACCCCATAGTCGCCAACGTGGCCGCCTTTTTACTGGCCGGCGCCGTGATGTTCCTGGTCGCGTGGCTGGTCGAGCGCCTGGTATTGCGCCATCTGGTCAACCAGGAAGCCACCACCCTGCTAATGGCTACTTTGGGTATTGGTTACTTTCTCGATGGCATCGGACAGACGATTTTCGGCAGCAATATCTACGAGATCAACATCGGTATGCCAAAAGACCCGGTGATCGCGTTTGAAAGCCTGTTTGAGGGTGGCATCCTGATCAACATGGAAGATCTCTATGCCGCCTTGATTGCCGCCATACTGGTGACGATGCTGAGCGTGTTCTTCCAGAAAACCAGCACTGGGCGTGCTTTGCGCGCAGTGGCAGACGATCATCAAGCGGCCCAAAGCATTGGCATCCCCTTGAACCGCATCTGGTTCATTGTCTGGTGTGTGGCCGGCGTGGTGGCGTTGGTGGCCGGCATGATCTGGGGCAGTAAGCTGGGCGTACAGTTTTCGCTCACCACGGTGGCGCTGCGGGCCTTGCCGGTGGTGATTCTGGGTGGTCTGACCTCGGTGCCGGGTGCCATTATTGGCGGTCTCATCATTGGCGTGGGTGAAAAGATGTCTGAAGTGTTTTTGGGCCCCTACGTGGGGGGTGGCATCGAGATCTGGTTTGCCTACGTGCTGGCCTTGGTGTTTCTTCTGTTCCGGCCGCAAGGCTTGTTTGGCGAGAAGATTATTGATCGCGTCTGACGACACATTAGAAAAGAAACACCATGTTCTACAGAGAAAACGGCCAGTTCAAGACAAGCTATCGCTCCGACCAGCAGATTTTCCCCATTACCCAGGATCGCTGGGCGGTGCTGCTGATCATCGCCGCCGCCTTCATTGTTGTGCCTATGCTCAGCAGCGGCTACATGTTTCGGGCAATTCTCATTCCGTTTTTGATCATGTCACTGGCCGCCCTCGGCGTGAACATTCTGGTGGGTTATTGCGGGCAGATTTCTTTGGGTTCCGGCGCTTTCATGGCGGTCGGTGCCTACGCAGCGTTCAATTTTTTTGTGCGTGTGCCCGGCATGCCACTGCTGCTGGCTCTAGTACTGGGTGGCCTGTGCGCCAGCGCCTTTGGCATCCTGTTTGGTTTGCCCAGCCTGCGTGTCAAGGGTCTGTACCTGGCGGTGGCGACTCTGGCGGCGCAGTTCTTCAGTGACTGGATGTTTTTGCGCATCAAGTGGTTTACTAATGACGCGCCTTCTGGCTCAGTTTCGGTGTCAAGTTTGCAGGTGTTTGGTTTTTCGCTTGAAAGCCCAACCGCCAAGTATTTGTTTTGCCTGTCAGTTCTGGTGCTGCTGGCACTGCTGGCGAAAAACCTGGTGCGTGGCGCCATTGGCCGGGAGTGGATGGCAATCCGCGACATGGATGTGGCCGCTGCGGTGATTGGCATCCGGCCCATGTATGCCAAGCTCAGCGCTTTTGCTGTGAGCTCTTTCATTATCGGTGTCGCCGGTGCCTTGTGGGGCTTTGTCTATCTGGAGTCTTGGGAGCCTGCCGCTTTTTCCGTGGACTTGTCGTTCAGACTGTTGTTTATGGTGATCATTGGCGGCATGGGTTCCATCATGGGTGCTTTCTTTGGTGCAGGCTTTATCGTAGTGTTGCCAATTTTCCTGAACCAGTTCTTGCCCTCGCTTGGCGCTGCGGTCGGCATCCAAATTTCAACCGCTGTGACCTCGCACGCCGAGTTGATCGTCTTTGGTGCCTTGATCGTGTGGTTCCTGATCGTCGAACCCCACGGCTTGGCCAAGTTGTGGTCTATTGGCAAGCAGAAGCTTCGCCTTTGGCCCTTTCCTCACTGAGTTTGTTCGTTTGTTAGTCGTTTCAGCTTTTGCTAACCCAAGCACCCCGGTGCTCACTATTTAGGAGACATTCATGAAGATTCGCCATATTGTTTTAGCCAGCGTCATTGCGGCTGCCAGCGCTGGGGCGTTCGCCCAGGCCAAGGAGCAGTTCTTTCCGCTGCTGTCCTACCGCACGGGTGCTTACGCGCCCAACGGCACGCCCTGGGCCAACGGCAAGCAGGATTACCTCAAGATGGTCAACGCGCGCGACGGCGGCATCAATGGCGTCAAGCTCACGTACGAAGAGTGTGAAATGGCCTATGACACCGCGCGCGGTGTGGAGTGCTACGAGCGCCTGAAGAGCCATCCGGGCGTGGCGCTGTTCGACCCCCAGAGTACCGGCGTCACTTTTGCCCTGACCGAAAAGGCGCCGCAGGACAAGATACCCTTGATGACGCTGGGCTATGGCCTGTCGGTGTCGCAGGACGGCATGGCATTCAAATGGAATTTCCCGCTGATGGGTAGCTACTGGACCGGTGCCGACGTGCTGATCCAGTACATCGGAAAGAGCCTGGGCGGCATGGATAAGCTCAAGGGCAAAAAGATCACACTCGTGTACCACGACAGTCCGTTTGGCAAGGAGCCCATTCCGCTGCTGCAAGAGCGTGCCGCCATGCTGGGTTTCAACCTGCAACTGCTGCCGGTGACCGCACCAGGGGTTGATCAGAAAGCCACCTGGCTACAAGTGCGCCAGGCCAAGCCCGATTACGTGCTGTTGTGGGGCTGGGGGGTGATGAATTCCACGGCACTGAAGGAAGCGCAAGCCACCGGCTACCCGCGTGACAAGATGTTCGGCGTCTGGTGGGCCGGTGCCGAACCGGACGTGAAAGACGTGGGCGAAGGGGCCAAGGGTTACCGCGCGCTGGCACTCAATACCTCAGGCCAGCAGCCCAAGGTGATCCAGGATATCCTGAAATATGTGTATGCCAAAGGCCAGGGTGCCGGGTCGAAAGAAGACGTGGGCTCGGTGCTCTACACCCGTGGCGTGATCATCCAGATGTTGTCGCAAGAGGCGGTTCGCCGGGCCCAGGAACGTTTCGGCAAGGGCAAGGTCATGACCGGCGAGCAGGTGCGCTGGGGTCTGGAAAACCTGGCGCTGGACCAGAAGAAACTCGATGCGTTGGGCTTTAGCGGCGTCATGCGCCCGATCAGCACCTCGTGCGCCGACCACATGGGCTCAACTGCGGTGCGCATCGAAACCTGGGACGGCAAGAAATGGGGCATTACCTCGGATTACATCGAGGCCGACGAGCAGATTCTCAAGCCGATGATCAAGGCCGGGGCCGACAAGTACCTGGCCGACAAGAAGATGACCCGGCGCACTGCCGCGGACTGCCAGTCCTGATCGACTTGTCATTGCGGACCTGATCCGCAATGACAGTCCAACCGGCAGCGTTGCGTGCAGTGCTGCCGACTGGTGAAGGCAAGAATTTATGGACTCCAAAAAAATCGTTCTAAACGTTAATGGCATCGAAGTCATTTACAACCACGTCATTCTGGTACTCAAAGGCGTTTCGCTCAATGTGCCGGAGGGGAAAATTGTGGCGATCCTGGGCGGCAATGGTGCGGGTAAAACAACGACATTGCGTGCCATTTCAAATTTACTCAAAAGCGAGCGCGGCGAAGTCACCAAAGGTTCGATTGAGCTGCGCGGCGAGCGTATCGAGAACCTCTCGCCGGCCGATCTGGTGCAACGCGGCGTAGTGCAGGTGATGGAGGGGCGCCACTGTTTTGCGCACCTGACGATCGAAGAAAACTTGCTCACCGGCGGCTATACCCGCAAAAGCAAAACCGAGGTGGCCGCCAATCTGGACAAGGTTTACACCTATTTTCCACGGCTCAAGGAACGCCGCACCAGCCAGGCGGCTTACACCTCGGGCGGCGAGCAACAGATGTGTGCCATCGGTCGCGCGCTGATGGCCAACCCAAGCATGGTGCTGCTGGATGAACCCTCGATGGGGCTGGCCCCCCAAATCGTCGAAGAAGTGTTCGAGATTGTGAAAGACCTCAACAGACGAGAAAAAGTTACTTTCCTGTTGGCCGAACAGAACACCAACATGGCACTCAAATACTCCGACTATGGCTACATCATGGAGTCCGGCCGTGTCGTGATGGACGGCGTGGCCAGCGACCTGGCCAACAATGAAGACGTCAAGGAGTTCTATCTCGGCGTGGGTGCTGGCGAGCGCAAGAGTTTCAAAGATGTGAAGAGTTACAAACGGCGCAAACGTTGGCTGGCATAAGTCTCATGACACCAGTACGCCAGCCCGGCACTGCCAGCCACCCCCACAGGAACAAAAGATGACTGACCATTTTGATGCGCTGGAAACGCGCGACCCTGCTGCGCGTGAAGCGGCGCTGATGGCAGCCTTGCCGGCTCAAATGGCTCATGCCAAGCATGCATCGAACGCTTTCGGGCAAATTTTGAAAAACGTCAACCCCGGCACCGTCACCTGTCGGCAAGTGCTGGCCAGCCTGCCCGTGACGCGTAAGCATGAACTGCTGGAACGCCAGCAAGCTTGTCGCAGTGCCGGGGGCAATGTGTTTGGCGGCTTTAGCGCCATCGATTTTGGCTCCCACATGCCGCGCGTCTTCTCCAGCCCGGGCCCGATCTACGAACCCGAAGGCCGCGCAAGTGACTATTGGCGCATGGCACGAGCCATTTTTGCCGCTGGTTTTCGTCCTGGCGAGCTCATTCATAACAGCTTCAGCTACCACTTCGTGCCGGCCGGCTCAATGATGGAATCAGGTGCCCATGCGCTTGGCTGTACGGTGTTTGCGGGCGGCACCGGTCAAACCGAGCAGCAGGTGCAGGCGATGCGCGAGCTGCGTCCGGCGGGTTATATCGGCACCCCCAGTTTTCTGAAAATAATTGTCGAGAAAGCGGTTGCCATGGGTGTCGCCTTGCCCGGCGTTACCAAGGCCATGTTCGGTGGCGAAGCCTTTCCGCCGTCCTTGCGCGACTGGTTTGCCGGGCATGGCATTGCCGGGTACCAGTGCTACGCCACGGCCGATCTGGGATTGATTGCTTACGAGACCGCCGCTCGCGAAGGCCTGGTGCTCGACGAGGGTGTGATCGTCGAGATTGTTCGCCCCGGCACCGGCGACCCAGTGGCTGACGGTGAAGTGGGTGAAGTGGTGGTGACCACGCTCAACCCGGACTATCCCTTGATTCGCTTTGGCACCGGCGATTTATCGGCGGTGCTCAGCGGCACCTGCCCGACCGGGCGCACCAACACCCGCATCAAGGGTTGGCTCGGGCGCGCTGACCAGACCACCAAAATCCGCGGCATGTTCGTGCATCCGGGCCAGGTCGCCGACATCATCAAGCGCTTCCCCGAAGTGGTGCGTGCGCGCCTGGTGGTCAGCGGCGAGATGGCCAAAGATACCATGACGCTCATGGTGGAAACCGCGTGCAGCGGGCCCGATGCGTTGGCGCTCAAGATCGGCGAGGCCATTCGTGATGTGACCAAGTTGCGCGGCCAGGTTGAACTGGTTTTGCCTGGCACTCTGCCCAACGACGGCAAAGTGATCGAGGACGCGCGCAGCTACAAGTGACGGTAGATTTCTCTAAATAAAGCCTTGATTTAAATTTGCAGAGCATGGCGGGCCGGGTTTAGCGGTACGCGTATTCGCGGTTGAAGGGGTAGCTCGAGCGGGCCCCGCGCATGGCGTTGCAGCCGTCATCGGCCTCTGGGCGCAGCGCCAGTATCTGATGCAGCGAAATCCAGCCCTGCTCGAAACTCATGGCGCTGCCGGCCAAGTACAAACGGTAAGCACGCAGAATTTTTTCGGCGCGCGCCAGATCACCGTCGGCGGCCAGCACCTCGCGCGCCTGCTCCAGTTGGGCCTCCAACGCGTCTGACCAGGCCCAAAGCGTGCGTGCGTAGTGGGGCCGCAGATTCTCGGTATCGACCATTTCGAGATGGGCACCGGCCATTGCGTGCAATACCTTGCTCACATGCAGCAACTCACCGCCGGGGAAAATATACTTCTCGATGAAGTCGCCCATGCCTGCTCCCAACTGGTCATGCTCGGTACCGCCCGCCGTAATGCCGTGGTTCATCACCAGCCCCCCCGGTTTGAGCAGGCGGTAGATCTTGTCGAAATAGGTCGCCATGTTGGCGTGACCCACATGTTCGAACATGCCCACCGAAGCAATCTTGTCGAAGGTCCGTGATTCATCGATGTCGCGGTAGTCGCACAGCAGCATGCGCACGCGGCCGCTCATGCCGCTGGACTCAATCAACTGCTGCCCGTAGGCATACTGGTTTTTTGACAAGGTAACACCGGTGGCTTCAACGCCGTAGTGCTTCGCCGCCCACAACAGCAAGGCGCCCCAGCCAGCACCAATGTCGAGAAACTGCTCGCCTGGCTTGAGCGCCAGCTTGCGGCAGATATGGTCAAGCTTGGCCTCCTGGGCTTGGGCCAGCGTCAGGCTGGCGTCTCGGTAATAGGCGCAGGAATAGACCCGCATTGGATCGAGCCAAAGCGCATAGAAATCATCCGACACATCGTAATGAAATTCTATTTGTTCAGCGTCACGGTCGGTCGAGTGCGCTTGCAAGGACCTGACGCGGCGCAGCAGTTGCAGCCACCAGCGGCGCTCCGGGCTGGCTGGCGTACCGGCGAGCAGGCTCGCCGCGACCACCATCAATTCGCGCATGCGGCCTTCGAGTTGCAAACGACACTCGACAAAATCCTCGGCCATGGCACCGATACGCCCGGTCGCCATGGTCGCCAGGCTGGACCAATCCGAGAACGACAGGCGAACCGCCGCACCGGTGGGCCCGACTTGCCGTCCGGCGGGTAATTGAAGCGCCACCGTCACGGGCAGATCGCGTAACCGCGACTCAATTTTGCAAAGCAGGTTTTCCATGTCAACCATCCCGTTTAGAGTCTCCAGTTGGACGCGTCGGCCTGGGTTGCCGACCGCATAGCCAAGCCGAGGAGGTCAAGATTCAAAAGGATTCAATGAACACAACAAGCCGTCAACTCAAGTTTGCAGGTTTACCAAGATTCACCACACTCGTCAAGCGGTTAGCGCACAGCCGTTAGCGCACTTCTTCGCCATGGCGCAGCGTCGCACCTCCTGGCCCGCTGCCGCACGCCTGGCGATGACGCGTGAAGTGCGCCAACCAGCGCCAGATAAGGGCCTGCGCAGGTGCCTACAGCGGAAAAATCCAAATTTAAACTATATTCAACCCCATGACCCTGCTGCCCAACGCTCAAGCTGACCTGACATTTTTTTGTGGTGCGCGACGGGCCTGCTGGCATGTGCTGACGGGAGCCGCCGCCGTTGTGTTGACGCTTCTCATGACGGCGTGCACCGACACACGCTATTACCTGCAATCGGTGGGAGGTCACCTCCAAATGATGCAGGAGGCGCGACCGATTGAACAGTGGTTGGTCGACGAAAGTGTTGCTCCGGCATTGAAACAACGTTTGGCGCTGGCCCAGCGCATGCGCAGCTTTGCCGTGACCGAGCTGAAGCTGCCCGACAACGCCAGTTATCACCGCTACGCCGACTTGCAACGTCGCTCGGTCGTCTGGAACGTGGTGGCGGCGGGCGAGTTTTCACTGACCCTCAAGACCTGGTGCGTGCCGGTGGCGGGCTGCGTCAGTTACCGCGGCTATTTCAGCGAGGCGCAGGCGCGTGAGCAGGCGCTGGCACTGGCCGCCACGGGACTGGAGGTCAGTGTTTATGGTGTGCCGGCTTATTCGACGCTGGGCTGGCTGAACTGGGCCGGTGGCGACCCGTTGCTCAATACTTTCATCAATTACCCGGAGGGCGAGTTGGCGCGCATGATTTTTCATGAGCTCGCGCATCAGGTGTTGTACGTCAAGGACGATACCCTGTTCAACGAATCTTTTGCCACGGCCGTGGAGCGTCTCGGAGGCGAACGCTGGCTCCAACTACACGGCTCGCCGACGGCAAAAAACGAGTACGCCGCGTTGGACGGCCGGCGGCGGCAGTTGCGCGCACTGGCGCTCGCCACACGGCTTAGACTGGCGCAGATTTACAAGCAAACTGAGGTGCAGAATTCCGACAAAGCGTCGCTGCGGAAATTGAAAAACCAGACGCTACAGGACTTCAGAGACGACTACGCTCGGCTTAAAAAAAGTTGGGGCGGTTACGCGGCTTATGACCCCTGGGTCGCCGGGGTCAACAATGCCGCCTTGGGTGCCCAGGCCGCTTATGACGAACTGGTGCCGGCTTTTGAGGCTGTGTTTGAGCGAGCAGACCGCGACTGGCCGCGCTTCTACGCCGATGTCAAGCGCCTGGCACAGCTGCCAAGGGTGGCGCGCACGCAGGCCTTGCAACAAATGGTAGTCCCGCACGCAACCCGCTGATCGCTCAGTCTTGCAGCTCCACTTTGGCCATTTCCACATCCAGCCGTTCCATCGCATCCATCGGCTTTGCCATGGCGGCTAGTTGGTACAGTCGGGTGGCCTCCATGATCATCTTGTCGCCCTCGAGCATCATCATGGCGTTGGCGTATTCGATCATGCCAAGGACCGATTCAAAGTTCAGTTTCAGCGCTTGCTGCAGCAGACCCAGGCCGGTGTCCTTTTTGGCACCATAAGTCATGCCGGCGATGAGCAAGCCAACTTTGTCGATGACGTCGGCGTGAAAGGCTCCTAATGCGATATGGGCATCAACGTGTCTGGGTTGGAGCTTGATGACGTTTTCGAGCTCTTCTTTAATCTTGCTGCCAAGCCCCTGGGCCAGCGCCTTGGCCACACTGATGCCCTGACTGTAGCGGCCCAATGCATAAGCTTGCCAGTAATGGGCGTTGATGTTTTGCGGGTCGGCCGCCGCTTGGGCACCGGCGCGTTCGGCAACCTCCAGATAAAGGTCGAGACGGGCTTTTTCTTTTTGCTCCAGGTAAGTGGCGTAAACGCAAGCCGCCTTGTTGGCAACGGTGAGGCCCGCACCGCCAAGTTTGAGCCCCATTTCCATTGCCTTCTGGAATTCGCCATTGTGGAACAGCGCCCAGGCTTGCAGCACTTGGGTATCTTTGGGCAGCGGCTCGGCATCACCGGCATGCAGCCGGGCCCAATTTTTTTTCACACTGGCGGCGTCAAAAGCATAATCGCCAGGGTAGGGGAAGGCGGTCCACTTGGCCATTTTTCTCACTCCTGAAGTCGGTTTCACCGGCCCACTGTTTGTCAGCGCTATTGTAGGCACCCTTGGTATAAACTCGTCCAGTCAGCCGCACGGCTTGAACTGCGAGCGGCTGTGACCCCTAATAGTCGGAATTAAAACATGACAAAGCGCAAAGGCATTATCCTGGCTGGCGGCTCCGGCACTCGGCTCCACCCTGCCACCCTGGCGATGAGCAAACAATTGCTGCCGGTGTATGACAAGCCGATGATTTATTATCCCTTGAGCACCCTGATGCTGGCGGGTCTTCGAGACATTCTGGTGATCAGCACGCCGCAAGATACACCGCGTTTTGTGCAATTGCTGGGCGATGGTTCGCAATGGGGACTCAATTTGCAATATGCCGTGCAAGCCAGCCCGGACGGCTTGGCACAAGCCTTTCTGATTGGTGAAAAATTCCTGCAGGGTGCACCGAGTGCGCTGGTGCTGGGTGACAACATTTTTTACGGGCACGACTTTACGCCACTGTTGGCCACTGCCAATGAAAACGCCAAGGGTGCCACCGTGTTTGCCTACCATGTGCAGGACCCCGAGCGTTATGGCGTAGTGGCCTTTGACGCCCAGGGTCAGGCCAGCAGCATCGAAGAAAAACCCATCAACCCGAAAAGCAACTACGCTGTCACCGGTCTGTATTTTTACGATAGTCAGGTGGTCGAAATTGCCAAGGCGATCCAACCCAGCGCGCGCGGCGAGCTCGAGATTACCGCCGTCAACCAGGTTTATCTGGAGCAACAGCAACTCAAGGTGCAGATCATGCAACGCGGTTACGCCTGGCTCGATACCGGTACCCATGACAGCCTGCTTGAGGCCAGCCAGTTCATCGCTACGCTGGAGCGCCGCCAGGGCCTCAAGGTTGCCTGCGTCGAAGAGATCGCATGGCGCAATGGTTTTATTGATGATGCCCAGTTGCAGCGACTGGCGCAGCCGCTGGCCAAGAATGGCTACGGCCAATACTTGCAACGCCTGCTTAAAGAATAGCTGCCTTAAGCGGCCTGCCGCCAAAGATAGCGCTGCCCACCCGCACCAGCGTGCTGCCGCAGTGGATGGCCGCCTCCAGATCGGCACTCATGCCCATGGACAAGGTATCGAGCGCCAGGCCGTGGGCGTTCAGTTCATCAAAGAGCGCTTTGACGCGGGCAAAGGTGGCACAGGCCGCGGCAAAATCAGGCGCGGGCTCCGGGATGCTCATGAGGCCGCGCAAGCGCAAATGCGGCAAGGCAATGACCTGTCTCGCCAGCGCCAATGCGTCCTGCGGCGAAACGCCTGACTTGGCTGCGCTACCATCGACGTTGACCTGGATGCAAACCTGCAACTGTGGCAAATTGGCTGGGCGCTGCTGGCTTAAACGTTGCGCGGTTTTGAATCGATCGACGGCCTGTACCCAGTCAAAATGCGCGGCCACCAAACGGGTCTTGTTGCTCTGAACCGGACCGATGCAATGCCACTGAATGGGTAACTCGCGCAGTTGATTGATTTTCTCCAGTCCTTCCTGGATGTAGTTTTCGCCGAAAGCAGTTTGTCCGAAACCATAGGCTTCGAGCACGGTCGCCGCAGCAACGGTCTTGGATACTGCCAACAAAGTGACTTCGGCTGGCACACGACCGGCCGCCTGACAGGCGCGTGCAATGCGCTGGTGGACGGTCGGCAGATTGGTCCCGATAATGGTCATAATTATCCCGAGCGTAACAAATTACCGGGGCACTTCATGGACATTACCCAACTATTGGCGTTTAGCGTTAAAAACAAGGCGTCTGACCTGCACCTCTCCTCGGGGTTGCCGCCCATGATTCGCGTCAACGGCGACGTGCGCCGCATCAACGTGGAGGCGCTTGATCACAAGCAGGTGCATGCCATGGTTTATGACATCATGAACGATGCCCAGCGCAAGTCCTACGAGGAGTTTCTGGAGGTTGATTTTTCATTCGAGATCGAAGGACTGGCGCGCTTTCGGGTCAACGCCTACAACCAGCAACGCGGCGCCGGGGCGGTGTTCCGAACCATCCCCAGCAAAATACTCACGTTGGAACAATTGAATGCGCCCAAGATTTTCGGCGAGTTGGCCTTGAAGCCGCGCGGTCTGGTGCTGGTCACCGGCCCCACCGGTTCGGGCAAATCAACCACGCTGGCAGCGATGGTCAACTATCTCAACGAGACCGAGTTTGGCCACATCCTGACGGTCGAAGACCCGATCGAGTTCGTCCATGAATCCAAAAAATGCCTGATCAACCAGCGCGAGGTGGGCACCCATACCCTGAGCTTTGCTGCTGCGCTCCGCTCCGCGCTGCGCGAAGACCCGGATGCCATTCTGGTGGGTGAAATGCGTGACCTCGAAACCATCCGTCTGGCCATGACGGCAGCCGAAACCGGCCACCTGGTGTTTGGCACGCTGCACACCTCCAGCGCTGCCAAAACCATCGACCGGATCATTGATGTGTTTCCGGCGGAAGAAAAAGAAATGGTGCGCGCCATGTTGAGCGAGTCATTGCAAGCAGTGATCTCGCAAACGCTGTGCAAAACCAAAGACGGCCAGAGTCGGGTGGCGGCGCACGAGATCATGCTGGGCACCAGCGCCATCCGCAACCTGATCCGCGAAGCCAAAGTGGCGCAGATGTATTCGAGCATTCAGACCGGCAACAGTGTGGGCATGCAAACACTGGATCAAAATCTAACCGATCTGGTCAAGCGCAACGTCATCAGCCCGGCCGAGGCGCGCTCCAAAGCCAAGATTCCAGAGAACTTTCCCGGCTAAGCACGGCTTTTATCAGGAGAACACCTTGGAACGCGATCAAGCCACCAAATTCATCAATGATCTGCTCAAGCTGATGGTCAGTCGCAACGGGAGCGACTTGTTCATCACCGCTGATTTTCCGCCCGCCGTCAAGGTCGATGGCAAGATCACCAAGCTCTCGCCGCAGCCGCTCAGCGCCGCGCATACTTTGGCGCTGGCGCGTTCGGTCATGAGTGACAAGCAGGTGGCCGAGTTTGAGCGCACCAAAGAATGCAACTTTGCCATCGCGCCGTCAGGCATCGGGCGTTTTCGCGTCAGTGCTTTTATTCAGCAGGGCCAGGTTGGTATGGTGTTGCGAGTGATCCCCATGACCCTGCCCACGATTGACGGGTTGGACGTGCCGCAAGTGCTCAAAGAAATAGTGATGTCCAAGCGCGGCCTGTGCATCATGGTGGGTGCCACCGGTTCGGGCAAATCAACCACGCTGGCGGCGATGGTGGACTGGCGCAACGAGAACTCGTTTGGTCACATCATCACGATTGAAGACCCGATCGAGTTTGTGCATCCGCACAAAAACTGTGTCGTGACGCAGCGTGAGGTCGGCACCGACACTGACAGTTGGGATGCGGCGCTAAAAAACACCTTGCGTCAGGCGCCGGATGTGATTTTGATGGGCGAGATTCGCGACCGCGAAACCATGGAGCACGCTGTTGCCTTTGCCGAAACCGGGCATTTGTGCCTGGCCACGTTGCACGCCAACAGTGCCAACCAGGCGCTCGACCGGATCGTCAACTTCTTTCCGGAAGAGCGCCGTGCCCAGTTGCTGATGGATTTGTCTCTCAATCTCAAGGCGCTGGTGTCACAGAGGCTGATTCCCAAGCAGGACGGCAAGGGTCGCGCGGCAGTGGTAGAGATCATGCTCAACTCGCCCCTGATTTCCGACCTGATTTTCAAGGGTGAAGTGGCCGAGATCAAGGAGATCATGAAAAAAAGCCGTAATTTGGGGATGCAAACCTTTGACCAGGCTTTGTTTGACGCTTATGAAGCCAACGTCATCACTTATGAAGACGCCTTGCGCAATGCCGATTCACTCAATGACTTGCGGCTGCAAATCAAGCTCAATAGCCATCGCGGCAAGAACCAGGATTTGAGTGCTGGTACTGAAAACTTTTCCATCGTATAACCCTCACCAACAGGCCCATCATGCCCAATATCAATACCAAAACATATCCCTCAACCCCGTCACGCAAGGTCGCCTTTTTAGGGTTGGGCGTGATGGGTTACCCCATGGCCGGACATCTGGCGCTGGCTGGGCACCAGGTCACGGTGTACAACCGCACCGCCGCCAAGGCAAAAGCGTGGTGCCAGGAATTTGCCCGCACCAGCGGTCAAAATCAGGCGATCAAGCAAGCTACCACGCCCAGGCTCGCGGTGCAACAGGCGGAACTTGTTTTCTGTTGCGTTGGCAACGACGACGATTTGCGTAGCGTCACGCTCGGTGCCGACGGTGCCTTTGCCGGCATGGCAACAGGGGCTGTGTTTGTCGATCACACCACCGCTTCAGCCAGCGTCGCGCGAGAGCTCTACGGTGCGGCTAAAAACCTCGGCCTGCAGTTTGTCGATGCGCCGGTGTCGGGTGGCCAGGCCGGCGCGCAAAACGGACTGCTCACGGTGATGTGTGGCGGCGACCAGGCCGCATTTGACACCGCCCAACCGGTCGCCATGGCTTTCTCCAAGGCGTTTACGCTGCTGGGTCAAAGTGGCTCCGGCCAACTTGCCAAGATGGTCAATCAGATTTGCATTGCGGGCCTGGTGCAGGGCTTGAGCGAGGCGATTGCCTTTGGCCAACAGGCCGGGCTCGACATGCTACAGGTGCTTGAAGTGATTGGTAAAGGGGCAGCGCAAAGCTGGCAGCTCGACAACCGTGGCAAAACCATGATCGCCGATCAATTTGATTTTGGTTTTGCCGTTGACTGGATGCGCAAAGACCTGGGCCTGGTGCTCGATGAGGCCAAGCGCAATGGTGCGCGCCTGCCAGTGACGGCGCTGGTGGATCAGTTTTACGCCGACGTGCAGCACATGGGCGGCCAGCGCTGGGATACCTCCAGCCTGATCAAGCGCCTGCGCTGAAAAAGGCGCTTCGTGGCAGTTCGATACCGCTCCGTTAGGCTGCCACGAAACCCTACTTCTTGACTTCAACCGGCGCTGGTTTGGGCAGCATGTTTTGCAACTCTTCTTCGCTGATGATCTCCAACACCCGGACCACCTTGAGTACACCGCTGGTGCTGCGGGCGATGTTGGTGGCATGGTCGGCCTCGCGCTGGGTGATGCGTCCCATCAAATAAACCGTGCCACGTTCGGTCACCACTTTGAAGGCATTGGCAAACAGGTCTTTGCTGTCGACCAGACTGGCCTTGATTTTGCCGGTTATGTAAGTATCGGAAGAGCGTTGACTTAGCGAGGCGTTGCCGGCAATGGCAAGCTCATTGACAATCTTCCGCATATTCTCGACCTGGGCTACCACTTGTTCCACCCGTTGCTTGTCTTGCTCGGTCGGCACCTCACCGGTTAACAGCACCTGCCGGTTGTAACTGGTGACGTTGACGTGAACGCGTTCCCCCAGGCTATCGCGTACGCGACTAGCCGCGCGCAGCTCAATGCCCTCGTCTTCGAGCTGGGTACCTGAGGTTCGGCGGTCAGTCGCCACCAGGGAGCCCATCACGGCACCGCCCAGGATGACTGGCACACAGGCGCTCAAGCTCGCGATGATGCAGGACGTTAATGTCAGCAGCGTCAAAAGTTTTCGAGTGGTAAATTTCATGATCAAGTTTCCTGGTTACCGAGTAATTGGGCATCAACGGCGTCGCAAATGCAGTGCAGCGTCAAAATGTGAACCTCCTGAATGCGAGCCGTTCGTTCATGCGGCACACAGATATGCACATCGGTATCGCGCAGCGCCTGCGCCATCTTGCCGCCACCGTGACCGGTGAGGCCCACCACCACCATCTCGCGTTCATGGGCCGCATCAATGGCCGCGAGCACATTGGCCGAATTGCCACTGGTGGAAATGGCCAGCAGCACATCGCCGCTCTGGCCCAAGGCGCGCACTTGCCGTGAAAAAATCACGCTGAAATCATAGTCATTGGCAATCGCGGTGATGATGGAACTGTCGGTGGTCAATGCAATGGCGGCCAGCTCAGGGCGCTCACGCTCATAGCGCCCGACAAACTCGGCCGAGAAATGCTGCGCGTCAGCGGCCGAGCCGCCGTTGCCGCAGGCCAGTACTTTGCCGCCGCTGGTCACACAATTCAACATGGCCTGCACCGCAGCGGCAATCGGTTTGCTCAAGACCTGCGCCGCCTGGTATTTCAGGTCAGCACTGTCAATAAAATGTTGTTGAATTCGTTGCTCCAGCATGAGTGCGATGATACCCGTCCTGGTGAACAATCGGGGTTAAGCGTCAAACGCCGCCTGTAACCATTCAATGCGCTCGCCCTGCAAAAGCACCACATCAAAGCGGCACGGTGGCGGCTGGACAAAGCGTAGCAGGTAATGCCGGGCGGCAAAAATAATGCGCCGTTGCTTGACGCAGCCGACACTGGCAGCAGCGCCCCCATGGCTGGCATTTTTACGCTGGCGCACTTCAACGAAAACAAGGGTGCCGTCGCTGGCGCGCATGATCAAGTCAATTTCCCCGCCACCGCGCCCGGGCGTCCGATAATTGCGCAATAGCAGGCGCAACCCGGCCTGCTGCAAATGGCGCAAGGCGGCGTCTTCAGCGACGTCGCCGGTTTGTTTGGTCGTGCTGACCTTGATTGGAGGGAACCCCATTGACTGCTGCGAATGCCTTTGCTGCTACGTCTGCCTACACCCATGCCTTGATCGCCGCGCATGAGGCTGCGGCTGGTCAGAATTATCCGCCCGGTGCGCTCTACGTGGTGGCGACACCGATTGGCAATCTGGCCGACATCACATTGCGGGCGCTGCATGTGCTGCAACTTGCCGACACCATTGCCTGCGAGGACACGCGCCACACCCAGGCTTTGCTGCGGGCTTATGGCATCGACAAGTCAGCTGCGCAATTGCTCGGCGTCCACCAGCACAATGAGGCGCAAGCGGCACAAATCGTGATCGAACGCCTGCACCAAGGTGAACGCGTCGCTTACGCCAGCGACGCCGGTACCCCCGCCATCAGCGATCCGGGCGCACGCCTGGTTGCCACCGTGCGCCAGCAGCGCTTGCCGGTGATTCCGCTGCCCGGAGCCAGCTCCGTGACCACCGCGCTGAGCGTGGCCGGTATTGCCAGCGATGCCAGCCAGCACGGTGAGTTTGTCTTTGTTGGTTTCTTATCCACCAAGAGCAGCGAGCGGGCCAGTGCGATCGAGGCGCTGGCGCTGGAAGCGCGCACGGTGGTGTTGCTCGAAGCGCCGCACCGCATTGAGGCGCTGGCGGCGGCCCTGGAACCGCTGGGAACTCGATCACTGACCATCGGGCGTGAACTCACCAAGCAGTTTGAAGAAATCGCGACCGTTGCCGCCGGTGATTTTGTCCAATGGCTGGCTGCTGAGGCCAATCGCAGCCGCGGTGAATTTGTGCTGGTGCTGCACCCAATTGCCGTCGCCAGTAAGCCCGACGCAGCGCAACGCATCCTGCAACTGCTGTTAAATGAGTTGCCCCTAAAGACCGCGGTCAAGCTGACCGCCGAGATTACCGGTGCTGCGCGCAATACTTTGTACGAGGCCGCACTGGCATTGAAAAACGAGTTACTTGATACACACTGACCGGACCATTTTCA
This sequence comes from Janthinobacterium sp., assembly GCA_003133225.1. Lineage (GTDB taxonomy): Bacteria > Pseudomonadota > Gammaproteobacteria > Burkholderiales > Burkholderiaceae_D > Janthinobacterium. The sequence goes on from PKWL01000125.1 coordinate 56,277, forward strand.
GATCAGTCAGCCCCATCATGATTTTCTCCATGCCGTCCATCTTCAGGGTGCGCATACCGCCTTCCACGGCGGCGGAAAAAATCTCTGCCACCCGCGCGCGCTCCTGGATCAGCTTCTTGATGTCGTCGGAGGCAATCAGCAATTCGTGCAGGCCGATGCGGCCTTTGTAGCCGGTTTTGTTGCACTTGTCGCAACCGACATGGCGGTAAAACTTGAGCTGGCCGTCCTGGTCGTAGCTCTGGTGCCAACTGTCGATCAATTTTTTGGTTTCACCCGCGTAGTCCGCCGCCCAGACCGCGCTGTGGCGCAGTTCATCCGAATATTCGACTGCAAACAAGCGCAGTTCCTCAGCGTCTGGCACATAGGACTCTTTGCATTCGCACAGTTTTTTGGCCAGGCGTTGTGCCAGAATTCCAAGCAAGGCATCGGCAAAGTTGAACGGATCCATGCCCATGTCGAGCAAGCGCGTGATCGACTCGGGTGCCGAATTGGTGTGCAAGGTGGAGAACACCAGGTGGCCGGTCAGCGAGGCTTCCACGCCCATCGCCACCGTTTCATGGTCGCGCGATTCACCTACCATGATGATGTCGGGGTCGGCGCGCAGGAAGGCCCGCATGATAAGCGCAAAGTCAATGCCGGCTTTGCGGTTGATCTGCACCTGACGCAGACCTTTTTGCGTGATTTCAACCGGGTCTTCGGCGGTCCAGATTTTGGTGTCGGGTGTGTTCAGGTGTTTGAGGATGGAGTGCAGTGTGGTGGTTTTGCCGGAACCGGTGGGGCCGCACACGTAGAACAAGCCATAGGGCTTCTCAATCGTGCGAAGGACACGCTCCATGTTGTGCGGGGTCAGCCCCAGCTTATCCATCGGAATGGGCTCGCCACCGGCCAATATGCGCATGACCACATCCTCCACACCACCGGCTGAGGGAATGGTGGCAACGCGCAGTTCAATGTCGATCGGACCGTATTTTTTGAACTTGATTTTTCCGTCCTGTGGTCGGCGCCGCTCGGAGATGTCGAGGTCGCACATAATCTTCAGGCGCGTCACCATGGCTTGGCGAAAATGCGCTGGCACCTCGACGTAAGGCTGCAAACTGCCATCAATGCGGAAACGGATGCCGGTTTTGAGCTTGCCCGGCATGGGCTCGATATGAATGTCGGAGGCCTTCTGGTTGAAGGCGTCGATGATGACCTTGTTGACGAACTTGACCAGTTCATTGTCGGCTGCGGCGGACTCGAGCGAATCGTCATAGCTGCCTTCATCGATGGCCGTACCGTCCATGTCGGCCAACAATTCGTCAATTGAGCCCCCCTCTACCGCCACCCCAAAAATCTGCCCCAGGGTTTCTGCAAATTCGGCCTGCGTGGTGACGCGATAGGAAAATTTGCCGCTGCGCGGGAACACCTGCGGCACGATGCGGGAGCTGCGTACGGCTTCCGGATCCAGACACATAACAACCAGCCCGTTGGGCGACTCTTCCAGCGGAATCCAGCCTTGCTCTTTGATGAACTCACGCTTGAGCGCACCGTGCAGCAGCTCGGAACGAATTCGACCGGCGCCAAAAGGCTCGTAGGGCACACCAAAATATTTGGCCAGGGCTGCCCCAATCTGGGCTGGGCGCACCTTGTAGTGGTGCAGTAATTCAAACTCAACCGTTTGGCCTTGGTCGCGCGCTACTTGCAAACACTGCTGTAACTCTTGCGATGTCATGATGCCGTCGGTAACCAGACCATCGTATTTGGTGGGGCGCTGCCGCGCCGCTTCATCGGCTTTTTGCACGCGTTGGCGAATCGCCGTTGCCAGTGTCTTGCACAACTCCAGAATACCTTCAACGTCGAGTTCGCCAAAGGGTTGGCTGTTTTTATTATTAATGACCTGCAGCACGCCCAGCAGGGTGTCGCCTTCAAGGATGGGCGCGACCAGCATCTGGCGGGTTCGGTAGCCCGAGCGTTTGTCAACTTCCTTAAGAAAAGTCAGCGCCGGGTGAATCTGTTTGAGTGCCTCGTCGTCATAAACGTCGCTCAGGTTGAGCAGTTGGTGGCTGAAGGCGACGTAGCCGGCAATACTTTGCGGCGTGATCGGCAGCCTCAGATCGCGGCTGCTGTTGAGACCAGTCTTGACCTTGGAAATAATCGCCGTTCGATCTTCGTTTACAGCATAGAGCGTCAGGCGATCGGCATTGAAGAGCTGGCAGATATCCTGACTGGCTTCGAGCATGATCTGCTCTACATTTTCAGTCTCGTGAATGCGCGCCGTGACATGCTGGAGCTGTTTGTAAAAAAGCGCCTCAAACGTCATGCCGCGTTTATCCGCGTGCAAATGCTGGGCGTCAAATAAACCAGGAGCCGAATTTTTTTCCGTTTCAGTCGGTTTTATCACTGCGTTCATAGTTCAAACTCCTGACCGGCACGCAACCAACGAATGTCATGAACGGCATGGGATGGAGCCGCCACCGTTTGATCAAAACACTCAATCTCAGCCATGATCAAATCCGTTTCTGCGGGCTTGGTATGCGTAATGTAAATGGGATACTTGTTGCCCGGAGAAATAAAGCTGAGTTCCTGCGCCAGCACATGGGGCGACAAGTGCAGACTTCGTTCGGCCAGGTCTCTTTCACGGTTGCTAAATGCAGTTTCAATCACCAGGACCGCTACTTTCAACTGGTTGATTCTTTTCCAGAATGCCGGGTTGCGTTCGGTGTCACCCGTGAACACCCAATAACCGCGCCCCTGCGTGACGGCATAGCCAACGGCTGGCACGGTATGCACCGCAGGTAGGACTTCAACCGATTTATTGCCAAATTGCAGCGTCTGCCCGATCTGTATTTCATGAAAACTGATGAATGGGTGCTGCGGCGTCGGAATCAGGCTGAAGTCGGGCCAGATGATGCCATTGAAAATATGCGCTTTCAAAGCGGCAATGGTGCCGCCCAGCGCATGAATCTGCAAGGGTGCCGTGCGCTGGGACGCAACCGCGTCCACCATCAACGCCAGCGCCGCCACATGATCCAGGTGTGAATGCGTGAGTAGGACGTGCTCAACGCGGCGCATTTCATCCAGCGTCAGATCACCGACGCCCGTGCCGGCATCCAGCAACACATCGCCATCAATCAGAAACGACGTCGTTCGACAGTCTTTTGAAATGGAGCCTGAGCAACCCAACACACGTATTTTCATGGCGTATCCTTATTTGCTCTGGAAATTGGTGGCACTGTCCCAGGCCGGGCCAATATCAGACCTGAATGAATTGCATCCGGGTGCCAGCCAGTTCAATCAAGTCGTCATTTTTCAATGACACTGGGTCTGCTCCGATGGGCACTCCATTGAGCAAGGGGTAAGCTGAACCTTCGATATGGTGGATCGCAAAACCCTGCTGACGCCGGATAATCGCTGCGACCGCCACTGCGGGTTTGCCAACGGTAGTGACTACCTTGGTCAGAGGCAACTCACGACCTGCGGCGGAGCCCGATAGCACTTTGATCAGAGCAGAAACGGGGGCAACACCCGTGGCATCGGGCACCACTGGTGAAGGCGGCACCGACACCGGAACAACCCCAGCGTCGCTCATAAAATTAAGTTGGTATTTGCCAACGGCAACAACATCGCCATATTGCAACAGCTGCTTCTTGACCGCCTTGCCATTGACGAAGCTGCCATTGGTGCTGTGCAGGTCTTCGAAATAAACTTCAGTGGCGGTCATCTGGAACACAGCGTGTTCGCCGCTGACGGCCAGGTCGTCGATCACGATGTCGTTGTAGGGGCGCCGACCCAAAGTCGTGCGCTCCTTGGTCAACCGGGCTTCCTTGATAACAACGCCAGCAACCGATACGATCACTCTCGGCATGACCGTCTCCTGCTCCTGAAATTGGCTACTGGTTTTCTCATGAGTTGATTATTTATCAAGTAATTTGGAAATGAAGCCGCGTTTCACAAAGTTGCTGTCGCCTGTGTCAACAATACCGTGATGTTATCGCGTCCGCCGTTTAGGTTGGCCGAGGCAACCAGCTCGGTAGCCATTTGTGCCAGTGAGCTGCCTTTTTGCAGGACGCTGGCGATGGCTGCATTTGGCAGCATGTCCCAGAGTCCATCAGAGCACAGCAAATAAATATCACCCGCCTCCACCCTGTGTTCTTTGAGTTCGAGCAGTGCCTCAGGTTCAATGCCCAAGGCCCGCGTGAGCAGATTTTTTTTGGGTGCAGTGGCCGCTTGTTCGGGTGTTAACAAGCCGGCGTCAATTTGCTCTTGCAAGAATGAGTGATCCTGGGTGATTTGCAACAACTCAGCGCCGCGCCAGCGATAGCAGCGCGAGTCACCGATATGTCCGACCAGCAACCTGTCATGATGAAATACGCCAAGCACCAAGGTGGTTCCCATACCCGCATACTGTCGGTTGGATCTGGCGGCCTTGAAAATAGAGCGGTTGACGTTGGCTACACAAAGCTCAATGGCTCGTTTGACTTCACCGGTTTTAGCCTGCGGCGGTGCTTCAGACAACCAGTGGACTAACGCTGACTTGAGCAAGGCGGTGGCCATGCCGCTGGCGATCTCGCCCGCGTTGTAGCCGCCCATGCCATCGGCCAATACGCCCAATTGCGTGGCCTCGTCAAAAACCACCGAATCTTCGTTGTTGGCGCGCCTTCGGCCCACATCGGTGACTGAGTAGAAGGTGTATTTCATGACATCGGGGATGGATTAGGCGGCCCAGTGCAACCTGAGCCAGTTGACAACGTTAGCAGACAGCGCCCATGCCGACAAGGCGATAAAACAAAAACCCTATCGTTTTTGTGAAAGACCAACTGTCAGCTACTTGTTTGCTCAGCCTTGTTGTGGCGCTTTTGCAGCATTTGCCCCAGACCAATTACAAAAGCGGCACCCGCTGCCGCTGCCCCGTAATGCAGCCATGGTGCCCCGGCCAGTACACCTTTCAATGTCACGTCGCCGACGATCGTCTCGCCACCGATCCAGCCAATCAAGCCGGCCCCAACCATCACGATGATCGGGAAGCGCTCCATCAGCTTGATCATCAGCGTGCTGCCAAAAATAACCAGCGGGATGCTGATTGCCAGACCCATTATCAACAGCACCATGTCGCCTTTGGCAGCGGCTGCCACGGCAATCACGTTGTCCATGCTCATGATAAAGTCGGCCACCAGAATCGTGCGCACTGCTGCCATCAGCGTGCCAGTTCCCTTGACTTCACCGTCTTCTCCTTCTTCTTCGCTGAGCAACTGCGCGCCAATCCACAGCAGCAGCAACCCGCCGACGATTTGCAAATACGATAGTTCTAACAATTTGACCGCCACTACCGTCAAACCAATACGCAACACCACCGCAGCACCGGCGCCCAGAAAAACCGCTTTCCTTTGTTGCCTGAGCGGCAGCGAACGAACGGCCAGTGCAATCACCACCGCGTTATCGCCCGACAAGATGATGTCGATCCAGACAATCTTGAGCAGACCAATCCAGAAGTCAATACTTTGTAGCAATTCCATTGAGCTTCTCCTACGTCATCAATGCAGGAGCGTCGAAAACACCATGTTCGGAACGCTGCAAGCTTATTTATTCAAGCGTTTAGTGTCCTCTTGAGCGGCTGGTCACGGGTCGTTTCGCTTAAAGCATGGCTTTCAATAATTTGGCCAGTTCGGACGGATTGCGCGTGACTTTGAAACCGCACTCCTCCATCACCGCCAGCTTGGCCTCGGCGGTGTCGCCACCGCCCGAGATCAAGGCGCCGGCGTGCCCCATGCGTTTGCCCGCGGGTGCAGTGACGCCCGCGATGAAGCCAACGATGGGCTTTTTCATGTGGGCTTGGCACCAGCGCGCTGCTTCGGCCTCGTCCGGCCCCCCAATTTCTCCAATCATGATGACGGCGTCGGTGTCCGGGTCTTCGTTGAAGAGCCGCATGATGTCGAGGTGTTTGAGGCCATTGATCGGATCGCCACCGATGCCCACGGCAGTGGACTGGCCCAGACCAATTTCAGTCACTTGCGCCACCGCTTCGTAGGTCAGTGTGCCAGAGCGGCTGACCACGCCAATGCGGCCCTTGCGGTGGATGTGCGCGGGCATGATGCCGATCTTGATTTCATCGGGCGTAATCAGGCCCGGGCAATTCGGGCCGAGCAGCAGGGTTTCCTTGCCACCAGCGGCCACTTTGGCGCGCATCTTGTTGCGGACTTCGAGCATGTCGCGGATCGGAATGCCTTCGGTGATGCAAATCGCCAGGTCCAGATCTGCTTCGACCGCTTCCCAGATGGCAGCGGCGGCACCGGGAGGCGGCACGTAGATCACGGAAACGGTGGCGCCGGTCTGGCTGGCCGCTTCCTTGACCGAGGAAAAAATCGGAATGTCAAAAATCTTTTCACCCGCTTTTTTGGGGTTGACTCCGGCGACGAAACAGTTTTTTCCGTTGGCGTATTGCTGGCACATTTCAGTGTGAAACTGACCGGTCTTGCCGGTAATGCCTTGGGTGATGACCCGGGTGTCTTTGTTGATGAGGATGGACATGATTCTCTTTCTAATTTCACGCTGCTGCTGCCGCCACTGCTTTTTGCGCCGCATCGGCCATAGTGTCGGCGCTGATGATGGGAAGGCGGGAGTCGGCCAGCAATTTCTTGCCTATCTCTTCGTTGGTGCCTTTCATGCGCACCACCAGTGGCACTTGCAGGTTCACCGCCTTGCACGCCGCAATGATGCCCGCTGCAATGGTGTCGCATTTCATGATGCCACCAAAGATATTGACCAGAATCACCTTGACCTTGGGGTTTTTCAGCATGATCTTGAAGGCTTCTGTCACTTTTTCTGGCGTGGCGCCGCCACCGACATCGAGGAAGTTGGCCGGTTCCGCGCCAAACAATTTAATGGTGTCCATGGTGGCCATCGCCAGACCGGCGCCATTGACCAGACAACCAATGTTGCCGTCAAGGCTGATGTAGGCTAGATCAAACTTGCTGGCCTCGATCTCGGCCGGGTCTTCTTCGTCGAGATCACGGTAGGCGACGATCTCCGGGTGGCGAAACAGGGCGTTGTCGTCAAAGTTGAATTTGGCATCGAGTGCCTTGATGTGGCCGTTGCCTTCGAGGATCAGCGGGTTGATCTCGACCAGCGACGCATCGGTGTCCATATAAACCTGGTAGAGCTTTTGCAGCACATCCACGCACTGGGCGCTGGAGTCGGCCGGTACGCCTATGCCGTCAGCCAACTCTTTGGCTTGGGCTGCAGTCAGCCCGGTGGCCGGATCGACCAGCACCTTGATGATTTTCTCCGGCGTGTTGTGCGCCACTTCTTCAATGTTCATGCCGCCTTCGCTGGAGGCCATCAGGGCGACGCGTTGGGAGGCACGATCGGTCACGGCCGAGACGTAATATTCTTTTTTGATGTCGGCACCGTCTTCAATCAGCAGGCGGCGCACTTTCTGGCCGAGTGGACCGGTTTGGTGCGTGATGAGTTGCATGCCCAGAATTTCACCGGCGAGCTTTTTCACTTCGTCAATCGAGCGTGCCAGCTTGACGCCGCCGCCCTTGCCACGGCCACCCGCATGAATCTGCGCTTTGACCACCCACACCGGGCCGCCGAGTTTTTGGGCGGCTTCCACCGCCTCCTGAACGGTAAATGCCGCAATGCCGCGTGGCACCGGGATGGCCGCCTGGCGCAAGATGTCCTTGCCTTGGTATTCGTGAATCTTCATATTAATTTCCTGGTTTCATATCCAATCGCGCAATTTGACAGATATGCGCTTGGCACTGGACAACGTCGCGTCGAACTGTATCATGCTGCGTTGCACCAAACTTTGACCCAACGCACAGAGCGTCTTTAAGCACTTTGACAGAGATTCATCATGCACAAGATTTTCATTGACGGCGAAGCCGGCACCACCGGCCTGCAAATCCGCAAGCGCCTGCAATTGCTGCCCCACATTGAGTTGCTCAGCGTTGCTACCGCACAGCGCAAGGACCCCAGCGCCAAGCGCGCTTTGCTGGCACAAGTGGACTTGGTGGTGCTTTGCCTGCATGATGAGGCGGCGATTGAAACGGTAGCGATGATTGACAGCATGGAATTGGCAACAGGTCAAATGGGTCCGAAAATTATCGATGCCTCGACCGCCCACCGTTGCGCGCCGGGTTGGGCGTTTGGCTTTGCGGAACTGGTGGCAGGACAAGGTGCAGCCATAGCGCAGGCGCGCCGCGTTGCCAACCCAGGCTGCTACGCGACCGGTGCCATCGCGCTGCTGCGTCCGCTGCTCGATGCCGGCTTGATACCGAAGGATTTCCCGATTATCTTGCCTGCCGTCAGTGGCTATTCAGGGGGCGGTCGCAGCATGATAGAAGCCTACGAAAACGGGACAGCACCCGCCTTTGAGTTGTACGGCCTGGATTTGAAGCATAAACACATTCCCGAGATCATGAAGTACACCGGTCTGACCCGCCGTCCGCTGCTGATCCCCTCGGTCGGCAATTTCAGGCAGGGCATGCTGGTGCAATTGCCGCTGCAGCTGGATCTGCTGCCGCTGCGCCCGAGTGCGCAGGATTTGCATGACGCACTGGCCCAACATTACGCGGGCTGCGAATGGGTCAGCGTAGAAAGCGCCACCGCCGACGACCGGCTCGACGCGCTGGTGCTGGCCGGTACCGACAAGATGGAACTGCGCGTGTTCGCCAACCAGGGCGGCGATGATGCCTTTCACCACGCCGTGCTGGTGGCGCGCCTGGACAACCTGGGCAAAGGCGCCAGCGGCGCCGCCGTGCAAAACCTCAAGCTGATGCTGGGGCTTTAAGCGCGCGAGGCGGGGACCGAGGCCGTGCTTCTTTGCGGGTATTCGGACGGCGGGGGCGGGGCAGATGCCGGGCGCTCCGCGTCCTACGGACTTTTTTATGTCGCCGCCCAACATCCGCCCCACCTCCGCCTCGCGGCTGTTTTCAGCCGCAGCCAAGTAAGTGGGTGTCCCTCAGTTAATTCGCTGATCGCTCCAGATTCAACGCCAGCAAGCGTTTCAGGATTTCTTCATCGGGCATGTCGGGGGTGTAGTCATTCCAGCCGTAAGCGCTGGCAACGGCTGCGTCGAGCTGCTGATGGGCCAGGGCAAGCCAGGCCGGCGACAAATTGTAGAGATGGGTCAGCGTGCGCTGTTGCAGTGCCTTGAGGTCGGTCTGGCTGATGCCGGGTTTGGGTTCGATGCGGTCTGGGTAAGGCGACTCGCTCATGCTCAGCGGAACGACTTCGGGCACGCGATGCGTCCACTCGGGTGGGTTGAGCCAGTTCTCACGCAGGTCGTTGAGGCGCTTGGCGGCGGTGGCTATGGTGATGGCAACATCACGTATTGAAACCACCCCCGCCGCGCTGTGTTGGCTTGCAACGGTGGCAGGGAATTTGGGGTCGAATTCCAATTTCGCATGGCCGCTTGCGGACATGGTTTCCGTCGAATTTGGCAAGACCCCAAGTCCAGGACTCTGACCCCAAATTCCCGGGATGAGTGCGCCGCCTGCCACGAGTTCTGTGCGCTGGTCGGCTGTGTCGGCTGGGGTCAGGCCAGCGGGGAAAGGGAAGGTTTCGAAGCAGGCTCCAGGCACATAGCGAGGTCTATCTTCAAGCGTTGAGCCCACATGCAGTGACCAAACCTCATGGAACCGTGAGTGAAGCACGCCGAACGTTACATCGTCCGATCTTGCAAACGCTACCAAAGTTGCATCGGGCAACTTGGTGGGGTGAAACCACACAAAAATGCGATATTTGGCGGTAATTGTCGTTACGATGTAGCGGCGCAATGGCAAGATGGCTTTACGCATACCCACTCGCACGCCGTCGTAGTGCCACCACTGCTCGACGAGTTTTGGATTGCGATTTTTTTCCCGTGTAGGTTTAACGTGAAGACGGCAGTGTTCATAAGGTGCTTCATAGAGGCTCGCTTCTGCTGCTGTCATGCTGATGCCGAAATCGACAATCCAGGTGTCAGATGGGCGGCGGGTCACATCTAGGCCGTTTGACCAAGGCCGTACCACATCGGCATTTGACTTTCCATTGGGGTTGGGAAAGGCAAGCCAGCTCCGTGCTGTGTTGCCAGGTATGTCGAATGGACCAGATCGCGTCGTGCCTTGAAAGGCGACACCCTCACCCCCGGGTAGTGGCTTGGCAGTGGTCACGTCGACGGCATCCGAAACACTCGTCGCGTTAAGGTCAGAGGTGATTCCGTCGACCCGATTGCCATTCAACGTTCTGTCTTGCACAAGGGGCGAGAAGGCAATCAACGACACCCGCACTGCGGCACCTTCGTTAATCCACGGTTCATCGCTCCAAACCTCAAATATGGGCGTGTCATTATTCAATCTTTTCAGCACTTCGCGTCCAAAGCCATCGCGCAATGAGTTTGTCGCAACCAAGCCCGCTACGGAAAGCTGCCCCGCCATCATTTGAGCTCGGGCTTTCTCAAACCAGTAAGCAACTAAATCGGCAAGCCCCGGTACACGCCCACTGAACACGGTTCTCAAAGTGTTCGCGTAATTTTCACCAAGTTCCTTGACAAATTTTTTGCCGCCCAAAAACGGCGGGTTGCCAATTACCACATTGGCTTTGGGCCAGGTGGCTTCGACGACTTGCTTTGCTTCAGCGGTACCGGAAAGCGGGGTCAGAGCCGAATTTCGTTTGAGATTGGCAGCCTTCGGGGAGGTGTCGCGCATGAATTCGGATCCGACCCCGTTTTCCTCAGTGGCTTCGGCCGACAACGTTGGCAGGGCGGCACGCGCCCCGGGTTCAATAAACGACAGCAGTGCATCGCGACACTCGATGTTGTCGAGCTGTTCCAGCACCGGGTTGGTCTTGAAATCGTAGCCGTGGGCCATTCGCCATTGCAGTTCGCCGATCCAGACCGTCACGCGGGCCAGCTCGGCGGCGTATTCGTTGAGTTCAATCCCCAGAACATTGTGCGGACCGGTGACCAGATCAGCTTCGCGATCCAAACCAAAAGCGGCGGCGTCCAGGTGGCTCTTGTGCTCAATGTCTTTGAGCGCCTTGAGGCCGAGAAACAAAAAATTGCCGCTGCCACAAGCCGGGTCGAGCACGCGGTAATCGCGCAGAAAATCGAGCCAATCAAGAAAAAGACGCTGCGCCTGCTGGTAACTTTTGTCACCGGGGCTGGCTTGCCTTTTCTTCTGCCCCGGCAGTTTGATGGCAGCACTTTTTTTGTTGCTGCTTTTGGCCATTAATGCCCGGATATCCTGCGCAACCAGCTCCCATTTTTGGAGCAGTGGCCGGCTCAAAACCGGATCCACAATACGCAAGATGGTTGCCGGGTCGGTGTAGTGCGCGCCCAATTGACTGCGCTTGCTCGGATCAAGACCGCGCTCAAACAGGGTGCCGAAAATTGAGACATCAATCGCCGACCAGTTCAGCGCCGCGGCGTTGCGCAGTTCGGTCACTTCCATGATGGTCAAGGCGGGCACATTGACTTTTTTAAACAGGCCGCCGTTGAACCAGGGAATGTCGTCATTGCCATACAGGCCACCGTCGCACATGGCGGTGAACAGGTTGGTTAACCCGAGCCTGAGTTTGTCGCTGGTGAGGTTCTTGTTGTTGACCAGTCGCTCGAACATGCGCCCCGGCAACAAGCCCACGTCTTCGGCAAAAAAGCAGAACAGGCACTGCGTCAGGAAGTGGGCCACCTGGTTGGCGTGTTGTTGTGTTATCTCAGCGTTTGCAGCATCACGACGACGCAGCCCTTCAGCCAGGGTCGAAAAACTTTTGGCGGCGTCCTCGGTGATGTCGCGGCTGGTCTTTTGGGGGCGAAAGCTCTCGGGGTCTGTCCAGAGGCGGCGCAAGAGCGACTGTTTTGCGGGTTGGTCCAGTTCACCCAACAGCACGGTGTGCACTTCAGAAGGATGGCCGTTGAACTGGGTGTGGATGCGAATCGTGAGGCGGTCACATACCACCAGCAGCGGCGGGTTGGAGAGCGCCAAACTGTAGGTAAGCAACTGCTTGAGCGCAGTGTCAAGATTTTTTCCGGGAGCTTTGTTTTCCCAGGCAAAGTGATCGCGTTTGAAAACGTCGGCATAACCGCGTGCCTCGCCCAACACCAAGGTGTCTTGTTCAAAGATGTAGTCGCCTTGGCTGCCCGGTGTGGGGACGCCCAACAACTGGCACAAGTCAATGAAATGCGGCTGCGCGCCCTGGCGCTCATTGAGATCAAACGCTGGGCCACCGGGCCCCCACTTTTCGATGAAATCTTGCGGGGTCATGAGCAAAGCTAAAGCGCTCTGGAGCGCAGCCGCGCCGCCGCTTCGCGCAAACAGGCGGCGGTGGTGTCCCAGCCCAGGCAGGCATCGGTGATGGAGACGCCGTAGCGCAAGTCGGCCGGGTTGCCGAGTTTTTGGTTGCCCTCGAACAGGTTGGACTCCAGCATCACGCCTTTGATCGCCGTGTTGCCTTCCACAATCTGGCCGATCACGTCTTTGAGCACCAGCGTTTGCAGCGCGTGGTTTTTGCGCGAGTTGGCGTGGCTGCAATCCACCACAATGTTGACTGGCAGCTTGGCCGCCTCCAGCGCCGCTTGCGCCTCGGAGACCGCCACTGAGTCGTAGTTGGGCACGCTGCCGCCGCGCAGAATCAGATGGCCAAAAGCATTGCCCCGGGTTTGCGTCAACGCCACTTGACCGGCACCATTGATGCCCAGAAAGGTATGCGGCTGCGCCGCCGAGAGCATGCCGTTGATGGCCACGCCAAGGTCGCCTTCGGTGGCGTTTTTGAAGCCGACCGGGCTGGACAGGCCGCTGGCCATTTCACGGTGCGTCTGGCTCTCGGTGGTGCGCGCACCGATGGCGCTCCAGGCAATCAGGTCGCCCAGGTATTGCGGCGTGATCGGGTCGAGCGCCTCGGTGCCGCAGGGCAAACCGAGCTCGTTCAAGTCCACCAGCAGTTGGCGTGCCAGGTGCAGGCCTTCTTCTATTTGAAACGAGTCGTCCATGCGTGGGTCGTTGATCAAGCCTTTCCAGCCGACCGTGGTGCGGGGCTTTTCGAAATAGACCCGCATGACGATGAAGAGCTGGTCGGCGAGTTCGTCCGCAAGGGTTTTGAGGCGCTGGGCATAGTCCATCGCCGCGGGTATGTCGTGGATCGAGCACGGCCCCACCACCACCAGCAAGCGCCGGTCGCGCCCGCTCAAAATATCGATCAGGGTTTTGCGCGCCTTGCGCACGGTCTGGGTGGCGCGCTTGCTGGCGGGCACTTCGTCGTGCAGCTGTGCGGGCGGCAGCAGGGTCTGCTGCGCCAGGATGTTCAGATTTTCAAGGGCGTTGGGGAAAGTCATGTGGATGTCAAATTAAGGCCGGTCGCCATGGTGGAAAAATCTTGGCTGGACAGGCGTGATTTTGCCCCAGAGCCACAGCAAAATTCGGGCAGGCAACTATACTGATCGAGAGTAACACTTTGAAGTACCTACTTTGCCGCCATGAAAAAACTCCCACCACTGAATGTTGTACGCGCATTTGAAGCTAGTACTCAGACACAGAAATATCGAAACATGAAAGCGCGTCTTCGCACCCATGCCGTCGTTGCAAATCCTCGCCATAGCCACAGCTATGTCTGCGGTTTGCGCCTAGGCCTGAGCGCGAATCCATCACTTTCATTTTGTTCCGATACCTCTGTGTCTGAGTACTAGCGCGCCAGGTGCAATGATGCTATTGCCGCAACCCGTCGCAGACTATCTCAGCACGCACCATGTCGCGACACTTGCCACGCACGGTGAACAAGGCCCCTGGGCGGCGGCCGTGTTTTACGCCCGAGACGACGTTTCCTTGATTTTTTTGTCTTCGCCGAACAGCCGCCACTGCCTCAATCTTGCGCAGAATCCTCGCTGTGCAGCGACGATTCAGGAAGACTATCACGACTGGCGGGCGATCAAGGGCATTCAGATGGAAGGGCGCGTCCGGCAACTCCACGACGAAGAGGAACGCGACGCGCAACAGCTGTACCAAAAAAAGTTTCCATTCATCAATCCACTGGGGAACGTAGCGCCACAAATTCTCAAGGCCGTGGCGCGGGTGCGCTGGTTCAGATTGGAGCCGGAGTGTTTCTATTTCATCGACAACAGCAAAGGCTTCGGCCACCGCGACGTCATTGACCTTGCGCGAGATTAAGGCCGCGCTGACCGACCCGCCTGCATTGAAGGCTGCAACGCCTGGTCCAGCACTTCAATCCAGTGGCGTACCGGCGTGGTGGTGCCGCTTTGCAAGTGGGTGATGCAGCCCATGTTGGCTGACACGATGACATCGGGCGGCAAGCCGCCAAAGGTGATATTGAGGTGGCCTAGTTTACGATCACGCAGTTGCTGCGACAGACCCGGGTTGAGCACCGAGTAGGTGCCCGCCGAGCCGCAACACAGGTGCGCTTCAGCGCCAGTCACTTTGATGTCGAAGCCCAGCTCGCCGAGGTATTTCTCCACGCCGCCACGCAGTTGCTGGCCGTGTTGCAGCGAGCAGGGTGGGTGGTAAGCCAGCGTTGCAACTTGCTTCGAGACTTTACCGCGCAGCTTCTCGCTGATCTCGGGCAACCATTCGCTCAGGTCCTGGGTCAGGGCGCTGATGCGCGCCGCTTTGGCCGCGTAAGCCGGGTCGTCTTTGAGAAAGTGACCGTACTCCTTGACGGTGACACCGCAGCCGGAAGCATTCATGAGAATGGCTTCGACGGCCGCGGCGCCCGCAGCAGTTTCAACATAAGGCCACCAGGCATCGATGTTGGCGCGCATCTCGGCCTTGCCGCCCTCCTGGTCGTTCAGATGAAACTTGACCGCACCACAGCAGCCGGCCTTGGGCGCGATCACCGTCTGGATGCCAATCGCATCGAGCACACGGGCGCTGGCACGGTTGATGTTGGGGCTCATGGCGGGCTGCACACAGCCCGCCAGCAACAGCACTTTGCGCGCGTGCTCGCCGCTCAGCCAGCGGCCCGCATCTTGTGGTTTCGGCACCTTGTTCTTCAGTGCCGCTGGCAGCAACGCGCGCACCCTTTGGCCCAGCGCCATCGCCGGGGAAAACAGCGCCGAGGTCAAGCCTTTCTTGAGCACCCAGCGCAGCGCGCGTTCTTTCAGTGGGCGTGGCACTTTGGCTTCCACCAGCTTGCGCCCGATATCGAGCAGATCGCCGTACTGCACGCCGCTGGGGCAGGTGGACTCGCAACTGCGACAGGTCAGGCAGAGGTCCAGATGGCGCTGCGTCTTGCGCGTGGGCGAGTGGCCTTCGAGCACCTGCTTGATCAGGTAGATGCGCCCGCGCGGACCGTCAAGCTCGTCACCGAGCAACTGGTAGGTGGGGCAGGTGGCGGTGCAAAAACCGCAATGCACACATTTGCGCAAAATGGCTTCGGCTGCCAGGCCGTCGGCGCTGCCTTGGTATTCAGGGGCGAGCTGGGTTTGCATGACGCTTAGAAGTCAGGGTAGATCCGACCGCGATTAAAAATTCCGGCCGGATCAAACTCGGCTTTCAGGCGCTGGTGAATTCCGCCCAGCGTGGCGTTCAACGGTGTGAAGCGACGCAGCGACAGATCGGCGCTTTCCAAAGGCGCACGAAACAGCGTCAAGTGGCCGCCCACGGACGCTGCGGTCTGGGCCAGTTGCTGTCTTGCAGCAAGCGGTGCCCAGAGCCAACGCTGACCGCCATGCCATTCAATCAACTGGGCATAGGGCAGCTCCAACACAGGTGCGGTTTGCGGCACCGACAAGCGCCACAAACCCAGTTCAGGCGCGGGTGGCTTAAAGAACGGTAGCGTCTGGTCGCGGCAGGCATCCCAGTCGGCTGCGGTCTGGGCGTTGTCCATTGCGACGGCAGCACCATCGGCCGCTTGCACGTCGGCCATGAGACGCGGGCAGGCGGCTTCGACGGCAGCTGCGGCACCACGCAAACGCACAAACAAATAATCACGCGCCGGGCTGGCAGTAGCGTCAAACAGCCAGCAACTGGCGTTGAGCGGCAGCGGCTGACCGCCCCAGCGATTGAGCAAATCCAGCGCCGTCTGCTGCTTCAGGCCGCTGCACATCAACGTCGCTTCGGCAGCGCTGGTGCTCAGCACCTTGAGCGAGATTTCAGTCAGCACACCGAGCGTGCCCAGAGCACCTACCATCAAGCGCGAAACGTCGTAACCCGCAACGTTCTTGATCATCTGGCCGCCAAAAGTAAGCAACTCGCCGCGGCCATTGAGCAGCTTGACACCCAGCACGTAGTCGCGCACGGCACCGACGCTGGCACGGGACGGGCCGCTCAGGCCCGCCGCCACCATGCCGCCACAAGTGGCGCTGGCACCAGGGCTCCCAAAGTGGGGTGGCTCAAATGCCAGGCACTGGCCGCGCTCAGCCAGCGCGGCTTTCAGCTCAGTCAGTGGCGTACCGGCGCGTACTGTCACCACCAATTCGCTAGGCTCGTAGCTGATGATGCCGCTGAGCGCGCTCAGGTCAAGCAACTCGCCTTGCAGCGACTCGCCGTAAAAGTCTTTGGAGCCCCCGGCGCGGATGCGCAGTGGTTTGCGCGCTGCGCTGGCGCTGACAATTCGCTCAGTGATTTCGCAAATGAGGGAGTCCATAAAAAAGTGGCCCTGGATAAAACGTTTAAACGCATTATCCATGGACCACAAAAACCGCCGGTTCAGCGCCGATGATGCTCGAGCGTGAGTCGCATAGCGGCAGTTCTCAAAGATCTTTCGCCACCTTCGCGAAGGTATCCAGCATGAACTGCCAATAGGGCAGCACGCACTCCGAATGTCCGGCCGGCTGAGCTGTACAGTCGGTCAAGCTAACCAGATTCCCGGAACCCCTGGCCTGCATCGCTTGCAAGGTACTGGTCGCGTTCAGGTAAGAGACGGTAAGGTCGTCACGGCCATGGAAAAGATGCACCGGAGCTACAGGGCCCCAGTCGTACACGTCGCTCATGATTCCAATGGACGTTCTATCGTCGGCCATATAGTTGTCTAGAAAGGTCGGCATAAAGGTCACATCGGCACTGCTTCCCAACAACAGCTGGAGCAACAGATCGCGCACATTGTGCCGATCAGTATCACTGAGGTATCTGAGAAAACCGGGATTGAGCACCACGCCCAGCAGTGGGTACTGTTGGCCCACAATTTTGAGTGCTTCATCCAGTGTCAAGCCAACGTTGTAGGGGCCGGCGCCCGGCGCCACGCTGACAATTTGATTGCGCTCTGGTGCAGTGCCCGCTTGCAGCGCCCGGTGGGTTGCCATCGTCACATAGCCCCCTTCCGAATAACCTGCCAGAAAGAGTTGCTTGTTGTCGGGCAGGTTCTGCGTCTGCCGCCAATACCTGGCCGCCGTCAGCATATCGACGACCGCTGACGCCGACGGCCCGGACAGCAGGTAAGGGTGGGGCGCGCCTTTCGACGCCCCGTAGCCAACGTAGTCAGCCGACAGCACGATATAACCCAAGGATGCCAGTACTACTTCCGGACCTGCTATATCTGCGAGATTACTCGGTGCGTCGGCATCCATCGTGATAGTGCCGTGTTGATAACTGAAAACCGGGCTGAGGGCGTTGCCTGGTTTTTGAGGGACTGCAAGCAAAGCGGAGGCAAGTATCTGCTGGCCCAGCCCATCGAGCGTCAAATAAGTCATGCGATAAGCCTGAACCGCGTAGCGCGGAGTGGCACGAAACGCCGAGTTGCCAGCGAGTTCAATCGCCGCTGCAATTTGGCTGCTGGTCGCTGTCTTTAGGAGTACTGCGTCCTTGAATTGACCAGAACCGACAGCATTGACTGCCGGCGCCGCAACGTTATCCGTTCCACCACCACCGCCGCATGCAGCAAGAAAAACGGTGAACAGCACACTGGCCAGTAGTCTGTGGTATTTCATGTTTTTGCCCCCAGAATCGCTGATGATAGCTTTTTGGCTATTCCCGCGCACCGTCCGGACAACTGTGCCACCGCTGCGCTGCTTGGTGAATGCTAGCACCCAAAGGTAACACGGGCGACCTACTCAATCAGCAGAAATCGACAAGAAAAACGGAGCGCGTGGGGCGGATGTTGGGCGCGCCGCGTCTTTTGGACTTTTTTATGTCGCGCCCAACATCCGCCCCATGCACACCCGGGGAACCGGGTGGTTGATGTTGCGGATGACTCGCTTTAGTTGTAAGCCGTCTCCCCATGCGACGTGATGTCCAAGCCCTCACGCTCGTCTTCTTCGCTGACGCGCAGACCGATGGTCATATCGACGATCTTGTAGGCAAGGAAGGAGACCACCCCGGACCAGACGATGGTCGTCAGCACCGCCTTGAGCTGGATCCAGACTGCGTCCGCAATCGGCACCGACGAGACAGCGGCCGTCACCCAGTCACTGACCTGGCCGGGGCCACCGAGCGCCTGGCTGTTAAACACGCCCGTCAAAAGCGCTCCCACGATACCGCCGACACCGTGTACACCGAACACATCCAGCGAGTCGTCTGCACCGAGCATTTTCTTGAGGCCATTGACACCCCAGAGGCAGGCGAAACCAGCCACGAAGCCAATCACAATGGCGCCCATCAGGCCAACGTTGCCGCAGGCCGGGGTGATCGCCACCAGACCCGCCACCGCGCCGGAAGCGGCACCCAGCATCGAGGCCTTGCCGCGCATCAGGGCTTCACCGACGCACCAGGCCAGCACGGCAGCAGCCGTGGCCGAGAAGGTGTTCATGAAGGCCAGCACCGCCGTGCCGTTGGCTTCCAGTGCCGAGCCGGCGTTGAAGCCGAACCAGCCGACCCACAGCAGGGCAGCACCGACCATCGTCAGCGTCAGGCTGTGCGGGGTCATGGAATCCTTGCCGTAGCCGGTACGCTTGCCGATCACAAAGGCGCCGACCAGGCCGGCCACAGCCGCGTTGATGTGCACCACGGTACCGCCGGCAAAGTCGAGTGCGCCCCACTGCCAGATCATGCCGGCCTTGGCGTTCATCGCGTCAACCACTTCCTTGCCGGTATAGGCGTCCGGACCCATCCAGAACCACACCATGTGGGCAACGGGTGTGTAGCTGAAGGTGAACCACAGCGCCATGAACATCAGCATGGCCGAGAACTTGATGCGCTCGGCGAAGGCGCCGATGATCAGGCAGCAGGTGATAGCCGCGAAGGTGGCCTGGAACGCCATGAACAGCAGTTCAGGCAGGACCACACCCTTGCTGAAAGTCGCGGCCATCGCGAATTCACCCTTCATCGGATCGAACAAACCTCTCATGAAGATGCGGTCAAAACCACCAATGAACTGGTTGCCCTCGGTAAAGGCCAGGCTGTAGCCGTACAAACACCACAGCACTACGATCATCGAGAAGGTGACGAACACCTGCATCAGCACCGACAGCATGTTCTTGTTGCGGACCAGGCCGCCGTAGAACAGGGCCAGGCCCGGGATCGACATCATGATGACGAAGGCGGTAGCGACGATCATCCAGGCCACATCGCCCTTGTTGGGCACCGGGGCGGGCGCTGCGGTAGCAGAGGCTGGGGCAGCTGGTGCAGCGGCCGTGGCAGCTGCCGCAGGCGCTGCCGGTGCAGTGTCTGTGGGCTGGGCTTCTGCTGAAGCGGTTGCCGCAGGCGCTGCGGCTGGGGTTTGGGCCAGTGCGAGCGTGCCACCGGCAAGCAGACTGAAGCCAAGAGCAAGGGAAATAATAAAAGTTTTCATAAGGCCTCCACGCCGGTTTCGCCGGTACGAATACGGATAACTTGCAGGACGTCATAAACAAAGATCTTGCCGTCGCCGATCTTGCCGGTGCGGGCAGCGCCCTCAATCGCCTCAATAACGCGATCCACCAGCTCGTCAGAGACGGCCGCTTCGACTTTGACCTTGGGTAAAAAATCAACCACGTATTCGGCCCCGCGGTAGAGCTCGGTGTGGCCTTTTTGGCGACCAAAGCCTTTGACTTCGGTGACGGTGATGCCCTGCACGCCGATGGCCGAGAGTGCTTCACGCACTTCGTCGAGCTTGAAGGGTTTGATGATGGCGGTAACGAGTTTCATGAATGCTCCTGATGGATTGAAAACGGGTGCGGTTAAAAGCTGTATTTCAGGCCCAGCGCCAGGACACTTTTACCCAAGAATCTGCCTTGCGAATCGGTGTAGAAACCTTTGTCGGCGTTGGTTCCTATGGCCGCAACGGTGGCTGACAGACTGTTGCCAAAATCTTTGCCAAGCGTCAGCGCATAGTCCGTGCAGTCCCCTGCGTTGTTGAGCACATTGGCAATGCTCTGGCGACCCAGGTGCGGCGTAAGCGTGAAGCCGTTGCCCAAGTCAATGTTGGCCGCCACTTCCAGGTAGGCGCTGCCGGCGCTGTTCGGATTGGCGATGAAGTTGCCCGTGCTGCGGCTGTATTTGGCAGTCACCAGGCCATAGGTCAAGGCGCCGTAGAGTTCGGTCGTGTCGGCGTTGGTGGCGGCGTTGTTGCCGGGGTACTGGTAGGTGATCAGGCCCAGGTCATACGTGAAATCCTTGCTTATTTCTCCCTTGAAGCCACCGTACAAGTCAATTTCAAGAGCGCCTTGGGTGGCACCCGCGTAATCCTTGAGCCAGGAAACGTTGGAGCCCCAGGTGCCCAGGTAAAAACCGCTCTTGTGTGCGAAGTCAACACCCGCTTGCAATGCCGGGTTGAACGACGTTTGCGCCATGCCGCGAAAGCGATAGTCGCTGACCGCACCCACGTTGTAGGACAACGTGTAATCTGGTTCGGGCACTTTCGTTTGTGCCATGGCCGCCGTGCTGGCCAGCAGCGTGCACAGGATGATGGTAGATGTTGCTTTGAACTTCATAAAGTACTCCAGAAAAGTAAAGGGACACCAACCATAAGCACGGAACGTGCCAGTTTTCTGGTCAGGCTCCGTGCCAAGTATTGCCACGCCCGGTGCACCGATTCACGTGGCTTGCGTTAAGATATCTGTATAAAAAAACAGTCCGCACTGATTGCGTGCGTGTAACAGACACGCTGCTTCCCGGCTGCACTCTTTTGGAGAGAAATTCTGATGAGTCTTGCTTTGGTTCAAAGCCGTGCCTTGCTGGGCCTGGATGCCGCCGCCGTCACCGTGGAGGTGCATCTGGCCAATGGCCTGCCTAGTTTTACGCTGGTGGGTCTGGCTGACGTCGAAGTCAAGGAAGCGCGGGAACGGGTGCGCAGTGCCATTCAAAACTCGGCTCTGGAATTCCCGCACAACAAGCGTATCACCGTCAATCTGGCACCGGCTGACTTGCCCAAGGATTCCGGGCGTTTTGATCTGCCGATTGCGCTGGGCATTCTGGCCGCTAGCGGCCAAATCGACGCGACCAAACTCATTGGCTACGAGTTTGCCGGTGAGCTTTCGCTCTCAGGTGAATTGCGAGCCGTGCGCGGTGCGCTGGCCATGAGTCTGGCGCTGCACGCGGGCCGGGTCGTGACGCAGCTGGTGTTGCCGCCTGACAGTGCCGAGGAAGCCGCTTTGGTCCCCGACGCCCAAGTCTATCGGGCGCAGCATCTGCTCGATGTGGTGCAGCATTTTTTAGCGCGAGCGCCAGACGCGCCGCCTGCAGAGCCAACATCGGGCTGGGCGCGGGTCGTCTCGAAGCCACAGATCGATGAGATGCAATACCTTGATTTGGCTGATGTCAAGGGCCAACTCGGAGCCAAACGCGCGTTGGAGATTGCCGCCGCCGGTGGTCACAGCCTCCTGTTGATGGGGCCGCCCGGTGCCGGCAAGTCGATGCTGGCACACCGCTTTGCTGGTCTATTGCCGCCCATGACCACCGATGAAGCGCTGCAAAGTGCCGCCATCGCCAGCCTGGGCGGGCGTTTTTCGCTGAAGCGTTGGGGGCAGCGGCCCACTTGCAGCCCGCACCATACGGCCAGTGCGGTGGCGTTGGTGGGCGGTGGTTCGCCACCACGGCCCGGCGAGATTTCGCTGGCGCACCATGGTGTCTTGTTTCTGG
Source organism: Janthinobacterium sp. (assembly GCA_003133225.1). Taxonomy (GTDB): domain Bacteria; phylum Pseudomonadota; class Gammaproteobacteria; order Burkholderiales; family Burkholderiaceae_D; genus Janthinobacterium. The sequence continues at coordinate 78,173 of PKWL01000125.1, forward strand.
ATGAATCAGACTGTTCCCGCGTGCCGCACTGGAAGCCCTGCGCGAGCCGCTCGAGTCGGGTGTGATCACAATCTCACGCGCTGCGCGGCGCGCCGAGTTTCCGGCGCGTTTTCAATTGATCGGGGCCATGAATCCCTGCCCCTGCGGCTACCTGGGCTCGGCGCAAAAAAAATGTCGCTGCACACCCGACCAAGTGGCGCGCTACCAGAGCAAGTTGAGCGGCCCGCTGATCGACCGGATTGACCTGCACGTTGAAGTTCCCACCATTGCGCCTGCCGATTTGATGCAGGCCGCACCGGGTGAGTCCAGCGCCACCATCCGCGCCCGTTGCAGCGCCGCCCGCACATTCGCTGTGGCACGCCAGGGCAAGGCCAACCAGGCCTTGCAAGGGCAGGAAATTGACACCTATTTGTTGCTCGATGAGGCCGCTGCCAGGTTTTTGAACCTTGCCGCCGCGCGCCTGGGCTGGTCCGGGCGTAGCACGCACCGGGCGCTCAAAGTAGCGCGCACCATTGCCGATCTGGCCGGTGCCCGTACCACGCAGGTGACGCATGTGGCCGAGGCGATGCAATACCGGCGCACACTGCGCTCTACAGGCTGACTTTGCCGATGCAAAACCCGGTTCAACCTGTCTTTCGCATCGTGGGCTGGCTGTCACTGGCGCAGTTGATCAGCTAGGGCAGCGTCTTCTATACCTTCGCCCTCCTGATGACGCCCGTGGAGCACGAGCTGGGGCTGAGCCGGGTCGAATCCTCCGTGGCCTTCAGCCTGGCTTTGCTGGTCGAGGGCCTGATGGCCTACCCGGTGGGGCGCTGGATCGACCGCGGCCATGAGAGCATCGTCATGACGACCGGCTTGGTGCTGGCCGGCGTCTGCCTGCTGCTGCACAGTCAGGTGACGGGTGTTCCCGGTTTCTATGCGGTCTGGGCCGGGCTTGGTGCAGCGATGGCGGGGGTTCTTTACTCGCAAGCCTTTGCCGTCGTGACGCGGCGTTTTCCGAACGATTTCCGGCGCGCCATCATCACGATGACTTTTCTCGGCGGCCCTGCCAGCACGGTCTTCATTCCGCTCACCGCCTGGCTGATCGCGCACTGGGGCTGGCGCCACGCGCTGGCCGGCCTCGCGCTGGTTCATTTTCTGCTGTACGCGCCGCTGCACGCGCTCATGCTGCGCGGCGCACCGCGTTCGCTGGCGCAGGTCGCGACCGGTGATGCACTGGTCTCGAAAGACGTGCTGCGGCTGATGTGCAGTGCCCCGTTCCTGCTGATCGGCGACTTTGTCATCCTGCTGATGGCGGTCACGGTGGCGTTGCCGGCGCACATGGTGAACCTGTGCGCGAAAGCGGGATGAGCGAGGGCTGGGTCATTGCGATACCGGCCAGCATCGGTGTGATCCAGGTGCAGGGCCGCTTGCTGCTGTTCTTCTTCGAACACCATTTCGATCTGCACATGGCCAACCGCCTCATTCCCTGCCTGCTGCCGCTGACCTCAACTTTT
>PKWL01000121.1 GCA_003133225.1 Janthinobacterium sp.
GACTCCGACAGACTCCTAGGCGTGGTCCATGTGACACGCCGCTATCCCATTGGCCATGAGATCGGCGCGGCGATGAAAGCCGATTTTCTAGGTTGGCTCGGGCTTCTGACCAAAGCAGACTGAAGCTCTAGCATGAACGGCAGGTGAAATGCCTTCCTTTTATTGACGGTCAGCGCCAGCGGCGAGCACGAGCGCGGCGGAAAAAAAGTTGGCCCCTCCCACCCCGGTGCATTACAATTTCACAGCGCAATACATGCCGCTAATCAACTTGCATGCAGCAGCGCAGTGTCAGTTTGGCAAGAAACGGGATCGGCAAGGAATGAATTAATGATGACACCAGATAACACAACAGGCTTTTGCCATCGGGGTGGCAAATACGCGCCGTACGTATTGCTAGTCTTCCTACTGGGCATGGCGGGCCAGGCGCTAGCCAATGAATTTCCCGCCTGGTTGGCCAATGGACGCCCCACCGCTGATGCCGTCGAAGCGGTGAATATTTTGCAAAATGCTGCTACGGATGGTCTGGATCCCAGCGATTATTTAGCAAACCCTCTTGCGCTCGCGATAGACAAGGCGACTCAAGCCCCCCTCTCGCCTGCTGAACAATCGACCCTTTCGGGCACTCTGACGCAGGCGGTAGAACATTTCATTTCGGATCTTCACTACGGGCGGGTGGACCCCCGTACTGTTCACACAGCGTTTGCTTTGCCTTCAAAGCAACTAGATCCGGCCAGCTACCTGAGACAGGCTGTGGCAAACCACACGCTGACGGCAGCCATTCGGGACGTGGCGCCAAAGGTGCCCCTTTACCTTAGCTTGCGGCAAGCGCTGGCAAAGTACCGCCTGCTTGCAAATGACCCGGCGTTGCAGCGACGTATCCCACCCATGCCGGCAAAGAAAACCGCCCCCGCTCGGGCCTATGTTGGCGCTGCCGCCTTGGCAGCGAAACTGGTGGCGCTCGGGGATATGGCGGCGGGCGCAAAAATACCGGCCAGATACGAAGGCGCCCTGGTCGATGGCGTCAAGGCGTTTCAGCTGCGTCACGGGCTGACCGCAGATGGCGTTATCGGCAAAGGGACCTTGGAACAAATCAATACCCCGATCGCCGTGCGCGTACGCCAAATCGAGCTGACACTCGAACGCTTGCGCTGGACGCCATTGCTGTTGGGCAACCGAATGATTGTGGTGAATTTACCCGAGTTCGTCTTGCGCGCCTACGATATTAATGAAGGCCAGATCAGCATGAAAGTGACGATGAATGTCATCGTAGGCAAGGCCTTAGATACAAAAACCCCGGTTTTTTTTGAGGATATGCGTTTCATCGAATTTAGCCCGTATTGGAACATTCCGCCATCGATTGTCAAAGCCGAAACAGTGCCAAAGTTGCGCCGCGACCCCGCTTATTTCAACTCAGAGGGCTTGGAGTTTGTGCGCGGCGACGGGCGCGTCATCTCGACCCTGTCAGCGGCCAATCTGGAGGCCCTAACGAACGGGCAACTGCGCATTCGCCAGCGACCGGGGCCAAAAAATGCGCTGGGCGACATTAAATTCATTTTCCCAAACAACGACAATATTTACCTCCACCACACACCGGCACCGCAACTTTTTAAACGTGACCGGCGCGACTTCAGTCATGGCTGCATCAGAGTGGAAGATCCAGTCGCGCTGGCAAGGTTTGTCTTGCAAGATCAGCCAGAATGGACGGAGGAGCGTATCCGCGGCGCCATGGAAAATGGCAACTCAAAAACCATTCGTCTAAAGCAACCGTTGCCGGTGGTAATTGCCTATGCCACGGCAATTGTCAAAGGCGATGGCAAGGTCTATTTCTTTCAAGACATTTACGGCCACGATAAATTGCTTGATGCGGCGTTGAGCAAACGCCATTTTATGCAAAGTGAACCGAAAAAAGAGGTCCCCGCTACGGCGCCTTAACGCGCTGTTGGAGCGCCGCATCGGCTTGGCCCATGCAAGTGCTTCTTTCGCAAATGGGGGTGTCCTTCTAACGAAGCCTACAGCCTCGGCCGTGCCAACGAATAGCGCAGGCCCAACTTTAGAAAATGCGCCGCGGCCCCAAATAGATAAGGCAACACGGCGGCAAGCTTTCGCCGCCAAAATTGCACATTAGCGAAAGTCGCACGAAATGAGTTATACCCCGAGCCGCATGACGGCCTACGGCTGTTTGGCGTTGAGTATGTCCCTGGTTGGAACCTACGTTGCCCTGTCCAAACCCTTGACCACTGCCCTCCCCGTTTTTTTGCTGGCTTGGTTACGCTTTGGAATTGGCGGGCTTGCCATGTTGCATTGGATGAAGAAACCCGTCGGCGAACCGAGCATGACGGCAAAAACAAAACAACTGCTGTTTCTCGAGTCGTTTCTCGGCAACTTTCTTTTCACGATCTGCATGCTGTATGGCGTGAGCAAGACCAGCGCCGTATCGGCCGGTGTCATTATGTCGGCCATTCCAGCAACGGTTGCGCTGATGAGCTGGATCATTTTGAAAGAGTGCATCGGCCTGCGGGTGTGGGCTGCTATCGCCTGCGGCGCGCTCGGCATCGCGATACTGTCACTGGCGAAGCCAGAAGCCTTGGCCAGCGCCCACCAATCTCAGGCGTGGCTTGGCAATTTGCTCGTATTTGGCGCCGTGTTGTGTGAAGCCGCGTATGCCGTCATTGGCAAAACGCTCACCAAAGTCGTCAGTCCAAAAAGGATTACCGCCATCATCAATTTCTGGGGCTTCTTGCTCATGACACCGATGGGCATCTATTTTGCGCTGCGCTATCATTTCAGCGCACTCAAAGGCGACATGTGGCTGCTGCTGGTATTTTACGCACTAGCTGCCAGCATTTGGACCGTGTGGTTATGGATGACTGGGCTAAAATCAGTGCCTGCGGCAAAGGCCGGCGTATTTACCGTCATGCTCCCCATTAGCGCGGCCGTGGTCGGCGTCCTAATCCTCGGCGAGAAACTGAGCGGGATTCAACTCATTGCGTTCGCCATCGCTTTGCTCGGCCTTGTATGCGCGACGCTTCCACAGCAGGACGCTGAAAACAGGTCCCCAGTTGGCGTTCAGGATCGGGGCCGGAGAAAGAGGAAGGCGGGGACAGAACTTTAAATTCCCGCGTACCATTCATATCCTTGATCTTCCCAGTAACCGCCTTTGCCGCCACCGATTTTCTCGAAGTTGTCAACCAGCTCGATCGCCATCAGGTATTTGGCCATTTTGTAACCAAGCTGGCGCTCTACGCGCAGGCGCAGAGGCGCGCCGTTGGCGACCGGCAAAGTCTGATCGTTGAGTTCATAGGCGAGCAGCGTTTGCGAATGACGGGCATCCTCCATATCGATGCTTTCGTAATATTGGTTACCCGCCTCATCCATTGAATCGGCACAGTACAGCACGAGAAAACGCGCCTCAGGCTTCGGGCGAACATGCTCTAGCAATGCGCTTAAGCGTGCTCCTTTCCACTTGCCGATGGCGCTCCATCCCTCGACACAATCGTGACGTGTAATCTGGGTTCTGCTGGGCAGAGAGCGCAAATCAGCGAGCGAGAACGCGGTCGGATTCTCAACCAGCCCGGAGACCTTGAGGCGGTATTCGGAAAAATGATTGAGCGCTAAGGCTTGGTATATCGGATTACTCGGGTTTGAGCTGCCGTTGCTACGAAAGGTCGGCGATAGATCTGCTGCGCTAAATTCCTGCGCCATGGATGCCCTGGGCGCTAGCAAATGCTGGGTCACTTGAGAAAGCTTTTCCGCCGGTTGCAGCCACTGGAAAAACCATTCGCTACGCGATAGACGGTCGCAACCGGCCACCAGCGCCGTGGCGCCCAGTGCCAGGGCACGGACCAGAACGTGGCGGCGACTAAATCTGACAGGGGTCATTGGCCTACTCCGGTGGTTCGATCCGGTAGCGCCCGGAAATCATCGAACGCAAATTGTTCCAAAATCCGCTGACGATCGTTTCAAATACATGGATCAAAACGAATGCCACCAGAGTCCATGCTGCTAGAAAATGAATCGTGCGCCCCGACTGGCGCCCGGCCAGCCAATCAACCCAGCCGGGAATCACCGCATCCAGCCATGGTGACATCGACCAGCCCGTCAACACAATGAGCGGAAGCAGGCCGAAGATGACGATAAGGTAAGTCAGTTTTTGCAGCACGTTGTAATGCTTCGCCGCTTCCCCGCTTGGATGACGCAACAGCAAGTGATCGATGAGGGAGCGCCCGATGGAGCTCAAGTCGGTCTTGTTTGGAAGTAAGTCGCGTGCCAGATGGCGACTGAAGATGGCATACATCACGTATGCGAACCCGTTTACGACGAATACCCAAGTAAAGAACAAGTGCCAGCGCCGCCCCATGGCCAGCCACTGCGGGCCGGGGATGGTTGCCCAGGCGGGGAAGCCGCGCTCAACTAGTTCACCGTTCGGGCCGCTCGAGGCACCGAGAAATCCGGTCGTAACGAACTGATGGCCCAGCACATAGGTCATACCGATCAGCGTTCCATCGGCCCCATGCTGGGCACGCATCTGCAAGACGGGCCCTTTGCCGTTGTAGGAAGAACGCCCCCAATTTAACGTCGGATGCGCGTTAAATATCTGTAAGCCACTCATTAGCAACATAAAAAATGCAAGAACGTTGATCCAATGCATGATTCGAACAGGCAAGGCGTGGCGCGGATAAAAGACGACCGTGTTTAAGCCGGAAGCGGACATGGCAATGGCCCTCACTATTATTTCGGACCTCAATAACAAATCGATCCCGACCGAGACGGCAATGTCAATACCGCACAGAAATATTGATCATAGACTAAGGTGCGTATTCGTCTTTGAGATGGCACAAATTTGCGGGTTGAAAGCAAAGCATGGCGGAAGGGCCGATGCGTACAAAAAGTCGGCGTTCGTGGAAGGCGCCTAGTCGATCAACCTAGCGAAGCCAGGCGAGCCAGGCCAACCAAAGACCATTGCAATATGCGCTTAAATGGCTGCGCCAGCGGCACTGGCTTAGTCAGCATCTTGAACGCCATCCCGTATGGATAGTGACGACGAGCATGCAACCTGATTTGTTTGCTGAAACTTTGCCACTCACAAGTCCGAAATGACTGATCCGGGTGGCGCCCGTGGTAGACATGTTTGAACGCAATATAGGCATCCTGCGCGCGAATTTCACTGGCCCGGCGCCAGATGGCGGCCATTACCACCCAAGCCCCATGCCGCGAGCTGCCGTTATACGCTTCGAAGTAACGCCGAAAATGCGTGTAGTGACTAGCTTCATCGGCCTTGATACGGGCAAATAAATCGAGTAGCACAGGCTCCTTAACGTAATCATGCAGGGCACTATAGAAAGTCGTCGTACCGGTTTCCACGACGCAACGCGCCACCATCTCCAGCGCACGGCTAGGCTCCAATTGCTGCGCCGTGCATAGCCTACTATATTCGGCGATGAAGGCTTGATGCGCCGATTCCCAATCAAATTTGGGCCATACCACCTGCACATAGGCTTTGAGCGCACGCCCGTGCTGGACTTCCTCGCGTTGCCAATGTTCTTCGAGCCAAGCTACGACATCGGCGTTGTCGCGGAAATGTTCGATCAGGTTACTGCTATACAACTCTGCCAAAATTTCCACGAAGGAGGCAGAGGCCAGCATGTAAAATAATAATTCATCATCGCGCACCAAAGCCACATTCACGGCCTGAAAATCAATATCTTCAAGTTGCCAGCTTTGGTGTCTATCATTATCGGACGCAACCACGCGACGCTCTCCTTCAGACTGAACCACCACTACGCTAGCAGGTTCTAAAGTCGGCTTCACGACTTTGGGCACTCGTCTTGCGCCGACTGGGCCGTGACCATGACCGGCCGCGCAAGCAGCTTGCCTGATGGCTCCGTTCTTCGCTGCTAGCTCACCCATCCACCCTTGGCAGCCATGGTTTTGTTAAGCCGCTCCCATCGGTCCGCCAGGAGCAGCTTGGCTCGTGCCGTGCAACACGCATGCACCGTAAAAAATTCGCGCTCTCAAGAGTGTGCAGCACCCGCGGCCCCGCCGCGATTCGAACCGGCATCATTTACAACGACAAGGGTTCGGGGTTTCTCTGGCTGGGCCAGGCAGTTCGCCTACCACCGGCGCGCGCCGACTCAGTATTGGGAAAGTGGATCGCCGCAGCCTTGCACTGTCGCGACGAAGCCGTTAAAGCCTCGCCCTCACCCATGCCACTATTTTAGGAATCTAAGCGACATGGTGGCTTGAGCGCCGTCAAAGCATCCCGGCCAAACACCCCTCGGCTTCGATCAATGTCGTCGATTACATGCCGGCACGGGACGATGGAGAAGATGGCGACACGGATCGAACACAGCTTGTTTCGACCAAGCAAGTGAAAAAATTCCTTGCCTGCCGGCGCGATTTCTCGCAGGTCAAGCCACCGTCATGTAGAGCTGCTGCAAAATTTCCCGGCTGATGGCATTCAAAGGAACCGTCTTTTGCACGGCGCCGCGCTTTACTGCTTCTTTGGGCATGCCATACACGACGCAACTGGCCTCGTCTTGCGCCACGGTTTGCGCTCCCGCACTGCGCATCTCGAGCAAGCCGGCGGCGCCGTCGTCGCCCATGCCGGTCATGATCACGCCCAGCGCGTTGGCGCCGGCGCACTTGGCCACGGAACGGAACAGGACATCGACCGACGGCCGGTGCCGGTTCACCAAAGGACCATCGATCACGTCGACGAAATACTGCGCGCCGTTGCGCCGCAACAGCATGTGCTTGCCGCCAGGGGCGATCAAGGCCCGCCCCTGCACCACCCGATCTTGGTGTTGCGCTTCCCGCACTTCGATCTGGCACAGGCCGTTTAGCCGGGCCGCAAACTCGGCGGTAAATTTTTCCGGCATATGCTGCACGATGACCATTCCGGGCGCGACCCTGGGCAGCGCAGTGAGCACATATTCGAGGGCTTGCGTGCCGCCCGTCGAGGTGCCAATCGCCACCACCCGCTCGGTGGTTTGAATCATGGCGCCATGACTGTCGGCGGGCGCCAAGATGGCGTCGGCGCTCAGTTTTTCGCTGGCGACGAGGCGTTTGACATTGGCGCGCGCGGCCGTTTTGACGGCCATGATCAAGTCGTCGCAAGCATCGTTTAAAAACTGCTTAATGCCAAGTTTGGGCTTGGTGATGATGGCGACGGCGCCGGCCGCTAGCGCCACCATCGACGTTTGTGCGCCTTTCTCAGTCAAAGTCGAGCAAATGACGACCGGGGTCGGCCGTTCATTCATGATTTTTTTCAGAAAGGTGATGCCGTCCATGCGCGGCATCTCGATATCGAGCACCAGCACATCGGGCCATTGGATCTTCATGCGTACCATCGCCAAGAGCGGATCGGCCACCGCGCTGATGACTTCGATGCCGGGATCGGCTTCCAGGAGGGCAGTCACCACTTGCCGCACGACGGCCGAATCGTCAACGATCATGACCTTGATGCGGCTCATCGGTGCGCCTGCGGTTCTGGCATGCGGGCCTCGACTACGTCGCTTTGGCGGGACCAGACGTCGCCACTACTAACGTCGAAGATCACTTGCCGGTGGCCGACGCCAAACAGGCTTTCCGAGACGATCGGAATGCGATGCGCGCGCAGCAGCGCGCGCGCCGTTTCGCCGTTGATTTGTCCGATGTTGCGCGCAGCAGCTTGCCTGGGGAACATGTTGCCGCCGCCGAAAATCTTGCCATCACATTCGCTAGGCGCCACGTCCAGTCGTTCCAATTCTTGCAACATCAGCCACAATGCCTCTTTCGCGTAGCGGCCGTCCAGTTGGCGCGAGATGGCGTCGTTGGGAACCCGGCAAGACAACAGAAAATGCGACATCGCGCCAATTTTCCGACCCGGGTGCCACAAGGTAATCGACACGCAAGAGCCGAGCAAGGTGCGGATGCGGTAATTCTCGTCGCCGACGAAATGCTCGCCGGGCTGCAGAAAAACATCGAGCAGATGGGAGGCGATCGGCATGGCTCTAGGGCTTCACGTAGACGGAGGGCGCTAGAGCTTGAACGATGGATGTAATATCGTTCAACGATTCCGAGTGGCCGATGTAAAAATGCCCGCCCGGCTTGAGCACGGAGAGTACGCGCGCCACCACCTGGCGTTTGGTCTCGTTGTTAAAGTAAATCATGACATTGCGCAGGAAAATAACGTCAAAGGCGCCCATCTCAGGCAATGGCGCATTCAAATTGACCTGCTTGAAATGAACCCGACTACGCAGGCCGCGCTCGATTAACAGCGTGTCTTTTTGGGTATCGATCCCCTTTAGGCAAAAGCGCCGCAGGTAAGGGGGCGGGATATGCTTGGTCCGTTCCAGCGGATAGTGTCCAACGCCCGCCCTTTGCAACACGCGCGCGCTGATGTCCGAGCCGATCACTTCCCAAGGCGCATCGTCCAGGCAGTCCGCCAACACCATAGCGATGCTGTAGGCTTCTTCGCCGCTGGAACTGGCGGCGCTCCAGACCCGGAAAAATTGCGAATGGGAGCGCGCCTCCAAAGCGCGTGCGCGTAAAAATTCAAAGTGCTTCGGTTCGCGAAAAAAGTAGGTTTCGTTGGTCGTTAGCAAATCGACGGCCGTTTGCACTTCGCCCGGTGCGTCACCCGTCTCCAACAATTGAAAATAATCAGAATAACTGCCAAGCTGGCAGTGCTGCAAACGCTTCGCCAAACGTCCCTGGACCAGTGCCTTTTTCGACGCCGACAAAGTAATACCGGCGGCATCGTAAATGAAGCGCTGGAACTGGGAAAACTCCCGATCGCTGATGTTGGTGATGTCGCTCATACGGGTATTTTTCTTAGTAACGGAATATTGTTTGCGGCAGGGGCGCAGCGCGCCCCTCGTGCGCCCCTACGCTGCCGGCAAGGCGGCGCTCTCTGCTATCGTCGTCAAGGCCCCGATGTCCTCAATCGACAAGACCTGATTGACATTGAGCAAAATCACGAATTTCCCGTTCACCTTGCCCATGCCTTCGATGAAATCGGTGCGGATCTTGGCGCCAAAAGCGGGCGCCAGTTCGATCTCGGATGCCGCAATTTCCAGCACCGCGTTGACGGCATCGACCACCACGCCCATATCGTGGCGCTCGCTGCCGGCTTGCACTTCGACGATGATGATGCAGGTGCGTTTCGTGACAGCGTTCATTAATTTGCCAAAGCGGGCCGACAAATCCATCACCGGCACCACCGCCCCGCGCAAATTGATCACCCCGCGGATACACTCGGGCATCATGGGCACCTCGGTCAAGCCTTGGTATTCGATGATTTCCTTGATGCCCAAGATGCCGATGGCAAACATCTCTTCACCTAGCATAAAGGTCAAGTATTGTTTCTGCTCGACGGCCGCCGGCGCCCCTTCGATCGCGCCCGGGCGCTTGCTTGTTTGAACTAAAGCATTCATGAGTGCTCCTTAGAACTTGATGAATTGGGCTTCGTCAACATCCGACGCAGGCCCAAACGCGTGACTGGGCGCGACCTTGAAGCCCGCCCTTTGCGGCACTGGCTTCACGCCTTTTGCGAATTTTCGCGCCTCGGGGCCAGCCCCCTTGTTGACCGTACGGTCAAGCTTGAAAAAAGCCATGGTTTCTTGCAACTGCTCGGCCTGGCTGCTCATTTCCTCGGCGGTGGCGGCCAGTTCTTCCGAACTCGATGCATTTTGCTGCGTGGTCTGGCTCAACTGGCTCACGGCCGAATTGATTTGCCCCACCCCTGACGACTGCTCGCTCGAGGCGGCCGCGATTTCTTGCACCAAGTCCGAAGTTTTCCTGATGCTAGGGACGATTTCACCGAGCAGCTTGCCGGCTTTTTCCGCCAGCTCGACGCTGCTGCTGGCGACTTCGCCGATTTCCTGCGCCGCCACCTGGCTGCGCTCGGCCAATTTTCTCACTTCGGCGGCGACGACGGCAAAGCCCTTGCCGTGTTCGCCGGCGCGGGCCGCCTCGATCGCCGCATTCAAGGCCAACAAATTGGTTTGATAGGCGATGTCGTCGATGATGCCGATCTTCTTGGCGATCTGCTTCATCGCCGCCACGGTCGCATTCACTGATTCGCCCCCTTCGGCCGCGTCTTGGGCCGCTTTGCTCGCCATGCCGTCCGTCACCTTGGCATTTTCCGTATTTTGCGTGATCGAGGCCGTCATCTGTTCGATCGAAGCGCTCGTCTCTTCCACCCCGGCCGCCTGTTCACTCGACGCTTGCGACAGCGATTGTGCGGTCGCGCTCACTTCTTCGGACGCGCTCGATAGCGCCTGGGCGCCCGCATTCACGTCCATCACCACTTGCGACAACTTGCCGAGCATGTTGTTGACGGCTGTTTTCAATTCATCCCATGTGCCCTCGTAGTTCTTTCTCATTGGCAATGTCAAGTCGCCTCCCTGCATGGCGCCCAAGACGTCGCGCAACTCTTGCACGGGCGTGCCGACGGCGACCATCACGGCGTTCAAGCCTTCGACCACCTTGCGATTGTCGCCCTGGTGTTGGGTGACATCGATCCTAGCGTCCAGCTTGCCCTCGACCGTCGCCCGCGACAGGTAGTTGGCGTCCGCCACCAGGGCATTTACTGCCTTGATGACATTGATCAAGCTTTTGGCCATCACATCATTTTCTGAGCGGATGTGGACGACGGCGGACAGGTCGCCCATCGAAATCGCTTGCGCCGCATTGGCCTGCTGGTTGGTGGCTTCGATGCAGGCGTTAAGGTTGTTCTTGATGAGGTTGTAGCGCCCCTTATACTCGGCCGTGATGACGGGCGGGATGTCGCCTTTGGCGATGCGCTCGAGGTAGCCTGCCGTCACATGCAGCGGGTTGACGATGTTGGTCACCACTTCATTGACGCCCTTAACCAATTGATTCCAGCCGCCTACGAACAAGTCGGCGTTGGCCCGTTTTTCCAGTTCGCCGTCGGCGGCGCCCTGGATGATGATGTCGGTCTGCGCCAGCAAGTCGCTCATCATCTTGACCATGTTGTTAAGATTATTTTTGATGACGTTGTACTGGCCCTTGTATTCGGTGGTGATGACGGGTGGGATGATGCCCTTGGCCACCTTGTCCACATAATCGGCCGTCACATTCATCGGATTGACAATGTTGGTGATCGCTTCGTTGACGCCCTTGACCAACTGGTTCCAGCCGCCCGCGAACAGGTCGGCGTTGGCCCGCTTGTCAAGCTCGCCATCGGCAGCGCCCCTGATCACGATGTCCGTTTGCGCCAGCAAATCGCTCATCATTTTAACCACGTTGTTGAGGTTGGTCTTGATGACGTTGAAGTCGCCGTTATAGGTATCCGTGATCGTCGGCGGAATCACACCTTTGGAAATATTATCGACATAATTGGCAGTCACATTTAAAGGCCCGATGACGGCGTCGAGCGTATCGTTGACGCCAGCGACAATTTTCTGGAAATCACCTTGATGTTTGCTGGCATCGGCGCGCGTGGTCAACTTGCCATCTGCTGCTGCCGTGGCCAAGAGTGCGGCGTCGGCCACCAATGCCTGGATCGATGTCGTCATGCCTTTCATCGCCACCATCAAACTGGTGGTATCACCGGCCTTGATCTCGAACTTGCTGCTGAGATCGCCTGCGGCAATCTTGTTCGCAATCTCCGCAGCAATTGCCGGCTCGCCGCCCAGGGCGCGCATGACATAGCGCACGATCAGAAAGCCCATGGCGCCGATTACTCCCGCGACCAGCACAGCTATGAAAATGGATAGTTTGACGGCGCTGCTCTTCGCGGCGGCCGCATCATCCGAAATCTTCTTGGCAACTTCCAGGTTGTAGGCGACATCATCGTCCATGGCAGCGGCAATCTTTTCAGCCAGTGGTATGTTGCCGGTCATCATTTCCCTAGCCTTCACCTTGCCGCTCTCCCCTTTCCTGGACTCCGCCAACAAGGTTTCTATTTTGGCGTCGTATTCCGACCACAATCTTTCTACGTCTTTGATGTAGCCCTTATCCTTGTCATCAGCAACACAAGGGGCGCCCATGCAGCCGTCGGCCGCAAGATATTGTTTGATCGCCGCCACCACGCCATCGCGGTTACCTTTGAGCGTCGTTTCAATCTCAGCCATCTTGGCATTGTCGACGTTCATCACGTGCAGAACTATCTGAATACGGCTACGCAAGATGTTATTGCGCATCTTGTCTAGAACATTCAAGCTCGGCACCACGTTCGTATTGCCGAGATTGGTCAAGGCATAAACGCCCTCGATCTCGTGATAGCCGATCCCGGCCAGACCGAATAGACCCAACATGGCGGCAAATACCAGCAAATATAATCTTCGAGCAACTGTCATATTCATTTCCTCCTAGAAAAATTGGAAAACCGAAACTGTTTCCTTAGCTTCAAGAAAAGCGCTATTGCCATAGTCCAATTTGCATCACTTCTGCCCAGTCATAGCGCATGCTGCTGGAACGTGGATTGCCCTTTGCCGTACTACGCCAGCTGCGCCTTTGCCGCTGGCGCCGGAACCTGAATCGCATGCCGCACCAGCTCGGGCACGTCGAGGATCAAGGCCACCTCGCCGCTGCCAAGGATGGTCGAACCGCTCACGCATTTCACTGCCG
>PKWL01000041.1 GCA_003133225.1 Janthinobacterium sp.
CCCGGCCGCGCCCGGCTGGGGCGCCGCCCCCGGCAGCGCCCGGCAGGCCCGTGCCGAAAGCGCCCGCGCGCCCGTTCCGCCATCCGCTGCCCGCCATCACCTATCCGGAAGACTTGCCGGTGTCGGCGCGGCGGGCCGACATCGCCGCNNAGCTGCCCAAGATCTGCCTCGAATTGGGGCGCGGACAAAGCGGCTTGATCGGGCACACGCAGCCGCGCCGAATCGCCGCCACCTCGACTGCCAAGCGCATCGCGCAGGAACTGGGCACTCCTTTGGGCGAAGTCGTCGGCTTCAAGGTGCGCTTCGCCGACACGCTCACGCATGGCGCCTCCGTCAAACTGATGACGGACGGGATCTTGTTGGCCGAGACACAGAGTGATCCGATGTTGCGCAATTACGACACCATCATCATCGATGAGGCCCACGAGCGTAGCTTGAACATCGACTTTTTGCTCGGTTATTTGAAGCAATTGTTACCGCGCCGGCCCGACCTGAAAGTGATCATCACCTCGGCCACCATCGATGCCGACCGTTTCGCCCGCCATTTTGGAAGCGTGGACAAAGCGGCGCCCGTGATCGAAGTGTCGGGCCGCCTGTACCAGGTGGAAGTGCGTTACCGTCCCGTTGAACGGGATGTCGTTGCCGTGGCAGATGGGGCCAAGCCGGCGCCGAAGGCCCTCGCCGCGCGCGAGAAGCGCGACCTGATCGACGCCGTGATCGATGGCGTGGACGAACTGTGCCGCATCGGTTCGGGGGACGTTCTCGTGTTTCTGCCGGGCGAGCGCGAGATCCGCGATTGCGCCGAAGCCTTGCGCAAGCAGCATCCGTCGCACGTGGAAATTCTGCCCCTGTTTGCGCGCTTGTCGGCCGCGGAGCAAGAACGCGTGTTCAAGATCTCGAACGCGCGCCGCATCGTGCTCGCGACCAACGTGGCGGAGACGTCGCTGACAGTGCCTGGCATCCGTTACGTTCTCGATGCCGGCTTGGCGCGCGTGAAGCGCTACAGTTACCGCAACAAGGTCGAGCAATTGCAAATCGAGCCGATCGCCCAGTCGGCGGCGAACCAGCGCGCCGGGCGTTGCGGCCGGGTGGCCGCGGGTGTGTGCATCCGCCTGTACGAAGAGCAGGACTACCTGCTGCGGCCGAAATTTACCGAGCCAGAGATCTTACGTTCTTCGCTGGCGTCCGTCATCTTGCGCATGAAGTCGCTCCATCTGGCCGACGTCGAGTCGTTTCCCTTCATCGAGCCGCCGCTGGCGCGCGCCATTGCCGACGGTTACCAACTACTGCAAGAGCTGGGCGCGGTGGACGAAGGCAACGCTCTAACTGCCTTGGGCGCGAAGCTGGCCAAGCTGCCTTTGGACCCGCGTGTCGGGCGCATGATCCTGGCCGCGCAAGACAATGTCTGCTTGAGCGAAGTATTGATCATCGCCGCCGCCTTGTCCGTGCAAGACCCGCGCGATCGGCCGCTGGAATACCAGCAGGCGGCGGACGAGGCGCATAAGAAATTCGCCGATGAAAAGTCGGAATTTCTCTGTTACGTCAAAATCTGGCGCTGGTTTGAAGAAGCCATCGAACACAAGAAGACCAACCGCCAGCTGCAAGACAATTGCCACGCCAACTTCCTGTCGCAGCTGCGCCTGCGCGAGTGGCGCGACGTGCATTCGCAACTGCTGACCATCGTGCGCGAGCAGGGCTGGCGCCTGAACGAGGCCCCGGCCACCTACGAGAATCTGCATTCGGCCTTATTGACCGGTTTGCTTGGCAATATCGGCTTCAAAGCCGATGACGAGCCGGGCGCCGGATTTGCCGGCGCGCGCGCCATTAAGTTTCACGTTTGGCCCGGCTCTTCACTGCTGAAAAAGCCCGGCAAATGGATCATGGCGGCCGAGCTGGTCGATACCACGCGGCTATATGCGCGCTGCGTGGCGCAAATCGAGCCTGAATGGCTGGAGCGGGTCGGCGGCCATCTGCTGAAAAAATCCTGGGGCGAACCGCGCTGGGAAAAGCGCTCGGCCCAAGTGTCGGCGTCCGAGCGGGCCACCTTGTACGGGCTCGTCGTCTACAGCCAGCGCCGCATCAATTACGGCCACTTCAACCCTGCCGAGGCGCGCGAGATTTTCATCCGCGATGCTCTTGTCGGCGCCGAATTTGACACGCGCGCGCCTTTTTTCGCGCACAACCACGCCTTGATCAAGGATATTGAAAACCTCGAGCACAAGGCGCGCCGGCAAGATGTGCTGGTCGATGACGAGCTGATCGCCGCATTCTATGACAAGCTTCTGCCACCCGAGGTGTGTAATGGCGCCGGTTTCGAGAAGTGGCACAAGGAAGCAACAAAGCTGGCGCCGCAGCTGCTGTTTTTGAACCGCGACGAGCTGATGCGCCATGAGGCGGCCGGCGTGACCACGGATTTGTTCCCGAAAATGATGGCTGTGACGGGACTGGAAATGCTGCTTACCTACCATTTCGAGCCGGGCAGCGTGCGCGACGGCGTCACCCTGGCGCTGCCGCTTTACATACTGAACCAATTGCCGCGCGAACGTTGCGAATGGCTGGTAGCGGGCATGCTGAAGGAAAAAGTGCATTTGCTGCTCAAGTCGCTGCCGCAAAAGCTGCGCCGCCACTGCGTGCCGCTGCCCGACTACGCGGCCTCCTTTTGCGAACGTGTGCAAATGGCTGGCACCTTCGGCCGCGGCGACTTGATCGACGCCATGATCGCCGACATCCGGTCTCAGACCGGCCTTGGCGTAATGACGACGGACTTTAAGCCGGAAACCTTGCCGGCCCATCACTTCATGAATTTCAAGGTGATCGACGAGCATGGCCGCCAGCTGGAGATGGGGCGTAACCTGGCTACCTTGCAGGCCGAGTTTGGCGGGCAGGCGCGCCAAAGCTTCCAGAAACTGGTGGAAGTATCAAAGCCGCAAGAATTGGTGATGGACCGGCACGCCGCCCCCGTCCACGCCGGCACAGCGGCGCCACACATCGTCTCCCAACATGCGGGCTTGTCCGCCTGGACCTTCGGCGAATTGCCGGAACTGCTAGAAATCGTGCAAGGCAAGCTGACATTGATCGGTTTTCCAGCATTAGTCGACAAACGGACGCATTGCGACCTGGAAGTATTCGACGACCCGACGGTCGCTGAGCGCACGCACCGGATTGGCCTGCGCCGTCTGTTTGCCTTGCAGTTGAAAGATCAGCTCAAATACATCGAAAAAGGCATTCCGGGCTTGCAGCAAATGGGCATGCAATTCATGGCGCTCGGTTCGCAGGAAGAGTTGCGCGATCAAATCATCGATAAGGCGCTCGACATTGCGTGCCTACAAGACCCGCTGCCCACGGATGCGGCCTCGTTTATGCGGCGCAAGGAGGAGGGCAAGTCGCGTCTTGGCCTCCTGGTCAATGAAATCGCCCGCCTGTTGTCCTTGGTGCTGACAGAGTTTTATGTCTTGCCGAAGAAATTGCAAGGCGTGCCGTCGCCGGCCGCCGCCGACATGCAGTGCCAGTTGCAAGCGCTGGTCAACAAGCGTTTCCTGGCGGACAATGATTACGCGCAACTGGCGCAGTTTCCGCGCTATTTGAAAGCAATCAACGTGCGCTTGGAAAAACTGCGCGCCGATCCCGTCCGCGACGTGAAATTAATGGCCGAATGGCAGCAGGCCGCCGCCCTCTATCTGCGCTCGGCCAAAGAGCGCCAAGCGGGCAAGAACACGGATCCGAAAATGGTGCAATTTCGCTGGATGCTCGAAGAGCTGCGCGTCTCTTTGTTCGCGCAGGAATTGCGTACGCCCATGCCGGTATCGGCCAAGCGCTTGCAAAAAATATGGGAGTCCATGCAGCGCTAGCCACGGCGCTCGGCGCGGGCGCTCCGCTCGCCATGCCTGGGCCCCCGGACCAGGCTGCGCCGCGCATCGGTCTTGCTGTCGTCGCCAGCAGGCCCTGTCAGGCCCGCGCCGCGATGCATGCCAAAGTGCGTTGTACGGGGGGCTCATAAGCCAATAGCAGCGGGCTTTGATCAGCCTCAATCGTGCGCCAGCCGTTTGCTCTTTTGGCGCAGCAACGCCGTTCCCGTGTAAACTCGCCATTCGGGTCGAAGGAGGGCGCATGATAGAATTCATTGGCAAAATTTCCCCCCTGCGGGCAGGCGCGGCAGGCAGCTCATGTGGGCCATACTATCTGATGCCAATGGCACCCCGGGCTCGCCCGGGACGACGATGGTGACGGCTGGAGCACGCTTGCTGCGCAGCTTGGCGCGCGCCGGGAAAGCGCAGCGGCGCACCGTGAGCAAGCTCGTTAAAAACCTATTTGCCAAGCCGGCGGCAAAGCCGAAGCCGCCGCCACCCCGGATCAAGCCCCCGCCGCCGCGCCCGGGCGTCGGCCGGCCCCGTGTGCCAGCGCTGCCCGGCAAGTGGCTCGCTTCCCATTATTCGACCTTATCGGAGCTGGGAACCTTGCCGGGACGGCGCATGAGTTATTGGTTGTATCTTCCCGACAAAGCGCCATCCGCAGCAACCTCGAGAGGTGGCTTGCCGCTCATTGTGATGCTGCATGGCTGCGAGCAAACGGCCACTCAGTTTGCCCAGGGCACTCGCATGAATCGGCTCGCCGAGCACAAAGGCTATGCCTTGCTGTACCCCCAGCAATCGCTCAGTATGCATGCTCGGCGCTGCTGGAAATGGTATGACAAGGCCACGCAACAAGGTGGTGGCGGCGTGAAAATGATCGTCGGCATCATTGAACAGGTCGCCGCCAAATACGCCATCGACCGTTCGCGTATTTATATTTGCGGTATTTCGGCGGGCGCCGCGATGGCCGATATTGTGGCGCTCAATCACCCGCAACTGATCGCGGCCGTCGGTCTGCATTCGGGGCCCGTATTTGGCGCCGTCCACAGCGCGCTCGGCGCCCTGCGCGTGATGCAAAATGGCGCCAACGGGAGCGCCGAGGGCCCTATCGCGGAAATTTTGGACCGGAACCCGGCCTTTCCCGAGATGCCAACCCTGTTGATTCAAGGCGCGGGCGATCAAGTCGTGCGTCCGATCAACCAAAGCCAGTTGTTGCAGCAAAGTTTGCTCTTGAACCGCTTGCCGCGCGACAGCGCATCGACGCTGTCGCTCAACTCGCCCGCGCGTGGGGGCAGCCAAAATCCAGCCCATGCCTATGCAGTGCGCGATTTTTACGCGGGACGGAAATTGCTCCTCAGAGTGGTGCATATCGAACAATTAGGCCATGCCTGGAGCGGCGGCGACAGTGCCGTGCCGTTTACTGCCAAGGCGGGCCCGGATGCCAGCAAAATGATGCTCGATTTTTTTGCGCGCCATCAAAGGCGCTAGCCGCGCCGACGCGCGAACCGTTGCGGGCGCTTTTTTCGGCCTTGAACGCTCGCGGCGAGCGCTTTCGACCATCGCGATGGACCCGGTCGGCCCCCTGCAAAAGGGAAACTGATCAAGGCGCGAGGATGCCAAGCGCGTCGCCAAGCGCGTCGATCTCGCGCGTCAGGTTGTCGATGGCTTTGTCATTGTATTGATCGGCAAAATAGTCGTTGGCAAACAACTCGCCCGCTCGCGCTTTGTCGCGCAAATGGCAGAGCGCCTGATGCCGCTGCTGCCGGAAGCGCTCTTCAGGCACGTGGCCAAATTCCTGGCGGATGGCCCGCGTATAGGCCAGGTATACTTCATCATCCTGGCCAAGAATTGCCAGATTGACTCCCAGCATGACATCTTTCAGCGGGTGGTCGATGGCGGCGCCTTGCACGTGGTCGGTGGCCCGTATCAGTTCGGCCACATCTTGCATGCGCTCGGCATCGAGGCCGCTGCCAAGCCACAGGCGCGCGCTCGCTTCCTCGTTGGAGAACAAGCCCGGCTCGTGGTCGAACAGTGCGTCGTGAAACCAGAACGCCTTCTTCACGGTATCGACATCCGCTCCAGCTGCCGGCGTGTTGGCGGCCCAGACGCGGATTTCCGACAGGCCATGCACCAGGTGATCGAGGTTGTGATAGTGGCGCGGCGCGGCGCCGTAGGCTGTTGCGCCCGTCAGATGCAAGAACCAGCGATCGGCATTGAGAATGGCGGGCGGCGCGGCCGTGGAATAATTCCACAGTACTTCCCACTCGCGCCGCAACCAGCTTAGGATCCAGGCCTGATATGCCGGGCCAGGCACGAATTTCTTCATGGTCCAGTTCCAGCCAACCGGCCCCTCCAGCGCTCTGACGAAGCTGGAGCTGACTGAGCCAAGGTCGCGTGGTGGCATCACGAAGATCGTCTTGGCGCCTTGCAGCACGTCCACGTTGGTTTGCTGGATCAGGTTTTCGTAATCGAAATCGGCGGTGGTGCGGATGCCTCGGATCAAGTAATCGGCGCCATGTTTTTTCGCCGCGCGCGCCGTATAGTCGCCCTTGACGATCACCACCTGCACATTGTCCCAGCCGCGTTCGGCGGCGCTCTGTTCGATGATTTTTTTGCGCTCCTCGGGCGAGAACTGCGCCTGTTTGGCGGGATTTTGCGACAGGAACACGACGACTTCGTCGGCAATCGAGCGCGCCTCGCCGATGACCCACATATGACCATTGGTGATTGGGTCCAGCGTGCCGGAAAATCCAATTTTCTTCATCAGGTGTTGCCCCGAGAAACGTTGTTAGAAAGAACCGCGAGAATAAGAGCCGAAGGCGCAGCAATCGCGCTCTTGGCTGCCTTTTTTTCTGCTTGCATGGGGTAATTTCCCTCCTTTAGTCGCCAAAAGCCATCGAAGTCGTGGATTCGGCCTGCTCCGGCTGTGATCCCTGAAACTTGTATTCTACTTTCTTGATGGTGTAAATGACAATACCTCTATATTTTCTATATAGAAATACTCCGTGCGGCGCCGGCCTGTGCCAAAGCCGGTCCCAGTCGCCGCTGGCCACCTTGCCGCCTGGGCCCGGGAGGACGCCGGTTCGGGACCGGCAATTGTTCGAGCTCTTCGCTAGCTCGCCTTCGGCTTGCCTCGCAACGGATGCGCCCGTCAGGCAGGGGCGGTTGCCGCGCCGGCCGCCGGCCAGGCTGTTGCCAAGGCGGTGCCGGCGGCGGCGTCTAAAATGGGGGGTGCGGCCGCGCCACGGGAGGCGAGGCCTGCTGGCGCGGGCCTGGAAAATCGACGCGCACGCACAGGCCACCCAGGCGCTCCGAGCGCCCCAGCGACAAGCGGGCACCGTGGCGCTCGGCGATGGCCTTGATGATCGCCAGACCCAGGCCGCTGCCGCCCGCCGCGCTGCCGGGGAGGCGGTAAAATCGGTTGAAGACCCGTTCGTGCTCTTCCGGTGAAATCCCGGGGCCGCTGTCTGCCACCGACAAGCTGACGGTGTCGGGCGTGCTGCGAATTTCGAGATCGACCATGCCGCCGGCGGGCGTGTATTTGATGGCGTTGTCGACCAGGTTGCGCAGCAAGATGAAGAGGGCGTCGGCCTGTCCGGCCACACTGGCCGGGTCGGCGTGGCGCAGCCCAAGGTCGACCTGGCGGGCCTGCGCGGCGCCTGCCATGTCGGCCAAAGTGCGCTTGGCCAGTTCGCTCAGATCGACCGCAGCATGCTGCCCACCGCCGCCGGCGCTCGCTTCTTGGCGCGCCAGCACCAGCAGCTGCTCGACTAGCCGCGTGGCGCGTTCGATGCCGGACGTAAGGCGCGCAACCGCCAGTTCGCGCGTGCCCTCGGTGCCGGCGCGCTCCAGGCTCAGCACCTGCAATTTGAGCGCCGCCAGGGGCGAGCGCAGCTCATGTGCGGCGTCGGCCACGAAATGTTGCTGCGCCTCGAATGCGGTTTTCACGCGCCCGAACAGCAAATTTAATTCATGCACAAGAGGGCGCACCTCATCGGGCAAGCCGGCGTCGCAGACGGGCGACAAGTCATCGGCTTGGCGCGCCGCCACCTGCTGGCGCACGCGTGCCACCGGCGCTAGCGAAGCGCTGACCACCCACCACACGACTAGCATTAAGATTGGCGCCATCACCGCGATCGGGCCGACCGTGCGCAGCGCGAGACTGCTCGCCATTTGCTGTCGCACCGCCATGTCTTGCGCGATCTGCACCGTCTGCGTACTCGTTTGCACCGAGAATATGCGATAGGTGGTGCCGTTGGCTTTGACGTTGGAAAAGCCAAGCACAGCACGCTGCGGCAACTCCGCGCGCGAGATCGAGCGGAACACCTGGACCCCGTCGGGGGTCCAGACTTGCACCACCAGATCGTTGTTTTCGGAATCGTCCGCGGGCGAGCCTTGCAAGTCCCGGTTCGACAGCGGTGTGCTAGAGCGCAAGGATAGCGCCATTTGCTGCATGTGGTAGTCGAATATCTGGTCGGCGTCGTAGAGCGCGCTGCGATAGGCGACCAGGGCCTGCGCCAGCGCCGCCATCGTGATGGCGGCCAGCAGAAACCACAGCAGCCGGCCGCGCAAGGAATGCGACAGAGTCACCCTCATGCTTTCGGCACCATATAACCTAGGCCGCGCACGTTCTGGATCAATTCGCTGCCCAGCTTCTTGCGCAGCCCATGAATGTAGACTTCGACAGCGTTGCTGTTGACTTCATCTTTCCAGCTGTACAGCTTTTCCTCCAGCTGGGCGCGCGACAAGACGACGCCGGGACGCGCGATCAAGGCCTCCAGCACAGCCCATTCGCGCGCCGAGAGGCTAACTGCGTGAGCATCCACGGTCACTTCGCGCGTGAGCGGATTGACAATCAAGCCCTTGTGTTCAAACAGCGGCTCGGCGCGGCCGGCGGCGCGCCGTAGCAAGGCGCGAATGCGCGCTAGCAGTTCGTCCAAATCGTATGGTTTCAGCACGTAGTCGTCGGCCCCCGCATCGAGGCCGGCGATGCGCTGCTCGACCGCGTCGCGCGCGGTGACGACCAGTACCGGCATTTGCTGCTTGCGCAGGCGCATGGCGCGCAGCACTTCCAAGCCATCCTTGCGCGGCAAGGCCAAGTCGAGCAGCACCAAGTCGTAGCTTTGCGTTTGCAGTGCCGTGTCCGCCATGTCGCCGTCCTTGACCCAGTCGACGGCGTAATGCTCGGCCCTCAGCAGGTCGAGCACCACTTCGCCGATCATCGTGTCATCTTCCACCAGCAGCAGCCGCATCTATTTTCGCCCTTTTAATCGTGGTGCGCCGCGCACGGTAACTAGCTAAGGCGCACCGGGATAAAGATTTTATCGCTGCCGCGCTGAATCAGCAAGGCGACCGACTTGGCCGACTTCGACACCACGTTACGCACCTCGCCCACGCTGTTGACCGGCTTGCCGTTCACCGACAGTAGCACGTCGCCCGGCTGCACCCCGGCGTTGGCGGCGGCGCCGTGAGCCTCTTCGATCAGCAGGCCCGAGCTGATGCCCGAGGCGCGCTTTTCGTCGGCTTGCAAAGGGCGCAGGGCCAAGCCCAGGTTGACCTTGCTCGTCGGTGCAATTTCTTTGCCGGCATCGGCTAACTTATCGGCGGCATTGGCCAGCGTGGCCGTCAAGGTGATCGTCTTGCCATCGCGCCACACGTCCATCGTCACCCTATCCCCGGGTGCGGCGGCTCCTATCAGCGCTGGCAAATCGCCGGAGGCGACGATATTTTTCCCGTTGAGCTTGCGGATCACGTCGCCCGCCTTCAAATCTGCCTTGGCCGCAGGGCTGCCCGCTTCCACGTTCGACACCAGGGCGCCTTCCGGTGACGCCAGCTTGAAGGAATCGGCAAAGCTCTGGTTGACTTCCTGCACCGTCACGCCCAGTTTGGCATGAGTGACTTTGCCGGTGCGAATAATCTGCTCCTCGATGCGGTTGGCGACGTCGATCGGGATGGCAAACGAGAGGCCTTGGAAGCCTCCGGTCTGGCTGTAGATCTGGGCGTTGATGCCAATCACTTCGCCGCGCACGTTAAACAGTGGCCCCCCCGAGTTGCCCGGGTTGACCGCAACGTCGGTCTGGATGAACGGAACGTTGCTGTCGTCCGGCAGCGAACGTCCCTTCGCGCTTACCACGCCGGCCGTGACCGTATTGTCAAAGCCATACGGCGAGCCAATCGCCAGCACCCATTCGCCGACCTTCAAATCGTTTGAGTGGCCAAGGCGCACCACGGGCAAATTGCGGGCATCGATTTTCAGAATGGCGATATCGGTCTTTGGGTCGGAGCCTAGAACTCTGGCGCGAAATTCACGCCGGTCGGTCAGCTTGACGATCACTTCCTTGGCATCGCGTACCACATGGGCATTTGTCATGATCACGCCATTGGAGCTGACGATGAAGCCCGAGCCTAGGCCGTGGCTTGGAATGTCACGTTCGCCTCGCCGCTGTTGCGGGCCCTGGAAGCGGCGGAAAAATTCGAAGAAGGGATCGTCGCTAAAGGGGGCAGCGTGCGGCGCGTTCTCTTGGCCCAGCTCCGGTATGCCGGCGTCAAACTTGGTGACACTGGTGACGCTGACGTTGACCACCGCCGGGCCGTTGCGCTCGACGATTTGGCTAAAGTCGGGCAGCGCAATGGTGGCCGCCGGCGCTGCCGGCGCGGCCGGCGCGGCCGCCGTGGC
The DNA here is from genome assembly GCA_003133225.1 of Janthinobacterium sp. Classification (GTDB taxonomy): domain Bacteria; phylum Pseudomonadota; class Gammaproteobacteria; order Burkholderiales; family Burkholderiaceae_D; genus Janthinobacterium. The sequence goes on from PKWL01000041.1 coordinate 10,525, forward strand.
GGCCTGCGCCATGGGGGCGACGGCGCAGGCCGCCACGGCGGCGTTGCTCTGATGAACGGCGACGGTGCCGGCTGCACCCAACACGCCAGCGGCGGCCAAAACGAGGATGACACGCCTTAACGTGGGTCTGGTCTTGCTTTGGTCTTGCATGCGAGCTCTCCTAATAAAATGGGGGGTGGTAACGATTTCAATATTGGCGCATGAGACTTAGACGCTGCTTAAATAAACACCAGTCAAACACCAGTCGGTTCACGAGAACGCTGTTCATAAAAGCTGAGTCAAAGTTACTGATGACTGCACTCGGTTGAACGCGATTGCTCGCCCGACTCAACACTCGACGCGGCGCCGGAAAACGCGCCAACGCGGTTGGACGCACTGCTAAATATGGAGTGAAGCGTGATATTTCCCTGTTGTCAAGTCTTACCAATACTTGCGGCACGGTCTGGCCTTGCAATTTCGCAAATCACTATGGCAATTTTCGACGGCGGCGTGAACACAGGAGCAACGACTGAGCGTCCTCTCCCGGGCCGCGACTCTTGGCTAGCACAGAGCTTCTTGAATTCTTGAATCGGCGCCTGGCGCCAGGGAGTTGGCCCGCTACCGCCTGCGAACTGTCGGACCGAGCGCCGCCAACGCCGCCAAGACTGCCTCCGTGAAGCGACGCCGCAGCGGCTGCGCCTGGTATTTTGGTGTATGCTGCCTGGATGAATAATGATACCGATATCCAGCTTAGCGGCCCGTTTAAGGCCACCGACGGCGCCGGGCGCGTGCACGAGGTCAGCGCCATCCGCATTTTTGACGAAGGCTACGGCATCATCGACGTCTACGTGGATTTTGCCGTAACGATCGACGCCGCGCTGTACAAAGACAAGGCCGTGATCGGCCAGATCATGACGCGCTTGCGCAGCCTAGGCTATGTGGGCCCCGATTTGGGGCATGGCGACCCCGGCTTGCAGGATAAAAAACTGATCGTGCTGGAAGCGCCGGAAGAGTTTAATGCCTTCGCCTCCGGCAAAGGCTGGAAAAATCTGGCGGAAGAATTCGACGACGAGTAAGTGCCCTGCCTCAGCTGCAAAGGATAGTGTGTCGGGAAAAGCCGCCAGGCGCAGGGCCTGCGTGGGGTAGGGCACGCCCGCAGAGGGGATTCGGCCCCTACAAGCTCTGCCTTTAGAAGGAACGGGGGCGCAGCAGGAGGACTTCCTTTGCCATGGATTTTTCCAACAGGACGGGGCAAGCGGGATGGGCTTTAGTGTATAATTTCAATTTCCCGCACGTGCCGTTCGGCACCATCTGCAATGACTAAATTTGTCTTCGTCACTGGTGGCGTTGTGTCTTCCCTGGGTAAAGGGATTGCCGCCGCCTCCCTTGCCGCGATTCTTGAATCGCGCGGCCTTAAAGTCACCATGATCAAACTCGATCCGTACATCAACGTCGATCCGGGTACGATGAGTCCCATGCAACACGGTGAAGTGTTCGTGACCGATGACGGGGCCGAAACCGACCTCGACCTCGGTCACTACGAGCGTTTCATTTCGACGCGCATGAGAAAAGTGAATAATTTCACTACCGGCCAGATCTATGAATCGGTGATCCGCAAGGAGCGGCGCGGTGAGTATCTGGGCAAGACGGTGCAGGTAATTCCGCACATTACCAACGAAATCCAGGAGTACATCTACCGCGGCGCCGAAGGATACGATGTGGCGCTAGTGGAGATCGGCGGCACCGTGGGCGATATCGAGTCCTTGCCATTCCTGGAAGCGGCGCGCCAGCTGAGCCTGCGCGCTGGCCGCAAGTCCTGCGCCTTTGTCCATCTGACCTTGGTGCCTTACCTGGTGTCGGCCGGCGAACTAAAGACCAAGCCGACTCAGCACAGTGTGCAAAAGCTGCGCGAGATCGGTATTTCGCCGAACGCGCTGTTGTGCCGTGCCGACCGACCGATCCCGGCCGACGAGCGCGCCAAAATTTCCTTGTTCTCAAACGTGGAAGAGCAAGCGGTGATTTCCGTGTGGGACGCCGACACCATTTACAAGGTGCCGCAAATGTTGCATGACCAGGGTCTGGACGCCATCGTTTGCGAAGTGCTCGGCATCGATCCGGCGCCGGCTGACCTATCGATGTGGAGCAAGCTGATCTACGCGCTGGAGCACCCCAAGGCGGAAGTGACGATCGGCATGGTCGGCAAATATGTCGAACTGACCGAATCTTACAAGTCGCTTACCGAAGCGCTTCGCCATGCCGGCATCCACACTGAGAGCCGGGTCAACATCGAATATCTCGATTCGGAAGAAATCGAGATCCATGGCTGCGCCGCACTGGCGAAATACGATGCCATCCTGGTGCCGGGCGGCTTTGGCAAGCGCGGCGTGGAAGGCAAGATCGCGGCCGCACGTTTCGCCCGTGAAAACAAGATTCCTTACCTTGGCATCTGCCTTGGCATGCAGGTCGCGCTGATCGAATATGCGCGCAATATGGCAGGCCTGCAAAATGCCAACTCGACCGAATTCGAGGAAGGCACGGACCAGCCGGTCGTGGCGTTGATCAACGAATGGCAAAATCATGACGGCAAGGTCGAATTGCGCGACGAGAATTCGGATTTGGGCGGCACCATGCGTCTGGGCGCGCAAACTTGCGCCGTCAACCCGGGCACCCTGGCGGCCGAAATCTACGGCAGCGTTGTGACCGAGCGGCATCGTCATCGTTACGAAGCGAACAATCATTACTTGGCCCGCATCGAAGCGGCCGGCCTGGTGGTGTCAGCCCGGACTCCAACGGAAAATTTGTGCGAGATCATGGAATTGCCGCGCACGGGCGACAAGGCGCACCCTTGGTATATTGGCGTGCAGTATCATCCTGAATTCAAGTCGACCCCGCGCACCGGCCATCCGCTGTTCTCGTCCTTCATCAAGGCCGCTTTAGCCCATCAGGCTGCGGGCCGCGACGCTCCGCTGCGGCTGCACGCAGTGGCCGATCCCGTTTTGCAAGGGGATGCGGCATGAAATTATGCGGCTTTGACGTCGGCCTTGAGCAGCCGTTTTTTCTGATCGCTGGCACCTGCGTCATCGAATCGCGCCAGATGGCATTCGATACGGCCGGGGCTCTAAAGGAGATGACGGCCGCGCTCGGCATTCCGTTCATTTACAAGTCCTCTTTCGACAAGGCGAACCGCTCGTCGGGCACCTCGTTTCGCGGCCTCGGCATGGACAAGGGCTTGGAGATCCTGGGTGACGTCAAGCGTTGTCTGGGGGTGCCGGTCTTGACCGACATCCATACGGCGGAGGACATCGCGGCCGTGGCCGCAGTCGTCGACGTGCTGCAAACGCCGGCCTTTCTGTGCCGCCAGACCGATTTCATCAGCGCTTGTGCCCAGTCGGGCAAGCCCGTCAATATCAAGAAAGGCCAGTTCCTGGCGCCGCAAGACATGAAAAACGTCATCGACAAGGCGCGCGCGGCCGCCAAGGCCAAGGGCTTGGCGGAGGATAACTTCATGGCATGCGAGCGCGGCGTCTCGTTTGGATACAATAATTTGGTGTCCGATATGCGCGCGCTGGCCATCATGCGCGAGACTTTGTGCCCGATCGTATTTGACGCCACCCACTCGGTGCAATTGCCGGGCGGGCAGGGCAGCACGTCCGGCGGCCAGCGCGAATTCGTTCCCGTGCTGGCGCGCGCGGCCGTGGCCGTGGGCATCTCCGGCCTGTTCATGGAAACCCATCCGAATCCGGCGGCAGCCTTGTCGGACGGCCCTAACGCGGTGCCGCTGGGACGCATGAAAGAGTTGCTGTCGACCCTAATTGATCTGGACCGAGTCACCAAACAAGCCGGCTACCTGGAAACCAGCTTCTTTTGATGGCGCCGTCCGGACTGTCCCGGCATGGCTCCATGCCGGGAACGCCGGAATCTACCCCTGACCCAAGTTGCGCAATGCGCGACCCGGTCTAGCCTTACCTTGGAGAAATGACATGAGTGCTATCGTTGATATTATCGGCCGTGAAATCTTGGATTCGCGCGGCAATCCGACCGTCGAGTGCGACGTGCTGCTCGAATCGGGTGTGATGGGTCGCGCCGCGGTGCCGTCGGGCGCCTCGACCGGTTCGCGCGAAGCCATCGAATTGCGCGACGGCGACATGAAGCGCTATTTTGGCAAAGGCGTGCTGCAAGCGTGCGAGAACATCAACACCGAGATTTCCGAAGCCATCATGGGCTTGGACGCCAATGAGCAAGCGTTCCTGGACCGCACGCTGATCGACCTGGACGGCACCGAAAACAAGGCGCGCCTGGGGGCCAACGCGATTCTTGCCGTTTCGATGGCGGTGGCCAAGGCGGCTGCGGAAGAAGCGGGGTTGCCCTTGTACCGCTACTTCGGCGGCTCTGGCGCCATGCAAATGCCGGTCCCGATGATGAACGTGATCAATGGCGGCGCGCACGCCGACAACAATCTCGACATCCAGGAATTCATGATCATCCCGCTCGGCGCGCCCAGCTTCAAGGAAGCGCTGCGCTACGGCGCCGAAGTGTTCCACACGTTGAAAAAGATCCTGCAAAAGAGAGGCTTGACCACGGCTGTGGGCGACGAAGGAGGTTTCGCGCCCTCCGTTGCCAACCATGAAGAGGCGATCAAACTGATCATCGAGGCGATCGAAGAGGCCGGTTACGAGCCGGGCACGCAAATCGCCCTTGGCCTTGACTGCGCCGCCAGCGAATTTTACAAGGATGGCAAATACGTGCTGCAAGGCGAAGGTTTGAGCCTGTCGGCCACGGAGTTTACCCATCTGCTGGAGTCCTGGTGTGACAAGTACCCCATCATTTCAATCGAAGACGCCATGGCGGAAAACGACTGGGACGGCTGGGCGATTCTGACCCAGGCCCTGGGCAAGAAAGTCCAGTTGGTGGGTGACGACTTGTATGTCACCAATACCAAGATCTTGAAAGAAGGCATCCAGAAGGGCATCGCCAACTCGATCCTGATCAAGATCAACCAGATCGGGACCCTGACGGAAACGTTCGCCGCCATTGAAATGGCCAAGCGGGCCGGCTACACGGCTGTCATCTCGCACCGCTCGGGCGAGACGGAAGATTCGACCATCGCCGATATCGCCGTCGGCATGAATGCGCTGCAGATCAAGACCGGCTCCCTGTCGCGTTCGGACCGGATGGCGAAATACAATCAGTTGTTGCGCATCGAAGAAGACCTGGGCGATATTGCCAGCTACCCGGGCCGCGACGCTTTTTATAACTTGAAGTAAGTTCTTGCAGGCGGGACCGGTTCTGCCGGTCCGCCCTCATCCCATGCGCTTGATGACACTGGCACTGACAGCCTTGCTGCTGTTGATACAAATCCCGCTGTGGATAGGCAAGGGGGGCTGGCTGCGCACGGCCGAACTCGAAGCCCAAGTCGGGTTGGCGCAAAAGAAAAATACGGAGCTCGAAGCGCGCAATGCCAAACTCAACTCTGAAGTGCACGATTTGAAAGAAGGCACCGGCGCGGTCGAGGAAAGGGCCCGTTTTGAATTGGGCATGGTTAAGCAAAACGAGATTTTCGTGCAGATCGTCAGGCCCCCGGCGCCAGCAACCCTGGCCGCTGGCGCCACACCTGCGGGCCGCTAGCTATTCCCCATCTGACAGGTGGGTTCAAGCTTGGATGGCCGCTGGGCGCCCGAGCCCGATGCGCGCCAGTGAGCCCCTGTATTGGCGTGCAATGCTTACGGTGGAAATGATGGAGACGGTGTCCGCCCTCGCGGCCTTACGCTTGGCCGATGAGCTAGATTTTGACGGAGACTTCATGCCGTGCGCCAGGGTGGCGCCTGAGCCAACCGGTTGCGAACGAAGTTGAGTCCGGCGGCAAAACAGGTGAACAAAACGAGTGACCGGTGAGGCAATCTGAGCTGCCCGAGGTCGAAGCTGCGCCACAGCGCCGTGGGCGCGCAGTCAGGGCTAAACGGGTGCGCCGGATGCGCGCGTGCTCAATCGCGGCATGCGAGCGAGCGCAATTCGGCGGAGAAATTGGGCATCGTCGATTCATAGTAATCGGCCATGTGATGCAGTTCCAGCAAATTTTTTGCTCTTGCGCGCTGTGAAATCACGACCGCTGCTTGGATCGCAGGACGCTGGCCCACCAGCGCATGAAGGAAGGCGCGCGCCGCCAAGCCGACGTTTTTGGCATACACGTGGGCAAGGCTGACAGGAGAATGAAAGTTTGTGGCTAACGAGGACATGCTGTACTCCTATGTGGGATGTTGCACTGCAACATAGGACAGTTCGCGCGCCAGCGCCAATTTCAAATTTTCATGACGGAAATCGTTTTGCTGAATATCTGGGATGTCGTCGGGCCGTTTAGTGCTTGACTTCGCCAACGGGGATCAGCACCTCGGCCGGAGCCGCGCTGACAAACAGTTGGGCGCAATCGACTTTGTCGAAGCTATAGTGCTGGCCGCAAAAATCGCAGTCGACGCCGACATGGCCCAGTTCTTCTAGCGCACTGTCGACTTCCGCTTGGCCTAGGATCTTGAGCATGTTGCCCACTTTTTCACGCGTGCAGGAGCAATGAAATTGCGGATGCGCCGGGTTAAACACGCGGATCGTCTCTTCCCAGAACAAGCGCTGCATCAGCGTGCCGATGTCGGTGCCGAGCATTTCGTGCCGCTGCAAGGTGGACGCAAGCATGACGGCGCGGTTCCAGGTCTCGAGCGCGTCGTCTTCCGACACCGGCACGGCCTCGGCCGTGCCCCCATGATAGGGCAGTTTTTGCAATAGCAAGCCGCGCGAGGTGGAGTCGTTGGTCGCCAGCCACAGTTTTGTATCAAGTTGTTCCGAGCGCAACATGTAATTCTCGATCACGGTCGCCATATCGGCGCCGTCGAGCGGAACGATGCCTTGATACGGCTGCTGGCCAGGCAGTTTTTCAGTCGGGTCGAGCGTAATGATGAAGCGGCCCTTGCCGTGCAAATTGAGCAGCGCCGGCAGCTTGGCGTCATCGGCGATGACGGCCTCGGGAGCGAGCTTGGCCGTGGCGCGCAAACGCAGTTCGGAGTCGCATTCAACGACCATCAGGCGTACCGGACCATCGCCATGAATCTGCATGATGATCGCGCCGTTGAACTTCAGGTTGGCCGACAACAGCGCCGCTGCCGCTACCATTTCGCCCAGCACGGCTTGGACGGCGGGCGGATAGCTGTGGTGCGACAGCACCGTGCGCCAGGTCGCGGAAACGTCGATCAGCGCGCCGCGCACGGTAGCGTTTTCAAAAATGAATTTTTGCAGCGTGTCTTGGGTCATTGCACTCTATCCGATCTTCTTGAGTTGCGCCTTGAACAGTTGGCCGCGCTGTACATAAGCTGCGGCGTTGCCTTGCAAGCGCGCACTCTCTTCCTCAGTGAGGGCGCGTACCGCTTTCGCGGGCGCGCCGAGGATGAGGCTGCGGTCCGCAAACTGTTTGCCTTCGGTGATCAAGGCGCCGGCGCCGACCAGGCAGCCTTTCCCGATACGGGCGCCGTTTAGCACCACGGCTCCAATCCCGATCAAGGAGCCATCGCCGACACTGCAGCCGTGGAGCATGGCCTGATGGCCGATCGTCACGTTGTTCCCGATGTCTAGCGGGTAACCCGGGTCCGTATGGAGCACGGTCGATTCCTGTATGTTGCTGTTCTCGCCGATGGTAATTCGTTCGTTGTCGCCGCGGATGGTCACGCCAAACCAGACCGTGGCGTTGGCCTTGACGGTTACTTTGCCAATGACATTGGCGCTATCGGCGATATAAGCGGAGGCATCAATGTCGGGCACGTCGGCACCCAGTTGGTAGATAGTCATAATAAGCCTGCTTCGGATGCGTTGAAATGATGCCATTTTACCCTGTTGGCGGCGCCGCGCCGCCAACAACGCCGGCCGCTGGCGCTGGAGTGCGGAAGCCTAGCATGGCAGTGGGCGCAGCGCCGCGCTGACGGCGTCCGCCAAGACCGGCGCGGCAAAAAACCGCGCCAGCGGCAAGCCGGGGTGGGTCTCGACGGCAGATCCGGATCGCAATATCATTCGTGCTAGGTCAAAGCACCGGCGTTGCCGGCGCGACAAAAAAAAGGAATACGGCATGCAGACGGAAAAAAAGACCAAAGTCGCGGCGCTTTTGGCGCTCCCTCTTCTTTCGGGCGCGGTTGTTCGGAACAACATCGTATGAACCCTTCGCGATCAGAATTCATTAGCGTGCGCGGCTTGCGCGCCCATCTCCGGCATTGGGGCCGGGCCGGCGCGCCAGAGCTATTCATGCTGCACGGCTGGATGGATGTGGCGGCCTCGTTTCAATTCGTCGTCGATGGCTTGCAAGGAGACTGGCACGTGATCGCACCCGACTGGCGCGGTTTTGGGCTAAGCGAACGCACGCATGCCGACACCTATTGGTTTCCCGACTATGTGGGCGACCTCGATGCCATCATCGAGCATTGCGCGCCCGGGCGCGCCGTCCATCTGCTCGGACACAGCATGGGCGGCAATGTGGCCGCCATTTACGCCGGGGTGCGCCCTGAGCGGGTCGCCAGGCTGATCAATCTGGAAGGGTTTGGTTTGCGTGCGACGACGCCGGCACAGGCGCCGGGCCGCTACGCCAGGTGGCTCGACGACTTGCGTCAGCCGGCCGTGTTGCGCAGTTATCCAACGCTAAGGGCGGTCGCCGCGCGCCTGCAAAAAAACAATCCCCGTCTGTCCGACGAGCGGGCCGCGTTCCTGGCCCAGCATTGGGCCGCGCGCAACCAGGATGGGCAGTGGGATATTCTGGGCGACCCGGTGCACAAGAACACCAGTCCCTTGCAGTACCACGTGGCAGAAACCATGGCGATCTGGAGCGCGATCAAGGCCCCTGTGTTGTGGGTCGAAGGGGACGACACCAATATGTGGCAATGGATGGGCCCGAAGGTGGAGGCGCGCCTTGAACTCGACCGCCGGCTTGGGTTCCTGGCCGACGTGACCACTAAAATGATGCTCGACGCCGGCCACATGGTGCATCACGACCAGCCCGTGGCGCTGGCGCAGATGATCGAAGCCTTCCTCGCCTAGCGCGAGATTGACAGAGCTCAAGAGAACGGCGCCGCCCATTTCGGGCCGGCGGCGTACAATCATTCCGTTTCCCTCGCTTCCGCCGCTAAGGTTGTTCAGAATGCTCAATGTAGACCTTCATTGCCACTCGACTGTGTCGGACGGCATGCTCGCGCCGGCGGCACTGGCCGGGTACGCGCGCACGGCCGGTGTCGATGTCTGGGCCTTGACCGACCACGACGAGGTCGGCGGCATCGCCGCCGCGCGCGCGGCGGCCGCGGACAACGGCTTGCGCTTCGTGCCCGGTGTCGAGATTTCCATTACTTGGGCCGGCGCGACGGTTCACATCGTCGGCCTGCAGATCGACGCCACCAATCCGGATCTGCTGCGCGGCCTAGCCTCTACCCGTTCGGGGCGCGACGCGCGCGGGCGCGAAATCGCCGCGCAATTGGCCAAGGCCGGTGTTCCGCACGCCTATGAAGGCGCGCTGAAGTTTGTGGGCAACCCGGATTTGATGTCGCGCACTCATTTCGCCCGCTACCTCGTCGATTGCGGCAAGTGCGCCAACCTGACGGAAGTGTTTCGCAATTATTTGAGCGAAGGTAAACCGGGCTATGTCGATCATCGCTGGGCCAGCTTGAAAAATGCCGTCGACTGGATCCGCGGCGCGGGCGGGATCGCCGTTATCGCCCACCCGGGGCGCTACCGTCTGAGCGCGACGGCGCAGGGCGCCTTGTTCGACGAGTTTAAGCAATTGGGCGGGGCCGCAATTGAAGTGGTCACGGGTAGCCATGCGCCCGATCAGTATCTGGTCTACGCCCGGCTGGCCAACAGTTACGGTTTTCTAGCGTCGCGCGGCACGGATTTCCATGCGCCGGGCGAATCGCGGGCTGACTTTCATTTATTGCCGCCGCTGCCGTCGAACGTGAAGCCCGTCTGGCACGACTGGTTCTAGTCCCGTGTTTGGGGCGATCGCCAAGGGATCAAGGCGCGGCCTGCCGCAGCTGCGCGCGGGCCGGCGGCGCCAGTCGCCGCCACATTGCCACCAAGCATGGCGTACAATGATGATAATTTTAAACAAACGGCATGATGGTGCTGCCGCTTCTCCCGCTTCATGAGTCAATTTTTCCAGGTTCATCCGGACAACCCGCAGCCGCGCTTGATCAAGCAGGCGGCGCAAATCATTCATGCGGGCGGCATCGTGGCGCTGCCCACCGATGCTTGCTACGCCCTCGTGTGCCATCTCGACGACAAGGGCGCCGTTGAGCGCCTGCGCCGCATCCGCGGCATCGATGAAAAACATCACTTGACCTTGCTGTGCCGCGACCTGAGCGAGATCGGCGTGTATGCGCGCATCGACAATCGTCAGTTCCGGCTGCTAAAGGCGGCCACCCCGGGCGCCTTCACCTTCATCCTGGAAGCGACCCGGGTCGTGCCGCGCCGCCTGAGCCACCCGTCGCGCAAAACGATCGGCTTGCGGGTGCCGGAAAATGCCATCGTGCGCGCGTTGCTCGATGAGCTGGGCCAGCCGTTGCTCGGCACCACCCTTATTTTGCCCGGCGACGAGAGGACCTTGACCGATGCCGACACTGTCCGCCAGCGCCTTGAAAAGCAAATTGAACTGATCATCGACGGCGGCGCTTGCAGCTTCGAGGCGAGCACGGTGATTGATTTGACGGGCGACGAGGCGCAGCTCGTGCGCCAGGGTCGCGGTGACCCGGCCGTGCTCGGCATGTAAGGCGTTGCGGGACATGTTTGACGGCCACACCCGCTGCCGTACTCACCTTTTCTTAAACCTGCGTCATTTTCCGGCCGCCCCGGTCCTGGCGTCGCGCCCTCTGATAGAATCTTGCAATGAACGATATCATTCAAACCATCGCCGTGTACGCATTGCCGGTACTTTTCGCCATCACCTTGCATGAAGCGGCCCACGCCTACGCGGCCAAGTATTTCGGCGACTCGACGGCCTATCTGGCCGGGCGGATGAGCCTAAACCCCCTCAGGCACGTCGATCCATTCGGCACCATTATCATCCCGGTGGTCTTGTATATGGCCACCTCGGGCGCGTTTCTGTTCGGTTATGCCAAGCCGGTGCCGATCGACTTTAGCCGGCTGCGCAACCCTAAGCGGCAGATGGCTTGGGTCGCCTTAGCCGGGCCGGCCGCCAATTTTGTCATGGCACTGCTGTGGTTAATTGTCTCCCTGCTGCTGAGTGCCGGCCGCATCGACGAGATTTTTTTCCAAGATATGGCCAAGGCAGGCATACTCACCAACGTCTTGCTGTTTGCGTTTAACCTGGTGCCGATTCCTCCGCTAGACGGCGGTCGCATTCTGACCAGTATGCTTCCCCTGCGACTCGCCGAAAAATTTGCCCGCATCGAACCGTATGGCTTTTTCATCGTCCTCGCCTTGATCTACTTCAAAATCCTCAATTTCTGGGTGCTGCCGCTGATGCTCATGACGGACCTGGTGCTGCGCATGATTGTTTTCCCTCTTTCCTATTTTTTGAACTGACCACTATCTATGTACCCCGACCGCGTTGTCTCTGGTATGCGCCCCACGGGCTCCATGCATCTGGGCCACTACCATGGCGCCCTCAAAAACTGGATCCGCATGCAGGCTGAATTGCCATGCTTGTTCTTTGTCGCCGACTGGCATGCCTTGACCACCCATTATGACGACCCCAGCATCATCGAGCACAGCACCTGGGAAATGGTGATCGACTGGCTGGCGGCCGGCGTCGACCCTTCGCAAGCGACTCTGTTCATCCAGTCGAAGGTGCCAGAGCATGCTGAATTGCATCTGCTGTTGTCGATGGCGACCCCGCTCGGCTGGCTCGAGCGCGTGCCGACCTACAAGGACCAGATCGAGAACCTGAGCAGCAAGGATCTGGCCACCTATGGTTTCCTCGGTTATCCGCTGCTGCAAGCGGCCGATGTTCTCATTTACCGCGCCAGCCAAGTGCCGGTCGGCGACGACCAGGTGCCACATGTGGAGATGATGCGTGAAATTGCGCGCCGTTTTAACCATTTATATGGCAAAGAGAAAGATTTTGCAGAAAAAGCTCAGGATGCGGTCAAAAAGCTCGGCAGCAAGCGCGCCAAGCTCTATAACGAGCTGCGCACCGACTACCAGCAGCATGGCAAGGACGACGCGCTAGAGCAGGCCAAGGCCATGCTCGATGACGCGCAAAGTCTGTCGATGATTGACCGCGAACGCCTGTTTGGCTATTTGGAAGGCAGCCGCAAGCTCATCTTGGTGGAGCCGCAAGCCCACCTGACGGCGGCCTCGCGCCTGCCCGGCCTTGATGGCCGAAAAATGTCCAAGAGTTATGGTAATGCGATTGCCTTGCGCGAAGATAAGACCTCCATCGTCAAGAAGATCCGCACCATGCAGACCGATCCGGCGCGCGTGCGCCGCACCGACCCGGGCGATCCGGCCAAATGTCCCGTGTGGCAATTCCACGAAGTGTATTCCGCTACGGACACCAAGGACTGGGTTGTGAAGGGCTGCAAATCGGCCGGCATTGGATGCCTGGAATGCAAGCAGCCGGTCATCGACGCCATCATCAAGGAACAAGAGCCGATGCACGAACGGGCCCAGCAATACCTCGATGACCCGTCGCTGGTGCGCGCCATCATCGCCGACGGCAACGATACGGCCCGCAAGTTGGCGCAGGAAACCATGCGCGACGTGCGCGAAGCGATGGGCCTGTCATATACCTAAATGGCGCTGCATGCTTGACCTTCCTTCCCCCTGGGTACAACGCTATGCGCCCCTGATACCGGCCGGCGAAGTGCTGGACCTGGCTTGCGGCGGCGGCCGCCACGCACGGCTGCTGGCGGCCTTGGGGCATCCGGTGCTGGCGCTGGACCGGGATCCCGTGGCGCTGGCGCGCGCGGCCGGCACGGGCATCGTGACCCAGGCCGCCGATCTGGAAGCTGCAGATGGCGGCTGGCCCTTTGCGGCGGGCCGCTTTCTCGGCATCGTCGTGACAAATTACCTGCACCGGCCTTTGATGGCCCCTTTGGCGCATAGCTTGGCGGGCGCCGGGGTGCTCATCTACGAAACGTTTTGCGCAGGAAATGGGCAATTTGGCAAACCATCGAATCCGGACTTTTTGCTGGCACCGGGCGAGTTGCTGGCCTGGGCCGGCGCATCCGGCCTAGTCGTGGTCGCTTTCGAAGAGGGCTTGGTGAGGGCGCCCAGAGTTGCCATGGTGCAGCGTCTGTGCGCAGTGAAGGGTGATTTCCCCCGGACAGCGGCGTTTTTGGGGCCGTTTTGAACACCGATTACGGCTCAAAATCCCCATTGGCACGGGCGATCCGCTACAATCGTTCTTTTAATATTCGGCGCGATCTCATTATGATCAAGGGCAGCATTGTAGCAATCGTCACCCCGATGCACGCGGACGGCAGTCTCGACATTCCAAGACTGCGCCAGCTGATCGATTGGCATATCGCCGAAGGCACGGACGGCATCGTCATCGTTGGCACAACGGGCGAATCGGCCACGGTCACAGTCGACGAGCACTGTGCACTGATCAAACTGGCCGTCGAGCACACTGCGGGGCGGATCCCGATCATCGCCGGCACCGGCGGCAATTCCACGGCGGAAGCGATCAAGCTGACCGAATACGCGAAGGAGGTGGGTGCCGACGCGGTTTTGCTGGTCGTGCCATACTACAATCGCCCGAGCCAGGAAGGCATGTACCAACACTTCAAGGCGATTGCCGAAGCGGTCGACTTGCCCATCATTTTATATAACGTGCCGGGACGCACGGTGGCCGACATGTCGAACCAGACCATTGTGCGGTTGACGAAAATTGCGAACATCGTCGGTGTCAAAGATGCGACCGGCAACATCGGCCGCGGCCTCGACTTGCTGCGCCTGGTGCCTGCTTCATTTGCAGTCTACTCGGGCGACGATCCCAGCGCGATGGCGCTCATGCTGTGCGGCGCGCAAGGCAATATCTCCGTGACCGCCAACGTGGCTCCGCGTGCGATGCATGACTTGTGCGTGGCGGCGATGGCAGGCGACGTCGCGACGGCGATCGCCATCAATAATAAAGTAATGCCTTTGCATCAAAACCTATTCGTTGAACCCAATCCGGTGCCCGTCAAATGGGCCTTGGCGGAAATGGGCAAGATGCCCGCCGGTATCCGCTTGCCGCTGGTGAGCCTGGCGGACGAATTCCACGATGCCGTTCGCAGTGCCTTGCACGAGGCCGGAATTTTGCAATAAAGCTCCCGTTCTGGATCCTTCGACTTCAGCTGATTTTTACTTTCTTATCTTGTAACGACATGACTATGCGCACGACACTTCATCCGGTTCCCAGTAAATTCGCCAAGCGTGGCCTCATCGCCGCTGCCGTCATGCTCAGCCTTTGCGGCTGTGGCATGATCAGTTCCGTCGTCGGCTCCGACAAGGTGGACTACAAGTCAGCCAAGAAAGCCCCTGCACTCGACGTGCCGCCGGACTTGACCCAGTTGCAACAGGATAACCGTTATGCGCTGCCTGACACGCATCAGGGCGTCGCCACAGCATCGGGCTATAACGCGCAAAAAGGCAGTGGCCCGGCCTCTACGGTAGAAAACGGTGCGGCCGCGCCCGTTCATTCCAGCGTGCATGTCGAACGCTCAGGCAATCAGCGTTGGCTCATTGTGCAACAAACGCCGGAAGCGTTGTGGCCGCAGTTGAAATCGTTTTGGGAAGATGCCGGTTTCACGCTGGCGCTCGACATGCCGACGGCCGGCATCATGGAAACCGAGTGGAAAGAGGACCGCTTAAAAATTCCCCAAGACTTCGTGCGCAACGCCGTCGGCAAGGTCTTCGATTCCATGTACTCGACCGGCGAGCGTGACAAATTCCGCACCCGCCTCGAACGCTTGCCTGATGGCTCGACCGAAGTCTACATCAGTCACCGCGGGGCCGAAGAAGTCGTCACCGGCGCGCAAAAGGAATCGACGGTGTGGACCGCGCGCCGCAACGATCCTGGTTTGGAAGCGCAATTTCTGGCGCGCTTGATGAGCCGTCTCGGTAGCGGCGACGTGGTGCAGGCAAAAATCGCGGTAGCGGAGGCGGTGGTGCAGCCTTCCCATGCGACGCTGGCCGGCGCCGCTGGCGACCGGCGCCTTGAACTCGATGAAGGCTTCGACCGCGCGTGGCGCCGGGTTGGTCTGGCGCTGGACCGGGTCGGGTTCACCGTGGAAGACCGCGATCGCGTCCAGGGGCTGTATTTTGTGCGCTACGTGAATCCGGATGCCCCCAAAAGCGAAGGCTTCTTCAAGAAGTTGATGAGTTGGGGCGCGGCGCCCGCCAAGGAGCAAGAAGCGCAGCGTTACCGCATTTCCGTGAAGACGGGCGCGGGCGCGACGTCTCAGGTGGTCGTTTTAAATAATGAAGGCAAGAACACGGCGACGCCCATTACGGACAAGATTCTCGACCTGTTGCATGAGGAACTGAAGTAATCCGGGCCCGGCCAGCCTTCGGCCAACCTTGTGTGAGGCCGGCGGCTAGCCGTTGGCCTTGCTCGCACAAGTCGATTGGTTTGGCCCGTCGTCGACATAGGCAGGCGCCAGCTTCAGGCGCTTGATGCGCGAGCATTGGATGCCAAGCCGAGAGTATTTCTCCGTTAAGGCATCCCGTTCTGCCGGGCTGTTCCGGCGTGCCCCGAACGACGGGCCTGACGGCTCATGTTTTTCGCCCTTAATTATTTGCTCGTTCATGCGGCGCCGGTCAATACCGGTGCCGTCGTCGTCTGGCGCCTGAACCCGCACCGCCGCTTGCCATCGCTTCACGCGTAACGGCGGCTCGGCTCAACCGTTGATAACGAACCGATTCTTTGCCTTTGCGCGCCCGCTGCCGTTGCAGTTCGCCCAAGCGTGGCCATTTATGCGCCCCACGGCTTTTCAATGGCCGCGCCGGGCTCGCCAATGGGTCACGCCGGAGTCGCGACCCACGATGCTGTCGGTGCATGCGCGCCCCCGCACCGCCCTCCGTGGCGCAAGGCGAATGCCGCCGGCCGTTTTTGCCCCGGTCAGTTGTTGCCGTCCCACCCAAGCGGGTGGCCGCGCGTTCCAACCAATCAATCGCGTCTTGACGCGAAGAACGTGAAACGCCGCGTCCGCGCGGCGCAATCGTTTGCAAGGCAGCGCGCTCGGGCGCTGCGCCGTCAAGCGCTCGGCGCGTGCTTTGAAACGGACTGGTCGGCTGGCCGTGCGACTTTGCGCAGAGCCGCTCGCAACGGTAAGAATTGCAGCGGGCGCGCGGGATGCCAGGCACGAGAGTTTGAAAAAACGGCTGGTCGTTGGAGCAATTATCCCTGGGCAAGCGGTCCAGCCTGGCTCAGCACCATTTAGAGTCCAGTGCCTTGGCAAGCTGTTCCTAAAAAATATTCAAAGCTGCTTATAGGATTTATCCGCACTTGGTTGACGCGATTGCTCGCCCAACTCATTAAGCCTATTGACGCTCAGTTGCGCCGGAGAACGAGATTGCAAAGGTGAGCGTACAGTCCTATCTTGAACGATATCGAAGGCGGAGAGCACAAGCAAAAAAATAGTTCCAGCGCCTGATGGGTGTTTCATCAAAATAAGCAAATATGCGCCACTTTGAAAAGAAATCAAGCATCAGTTTTAACCTCCTGGCGCTGGCCATTCGGTCGCCGTCGCCGGCTCGGCTGCCGACGCTACAGACGTAAAAAAGCCGACCCGCAAGCGGGTCGGCTTTTTTATTGAAGCTTGATTAGTTCTTTGCGGCCGAAGCAGCAGCCGAAGCAGCCGAAGCGGCAGCCGAAGCAGCCGAAGCAGCTTGCGATGCGGCCATAGCAGCGTCGGAAGCGGCAGCGGTAGCGCCAGCAGCAGCAGCGTCAGCAGCAGGGGAAGCTGGAGCAGCTTCTGGAGCTGGAGCAACGACGACTGGTGCCGGTGCTGGAGCTTCTTCTTTTTTGCTGCAAGCAGCCAAAGCAACAGCTAACAGGGAGATGATCAGTAGGGATTTTTTCATGGGGTTTTCCTTAATTAATTCAAAAAATATTCAAAATAGAACAACAATGTTGCGATGAATAATTACCGGTAATTATCGCTCATTAGGTCGTCTTCGAAGGCTTTTCGTACCATTTGGTGCCTGCCAGACAACGGAAACTTCCTAACCGAATATTATAGCGATTTTTGGTGCATCGCAATAGCATAGAAAGCCTATTTCATAACTATTTTGCGATGTTCCGATTTTTTACCGGGCAATTTGGCATATCTGGATCAAATTTTCCCTGTTTCAGGAAAAAAGCCAAAAAAGTTGCCTATTTTTTTTGCGCCGCGGCGTAAGCCCGTCGCGCCCGCATTTGGCAGGTCCCGGATCGGGTTGCAATTGCCCCCATTGTCGGGCGCAGCGTTTGCGCGCGAAATCGGACGCCTTGAACCGGGGCCGCCTTGGCCATCCTTATGCCAGTTCGAGCCAGCCGTCCTGGTACCAGGTGTACAAGGCCTCGATCACATCTTCGGAGGCGCCCCCTAGCGCGGCGCCATCCAAGGCGCGCTCGTTGGCCAAGGCTTCCAGCGTCGCCCGGTCGGCGCGGCCGATCGCAAACGAAGCGCCATTAATAAATGCGTGCTTGCCGCGATACAGCATCAGCGTCTTGCGCGACAGGGCCAAGCCCCTTTTGCTGGCCCTGTGGACGAAACCTTGCTGCGCCAAGGGCTTGGCCGGACCCTTGAAAAACACATTGAATTTCGGCTCCGACAAGCGCTCGCCCAGGAAAATGGCTACATCGTCCTCCGTGAAGCGCACCTTGTTCATCTCTTTGGCGACGCAGCTAAGCATGTGGCGCGGGATTTCGGCTGGATGTTGCGTCACCGCCAGGTCAGGGTCGGCGTAACGGCCCGGCAGGTCAATGGTATCGGCCATGTGTTGCAGGAACGCTTCGCCCAGCTCCTGGTAGGTGGGCGTGCGAAAACCGATCGAATAGGTCTGGCAATTGCCAATGGCCACGCCGTCATGCGCATAATGAGGCGGCAAGTACAGCATGTCGCCGGCCTCGAGCACAAACTCGGCATCCGGCTTGAAGTTACTTAGCAGTTTCAAGGGCGCGTCTGCGCGAAGGCTGATGTCCTTTTGGGCGCCGATCGACCAGCGCCGCGCGCCTTGCGCTTGCAGCAAAAACACGTCGTAGGAGTCGACATGCGGGCCCACCCCGCCGCCGTCGGTGGCAAAGCTGATCATCAGGTCGTCCAGGCGCGCTGCAGGAATAAAGCGAAATTGGCGTAGCACGGCATCGGCGCCGGCATGGTGCAAGTTGGCTCCTTGCACCAGCAAAGTCCACCCTTTCAAGGTGCGCTCCGGCAGTGCCGTCAGTGGCCCTTGCTGCATCGCCCACTGGCCACCGGCTTGGCTCACCAGACGCGATTCGACGTCGTCGCGTGCCGCCAGGGCCGTTAGCGCGGAAAGGCTCATGACCGGCTTAAAGCCAGGGATGGCTTGACGGATCAAGAGCGGCTTCTTGTGCCAGTACTCGCGCAAAAACTGCGCCGGCGTGATGCCGCCGAGGAGGGCTAATTTTTTCATGGTCCATTATAACCATGCGCCTGTGGCTCTCGCCTTGCGGGTATAATTTGTCTGCCCAGACAATGAAAGGAAACCGATGAAGATTGCCAAAAACACGGTAGTGACTGTTAATTACACCCTGTCCGATGCCCAGAGCAATCTGATCGAAGACGGTCGTGAGCCGATGGTGTATCTGCACGGCGGTTACGAAAATACCCTGCCGAAAATCGAAGAAGAGCTCGACGGCAAGGAGGTCGGTTATTCCAACACCATTCAGATCGAACCGGATGACGGTTTTGGCGAATACGATCCGGCGCTAGTTAAGATCGAGCAGCGCAGCCGCTTGCCCGATCCGCTGGAAGTGGGCATGCAATTTGAAGGCATGCCGGACGGCGAAGACGGGGACGAAGAAGCCATGATTTTCACCGTCACTGATATTGCCGATGATAAAGTGGTACTCGATGGTAACCATCCGCTGGCCGGCATTGCCTTGCGCTTTAAGTTAAGCGTCGCCGCCGTGCGTGCGGCCACCGAGGAGGAGCTCGTTCATGGCCATGCCCATGGCGCGCATGGTCACCACCAGCATGGCGATGGCGATGACGGCGAGGCCGAAGCGGGCGACCATTTCCGCACCTACCCAATCCACTAAAAGGGGCGGCGCCCGTTAGCGCCCGTTAGCGCCCGTGGCGCTCCCCTTGCGTCCCCTTGAGGGTAAATAGGGGCGCCGAACGCGCATCGACGCCGATCTCGGCCCAGTTTGAGCTGACGCTGACGTGCGCCAGGTTGTCACGCCAAGCTATCGCCTGCGCGGCCGGTTTGGCGCCGTCTTGTGCATCGACCAGCAATATTTTCCCCGGAAACTTCTTCGCCAGCGCTCTGATCTGATGCCGTATCTCGGCAAATCCATCGTGTTTTTGGGGCGAGAACAGGGAACCGCTTTCTTCCCTCATCACGCCCACATCGCCATCCGAGAATAAGACGAGGCCATCGAGCTTGCGCCGCTGTGCCATGCCGAACAGGCGCTTTAGCCACGCACGGTTGGCCACCAGACGGTCTTCAAATTCGCCGTTGCGCCCCGCCTCGGGCCGGAAGCGGTTGTTGTCGGCCGGTAAATTAATGGTCGCGAACAGAACCCGGCCATATTCCCAGTGGGCGTTTTCGGCATAACTGCGGAAGGTGGCATTCGAGGAGAGCCGGGTCAGTTCAATTTTGCGCTCACCTAGCGACATCGTGTCGCCAAAAAAAACGTCGCGCAAACGGCTCAGGCGCTCGATGGCGACCGGCCGGCCCATTGAATTTTTGCACTCGCACCAGTCGCTGGCGGCCAGCGCCACGATCATCGGCCGCCGGCTTTGGTTGAGCACGCTCTTGCGTTGAGCGTAGAGCTTGTCGCTGCACGCTTCGGCGCCCCCCTTGATGCCAGTGGCCACCACGAACGCGAGATTGGCCTGTTCCGTCTCCCGAATGGCTCGTTTCAATTCCGTCTCGTCGGGTCCGCTCTGGAACGAATGGCTGATCACGCCAAAGGAGAAGGTATTGGCGGCGCCATGCCCGGCCTTAGGGGCGCCGGCGCAGGGCCAGGCCAGCGCCCACAGCAGCGCGCCGGCCAGCGCTAGGGCCTGCCCTCTCATGCTACCGCCGCTACGGTCAGGCGCTTTAGTTGATACAAGCAATCGAGCGCCTGGCGCGGCGACAGGACATCGGGATCGAGCTCATCGAGGGCGTCTTGCAATGCCTGCAGCGCCAAGTTGGCGCCGGGCGCGGCCATTTCGTCTTCGTCTGCGTCGGCCAGCGGCGTCGCGAATAAATCGAGTTGTGCGGTAGCGTCGAGAGCTTGCGCCTCCAGTCGCGCCAAGTGCTTGCGCGCGGCTTTGATCACCGTCTGCGGCACCCCGGCTAACTGCGCAACTTGCAGCCCATAGCTTTGCGAGGCGGGCCCCGCTTCGACCGCGTGCAAAAAGACGATGCTGTCTTTGTGCTCGACCGCCGACAGGTGCACATTGGCGGCCGTCGGATGGCTCGCCGCTAATTGTGTCAATTCAAAATAATGGGTCGCAAACAAGGTGAAGCTGCGGCTGCTGTCAATCAGGTGGCGGGCGATGGCCCATGCCAGCGCCAAGCCGTCGAAGGTCGAGGTGCCGCGGCCAACTTCATCCATCAGCACCAGCGAATGCTCGCTGGCGCCGTTCAAGATGGCGGCCGATTCGGTCATCTCGACCATGAAGGTGGAGCGTCCGCCAGCCAGGTCGTCGGTCGCTCCGATGCGCGTGAAGATGCGGTCGATCGGGCCGATCACGGCGGCAGCCGCCGGCACGTAGCTGCCGATGTAGGCCAGCAAGGTGATCAGTGCGACCTGGCGCATAAAGGTCGATTTGCCGCCCATGTTGGGGCCGGTAATGAGCAGCAGGCGGCGCTCGTTGCTCAATTTGCAGTCGTTGGCGATGAAGCGTTCGATCTGGTTTTCCACCACCGGATGGCGCCCCTCGACGATATCGATGCAAGGCTCTAGCACCAGTTGCGGCGCGCTCCAGTGGTGGCGCAGCGCATGCACGGTCAGGGCCGTCAGCGTGTCGAGCTGGGCCAGCGCCTGGGCAATGGCCTGCAGCGTGCCAATATGGAGCGCCAGATCGGACAGCAGCAGCTCGTACAGGATCTTTTCGCGCACCAGCGCCTTGTCCTGGGCCGACAGGGCCTTATCCTCGAACACCTTGAGTTCGGGCGTGATGTAGCGCTCGGCGTTCTTCAAGGTCTGGCGGCGGCGGTAATCGTCTGGCACCTTGTCGGTTTGGCCGTGCGTGACTTCGATGTAAAAACCATGCACCTTGTTAAACTCGACCCGCAAATTGGCAATGCCGGTGCGCGCCCGCTCGCGCGTTTCCAAGTCGAGCAAGAACTGGCCGGCATTTTCCGATAGCCCGCGCAGCGCATCGAGTTCGGCATCGAAGCCGCGTGCGATCACGCCGCCGTCGCGCACCATCGCGGCCGGCTCCGGCATCAACGCTAACTGCAGCAAGTCGAGGCAGGTCGTGGGTGTGGCTAGCGCGGCATGGATCGCGCCCAGTAAGCCTGGCGCGCCGCCCGCGCCAAAATCGGACAGCAGCAGGCACTGGCGCAGGGCCGGCAGTTGCTGCAAGCCGTCGCGCAGGCCCGCCAGATCGCGCGGTCGGGCCGACAGCAAGGCGATGCGGGTGGTGATGCGTTCGATGTCGGGCACGTGTTCTAGCGTGAGCGCGAGCGCGGCGCTGGCATCGCTGGCGGCGAGGTCAGCGATTGCCGCATGCCGCGATCGCGCGACGGCCTGGTCGCGCCGCGCATGGTGCAGCCAGTGGCGCAACAGGCGCGAGCCCATTGCGGTGCTGCAATGGTCGAGCAGTGAGAACAGGGTCGGCGCTTCCTGGCCGCGAATGGTCTCGGTCAACTCCAGATTACGGCGTGTGGCAGCGTCCAGGCCAATGAATTCGTTTTCCGTTTCCGTGCACAGGCTGCGCACATGCTGCAAGCCGCGGCCCTGGGTCGAGTGGGCGTAGCGCAGCAAGGCGCCGGCGGCGCCGAATGCCGCGCCCAAGCCGTCGGCGCCGAAGCCCGACAGGCTCGCCACACCGAGCTGGTCGAGCAGCGCTTTGTGGCCGCCTTGCACATCAAAATGCCAGTCGGGCACGCGCTTGACGTTGGCAAGGGCGCCGTGCGCGACCAGGTCGATGCTGTCACCACCCAAAATTTCGGCCGGCACGATGCGCTCGAGTTCCTGCTGCAAGCGCAGGCCGACCGCTTTGCTGTCGCCGCAAAACTCCATCAGCTTCAAAGCCCCGCTGGCGAGCGAGAGCCAGGCTAGGCCGGCCGTGACCATCTTGCGCTGGGGGATCAAGCACAGGGCCAGCAGCGGGCGCTCCGATTTTTCGGGCAACAGATCGGCGTCGGTCAAGGTGCCGGGCGTGACGACGCGCATGACCTTGCGCTCAACGGGCCCCTTGCTGGTGGCCGGGTCGCCAATCTGCTCGCAGATGGCAACGGACTCGCCTAGCTTGACGAGCTTGGCCAGGTACGGATCGAGCGAATGGAACGGGATGCCGCACATCTTAATCGGCTTGCCGTTGGAGGCGCCCCGTTGCGTGAGCGTGATGCCCAGGAGACGGGCGGCTTTTTCGGCATCCTCATGAAATAGTTCATAAAAGTCACCCATGCGGTAAAACACGAGCATGTTGGAGTGCTCGGCCTTGATGCGCCAATATTGCTGCATCATCGGCGTATGTTTTTCGGCATTGCCGCGTTGCGCTGCGGCGCCGTTTATTTCTGTCGGTGTGAGCGTCATCAAGTCTCCGATGGGTGCTTCAAATTACTCCGGCGCGACCGCGCAGCGTCTTGCCGGCGCAGGCGCGGCTGAGCTGGTGGCAAGACAGCGGGAAGTGGCTCGTTCCGCCGCGCCGATTTAGCGTCAATAACCATGCCGCCGATGCCGTGAGGCACCTTGGCCGCAAGGCGCCACGGCGTCCGCGTCGGCCTCGGTCTGGGCGCGAGCGGGGCGCGCATAGGAGAGCGCACCGCCGCGCCCCACAGCGTGGCCCCCTGTTTCGAGGACGCCATCACCGGCGCGCGGTCTTCCAGTTCAAAAATTGCCATTGCCTATCCTTGCCATTGCCTATCCTTGTATGACACCTTGCATTACAC
The DNA here is from genome assembly GCA_003133225.1 of Janthinobacterium sp. Taxonomy (GTDB): domain Bacteria; phylum Pseudomonadota; class Gammaproteobacteria; order Burkholderiales; family Burkholderiaceae_D; genus Janthinobacterium. The sequence continues at coordinate 33,742 of PKWL01000041.1, forward strand.
CTTGCCGTCACGGGCCGGCCAAACGCGCCTTGGCGCATGCTTAGCGCCCCGGCCGGTTTGCGGGGGGCGCGAAGCGAATTCTGTTCGCAAAGTGCATAAAACTGCCCCTTCATGCGGCGCCGGCAGCACGTCGGTGCATGGGTTAAGCTCGCCATTTTACCGCTTTCAACCCGCTTAGATGCAAACACATACAAGCGGCCTTATCGGCGTATCAAGGGGCGCGGGCGCCCGGCGCGGGGAGCGCTTGCGGCAAGTAAATTTTGCGCCGCGCAGGGCGCCCGCGCGCCAGGCGGGGTGCGCCGATTGCGTCAAGGGGCGCGCGCGCCACCGTTTTGGCCACGTCTTGCCAATGATGCGCGGTCCACTCGGAGAAAACTGGTAGCATGGTGCCCGCGAGGGGGTATGGCCGCATCCTTTCGCGGCACTTTGGAGCGGGTTTGGCTGGGCGCTGGCGGCGCGCCATTTCACATTAACCGTATGGAAAGCGTTGCACCAATGATTCGACAGCAAAGCGTTCAAAACAAGAATATTATCGCGGCCATTTTCATGATCAGCGGCGTCATTTTCCTAGTCGACTATCTAAGGCCGATCGGCATGACCGAATGGGTGTTATATCTGTTGCCGGTCGCCTTGTGCGTCTTGCAGAACCAGGCGCGGCTGGCGTTCGCGGCGGCGCTGTTCGAAACCGCCTTGATCGTCCTCGGTTACTTTGTCTCGGCACCCGGCGTTTCGGCGACGATAGCGATCATCAACCGCAGCTTTGGCGTTTTCGCGTTGTGGGGCGTGGCCGTGCTGGTGCATCAGGTGATCCGCGAGCGCTTCAAATCGGGACGCTTGCTGTGGCTGCAGCAAGGCCAGGTCGAGGCTGCCGTTAGCATGGTCGGGGAGCAAGAGGTGGGCGATCTGGGCGCTAATTTTCTACGCAGCACGGCGCACTATCTTGATGCGCAAATGGGGCTGCTGTACCGTCTCGAGCATGGCCGTTTGCAGCCGACGGCCAGCTACGCCTGTGTTTGCGACCTGGCCGACGGCGCGGCGCAACAAGCGTCCTACGGCATGGCCGAGGAAGTGGCCAAAAGCGGCAAACCCGTGCTCTTGCGCGAGCTCCCTGCCAATTACCTGCGGTTTGGCTCGTTGAGCGGCAGCGCGCCGCCCAGCACGGTCATGCTCGCTCCCATTACCATCGAAGGCAGGGTCTCGGGGGTGCTTGAACTCGGTTTTGCCCAGGACCGCGGTGGCTGCGGCGATGAGCTCGATTTGATGATGGCGATTGCGGAAAGCGCCGGCGTTGCGATGCGCTCGGCCTTGTACCGCCAGCATTTGCGCGAGCTGCTGGAAGAGACGCAAAAACAAGGTGAGGAATTGCAGACCCAGCAGGAAGAGTTGCGGGTATCGAACGAAGAGCTCGAAGAGCAGGGCCGCGTTTTGCGCGAGTCGCAAGGGCGCCTGGAAAACCAGCAGGCCGAGCTGGAACAGACCAATGTGCAGCTCGAAGAGCAGGCCCAGCGGCTTGAGGCGCAAAAGCGGCAATTGCAGCTAGCGCACCACAACGTGGAACAGCGCTCGACCGAACTGGAGAGGGCAAGCCGCTACAAGTCGGAATTTCTGGCCAATATGTCGCATGAGCTGCGCACGCCGCTCAACAGTTCCTTGATCCTGTCGCAAATCTTGGGTGAGAACCGCTCCGGCGGGCTGACGGCCGATGAAGTCAAATACGCCAAAACCATCTACGCCTCGAATGCCGATCTGCTGACCTTGATCAACGATATCTTGGACTTGTCGAAAATCGAAGCGGGCCACGCCAACATCGCGGCCGAAGTGGTGGCGCTCTCGGCCGTCACAGAAACGTTGCGGCCCGCCTTCGAAGCGCTGGCGCGGGAAAAAGGCTTGGCATTTCGCATCGAGATCGAGGCCGGCATGCCGCAACAATTGGTCACCGACCACCAGCGTTTGCAGCAGATCTTGAAGAACTTGCTGTCGAATGCCTTCAAATTCACCCCCCGCGGCGAGGTCGTCTTGCTGCTAGGTCGGCCTGCACCGGGACGGCTTAGCTTTGCCGTGCGCGACACGGGCATCGGCATCGGCGCCCAGCAGCAGCACATCATTTTTGATGCCTTCCGCCAAGCCGATGGCTCCACCAGCCGCCAATACGGCGGCACCGGCTTGGGCTTGTCCATTTCGCGCGAGCTGGCCCGCTTGTTGGGCGGCGCCATCGGGCTCGACAGCGTTGAAGGGAGCGGCAGCACCTTTACATTGGAAATTGCCGAACACTTGTCAGGCTCCACTGAAACCGGCGCAGGGCAGGCGCTTGAGCGGGCGCTCCCGCAGGTGGCGCCGCTGGCGGCGGCGCCACCTGCCGTCGATGACGATAGAGACGCGCGCCATCGCGCGCGCCTCATTTTGGTGATCGAGGACGACCAACGCTTTGCCGGCGTGCTGTACCAGCTGGCGCACGAACTGGGCTTTGACTGCATCGTGTCAGACCGGGGCAGCGAGGCGCTGCGCTTGGCGCGCGAGCATCACCCGAGCGGCATCTTGCTCGACGTCGGCCTGCCCGACCAGTCCGGCCTTAGCGTACTCGAGCGGCTCAAGCGCGATCCGGCCACACGCCATATTCCCGTGCATATGATGTCGGGGGAAGACCATGTGCAAACGGCATTGGAAATGGGCGCCGTCGGTTATGCGCTAAAGCCGGTGGCGCGCGACGAACTGGTCGCGGCCATCGCCAAGCTGGAAGACAAGCTGCAAACCCGAGCCCGGCGCGTCTTGGTGGTGGAGGACGATACCGTGCTGCGCGAGAACATCAAGCTGTTGCTGGGCGCGGACGATATTGAAATCAGCATGGCCGGCAGCATCGCCGAGGCGCTGCGCTGCGTTGCCGCCACCACCTTCGACTGCATGGTGATGGACCTGACCTTGCCCGACGGCTCCGGTTACGAATTGCTTGAGCATATATCTAGCGGCGGCAAATACGCCTTCCCGCCCGTCATCGTCTACACCGGCCGGGCCCTGTCGCGCGCCGAGGAACAGTCCTTGCAACGCTACTCGACATCCATCATCATCAAGGGCGCCAAGTCGCCCGAGCGCTTGTTAGATGAGGTCAGCCTATTCCTGCACCGGGTGGAAGCATCGCTGCCGCAGGACCAGCAGCGCCTGTTATTGCAGGCGCGCCAGCGTGACGCCCTGTTCGAAGGGCGCATCATCTTGCTAGCCGAGGACGATGTGCGCAACATTTTTGCCTTATCTAGTATCTTTGAGCCTTTGGGCGCCAAATTGATCATTGCCCGCAACGGCCGCGAAGCGCTCGAGCAACTCGAACAGCACCCCGAGGTCGATTTGGTGCTGATGGACTTGATGATGCCGGAAATGGATGGCTTGACGGCCATGCGCGCGCTGCGCCAGGAAAGCCAATGGGCGCGCCTGCCAGTCATCGCGCTGACCGCCAAGGCCATGGCGGACGACCGCCGCAACTGCCTGGAAGCGGGCGCCAGCGATTACATTGCCAAACCGATCGATGTCGACAAGCTGGTCTCGCTGTGCCGCGTCTGGATGCCGAAGTAAGGGAGTGGGTGTGGAGAGCGTGTTTGACATCGAATTAAAATTGCTGCTGGAAGCGATTCTACTTAGATACCAGCACGACTTTCGCAATTATTCCGTCGCCTCGCTGCGCCGCCGCATCCAACAGGCGCTGGACCGGTTTTCCTGCAAGAGCGTGTCGCAACTGCAGGACCGGGTCTTGCATGAACCGGCCGTGTTTGCCCAGATGCTGCAATACTTCACGGTCCAGGTCAGCGAGATGTTCCGCGACCCGTCCTACTTTCGCGCTTTGCGCGAACAGGTCGTGCCGGTGCTGCGCACCTATCCGTCGATCAAAGTCTGGGTGGCCGGTTGCAGCAGTGGCGAAGAGGTCTGGTCGCTGGCCATCATGCTGGAAGAGGAGGGACTGCTAGAACGCACCATGATCTACGCTACCGACATCAATTCGGATGCCTTGAAAATCGCCGAGGCCGGTATTTACGCGATCGAGCGGATCGCCCAGTTCAGTAACAACTACCAGCTGGCAGGCGGGCTGGGCTCGTTGTCGGACTATTACACGGCGGCCTACAATGGCGTGATCTTCGAGCGTTCCCTGCGCCGCCAAATCGTGTTTGCCGATCACAGTTTGGCCACCGACAGTGTGTTTTCGGAGGTGCATCTGGTATCGTGTCGCAACGTGATGATTTATTTTAACCGCACGCTGCAGGACCGGGCGGCCGGCTTGTTTTATGACGCCCTGATCAACCACGGTTTCCTCGGACTGGGCATGAAGGAGAGCCTGCGCTTTACCTCCCGCGCCCAGGTGTTCCGCGAATTTGCGGCGGCCGCGAAAATTTACCAACGGATTTGACTTGAGCATGCCTTTGCACTCTTCGCGCGGCGACGATCTGGCCGGCATCCAGCTGGTGGTCATCGGCGCGTCAGCCGGCGGCGTGGAGGCGCTTGGGGTGCTGCTGCAGGCCCTGCCGGCTGGCGCCACGGCGGCGCTGGTGGCGGTGCTGCATATCCCGCACGGCCGGCCCAGCTTACTGCCAGAGCTGTACGCACAGCGCTGTGCCTTGCCGGTCAGAGAGGCCGAGGACAAGGAGCCGGTGGTGGCCGGCACCGTGTATTTTGCGGCGCCCGATTATCACCTGCAGATCGAACCGGAGCGCACGTTTTCATTTTCCATCGACGGCGCCGTAAATTACTCGCTGCCGGCGATCGACGTGACGCTGGAGTCGGCCGCCCTAGCCTATGGGCCGGCCATGCTCGGCATCATCCTAACTGGGGCTAGCGCGGACGGCGCCGCCGGCTTGGCCGCCGTGCGCCGGCACGGCGGCCTAGCGTGGGTTCAGGACCCGCAGGAGGCGCTTGCCAAGGCGATGCCGGCCGCCGCCATCGCGCGCGCCGGGGCCGACCGGATTTGGCGTATTAAACAGATAGCGGCGGGCTTGTCCCGTCTTGGGCCACGCCTTCACGCTAACATAAAAGACTCTTGTGACTGACCCGATCAAATTACTCGTCGTCGACGACGTGGTGCAAAACCTGACCGCGATTGAAGCATTGCTGGCCCGTCCCAACCTCGTGATTCTGCGCGCGGCGTCCGGCGCCGAGGCGCTCGAATTGTTGCTGGTCAATGACGTCGCGCTCGCATTGATCGATGTCCAGATGCCGTACATGGATGGCTTTGAACTAGCCGAGCTGATCCGCGGTAGCGAACGCACGCGCGCCATTCCGCTGATCTTCCTCACGGCCGCCACGCGCGAGCCTAGCTACAGCTTTCGCGGCTACGAGGCGGGCGCCGTCGATTTTCTGTTCAAGCCGCTCGACCCTAAGGCGCTCGTTAGCAAGGTGAACGTCTTTGTCGAGCTGTACCAGCAACGGCGGCAGTTGTCGGCCCAGTTGGCCGAACTGCAACACGCGCTGCACTTGAACGACCTGTTTATCGCTGTGCTCGGCCATGATTTGCGCACGCCGCTGTCGGTGGTCATGAACGGTGCCATGTTGCTGCCTCTGATGAGCGACCAGCCCAAGGTCGTGGCAACGGCGACTCGGATCTGCTCGAGCGCACGGCGCATGACGCAAATGGTCGATCAATTGCTCGATCTGGCCCGGCTCCGCTCCGGCAGCATGCAGTTGCGCACGGGCAACCACAATTACGGGGAAATTTGCGCGGCGCTAGCCGACGAATTCCAGGGCGCGGACAAGCCGGCGCACATCGTTATGTGCAGCGTCGGCGACGTCTACGGGATAGTCGATCCCGGCATTTTTTCGCAAGTGCTGTCCAACTTGATCAGCAATGCCTTGACCCACGGCGCGCCCGGGCAGCCAGTCGGGCTGAGCCTTGACGGCAGCGCGCGCGACACCATCGCCGTTAGCGTGAGCAGCGGCGGCGCGATCCCGGCCCAATTCTTGCCCCGGATTTTCGAGCCCTTCCAGCAGGGCAGCGAAAGTCGCAAGGCGGGTACCGGTCTCGGCCTCGGGCTCTATACGGTGAGCATGTTCGTTCGCGCGCACGGGGGCCAAGTTGCCGTTCTCTCCAACGAGCCTGAGGGAACAGTTTTTACTGTGACGATGCCGCGCCATCCTGCCCTAAACCAAGGCGGTACGCGCGCATGACCGCAGATGATCTCAGCGGCGGCGTCAGCGGCGCTCTGGTGCGCTGTTTCGACTGGTCCGGCACCGGCTTGGGCGCTCTGTCAGACTGGCCGGACAGCCTGCGCACTTGCGTCGATATCGTCCTCAACGCGCCGGTGGCCATGCTCCTCATGTGGGGGCCTGAGCGCGTGCTGATCTTTAACGACGCGTGCGTCGAGATGACGGATGCGCGCCATCCGGCCACGCTGGGCGGCACGGCGCCCGGCCTCTGGCCCGAGATCGGGCCATGCAACGGCGCGACGCGCGCCGAGTGCGAGCTAATGCTGTTGCGGGGCGGGCACTTGCAACAGGTGAGCGTCGCGCTGTTTTGCACGCCCGTACGCGATGCGTCGGCAGCCGTGGCGGGCGTCTTGTGCACGCTCTTAGAGTGCCCGCGCCAGGGCGCCGCGGCGAGCGTGCCCTTAGCGCCGCTGGCGGCGGCGGGTGCTTTGCAAGAGCGCTTGGCCGAGGAGCATGGCTTGTTCCGCGCCCTGTTCGAGCAAGCCCCCTGCGCCATGGCGCTTGTGCGCGGGCCCGAGCATACATTTGATTTGGCCAACCGGGCCTATCACGCTCTCACCGGACAGCGCGAACTGATCGGCAAGCCTTTGCTTTTGGCCCTGCCCGAGTTGCGCGGCCAAGAGTTGGCGCCGCTACTCGACGCGCTCCATCAAAGCGGCATCCCGGCGAGCGGCAAACTGGTGAGGGCAAAATTGCAGCAGGCTGGAGGCGCACCGCGCCTGGTCGATTTTACCGTGCAGCCGATCAGGCCGGCCGCCACCAGCATGGCGGGCATCGCCATCGAAGGCGTCGATGTCAGCGCCCGCTGCGCCCTCGAAGAGCGGCAGCAGATCTTCCAGCAGGCGGGTGGCATCGGTAGCTTCGAGTGGTTTCCGGAGACGGGCAAGATGGCCGTGTCCGCCACCTACCGGCGCCTGTGGGGCCTAGCCGACGAGCAGGACGTCACGGCCGACTTGCTAGCTAGTTTGATCGAGGCGCAAGACCATTCCAAGCTGGCCTTGGCCAAGCTGGGCCGGGAGGCCAATCCCTTGCAATATGTCGAGTACCGCATCCGCCGCCCGGACAACGGCGAGCTGCGCTGGATTGCGCGCCAGGGCAGCGTCGTGATCGGCGCGGCACCCTTGGCACGCCGCTATGTTGGCGTCGCGTTCGACGTGACCGAGCGTAAGCTGATCGAACATGCTTTCCATGCCAGCCAGGAACGCTTGGCCGCCATCTTTGGCCAGGCCGCGGTCGGCTTGTCTGAGCTCGATCTGGAGGGCCGCTTCCAGCGTGTCAATGGCGCCATGTGCAACATGCTGGGGCGCTCGGAGCAGCAATTGTTGGCGTTAAACATGAACGACATCATCCATCCCGATGATGCGTCTGGTAACAGCGCGCTGATGCGGCGTCTGGTCGAGACGGGTGCATCGTTTGCGGTCGAAAAGCGCTATCTGAAACCGGACGGCTCCTGCGTCTGGGTAGCTAGCAATGTCAGCCGCCTGGTCGATGAACAGGGCCGCCCGCAAGCGTTGATCTCGGTCAAGACCGATATCACGGAAGCGCGCCGTATCGAGGCTGCCCTGCGTGAACTAAACGACACCCTCGAGCAGCGCGTGAACCAGGAAGTCGCCCAGCGCACCAAGGCCGAGGACGCGCTGCGCCAATCGCAAAAAATGGAGGCGGTGGGCCAGTTGACGGGTGGCATCGCCCACGACTTTAACAATGTGTTGCAAATCATCAGAGGCAATTTGCAACTTTTGCATCAGACTGGGCCGGCCGATGGGGTCACCGCAAGGCGCCTCGAGACGGCGATTGCGGCCGTCGAGCGGGGCGCGAAATTGTCCGCGCAATTGCTCGCGTTTGCGCGCCGCCAGCCGCTGCGACCGGTCGTGGCCGATCTGGGCCCCTTGGTGGCGAATATGGAGGGGCTGTTACGGCCTGCTGTGGGCGAGTCGATTCAACTGCGCACCGTGCTCGGGCGCGGCTTGTGGAATACGCTAGTTGATCCGGGCCAAATCGAAAACGTGATCTTGAATCTGGCCATCAATGCGCGCGATGCCATGGCAGGGCAGGGCAAGCTTAGCATCGAGCTGGGCAATGCCATGTTCGACGCCGCCGATGGCGGCAAGTCGGCCGAAGTGCCGGCCGGACAGTATGTCTTGTTGTCCGTTAGCGACACCGGCCGCGGCATGGCAAAGGCCGTGCTGCAACGCGCCTTTGAACCCTTCTTCACCACCAAGGCTGAGGGCGCCGGCGCCGGCTTGGGGCTGTCGATGGCGTACGGTTTTGTCAAACAAAGCGGGGGCCATATTCGTATTCACAGCGAACCGGGACGGGGCACCACGGTTGACATTTATTTACCGCGCTCGTTATTGGCCGAGGCGCCCGTGGCGGCCCTGGCAGCAGGTCCCGTGGTAGGCGGGTCAGACACGATCCTGGTGGTCGATGACGATGCCGGCGTGCAAGCAACCGTCGTCGATATGTTGGCCGCGCTTGGCTATCATGTGCTCAAAGCCGATGATGGCGAGAGTGCGCTCACCGTTCTTCGTAGTGGCACCATGATCGACTTGCTGTTGACCGATGTGGTCATGCCAGGCCCGGTGCGCAGTCCCGACTTGGTCCGCCTGGCGCGCGAATTATGGCCCGACATCGCGGTCGTGTATACGTCAGGATATCCGCAAGATGGGATCGTGCACGATGGGCGCCTTGACGCCGGCGTTGAATTATTGAGCAAGCCCTACGGCCGCGCAGACTTGGCGCGCACGCTGCGGCGGGTGTTGGCCCAGCGCCAGCAGCGCATTTTGGCCACCCCGTTTTCGTATGACAAGGCGCACAGCCTCTTGGCGCCCGAGACGCCGGCCGGGCCCGCCGCCTCTTCATTGAAGATTTTGGTGGTGGAGGACAATCTCGATTCGCAGCAGATGGTGTGCGAGCTGGTCGGCATGTTGGGGCATACCGTCATTGGCGTGTCGGATGCGGAACAAGCCTTGGACACGCTGCGCGAACAAGATTTCGATATTTTGTTTACCGATGTCAGCCTGCCCGGCATGTCGGGCATCAGCCTGGCCCGAGATGCCATCCGCAACAAGCCTTCGATGCGCATCATTTTTTCTACCGGGTATGGCAAGGAATCGCTCGCCGAGGTCGGCTTCGAGGCGCACTTTTTGCGCAAACCCTATGACCTGATGGAATTAAGAGCCGCCTTGGAAGGCGCGCGCGCAACTTAAGGTGGCGTGCCCCAGCCAAAGCGGGCGCCCGTTCCTGCTGCGGGGAAAAAAAGCCCGCTCCGGAATCAATCCGGTCGGGCCAAGGGAAAAGCTTAGGCGGTGGCAAGTAATGTTGTTTCGCCGGCCAGTTCGGCGCCCGACTTGAGCCTGGCTGCGGCCAGTTGCTTGGCGCGCGAGCGCGACGGCGGCAGGCGGCGCAGGGTTTTCAATGCTTCGGGATCCTTGATGCCGATCGTGCGTTGATCGACGCTGATCAAGCCGATTTCATTGAAGGCCGACAGGGTGCGGCTGACCGTTTCCAAGGTCAAGCCCAAATAACTGCCGATCTCATGGCGTGTCATGCGCAGGTTAAACAGTTTGCTGGAGTAACCCATCTGCGCGAAGCGCTCAGCTAGGGCGACGAGAAAGCGCGCCACGCGCGCTTCGGCGCTAAGAGCGCCCAACATGCCGATCATGGCTTGTTCGCGCACCAGTTCGCGGCTCATCACGCCGTACATCACGTTTTCCAGTTCCAGGTGGATGCGTCCCAGCGCCGTCAATTTCTTAAAAGGCAACAAGATCAAGTCGCAATCGGACAGCGCCACCGCTTCCGACGAATAATGCTTGGTATGGATGCCATCGACCCCCAGCATGTCGCCCTTCATCGGGAAACTGAGCACTTGCTCGTTGCCGAATTCGTCAATCAAGACGGTTTTCAAGAAGCCTGAATTAACGATATAGAGCGTGTCAAACGGCTGGCCGATGGTATGGATGCGTTGCCCCGTTTTAAATTGTACATGCTGGAACAATAACTCATCAGCCGCAATCGAGCATGCGGTGGAAATATGCAACAGGTCACACACCTCTTTCAAATTGGACCAGAGGCGACCTTGCCGCTGGCGCCCCGCTTCCATGGAAGCGGGAAGCGTCGCGGCGCTGGGACGGGATTCAGTTGTTTGCGTACACGGCATGCTCATCTCCTGGTATCAGGTTTTTCACATCAATACGGGCGGCGGAAAGCCCGGCGTTCATCGATGCTACGCTGGGCTGCTGGCGCTGTAGAACGACAGTTCAGGCGGGGCGTAGTTCAATTTTTTTGCGGCGCTGCTTGTGAGCTGGGATAAACAGACAGCAACTTGAATCGCTTGATTTCAGTATGCCAACTAGGGACGTTGATTGATATCAGTAGAGGCTGAATATCATGGTAGGAAACGGCGGGGTCTTGTAGGATTAGTCCCACAAAAGGTCAGATTTGCGTGCTGCCGGGGCTAGGGCCGAAGAGGCCCGAAGCACCCCTCAGGTTTTAAACGGCGACAACAGGCGGTGCGCCACCGCATATTGGACCATTTCGGACAGGGAACTCATGCCCATTTTTTGCATAATGCGGGTTTTATGGGTGCTGACGGTCTTCACGCTCAAGTGCAAGTGATTGGCGATATCCGTAATGGACTTGCCCCCGACTAATAAGGAAAATACTTCGAATTCGCGGTCCGACAATTGCTTGTGCAACAAACTTTCATTCGGCATCATGATGTTGAGTACCAATTGCTCGGCCACTTCAGCGCTGATATAGGGCCGGCCGGAAGCCACCTTGCGGATCGCGCCCACGAGTTGGGTGCCGGCGCTTTCTTTGGTGAGGTAACCTTGGGCGCCGGCGCGGATGGCGCGCACCGCATATTGTTCTTCCTCGTGCATGGTCAAGATCAGGATCGCCAGTTTGGGCGCTTCGCTCTTGATTTGGCGGATCAGGTCGACGCCGCTTCGTCCCGGCATCGACAAGTCCAGCAACAGCAAATCGAATCCGCCTTGGCGCACATGCGCGAGTACTTCAAAGCCATCGATGGCTTCGCCGACGATATCGATATCCGGCGCGCCGTCGAGGATGCGCTTTAAGCCTTCGCGCATGATGGTGTGGTCGTCGGCAATGACAATGCGTATCATAGTGGCATAAACAATAGATCCTGCGTTCGCTTCAGGCTAAGGTAAAAGCAGGGAGCATAATCTAGCCTTTCAGATTGTGCAACGAAATCCATTCTTTTTTTCATGTAAAAGCAATTTTTTTCCGGTCGCGGCCGAATCCGTGCCGCCGCCCTCAACTGGCCGGTTCTTTAATTAAACGATGCACCAAAACGGGCAGTTTGGATTGGGACAACACTTTGTTGGTGACACTGCCCAGCAGCAACTGACCCCAGCCACTGCGCCCATGCGAGCCCATGAAAATCAGGTTGCAAGCATTTTGGGTGGCGACCTCGACGATTTTCGAGGCGGTGCGGTCCGAAAATACGGTCATTCCGTCGCATTTCACGCCGCCCCTGGCGCAAGCGTCGCTGATGGCTTGCAAGTGTTCGCCGCCCTTTTTTTTCATGGCCGCCATGTATTCGTCTTCGCTAGGGTAGCTAGGCGGAATGATTTCGACATACACGGGATACTGATATTCCGGCGCGACAAATAGGGCGAGCACCTCCGCGCCCATCTGCTCGGCGAATTCGACCCCGGCGCATGCCGTCTTGTTGGAAATAGCGGATCCGTCCGTCGTGATGAGAATTTTCCGGTACATACCACTCCTCCCCATGAGTTGGCGCCACTGTTTTATTTGGCCTTTATCTTAAACGTTCACCGAACTTATTGTATCCGGTATTTCGGGCAATGATTTGGTATAAAGACTTGATATTAATCAATAGATTTGCATTTTTATTAAGGGCGCCGCAAATTTGTTCCGTTGCTGTCGCAATTTTTCCAACAAGCATCGAAATTATTGATGTGCAAGGTGTTTTGCCCGTCTTTCCGATGGTAGTATCCTAAAAATGCAACAAACAGGCGCTTTACATGCGTCGAATCGGTCGCGATCGCCTTTCGGCACCGCATGCAAAGCGAGCAGGCCCTGCGACTCGCGCGCCGCTGCGATGCGCGGGATCACCAATTCCTGGCTCGAGCCTGTTATGCACCGATTACAAATTATGGAGAAGCAGGGATTATGACCAATGCCGCTGATGAATTCGACGCACTATTTGATGAAGTGTCCGCTCAACGTACGGCAGTTGCACCGGCAACCTTGGCGACCGCGTCGGGCGCGCCGGCCCCCCTTGTGCAAGATGAGTTCGATGCCATGTTCGACCAGGACGGCGTGCGCCCGGGCCCCTTAGTTTTGGAAGGGGCTGCCCTGGAAGGGGGCGCCTTGGAGGAGACCGCCTCGGAAGGGGCCGACAAGCCGATGTTCGAACGCCTGGGCGGCATCGTGCGCCTGCTGCACGATTCGCTGCGCGAACTGGGCTACGACAAGGCGCTGACCGAGGCCTCTTCGCAAATTGTCGATGCCCAAGACCGTCTCGAGTATGTCGCGAGCTTAACGGAACAGGCGGCCAACAAGGTGCTCAACACGCTCGACGAAGGCATGCCGGCGCAAGATGCGTTGTCGAAACAGGCCAAGGACATGGATGAGCGCTGGCAAATCCTGTTTGCGGGCAAGCTGAATGTCGAACAATTCAAGACCCTGGCCACTGATTCCAAAGAATTCGCCCAAATCGTGAGCGTCGCCACCGAGGCCGAAAAGGCCCGCTTGCTAGAGATCATGATGGCGCAAGACTTCCAAGATATCACAGGGCAGTTGATTAAAAAAGTGGTGGCGATCACCAAAAAGGTCGAACATGAATTGGCTGTGCTGCTGCGCGACAATGCGCCGCCATCCGTGCGCGAAAAGTTGGTCAAGCCGGTCCCATTGATGTCGGGGCCGTCGGCCCCGTCGGTGGCGCTCGATCAGGACAACGTTGACGACCTTCTTGCCGATCTGGGATTTTAATGGACGATATGCTCAAGGATTTCGTCGTCGAGGCGATGGAACTTGCGGTCAACGTTGAAGAGCATTTGCTGCAGCTTGAACGCGAGCCGGATAATAAAGAGACGCTGAACGCCGTCTTTCGCTCGTTCCACACGATCAAAGGTGGCGCCGGATTCATGAATTTACCGGCCATGGTGGCAGCTTGTCACATGACGGAAAACCTGTTCGATGCACTGCGCAACGGCGCCGCCCCGGTGACGCCGATCGCCATCGAGGCGGCATTGCAAGCGTCCGGCTTCGTGGCCGACCAGCTCACCGAGCTCGCCAATGGCAGCGTGCCCGAAAGTTTGCCGGCCATGCCGGCCGAGCTTGAACTGATCTTGACCAATGCCATTGCCGGCAACGCCCTAGCGCTGGCCGCTGCCGCCCCGGCCGCCCTAGTTGCCGTGCCGCTCGCTGCGGCGCACGGCGTCGCTCCGCTCACTACGGCGCAAGACGGCGCGGCTGGCCTCGACTGGGAAGCGATGTTCCGCTCCGTGGTGCCTGCCGGGTCCGATGGCACGGCCGGCGCCGTAGCGCCGCTGGCCGCGGCCGAGCCGGCAGCGCCATCGGGCCCGGAGCCTGCGCCTGTGGCCAAGCCCGGCGCCAAAGTCTGGGACGGCGTTGACCGCCGCGGCGACGAAAAGCACGAATTTCGCGCCGCCCCGGCCCCCATCAAGGAGGACAGCATTCGGGTCGACGCCATCAAGCTCGACGCTTTGCTGGAAGTGGCCGGAGAATCGGTGCAAGCGGCCAACCAGGCTGCTGTGTTGCTAGAACGGCTGCTGCAATTCAAATTCGAGGGCCCGGCAGCCAGCCTGATGGCCACCTTGGCCGAAACGCTGGAGCGCGCCTCGCGCTATTCCACCGAGTTGCAGCGGGCCACCCTGGCCACGCGCATGCAACCGGTCGGACGCCTGTTCCAGAAGTTCCCGCGCCTGGTGCGCGAGCTGGCCAAGGACTTGGGCAAGGACGTCGAACTGACCATCGAAGGCGCCGAGACGGAAGTCGACCGCGTGGTAGTCGACAGCCTGTACGATCCGCTGGTGCACATGCTGCGCAACGCGCTCGATCATGGCGTCGAATCGCCGGAAGAACGCCTTGCGGCCGGCAAGTTGGGCAAGTCCTACATTTGGCTCAAAGCATGGCAGGAAGCCAACAGCGTCATGATCGTATTGCAAGATGACGGCAAGGGTATGGACCCCGCCAAGCTGCGCAAGAAGGCCTTGGAAAAAGGCTTGATCAGCGAGTCCGCCGTGCTCAGCGCCGACGAATGTTTCCAGCTGGTGTTCTTGCCCGGCTTCTCGACCAAGGAGGTAGCCACCAGCGTTTCCGGGCGCGGAGTTGGCATGGACGTGGTGAAGACGGCCGTGAAAAAAAACCGCGGCGTCATTCGCATCGATTCGGAACTGGGCGTTGGCACCACCTTTGCAATCCGTTTGCCGATCGAGTTGTCGATCGTGCCGACCATGCTCGTGAGCACGTCGGGCGCCGCCTTGGCACTGCCGATGGCGGTGGTGCAGCGCGTCGTCGAATTGCCCGAGACATTTATGAAAGTGGGGGGCGCGCCGGTGCTAAAGGATCAGGGCCGCCCGTTGCCCGTGCGCTCGCTAGCGGGCGCTCTCGGTTATGTGCCGGGCACCGAGCGGGTGGGCATCGTCGTGGCAGCGCCACAGCCTTACATCCTCGCGGTCGAGGCGGTCGATGGCACGGCCGACCTCGTGATCAAGCCGATGACGGCGATTTCGGTCGAAGGCATCACCGGCACGGCGCGATCGGCGGAAGGGGCGCTGGTGCTCGTGGTCGGCCTGTCGTTCCTGATGGATGGCTGCACTGCAAGTGGACCCATGGCCGCCTAGCCGGGTTTTTGCAACCAAGCAAAATGCCTGTCTTACAGGCATTTTTTTCGCCCATGCCCGCCACGCGGGCGCCCAAAAGCCCACAGCAAACGGGGCGTTCGGCTTGCCCGGCCGGGCGCTATGGGCCGCGTGCCCCGTTTAGCGCTGCGCAAATATGGCATAATTGAACAAAAATTACGACATCACCACTACCGGCCGTGGCCGCACTGCACAAATATGATGATAAAGACGCTTTACGACAAACTTTGGGATTCCCACGTGGTGCAAGCCGAAGAGGACGGCACGACGATTTTGTACATCGACCGCCACCTGGTGCATGAAGTGACCAGCCCGCAAGCCTTCGACGGCTTGCGCGCCGCCGCTCGCACGCCTTGGCGCATTGGCGCGAACTTGGCTGTGGCGGACCATAACGTGCCCACCACCGACCGCGCCGGCGGCATCGCCGACCCCGTCTCGCGCCTGCAGGTGGAAACCCTGGACCAGAATGCCAAGACGTTCGGTCTGACTTATTTCGGCATGAACGACAAGCGCCAGGGCATCGTGCATGTGGTCGGGCCCGAACAGGGGGCAACCTTGCCCGGCATGACGGTGGTGTGCGGCGACTCGCACACGTCGACGCATGGCGCCTTCGGCTGTCTGGCGCATGGCATAGGCACTTCGGAAGTCGAGCACGTGCTGGCCACCCAAACACTGCTGGCCAAAAAATCGAAAGCCATGCTCGTCCGCATCGACGGGGCGCCGGCGCCTGGCGTGACGGCCAAGGACCTCGTGCTAGCCGTGATCGGCCGCATCGGCACGGCCGGCGGCACCGGTTATGCGATCGAATTTGGCGGCGCCGCCATCCGCGCCTTATCGATGGAAGGACGCATGACGATCTGCAACATGGCAATTGAAGCGGGCGCGCGCGCCGGCATAGTCGCCGTCGACGACACCACCATCAATTACGTCAAGGGACGTCCGTATTCGCCGGTGGGCCCGCACTGGGACCGCGCCCTTGAATACTGGCGCACCTTGCATTCGGATGCAGGTGCCAAATTCGACTTGGTGGTGACCTTGAACGCGGGCGAAATCTTGCCGCAGGTAACTTGGGGCACCTCGCCCGAAATGGTGACCTCGATCGACGGCCGCGTGCCTGACCCGGATCAGGAAAAAGATGCCGTACGGCGCGACGCGATGGAAAAGGCGCTGGTCTACATGGCGTTAACGCCGAACATGCCGATCCAAGACATCCGCATTGACAAGGTGTTCATTGGTTCTTGCACTAACTCGCGCATTGAAGACTTGCGGGCGGCTGCGGCTGTCGTGCGCGGCAAATACCGCGCCTCCAACGTCATTTTGGCGCTGGTGGTGCCCGGTTCTGGCCTCGTGAAGGACCAGGCCGAGCGCGAAGGCCTGGACCAGATCTTCAGGGACGCCGGCTTCGAATGGCGCGAGCCAGGTTGCTCCATGTGCCTGGCGATGAACGCCGACCGCCTCGAGCCGGGCGAGCGCTGCGCGTCGACCTCGAACCGCAACTTCGAGGGCCGCCAGGGGCACGGCGGGCGTACCCATCTGGTCTCGCCGGCGATGGCGGCAGCAGCTGGCATCGCCGGTCATTTTGTCGATGTGCGGGCGCTGCGTTGAGCGGCGCCCCTAGGCCCCGACCGCGTTCGCCCTAGCCTTTGCGCCTTAGCGGCAGCGACCGAACTGCGGCTGCGGCATGTTAACGGGGTCGGCCAGCGCTGGAAGGCGCCCTCAAAAGTAACCACGCGACGCGGCAAAATGCTGCGCCCGCCTGCATAATGCGAGACCATGATGGATAAATTTACGCTATACGAAGGCTTGGTGGCCCCCCTTGACCGGGCCAACGTCGACACCGACGCCATCATCCCGAAGCAGTTCCTAAAGTCAATTCATCGCAGCGGCTTCGGCCCCAACCTGTTCGACGAGTGGCGTTACCTCGACCATGGTGAGCCGGGCCAGGATAACCGGGGGCGCCCCCTGAATCCGGATTTCATCTTGAACCAGGCACGCTATCAGGGCGCCTCGATTTTGCTGACCCGGAAGAACTTCGGTTGCGGCTCGTCGCGTGAACACGCGCCTTGGGCACTGGACCAGTATGGTTTTCGCGCCATCATCGCGCCCAGTTTTGCCGACATTTTTTTTAACAATTGCTACAAAAGCGGCTTATTGCCGATCGTGTTGCCTGAAGCGCAGATTGACCATCTGTTTAATGAAGTCAAAGCCTTCCCCGGTTACAAGCTGGTGGTCGATCTTGATCAACAACGCGTGACGACTAGCAATGGCAGCGTCTCCTACCCGTTTCAAATTGATGCCTTCCGCAAGTATTGCCTGACGAATGGCCTGGACGATATTGGCTTGACCTTGCGTCACGCCGATGCCATCCGCAGCTTCGAGGAGCGCCATCTGGCAAGTCAACCGTGGTTGGCGAACATCATCTAACATTGATTTTGATAAATAACATGAAAATTGCAATTTTGCCAGGCGACGGCATTGGGCCGGAAATCATGGCACAGGCCGTCAAGGTGCTGCGCGTGCTGGGCGAACCATTCGAGCTGGAAACAGCGCTGGTGGGGGGCGCCGGCTACGCCGCGCACGGCCACCCGCTGCCGGAATCGACTCTAGCTCTGGCCAAGGCGGCCGATGCCGTGCTGTTCGGCGCGGTCGGCGACTTCCAGTACGACAACCTGGAACGAGCGCTGCGTCCGGAGCAGGCCATTTTGGGCCTGCGCCGACAACTGGAACTGTTTGCCAATCTGCGGCCGGCCGTGTTGTATCCGGAACTGGCTGGCGCATCGACTTTGAAGCCTGAGGTGGTGTCTGGCCTGGATATTCTGATTATCCGTGAACTGACCGGCGACATCTATTTTGGCAAGCCGCGCGGTGTGCGCGTGTGCCCGGACGGCCCGTTCCAGGGCCAGACCGAAGGCTTCGACACGATGCGCTACGCTGAAGGTGAAATCCGCCGCATCGCGCACGTGGCCTTCCAGGCCGCCAGGAAGCGGGCGCGGCGCCTGACCAGCGTAGACAAGGCAAATGTGCTGGAAACCTTCCAATTCTGGCGTGACATCGTCACCGACGTGCACCAGGAATATCCGGACGTGACGCTAGACCATATGTACGTCGACAACGCGGCAATGCAGCTCGTGCGGGCACCGAAAAAATTCGACGTCATGGTCACTGGCAATATGTTCGGCGATATCCTGTCCGACTGCGCCGCCATGCTAACGGGTTCCATCGGTATGCTTCCGTCGGCCTCGCTCGACGCCAATAACAAGGGCTTATATGAGCCGTCGCATGGCTCCGCACCCGACATCGCGGGCAAAGGCATCGCCAATCCGCTGGCCACGATCTTGTCGGCCGCGATGATGTTGCGTTACTCGCTGAACCGGACCGAGCAGGCCGATCGCATCGAGTCCGCCGTCAAAAAGGTGCTGGCACAAGGCTTGCGCACGGCCGACATTTACGAGACCGGCACCACCCGCGTGGGCACCGAGGAAATGGGTGACGCGGTCGTCAAGGCATTGGGATAAAAAAATGGCGGGCCGGGCCCGCCGCCAGTTGAGGAATCAAAATGAAATTAGTAGGCTTGGTAGGTTGGCGTGGCATGGTCGGTTCCGTGCTCATGCAGCGCATGCAAGACGAGGGCGATTTCGCCCGCATCGAACCGGTCTTCTTTTCGACCTCGAATGCGGGCGGCGCCGCCCCCGCCATGGCGAAAAATGAAAGTAAGCTGAAGGATGCCAACGATATCGGCATGCTCAAAAAATGTGACATCATCATTTCCTGCCAGGGCGGCGATTACACGTCAGCCGTGTTCCCGCAACTGCGCGCGGCGGGCTGGGACGGTTATTGGATCGACGCCGCGTCGACCTTGCGCATGGACGAGGACGCAGTCATCGTGCTCGATCCGGTCAACCTCGGCGTGATCAAGGACGCGCTCGGCAAGGGTGTGAAAAACTACGTCGGCGGCAATTGCACGGTGTCTTGCATGTTGATGGGTTTGGGCGGATTGTTCCAGCACGGCTTGGTCGAATGGATGACCTCCATGACCTACCAGGCCGCTTCCGGCGGCGGCGCCCAGCACATGCGCGAACTGCTGACTCAGTTTGGCACTCTACACGGCGCTGTCGCCGGCTTGCTCGACAACCCGGCAGCGGCGATCTTGGAAATCGACCGCCAGGTGCTGGCCACCCAGCAAGGTCTTGGTGGGGACGAAATCAAGCATTTCGGCGCTCCGCTGGCCGGCAACTTGATCCCCTGGATCGACAAGGATCTGGGCAACGGCCAGTCGAAGGAGGAATGGAAGGCGGGCGCGGAAACCAACAAGATCCTGGGCCGCGGCCTTCAATTTGGCACGAAGGAAATTCCTGTCGACGGCCTGTGCGTGCGCATCGGCGCCATGCGCTGTCACTCGCAGGCCTTGACCATCAAGCTGACCCGAGACGTGCCCCTCGATGAAATCAACGACATCATCGCTAGCAATAACGAGTGGGTCAAAGTGGTGCCGAATAACCGTGAAGCGTCGGTGCGCGATCTGGCGCCGGTGGCCGTCACCGGCAGCTTGACGATCCCGGTCGGCCGTTTGCGCAAGATGTCGATGGGCAGCCAATATCTGTCGGCCTTCACGGTTGGCGACCAATTGTTATGGGGTGCCGCCGAGCCGCTGCGGCGCATGCTGCGAATCGTCCTCGACGCCGATTGAAGGGTTTTTTCTGCGCGGAGTGGCCTTTTTGACAGCGCAAGTGGGGCACAAGGTACAGGATCGGGCCTTGCGGTACGGAAAACTTGTGCAAAGCTTGCATGCGTCTGTTCATGGTGATATGTTGAGCCCTACGGGAAAAGTTGCTTTCTCCGCTGTCAACCATGATGCCGCCAACCATGCATTTAAACACCTGCTCTAGAATCGTCTCGAACGCGTTGCACACACTCACCGGCGCCCTCGTCTGTGGCCTGTTATTGTCCTCCACCGCGCATGCGGCAGGGCTGGGCAAGCTCACCGTCTTATCCTCCCTTGGCCAGCCTTTGCGGGCCGAAATCGAACTGGCGGCAGTGTCCAACAGCGAAGCGGGCGCGCTCGTGGCCAAGCTGGCCCCGGCCGACGCTTACCGCGTCGCCAATATCGACTTTAATCCGACCCTGCTGGCGCTGCGCTTCGCCGTCGAGCAGCGCAGCGGCCGTCACTTTATCCAGATCACGTCGTCTCAGCCCGTCAACGAACCGTTCGTCGACATGCTGCTCGAATTGAGCTGGGACAGCGGGCGCTTGGTGCGCGAATACACCTTTTTGCTGGACCCGGCCGATATGCGCCAGACCCAGTCGGCCCAAGTGGCCGCCCCGGCCCAGGGCGCATTTGCGCGCATGCCAGCCGAAGCGCAGTCAGGCGCAGCGCAGCGCGTTCTGCCGCCGCCGACCAGGTCGCGCAGACCGGCTGAGAGCGCCGGCTCCCAATACAGCGTCAAGCCAGGCGACACTCTGGGCCGCATTGCCGCCAGGCTGAAACCGACCGACGTCTCGCTCGACTTGATGCTGGTGGCCTTGTACCGCGCCAATCCGGAAGCATTTGGCGGCAATAATATGAATCGCCTGCGCTCCGGGCGCATTTTGGCGGTGCCCGATGCCGCCGCCATTCTCGCGGCCTCTTCCGACGGCCAAGCCAAGGCGATGGTGGTCGCGCACGCGCTCGACTTTAACTCCTACCGCAACAAGCTGGCGGGGCAGGTCGCCCTCAGTACGCCGGCCAAGGCGCCCGAGACAGGCCAAAGCGCGGCTGGCAAGATCAGCGCCAAGGTCGAAGAGCATGCCACACTGGCCAATGAATCGCAGGACCAGCTGAAGCTGTCGAAAGCGGCACCAGCGGCCGCAGGCACGAGCGCGGCGACGGAAGAGCGGATCGCGAAAGACCAGCAGATTGCTGATGCGACGGCGCGCGTCAAGGAACTGGAAAAAAATGTCAGC
This sequence comes from Janthinobacterium sp., assembly GCA_003133225.1. GTDB lineage: Bacteria > Pseudomonadota > Gammaproteobacteria > Burkholderiales > Burkholderiaceae_D > Janthinobacterium. Next base: position 54,738 of record PKWL01000041.1, read on the forward strand.
GACTTGGAAAAGCTGATGGGCGTGAAAAACAAGGCCCTGCAGGCCGAGAAAAAGCCGGTGGCAGCGGTCGCCGCGACGTGGCTGTTGCCTACGGCCAAGTCAAGTGGAGCCGCGGCGGGCGCAGCGAAACGGCCCGTCCCGCCCCCGAAAGCGGCGCCAGCGCCGACCTGGATTGACATGCTGTCCGACAACATCAACGCCATCGGCATCGCCTTAGCGGCCCTGTTGGCCGGGGCCGCGTTCATTTTGTCGCGTCGCAGGAAACAGGCACTGCCTAAGACGGAGCCTAGCATATCGGGCGAGCTGGGCGCGCCCGCGCACTCGCTGTTTGCCGAGACCGGCGGCCAGAGCGTCGACACCAACAACAGCGTCTTCAATTCCAATTTTGCGCCGTCGGCCAGCCAGCTCGATACCAATGAAGTCGACCCAGTGGCCGAAGCGGATGTGTATATCGCCTACGGGCGCGACGTCCAAGCCGAAGAGATCCTCAAGGAAGCGCTGCGCGCTCATCCCGAGCGCCACTTGGTGCGCCTAAAGCTGCTCGAAATCTATGCCGCCCGCAAAGACGCGCGTGCTTTCGAGACCCAGGCTGGCGAGTTGTACAGTTTGACCAAGGGAAGTGGCGACGAGTGGACGCAAGCGGCCGCGCTCGGTCTGTCGATCGACCCGCAAAATGCCCTGTATGCCGGCCTCGCCACGGCTGCGGCGCCGCCTCCAGCGCAAGATCTGGGGCGCGCCGACGCCTTACCCGAGGCGCTGGTGGCGAGCGCTGCTTTGAGCGGCCCCGACTTGATCGCCGACAGCGCGCCGCTAGAACAGCACGGCATGGAGTTTGACCTTGAGCCCGCGCCGGCGCTAGCTGCGCCAATAGCAGCTCCAGCGGCGCCTGAAGTGGCCGACAACGTCCTCGACTTCGATCTGGACGGCTTCGGTTTTGAGCCCATCGTCGCCATGCCGGCCCTCGAAACTCCGGTCCCGGCCCTCGAAACTCCGGTCCCGGCCCTCGTTGCGGCAGAGCCTGTGATTGCCCCTGAGCCATCGCTCGCCATGGATTTGGCCTCCGTCGACGCCATGGCGCCGCCGGTGCAACCGGCTGCCCCCGCGCAAGACGATGCCAGCATCGATTTTGATTTCGACTTGCCGGCGGAGTTTTCTTTGGCGTCGCCCAGCCATGCGCCCGAGGCGCCGGCCGCTGCTCTTCCGCCGGACCTTGACATGATGCAGTTTGAACCGACCCCAACACTGGCAGTGGCCGCCGACAAGCTGGGCGACGACTTCGCGCCGATGCCGGAAGTCGCCGCAGCGCCGAAGTTGGAGGCGGCCGGTGCCCCAGAATTCGACCTGTCTGACATCGACCTCGATCTCAGCACGGCCAACGTGGCCTCGCCAGACGACCTTGAAGGCGTGCCAAATGACGTCAAATTATCCGCCATGCAGATGGAAATGGACACCAAGCTCGACCTCGCGATCGCCTATCAGGAAATCGGCGACAAGGAAGGGGCGCGCGAGTTGATCGATGAGGTCATCAAGGGCGGCAGCGACGACCAGGTCGCCAAGGCGAATATCATGCGCCTGGAACTGGCCTAAGCCCCCACTTGTAAAGGAGGCGTAGGGCCGTATCCAAACGCCCTGCGCGCTCTTGCCTTGCATCTGGGGAGAGCCGGGCGCGTTATAATGAGCCGACTTGGACTGTTCCTAAGAGATATTCAAAGCTGCTGATGGGATTTATCCGCAGCCCGCGCCCAATGGGTGTTTAATCAAGCCCACATGCGCCACTTTGAAATCAAGCATCAGTTTTAACCTCCCATATTGGACACGAATTGAAACGGATGGCATTAGGTGTCCAGTACGACGGTAGCGCCTGGCATGGCTACCAGAAGCAGGTGGACGGACACACGGTGCAAGACCGGCTCGAATTCGCGCTGGAAAAGTTTGCCCGGATACCGCTGACGACCACTTGCGCCGGCCGCACCGACAGCGGCGTGCACGCGCTGGAGCAGGTCGTGCATTTTGACACCGAGCTGGTGCGCGAGCCCTACTCATGGGCGCGCGGCGTCAACGCTTTTCTACCGCCGTCGATCGCCGTGCGCTGGGCCAAGCAAATCGGCGCCGACCCGGAACACGAGTTTCACGCCCGTTTTAGCGCCCGTTCGCGCACTTATCAATACGTTTTGTACAACAACATGACGCGCTCGCCGCTGCTGGTGGGGCGGGCCGGCTTCGTGTTTCGCCCGCTAGATATCGGCCCCATGCAGCTGGCGGCACGCTGCCTGATTGGCTGGCACGACTTTACCGCCTTCCGTTCTTCGCAATGCCAGGCCAAATCGCCTGTCAAGCTGATGCATGAAGTGCGCATCGAACGCCATGGCGAGCTGATCGTTTTCACGATCCGCGCCAGCGCCTTCTTGCACCACATGGTGCGTAACTTGGTCGGCTCCTTGATCTACATCGGCATCGGCAAGCATGCTCCCGAATGGCTAGGACACGTGCTGGAAGGGCGCGACCGCAATGATGCGGCGCCCACCTTCATGCCCGATGGCCTGTACCTGACGAAAATCGATTACGATCCCAAATGGGGCTTGCCGCAAGAGGCGGGTAGTGCCTTGGCCTGGTTTTAAGGGGGAACATAATGCAAAGTACGCAACGTACCCGCATTAAAATTTGCGGCCTGACCCGGCCTGAGGACGTGCGGGCGGCCGTGGCGGCCGGAGCCGACGCGCTAGGTTTCGTATTTTATCCCAACAGCCCGCGCTATGTGAGCGCTCAGCGGGCCGCCGAACTGATCGCCGCGTTGCCGCCGTTTATCGCTACCGTCGGCCTGTTCGTCAACGCCAGCGTGGAACAGGTCGCTGCCGTCAGTCGCAGCGTTCCCTTGTCCATGCTGCAGTTTCATGGCGACGAGAGCGCGCAGCATAGCGCCGCCTTGGCCGCGGCCGCCAATCGGCCCTTCACGCAAGTGTTTCGGATCAAGCCTGACACAGTGGGCGCTGATTTGTTAGAATACGAACGGCGCTACCGCGCTGCCAGCAATCTGTTCTCAGGCCTGTTACTCGACACCTTCGTCGATGCTTACGGCGGCGCCGGAAAGGTATTTGATTGGTCTCTCATCCCAAAAGAAATCGCGCCTCGGGTCGTTTTAAGTGGTGGCTTGAACGCACACAACGCGATTGACGCCGTTGTCACCGTGCGCCCTTACGCGGTCGACATCAGTAGCGGCGTCGAAGCGGCCCGGGGCATCAAAGATGCGCGCAAGATCGCGGACTTTATTCGCGCCATCCGTGATGCCGATGGCACGCTGGCAAGAGACTGTGGATGAGTGCGCCCTAGGCCCGTTTTTGCAATCCCCTTTGGTCGCTCCCCCTGTGGGCGCCGCAGGTGAACCAATGCCCGTGATGACGGGCTCGGGCGCGAACGAGCGCTACACATTTTTTTAATTGAAGGCTGCGACCGCTGCGCGGTTGCCTCTTTTCCTACCCGGACCCGATAGGGGCTGGGTATCTCGGGACACTATTGCAATGAACGCTTTGCCTAAGGCCGGCCCAGCCGGCGCATTATTTCGTGCCACCGACTACCAGTTACCGGACGCCCGGGGCCATTTCGGCCCCTACGGTGGCGCCTTCGTCGCCGAGACGCTGAGCTTCGCCTTGGCCGAGCTCAACGCCGCGTACGCGCACTACAGCGCCGACCCTCAGTTCTTGCAAGAGTACCGCTATGAGCTCAAGCATTTTGTTGGCCGTCCATCGCCCATCTATCATGCCAAACGCTGGTCCGGCATGATGCAAGGGGCGCAGATTTACTTCAAACGCGAAGACCTCAACCACACCGGCGCGCATAAGATCAACAACGTGATCGGCCAGGCCCTGCTGGCCAAGCGCATGGGCAAGCCGCGCATCATCGCCGAAACGGGCGCCGGCCAGCATGGTGTTGCCACCGCGACCATCTGCGCCCGCTTCGGCCTCGAATGCGTTGTCTACATGGGCAGCGAGGACATCGCACGCCAGGCCCAAAACGTGTACCGCATGAAGCTGCTGGGCGCGACCGTGGTGCCGGTCGAGTCGGGCTCGAAGACGCTCAAAGACGCGCTCAACGAGGCGATGCGCGACTGGGTTACGAATATCGAAAACACCTTTTACATCATCGGCACGGCAGCCGGCCCGCATCCGTATCCGATGATGGTGCGCGACTTCCAGGCCGTGATCGGCGAGGAATGCCTGGTGCAGATGCCGGAACTGACGGGGCGCCAACCCGATTACGTGCTCGCCTGCATCGGCGGCGGCTCTAACGCGATCGGAATTTTTTACCCGTATATCGACCAAAAAAACGTTCAGCTGATCGGGGTCGAAGCGGCGGGTGCGGGGCTCGACAGCGGCCAGCATGCAGCGTCCCTGACGGCCGGCATCCCGGGCGTGTTGCACGGCAACCGGACCTATTTGCTGCAGGATGAAAACGGTCAGATCGCAGCCACCCATTCCGTTTCGGCCGGCCTTGATTATCCTGGCGTCGGCCCCGAGCATGCGTGGCTAAAGGACTCAGGCCGCGCCCGCTATGTGTCGGTGACGGACGAGGAGGCGCTGCGCGCTTTTCATGATTGCTGCCATATCGAAGGCATCATCCCGGCCCTGGAGTCGGCGCACGCACTTGCGTATGCAGCCAAACTGGCGGCAACTTTGCCGCCAGATCAGCTGATCTTGGCCAATTTGTCGGGACGCGGCGACAAGGACATGCATACCGTGGCGCAGCGGATGGGCTTGGATTTTAGCTAAGCGTGCCCCTTCTGCCCTCTATTAAGAAAGCGAACATGTCCAGAATTGCAGCAACATTTTCCGCCTTGGCGGCACAGAAAAAAACCGCTCTGATCACTTTCATCACGGCCGGCGATCCGGCGCCGGCGCAAACGCTGCCCTTGATGCACGCGCTCGTTGCCGGCGGCGCCGACGTGATCGAACTGGGCGTCCCTTTTTCCGATCCCATGGCCGAAGGCCCCGTGATCCAGCGCGCCTGCGAACGAGCGCTCAAGTTTGGCGTCGGCATCTTGGATGTGTTCGAGTTCGTGCGCCAGTTCCGCAGCACCAATCAGCAAACGCCGGTCGTGCTCATGGGATATGCCAATCCGATCGAGCGCATCGGCGTCGATGCCTTTGTTCGACACGCGAAGCAGGCCGGAGCTGACGGCGCCATCGTCGTCGATTACCCGCCCGAGGAGTGCCAGGAGTTTGCTCTTGCCATGCGCGCGGCCGGACTCGATTTGATCTTCCTGCTGGCGCCCACCTCGACCGAGGAACGCATTGCCCAGGTGGCACAGGTGGGATCCGGGTTCAGTTATTACGTGTCGCTCAAGGGCGTCACCGGCGCCGGCAATATTGACACGGAACAGGTGGCCGAACGCTTGTCCGCGATCCGCCAGCATGTCACACTGCCAATCGCGGTCGGTTTTGGTATCCGCGATGCTGCCACGGCCAAGGCGCTAGCGAAGGTGGCCGAGGGCGTGGTGATCGGCAGCCGCATCATCCAGGAAATCGAGAATGCGCCGGAACATGGGGCAGTCGAGGCGGTCCGGGTCTTTGTTTCTGGCATACGGGAGGCGCTCGATTCGGAATAAGGGCTGCGCCTAAATGTTCGACAAGCCGGCGCTGAACGGCTACACTGTCGCCACTGAATTGCTGCAACAGGAGAGATGATGAGTTGGTTGGAAAAACTGCTGCCCCCCCGGATTCAGCGCTCGGACGCTGCCGCACGCAAAACCATGCCCGAAGGCCTGTGGGTCAAATGCCCGTCATGCGAAGCCGTGTTGTACCGTACCGATCTGGAGTCAAACTTGCATGTTTGTCCAAAATGCAGCCATCACATGCGCATCCGGGCGCGCGAGCGCCTCGACGGTTTGCTCGATGCGGGCGGGCGCTACGAAATTGGACAGGAAACCCTGCCGGTTGATACGCTCAAGTTTAAAGACAGCAAAAAATACCCGGATCGCCTGAAAGCGGCGATGGAGGCGACCGGCGAGACCGACGCCATGATCGTCATGGGCGGCGCCATCATGAGCCTGCCTGTCGTGGTGGCTTGCTTCGAATTCGAATTCATGGGCGGCTCGATGGGCTCGGTCGTTGGCGAGCGCTTTGTGCGCGGCGCGCAAACGGCGCTGGAACAAAAGGTGCCGTTCATCTGCATCACGGCCACGGGCGGCGCCCGCATGCAAGAAGGCTTGTTATCCCTGATGCAAATGGCCAAGACCACGGCGATGCTGACCAAGCTGTCGGACAAGAAACTGCCGTTCATCAGCGTGCTGACCGATCCGACCATGGGCGGCGTGTCCGCCTCGTTCGCCTTCATGGGCGATGTCGTGATTGCCGAGCCGAAGGCATTGATCGGCTTTGCCGGACCGCGGGTGATCGAAAACACCGTGCGCGAAAAACTGCCGGAAGGTTTCCAGCGCGCCGAGTTCCTCGTCACCAAGGGCGCCGTTGACATGATCGTCGACCGCCGCAAGATGCGCGAAGAAATTGCCCGTTTGCTCGCGTTGCTGCAAAATCAGGCGGTCGAAGTTTTAGCCTAAGCTTTTGTCCCATCAGGCGCAGCCGGTTGCTCCGGCGCGCCGCTCCCACCCATTTTCCCATGCCAAACCTCCCCCTCACCCTGTCAGACTGGCTCGTTTTGCTGGAAGCCCGGCATTCCGAAACGCAGATCGACCTTGGTCTGGAACGTGTGCGCGTCGTCAAGGAAAGAATGGCGCTGCAATTTGTTTGCCCCGTCATCATGGTCGCCGGCACCAATGGCAAGGGCTCCACTTGCGCCATGCTCGAATCGATCCTGCTGCGCGCCGGTTACAAGGTCGGCTTGTACAGTAAACCCCACTTTCTCGATTTTAACGAGCGCGCGAGGGTGGCCGGGGAGCAGGTTGCCGATGCGGCCCTGGTGGCTAGTTTTAAGGCCGTCGAAGCGGTGCGTGGCGATACTCCTTTGACGTATTTTGAATTTACCACGCTCGCCATCATGCATTTGCTGGCCGCGGCCGGGCCCGATGTCGTGATTCTCGAGGTCGGCCTGGGCGGGCGCCTGGATGCGGTCAACGTGATCGACGCCGATGTCGCCATCGTGACGAGTATTGATATCGACCATACCGCCTACCTCGGGTCGTCACGCGAGCAAATCGGTTTCGAGAAGGCTGGCATCTTTCGCTCCGGTAAACCTGCCATTTGCAGCGATCCGGTGCCCCCCAGATCGCTCGTGGCGCACGCCGAAGCCATCGGTGCCGATCTGTGGCTGCTGGGCCGCGATTTTAACTATTCCGGCGACAAGCAGCAGTGGAATTATGGCGGCCGCGGCCAGCGCCGCAATGCGCTCGCCTACCCCAGTTTGCGCGGCGCCAACCAAATTTTGAACGCGGCGGCCGCGCTGGCCGCGCTCGAAGCGTTGAAGCTGGCTTTGCCGGTCGGTGCGCAGGAGGTGCGGTTTGGCTTGGTGATGGTCGATCTGCCGGGTCGTTTCCAAGTCTTGCCGGGCCGCCCGAGCGTCGTGTTGGACGTGGCGCACAACCCGCACGCCGCTTGCGCCCTGAGCCAGAATCTGGGCAACATGGGATTTCACCCCTACACGTACGCCGTGTTTGGCTGCATGCAGGACAAGGATATCGATGGCGTGATGGCCGCCATGTCCGAGCATGTCGATCACTGGTGCATGACCAATTTGGCGTCGGCACGCGCCGCCAGCGGCGCCGTGCTGGCGGCAAAGGCGCAGCTAATTCTGGCCAAAATGAGCGACGCGGCAGAGCATACGGTGGCTATTTTCGCCGATCCGGCCCAAGCTTTCGCAAATGCCATGAGCCGCGCCGGCGAGAATGATAGAATTGTGGTCTTTGGATCCTTCTTGACTGTCGCCGGCGTGATGGCAGCTCGAAAATCCTCACTCCACTGAAAATTATCACGCATGGGCTTGTTCTCGTTCTTCAGTAAAAACAAGCAAGAAAGCGCTGCCCAAGACAGCGGCTATTATTCTCGCGCAGACGAGGCGGCATCGACGGCGCAAGCCCGCGCGAAACGCGCATCGAACGCAGCCGGTTTTGCCGCGCCGCGGCGAGCGGCCAGGGAGACGGCCGATCCCGTGTTACCAGAAAAAAAGCGCGCGCGCCGGCGTTTGGTGGGCGCCATTGCACTGGCCTTGGGCGTGGCCATCGGCTTACCGATGATCCTCGATTCCGAGCAGAAACCGCTGGCCGCCGATATCGCGATCCAAATTCCGTCCAAGGATCCGGCCGCCGGCCCGCCGGTGGCGCCTGCCGTTGCTCCCGCCCCGGCCGTTGCTCCTGCCCCTGCCGTGTCGGCCAAAGCAGGCGTGTCATCCAAGGTCGCCGCCAGCGCGGCCCTGGACCAGTCCGAGGAGATCGTGGCTGTTCCGGCCAAGGTGCCGGCGTCGCCGTTGCCGCCGCCAGCACCGGCAGCGGCAGCGCCCCTGAGCGCGGCGCCGCTGGCCGATGCCAAGGGGCAGGCCAAGGCACCTCGAGCGGAAGGAGCGAAAGCGCCTAAGACCGATCTCAAGTTGAAGGCCAGGGCCAGGCAGGAGGGCTTGGCGGCCGCAGCCAAGGCGCCGCCAAAGCCGGCGCAACATGGGGAAGAGTGGACTGGCGCCAAGCCGGTTGCGGCGGGTGACGATGCGGCGCGCGCGCTCGCCATTTTGGACGGCAAGCCGGCAGCCAAGGTGAAGAATGGGGCCAGCGCCAAGTTCGTGCTGCAAGTGGCGGCGCTGGCGACCCAGGACAAGGTCGATGAACTGCAATCTAAGCTAACTGAAGCGGGCATTAAGTCGTACACGCAAAAGGTGCCGACTGCGGCGGGCCAACGCACGCGAATTCGGGTCGGGCCATTCGGCAGCAAGGAAGAGGCCGAAAACGTGCGTGCCAAACTGATAAAAATCGGTTTGGGCGGGTCCTTGGTGCCGGCTTGATGAGCCCCAAGAAGGCGGCCTTGGCGTGACTATTTTCGATTATCTGGTGCTGTTCGTCCTGCTCTCATCAGTTCTCATTAGCACCTTGCGCGGGCTGGTCAAGGAAATTTTGTCGCTGGCGAGCTGGGTCGTGTCGTTTGTGGTCGCCAACGCCTTTGGCGCCACTCTGGCCACGCTCTTACCCGCGGCGATACCGGGGCAAGCCGTGCGTCTGATGGTGGCCTTCGTCGTCTTGTTTATTGGCGTGCGCCTTTTGATGAGCCTACTCACATTGGCCGTCGAGTCGCTGGTCACCGCGAGCGGCCTAGCACCGGCCGACCGCGGTCTGGGAGGCTTGTTCGGCTTGGCGCGCGGCCTTGTATTTGTGTTGGCAGCCGTCATATTGTGTGGGATGACGGCAATTCCGCAACAGGCGTTTTGGAAAAATGCATTGTTGAGTCCACTTGCAGAAGCCGCGGCGCGCACTGTCAAGCCCTACCTGCCAGCTGCCTATGCGCAGCATGTGCAGTTTTGAATTTTTCATCATCATCATCAGTTCAGTTTAGGAGCGCACCATGTGTGGCATCGTCGGCGTCGTTTCTCATAGCCCTGTCAATCAATTGCTTTATGACGCCTTGCTGCTATTGCAGCATCGCGGTCAGGATGCGGCAGGTATTGCGACCAATCACAGCAGCATGTTTTCCATGCACAAGGCCAATGGCCTGGTGCGTGACGTCTTCCGTACACGCAATATGCGTTCGCTGCAAGGCAATTCCGGCATCGGCCACTGTCGTTACCCGACGGCCGGCTCGTCCTCTGAAGAGGAGGCACAGCCGTTTTACGTCAACGCGCCGTTCGGCATCACCTTGGCCCATAACGGCAACCTGACCAATTGGGAGCAGCTCAAGGTCGAGATGTTCAAGAACGACCGCCGCCACATCAATACCGATTCCGACTCGGAAGTGCTGCTCAACGTGCTGGCCCACGAAATCCAGGAAGCGACGACCGGCTACTCGCTAGATCCAGCGGCCATATTTAAGGCGGTCGCCGTCTTGCATCGCCGCGTGCGCGGCGCGTACGCGGCCGTGGCGCAAATCGCCGGCCTTGGCCTGCTCGCTTTTCGCGATCCGTTTGGCATCCGACCTCTTTGCATCGGCACCAATGACACGGACAAGGGGACCGAGTACCTGATCGCCAGCGAATCGGTGGCGCTCGAAGGCGTGGGCTTTCGCTTCTTGCGCGATGTCGCGCCGGGTGAGGCGGTATTTATTGATCTCGACGGCAAGCTGCACAGCCGCCAGTGCGCCGATAATCCGAGCCTGAACCCGTGCGCATTCGAATTTGTGTATCTGGCACGCCCGGATTCCGTTATCGACGGCGCCTCAGTGTATGCAACGCGCTTGAAAATGGGCGAGCACCTGTCAGACAAGATCAAGCGCGAATTCCTGCAAGGTGACATCGACGTCGTGATGCCGATTCCCGATTCCTCGCGCCCGGCCGCGATCCAGTTGGCCTTGAAGCTGAACCTGACCTACCGCGAAGGCTTCATCAAGAACCGTTACATCGGCCGCACCTTCCTCATGCCGGGCCAGGCGATCCGTCAAAAGTCGGTGCGCCAAAAGCTGAACGCGATCGCCTCCGAATTTAAGGGCAAGACCGTGCTGCTCGTCGACGACTCGATTGTACGCGGCACCACCAGCCGCGAAATTGTGCAGATGGCGCGCGAAGCGGGCGCTAAGCGTGTGATATTCGCATCGGCGGCGCCGCCCGTGATTTACCCGAACGTGTATGGTATCGACATGCCCACGCGGGACGAGCTGATCGCTTACGGGCGCAGCAAGGAAGAAATTTGCCGCGAAATCACTGCCGACGCCCTGGTATACCAAGATATCGAGGCGCTCAAGCAATCGATTTCTGATGTCAACCCGAATCTGCGCAACTTCGAGGCGTCTTGTTTCGACGGCTTCTACGTGACCGGCGATGTGTCGCAGGCCTACCTCGACCGCCTCGAATTTGCGCGCCACCACCCCAAGGTGGCACTCGAGGATGCGGCATATTCGCAACTTAACCTTAACTTGGCAACATCGGATTGATTATGCGCCGGGCGCTGGCATGGCGCCGCGCGGCGTGTTATGGACGGCCATCATGAGCGACAAAAAAAAATACGGTTTTACCACTACCATCTTGCATAACGACCGTCAGAAGACGATCGAGCACGGCTCGCTGCACCGGCCCATTCATACCTCGGTTGCGTTCGGCTACAGCGACGCGCGCCAGCTGGCCGCCGTTTTCCAGGGCCGGGAAGCCGGCTACCGCTATGGCCGCCAAGGCAATCCAACCGTGTCCTCACTGGAAGACAAGGTAACCAAGATGGAAGACGGCTTGGTGACTTTATGCTTTGCCACGGGCATGGGCGCCATCGGCGCCGTGTTCCAAGCGCTGCTGCGCGCGGGCGACCATGTTGTGTCTTCCTCTTTTTTGTTTGGTAATACCAACAGCCTGTGGCAAACCGTGGCGGGTCAAGGCGTGGGCGTGGCCTTCGTTGATGCCACCGACGTCGCCCACGTGGCGGCGGCGCTGACGCCGCAAACCCGCGTCGTGTTTGTCGAAACCATCGCCAATCCGCGCACCCAAATTGCCGACTTGAAGCGCATCGGCGAGCTGTGCAAGGCGCGTGGCATTTTGTATGTCGTCGATAACACGATGACGACTCCGTATGTGTTTCGTCCGAAATCCGTGCACGCCGGACTGGTCGTCAATTCGCTGACCAAGTCGATTGGCGGCCATGGCAATGCGATGGGCGGTAGCCTCACCGACACCGGCTGTTACGATTGGACCGCGTTTGCAAACATCGGCGCCAATTACAAGCGCAATCTTTCATGCAACTGGGGCGTGGCCCAGTTGCGAGCCAAGGGTTTGCGCGATTTTGGCGCTGCCCTGGGACCGGAAGCGGCCCACCATATTGCCATCGGGGCTGAAACACTGGCACTTAGAATGGAGCGCACCTGCGCCAATGCGCTGGCACTAGCGCAAATGCTGGAAGCCGATGCGCATGTCGCCGCGGTGCATTATCCCGGCTTGGCTTCGCATCCGCAGCACAGCTTGGCCGGCGCGCTGTTTCGCAACTTCGGATCCCTGCTCAGCTTTGAACTAAAAGACGGGATCGATTGTTTCGACTTCCTAAATCGGCTCGATCTGGCCATTTCGGCCAGTAACCTGGGCGATACACGCACCCTCGTCATTCCCGTCGCGCATACGATCTATTATGAGATGGGCGCCGAGCGCCGCGCCGCGATGGGCATTGCTGAGTCCCTGATTCGGGTCTCGGTCGGCATTGAAGATACGCCGGACCTGCTGGGCGACTTCCGGCAGGCCCTGGCGGGGCTGCCGGTTTTGGCGGATTCGTAAAAAGGAGTCCCGCATAGTCTGTGGAAGGCGTGGCCAGCCCTAGGGCTGGCCACGCTGGGTGCAGTTCACAAAGATCCTGCGGATCGAATGATGGTGGCCACGGCGCGAAAATTGGCGGCGCCGCTGGTGACTCGAGACGACAAAATTCGCGCTTACGCCCACGTGACAACCATTTGGCAGGCGAAGAGAAAAAATGAAAAAAATCCTTTGTGCAATTTTGAGTATGATTGCAGGCGTGGCCTTGGCTGCCGACTTACCAGATTCGCGCATGACGCCGGGCGCCACCAATCAGGAGGTGACGCAGACGAATATCGGACAAACCGTGTGCGTGAAAGGATTTACCAAAACGATCCGCCCGCCCGCCTACTTCACGAACAGCTTGAAAAAACAGCAGATACGGGAATACGGGTACGCCGACCAAGACCCCCGACAATACGAAGAGGATCATTTGATCGCGCTTTCAATCGGCGGCGCGCCGGCAAATGTCCGCAATCTTTGGCCGCAACCGCGCAGCAGCGAGTGGGGCGCCGACCAAAAAAATCAACTCGAGTTGGTGATGTTCAAAATGGTATGCGCGCATGAGATCAGTCTTAAAGACGCGCAGTACGAGATGGCAACGGACTGGATCAAGGCCTGGAAAGCCTACGTTCCCGGTCATAAAATACATCAATCTAAACCTATCGAGTGACGTCCTGGTCTTGGGATTGTTCTGCTACGTTCAATCGCCAGAACCCCAGGCGTCGTCTGCGGCTAAAACTAATTTGGTAGCGCCGCATGCCCCGCACCAGCGCCATCATCAGTTCCAGCTGCGCATTAGCCCGACGGCTAAGCCTTCAAGCGCGAATTCATCGGATTCCGTGTCGATCGTGATGACCTTGAAGTCCGGGTTCTCCGGCACCAGTTCGATCACGCCGCCCGTCTTCCTGTAGCGCTTGACGGTCACGTCATCGCCGATGCGGGCCACCACGATCTGGCCGTTCTTGGCGCTGTCGACTTTTTTCACGGCCAGCAAGTCGCCATCCATGATGCCGGCGTCGCGCATCGACCAGCCGCGCACCTTCAGTAAAAAGTCGGGCTTGGCTGAAAACAGGGCCGGGTCGACGCTGTAAGTCGCCTCCACATGTTCCTGCGCCAAAATCGGCGAGCCGGCCGCGACCCGCCCGATGAGCGGCAGCGATATCATCAGCGCGGCTGGCACGGCTGGCACCGTCTCAAGGCTGGCCCCGAGCAGGCGGATGCCGCGCGAGGTGCCAGGCGAAATCGTAATTGCACCTTTGCGGGCCAGGGCTTGCAAATGTTCCTCTGCTGCATTGGCCGACTTGAATCCGAGTTCGCCCGCGATTTCAGCTCGGGTCGGTGGAAAACCGGTGTTCTCAATCGCATCTTTGATGAGCATGAGAATTTGTTCTTGTCGGGCAGTGAGCTTGAGCATGGGCCACGCATTGTAAAATGCTGTCTATATAAACAGACTGTATTTTTGTACAGTATCGATCCCAATGCAAGCATAATTACTCTTTTTAAGCAAAATAAGGTGCGCCGCAGGCGGGCGCCGGTGGCGCGCCACGGCGCGTGCGCCCACGTGGGCGCACGCGCATTAATGCTTTGAGTAATCGGCAAAAGGAGGTTATACTCTTCGGCTGACCTTCCCACACCCGTCTTGACGCCGGGGTGGGCGATTATTAATCTGTCCTAAAGGAGTTTGCATGCGTCATTATGAAATAGTATTTATCGTCCACCCGGACCAGAGCGAGCAAGTGCCCGCGATGATCGAACGTTATAAAGCCAGTGTTACGACACGGGGCGGTTCGGTGCATCGTGTTGAAGATTGGGGCCGTCGTCAAATGGCTTACCCGGTCCAGAAACTGGCAAAAGCACACTATATTTGCCTGAACATCGAATGCGACAATGAGACCTTGGTCGAACTGGAAACGGCGTTCAAATTTAACGATGCCGTGTTGCGCCACCTGACCGTCAAAATGAAAAAGGCTGAAACAGCGCCGTCGCCGATGATGAAGACAGTGCAACGTGACGACGCGGCCAAGAGCCATCGTACCGAAGCACCGGCAGCAGCGGCTCCAGCTCCCGCCGCAGCGTAATTTTCTGCGCCGGAATTCGAGCTGAACCAGTTTTTAGTTGTCGCCACCATTGCCGAGCGCGAAGTGTTGCGCTATACGCCGGCAGGCATGCCGCTTGTGACTGCAGTTTTGCAACACAGTTCGCAGCAAATGGAGGCCGGCATCGCCCGCGCGACCGGGTTTGAAATCACTGCGCTGGCTGCAGGGGAAATTTCAGGCCGTTTTAGTCAAGCCGAATTGGGCGGGGTGTATCAGTTCACAGGATTTCTGGCCAGAAAAAGTCGCAATAGCAAAAGCCTCGTGTTTCACATCATTGATTTTAGTGCTGTCAGTTAAGACTAGCGCATTTATTAGATACAGGAGCCTCACATGGCATTCGGTAAAAAGTTCGACAAAAACAAGCTCAAGCTTAAAGAAAAACGCAAACAGCAAAATCCTCTGTTCAAACGTAAGAAATTCTGCCGCTTTACCGCGGCCCACGTGGAACAAGTCGACTACAAGGACGTCGATACGCTCAAAGATTTCGTCCAGGAAAACGGCAAGATCATGCCAGCACGTCTGACCGGTACCAAGGCGCATTACCAGCGCCAGGTTGACACCGCAATCAAGCGCGCACGCTTCCTCGCGCTGTTGCCATACACCGATCTGCACCACGCGTAATTACGCCTGAGTCAGACAATTCTGGAGAGAACTATGCAAATCATTCTGTTGGAAAAAGTCGCAAACGTCGGCAACCTCGGCGAAGTCGTCAAAGTGAAGGACGGTTACGCTCGTAACTTCCTGATCCCGCAACGCATGGCGCGCCGCGCTACCACCAGCGCCGTCGCTGAATTCGAAGTCAAGCGCGCGGAACTGGAAAAAGCAGCTGCCGCCAAATTGGCCGCCTCGCAAGCGCAAGGCGACAAATTGAGCGGAATGACCGTTCAAGTGGCGCAAAAAGCCGGTGTCGATGGCCGCCTGTTCGGCTCCGTCACCAACTTCGACATCGCCGAAGCGTTGAGCAAGCAAGGATTTGCTGTGGAAAAAGCACAAATCCGCATGCCTACCGGTCCCTTAAAGGTCGTTGGCGAACATGCCGTTGCGGTCGCTTTGCACACCGACGTCGTGATCGAAGTGACGATTGCAGTGGTCGCCGACAACGCCTGAGTCTTGCCAGGCATTAATGCCTGAATCAGACACTGTCGCAAGGGAAAAAAGCCGGGTACGCCCGGCTTTTTTATCGCCGATATTTTTTACCGCCTCTCCGAAGCAGGTATAATTCGCGCCATGAATGTGCACCCAGATCCGCAATTAGATTCTCTTCGTATTCCACCGCACTCGATTGAAGCCGAACAATCCGTTTTGGGTGGTTTGCTGCGTGACAATGCCGCGTGGGATCGCATTGCCGACTTCATGCACGCGGCCGACTTTTACCGTTACGACCACCGCATCATCTTTGAGCAGATGGTCAAGCTGATCAACGCGTCGCGCCCGGCCGACGTGATCACCGTGTTTGAGGCGCTCAGTTCGCTAGGCAAGGCCGAGGAAGTCGGCGGCCTCGTGTATTTGAATGCGATGGCGCAAAATACGCCTTCGGCGGCCAACATCCGGCGCTACGCCGAGATCGTGCGCGACCGCGGCGTGCTGCGCAAGTTGATTACTGTTGCCGACGAGATTTCCGGGACCGCCTTCAGTCCGCAAGGCAAAGAAGTCAAGCAAATGCTCGACGAGGCCGAATCAAAGATTTTTGCGATCGCCGAAGAGGGCTCGCGCGGGGCCCAGGGCTTTGTTGCGATTCAACCCCTGCTGACCCAGGTAGTCGAAAGGATCGACGAACTCTACAGTCGCGACAACCAGAGCGAGATCACGGGCGTGCCGACCGGTTTTATCGATCTCGACCGCATGACGTCTGGCCTGCAGCCGGGCGACTTGGTGATCGTGGCGGGTCGTCCGTCGATGGGCAAGACCGCGTTTTCAATCAATATCGGCGAAAACGTGGCAATCGACAGCGGTTTGCCGGTCGCCGTGTTTTCCATGGAGATGGGCGGCACCCAGCTCGCCATGCGGATGCTGGGTTCGGTCGGCCAACTCGACCAGCACCGCTTGCGCACCGGCCGCCTGAACGACGAAGACTGGCCGCGCCTGACCCACGCGATCCAGAAAATGAATGATGCCCAGCTCTACATCGACGAGACGCCAGCGCTCAATTCGATCGAGCTGCGCGCGCGCTCGCGCCGGCTATCGCGTCAGTGCGGCAAACTCGGCCTGATCATTGTCGATTACTTGCAACTGATGTCGGCCAATTCGCCGGGCGATAACCGCGCCACGGAGATTTCCGAGATTTCGCGCGGCTTGAAGGGACTGGCCAAGGAGCTAGGCTGCCCGGTCATCGCCCTGTCTCAGCTGAACCGCTCTCTTGAGCAACGTCCCAACAAGCGCCCCGTGATGTCGGACTTGCGCGAATCGGGCGCCATCGAACAGGATGCGGACGTCATTTTGTTCATTTACCGCGACGAGGTCTACAACCCCGATTCGCCCGACAAAGGCACAGCCGAGATCATCATTGGCAAACAGCGCAATGGCCCGATTGGCAGCATCCGCCTGACCTTCATGGGCCAATACACCAAATTTGGCAATTACAGCGGCGCCTTGGCGCTGCGCCAAACCGACTAGCGGGCGGCCGCGCGATTGCGATCGGCCTAGCCTTCTGCATTACCCATAACCATGCTTAACGGGGAATTACCATGTTTAGACGCTTGATGCCGGCCGAGGGCAAATTTTTTGAGTTGTTTAATCAGCATGCCGAACTGTGTGTCAAAGGGGCGAAGGAAATGCTGGGCCTGATGACCAATTTCGACGACCTGGAAAATCGCGTGCATGCGATCGAAACCATCGAAAAGCAAGCCGACAAGATCACCTACGCCACCGTCGACATGCTGCACAAGACCTTCATCACGCCGATCGACCGCGACGATATCCACAAGCTGATCACGCGCATGGATGACATCATCGACCTGATGGAGGACGCTGGCCAGACTGTCTCGCTGTACGACCTGAAGGCGGTCACTCCGGAAGCCAAGCGCCTGGCTGAGCTGTGCCTAGCTTGCACTGAGCGGGTACGCGAAGCGGTGGGCCTGCTGCACAACATGGACAATTCGCGCAAGATCGTTGCCATCTGCGATGAGATCGATCGTCTGGAGTCGGATGCGGACCATGTGCTACGGGCGGGAATGTCGAAGTTGTTCCGCGACGAGCCCGATGTGCGCAACCTGATCAAGCTGAAGGCGATTTACGAAATTTTGGAAACGGTGACCGACCGCTGTGAGGACGTGGCCAACATTATCGAAGGCATCATCGTCGAAAACGCCTAAGTGCTGCCGGTCTGAACCGACCGAAACCAAAAAAGAAAACCCATGCACACTATACAAATGAGCATCTACTCGCTGGGGCTGTTGATTGCTCTCGCCCTCCTGTTTGACTTCATGAATGGCTTTCATGATGCCGCCAACGCGATTGCGACCGTGGTCTCGACCGGTGTGCTGAAACCGCAAACAGCCGTCGCGATGGCCGCGCTCTGTAATTTTATCGCCATTTTCGTAATTGGCCTGGGCGTCGCCGCCACTGTCGGCAAAGGCACCATCGACCCTAACGTGGTGGACCAACACGTCGTTTTCGGGGCCCTGGTGGGCGCCATCATCTGGAACATGATCACCTGGTACTATGGCATCCCATCGTCCTCCTCGCACGCGCTTATCGGCGGCCTGGTCGGCGCGGCCGTTGCCAAATCGGGCACGTCAGCCTTAGCCGGCGGCGGCTTGCTCAAGACCGTCATTTTTATCGTCGTCTCGCCGCTGCTAGGCTTCGTGCTGGGCTCGCTTATTATGCTGTTGGTATCTTGGATCTTCGTGCGCTCGACCCCGCGCCGGGTCGATAAGTGGTTTCGCCGCTGGCAACTGGTGTCGGCCGCCTGCTACAGCCTCGGGCACGGCGGCAATGACGCCCAAAAAACCATCGGCATCATCTGGATGCTGCTAATTGCCGCAGGCCACGTGGGCGCCGCCGAAAAATTGCCGCCGATATGGGTGATCATTGCCTGCTATACGGCGATCAGTTTCGGCACGCTGTTTGGCGGCTGGCGCATCGTCAAGACCATGGGCCAGAAAATTACCAAGCTAAAACCGGTGGGCGGCTTCTGCGCCGAAAGCGGGGGCGCCATCACCTTGCTGCTGGCTAGCTACTTGGGGGTGCCGGTGTCGACGACGCATACCATCACGGGCGCGATCGTCGGCGTCGGTGCAGCGCAAAGAATGTCGGCGGTGCGCTGGGGCGTGGCCGGCACCATCGTGTGGGCCTGGATCTTCACCATTCCGGCGGCCGGCCTCATGGCGGCCGTTGCCTGGTATCTGGGTCGCCACTTCCTGTAACACCAGGGGCGACAACGCAAGCGCCGCGCCCATGCGGCGCGACCGGCGGCAAAGTGCGGCAGGTCCGTTTGCGCCATCGGTGCCCGCTCATCGCCGCCCGTGATCACCTCGCCCAGCGAGCGCAACTGGTCGCCTTACGGCAGAGCGTGCGCTGGTCTATCAATCGCCCCCGTGTCGTCGCGTCTGACTGTCCCACTTCCCGGCCATTACGAACCGCGGCGCACAAACATCCAAACGGTCAGCAGCGTGCCCACGCCCACGACAAAAGCGCGAATCACCCGTTCGGGCAGGCGCCGGATCAGCCATGAGCCGCACAAGCCGCCGCTGATGGCGCCCGCGCACAGGGCCGTCGCCGCTGGCCAGCGGGTCAGGCTGGAGAAGGCGAACAGCACGGTCGCCGACGCGTTCATGGCCATCGCCAGCATGTTTTTGGTGGCGGCCGCCGCTCGCACCTGAATCCCGGCAATGGTCAAGGCCGCCAGCATCAGAAGACCGATGCCGCCGCCGAAATAACCGCCGTAAATGGCGATACAGGTCTGCACCCCCACCAGAACCGGCATTGGAATGCCGCTGCTGGCAGCGTGCAGTTGCTTGCGCCAGAAACTGCCCCAAGCAAAAACCGCAGTGGCAAACATGATCAGCCATGGCACCAGGCGGGCGAAAAAGCTGGGCGGCGTATGCAGCAAGAGGACCGCGCCCACCACACCGCCCGCCACGCTGATGATGAACATGGGGCGGATCCTGAGGGGGCCGACGTCCGCGACCAGCCTGCGCCCGGCCAGCGCGGTGACGATTTGGCCCGGAAACAGGGCGACCGTGGACGTGATATTGGCGGCCAGCGGGTCCAGCCCGGCTAGCAGCAGCGCCGGGAAGGTGATAAACGAACCGCCACCCGCCAAGGCGTTTAGCATGCCCGCCACGACGCCGGCTGCAGCAATGAGTAAAACGACAGGCAGGGGCAGCGGCGCGGGTGTCATGAGAGGAGGAAAGTGATAAGCAGATAGCCAGGGAAGGAAAATTCAAGCTGGCGCAATTATAACCGGCCCAGGCCGGTCGGCCAATGCACTGGCGCCGCGCCCGCGAGCGCCGCGGCGCTCTCTGCTCGGACCGGCTCGGCTCGGCTTTGCCTGGGCCCAGAAAATGTTTGAAATCACCAAACTGGCACGTGCTTCGCCTTGCGGGGGAATTTACGCTGCAAGAATTCGCTTTATAAAGCCGGATATTTTTACCGCCGAAAAAATGTCGGGCCTTTGATTTTAGTTCGATTTTGAATTGGCAATCGGCGCAAAATGGCAGGCGCGACCTTTAAAACATGTTGACGACTGATCGGATCAGCACATGGCGAATGTTTATGAACTATATTACTGGCCGACGATTCAGGGGCGCGGCGAGTTCGTGCGGCTGGCGCTGGAGGAGGCCGGCGTCGATTATATTGATGTCGCGCGCATGTCGGCACGCGATGGCTTCGGCATGCCAGCCATGTTGCGCTGCCTCGACAGCGCAAGCGGCGGTCAACTTTCTTTTGCGCCGCCGGTCCTCCAGGCGGGCGCGGTCAAAATCGGCCAGACGGCCAATATCTTGCTCTACCTCGGCCAGCATCTGCACTTGGCACCGCGCGCCGAAGGGGGGCGTTTGTGGGCCCACCAGTTGCAGCTGACCATCGCCGACCTGGTGGGCGAAACGCACGACACCCATCATCCGCTGTCGGCCAACCTGTATTATGAGGATCAGAAACCCGAGGCAAAACGACGCGCGGCCGATTTCACCACGCACCGCCTGCCAAAGTTTCTGGATTATTTCGAGCAGGTTCTAACGTGCAATCCCCGGCGCGGCAACTGGATGGTCGGCGCCCGCCTGTCGTATGTTGACCTGTCACTGTTCCAAGTGATCGAAGGCTTGCGCTATGCATTCCCGCATGCGATGGCGCAGCTCGAACCCGATCGCAGCGGATTGGTCAGCTTGCACGACCGCGTCGCGCAACGTCCGAATCTAGCGTCCTATCTGGTTTCGAAGCGGCGCCTGCCGTTTAACGAAGAGGGTATTTTCAGGCATTATCCGGAACTCGATCGCGCCATCTGACACAGGTCAGAGCCTTTGAAGGCTATGGTTGACGGACCTCAAGGTCGGAATGCTCACTCAAAAGCGGGCTTAAAGTCATCCAGTTCTGCTACAGCGCGTTGCTTGTTCCAGAAGTTGTTGTATTGACGTGATGGGTCCAGTGTCTTCGCTTAGCCAAGTTTTGGATTCCCGGTCTTTGTCGGGGAACGGATTCACGTCGAAAGCGGGAGAAAGTCGCCATAAATTCTTGTCGACATACAAGAACCCAATGTTGTGCAGATGGTCGTCGACATTGGTAATCAGATGGTCGAAGACGAGTCGCCTCCAAAGCTGCCTTGCATCCGCCCCGAAGTTGAGACATCTGCTTCGCATTTCGTCTATGACTTCGGTGTAGGCGTATTCCTCGTTCCTGCTCGCTTGGCGAGCGCAAACGCTTGTACAAGCTGCTTCGGGACGACGAGTGGCGACGGGCAGGCCGCTATAGCAAGCTGTGCTGGTGATGGCAGCGCGGATGTCGCCAGCGCTCTTTCCGACCGTCCCCAGGGCGCCAAACCTGCGCCAGATGTCCGCGCGCACAAAGCCCATTGCCTTACAGATCGAGGCAAGGGCATCTGGGACATCGGCCAGCAGGGTGCGCGTCACTTTCACTGCAACTCATCCTTTTGCGTGTTCAGCTTATATTGCGGAAAATCTTCCTTGATGGTCGTCTTGTACTTCCGCATCCCGTACAGGCGACAACTGAACGTGTGGACGATCGCCATTAAATCCTCAACCATTTCCCGTTGCGGTGACAGCGATTCCTGGTTGACGATAATGATCTCGCAACCGTTCTCGCAGGCGATATGCTGGACCAGATCAAAGCCAAAACGCATCAAGCGGTCCTTATGCGCGATCAGCAATTTCCCGATTTCGCCGCGCTCAATGCGTTCGATAATCGACAAGAATTGCTTCCGCTTGAAATTCATCCCGCCGCCGATTTCCTGCACCCAGGTATCGACAGGAATTGCCGCTGACAGGCAGTACGCTTCCATCGCCGCAATCTGCGACGCTAAATCGTCCTTTTGGCCCGCGCTGCTGACCCGGCAGTACACCACGGTATCCTTCTTGCTTGGTACGCCGCCCATCAGCGCGCGCACGTCAGACTCGTCGAAATATCGCTGCCCGGATGGAAATCGCTTCGCTGACAACTTGCCTTCCCGCTCCCAGCGGCGAACCGTCTGCACTGACCTGCCGACGCGGGATGCGAATTCATGGATACGGTAATGTGTGCCCATATTGAGCAATTATAGACATCTTTGAACAGAAATAAAGCGTCAGTTGCTAGCTCCTGGCTCAGCTCCACCGCATGTGAAGCTGCCATCATCTTTTCGAGCTCCCGCATTGGAGGCGTCGTTCGCCACCCTCGTCAACGCTACGCAGGTAGCCTCCTTTAGCGTCGCGAATCCGAAGCGCACCGATACGGCTGAAGTCATCTACAGCGCATCGAGCCACTTGTCTCTACTGTACTGAGCGGTAACCCCCGCTTGAATAAAAAAACCCGCGAGAGTGGGAAACTCCACGCGGGTTGAAACTATGGTTGTCCGAACAGCCCGGTCATTTCTCAAGCCGGGCTTTAGGGGCTCGATCGCCAGCGGTTACAGCACTTCGCTCGCGTGATCGGCCAAGCGTGAACGTTCGCCGCGCGCCAGCGTCACGTGGCCACTGTGCGACCACCCTTTGAAGCGGTCGACGACGTAGGTCAAACCGCTCGAGCCTTCGGTCAGGTAGGGCGTATCAATCTGCGCGATATTGCCTAGGCACAGGATTTTGGTGCCGGGGCCGGCGCGCGTGACCAAGGTCTTGACCTGCTTGGGCGTCAAGTTCTGCGCTTCGTCGATGATCAGGAACTTGTTGACGAAGGTGCGTCCGCGCATGAAGTTGAGGGACTTGATCTTAATACGGGAACGGATCAAATCTTGCGTCGCAGCACGCCCCCACTCGCCGCCATCCGAATCGGATTTATTTAGCACTTCCAAATTGTCGTCAAAGGCGCCCATCCACGGCGACATCTTTTCCTCTTCCGTGCCCGGCAGGAAACCGATGTCTTCGCCGACCGGCACCGTGACGCGGGTCACGATGATTTCGTTGTAAAGCTTGGTTTCCAGCACTTGGGCCAGGCCGGCCGCGAGCGCCAGCAAGGTCTTTCCGGTGCCGGCTTGGCCCAGCAGCGTGACAAAATCGCACTCCGGATTCATCAATAAATTCAGAGCAAAATTTTGCTCGCGGTTGCGCGCCGTCACACCCCACACATTGTTCTTGCTATGACTAAAGTCGCGCAGGGTTTGCAGCACGGCCGTCTTGCCGTTGATCTGCTTGACTTGGCCGTAGAAAGACGCCTCGCCGTTTTTCGGCTCCAGATAGATGAACTGGTTGACCAGCAGCGACAAAATAAAGGGGCCCGTTACGCGGTAGTAGGTCGAGCTGACGCCGTTCCTGTTTTCCTGCCAGGACTCCATATCCTTGCCGTGCTTGTTCCAGAAGTCATCTGGCAACTGGATAATGCCCGAATACAGGAGGTCCGTGTCCTCCATGACATGGTCGTTGAAGTAGTCCTCGGCTGGCAGACCTAGCGCGCGCGCCTTGATGCGCATGTTGATGTCTTTCGACACCAGTACCACGGGCCGCCCCGCTTGTTCGGCTTCGAGCGAACGCACCACGGCCAAGATCTGGTTATCGGCTTTTCCGATCGGCAGACCCTCGGGCAAGTCGGCGCTTTGCAAACGGGTCTGGAAGAACAGGCGTCCTCGGGCGTCCTTGTTGCCCAGCTTCGACAGCGCGATGCCTTTCTCGATCGCCTCGTCCGCCGTGTTGGCAATTAACGCATCAAGCGTGCGCGAGACCTGGCGCGCGTTGCGCGCCACTTCCGTCATGCCCTTTTTATGGTCGTCGAGCTCTTCGAGGGTCATCATCGGCAGATACACGTCGTGTTCCTCGAAGCGGAACAAGGATGAAGGGTCGTGCATCAGCACGTTCGTGTCGAGCACGAACAGCTTGCTCGTGCCGGCCTGGTCGGCGGCGCGGCTGGCCGGCGACTTGATCGGCACTTCGTTCGGTTTGTGCTTGGCGGGATGCGGTTTCTCGATCGGCGCGATGGGAGCGAGCGGCATGATTTTAGCGCGCAGCGGCGTTGCCTTCGCCTTGGGCAGTCGCGGCGCTGGCGCCACCGGGGCCGACGCTAGGGGAGCGCTGGGCTTGGCGACGACGAGGGCCGGCACTTGCTTGGGCCGGGGCGTACTAGCGCTGCGGGCCGGTTTGACGCGTTCGAAGGCCGGTGTGGCGCCCGTTGCGGCCTTGGGCGCACCGAGCGCGGCGTTCCCTCCGGCGGCGGCGCTGACAGGGCGCACGCGTTCTGCCTTCGGGTACTCTATGGTGGGCAGTAAGGTGCCCGGTTTGCTTGGTAATTTTGGCAGTGGCATCAGGATCTCAATCGAAAAATTTCTGGAAGGGTCCGCCCATCAGCTGCCCGTCTGGAGCGGGGCTGGGTGAAGATGGGGTGGATGCGGGAATTACGAGATTACAGAACTGTCTGCAGGCACTGCTCCGGCCCGGCGCGGATAGCGCGGATAGCGAAAAGGGAGCGCAGGGCGGCCCGGCAAGGAAGGCACACAAAGCGTGTCGTTGATTCAAAATAGACGAATTCAAACCTGGTTCTAAGGCGGTTGATTAATTATCCGATCGCGGGCGATTGCAAGCGTGCAATAAACTGCAACACTTCATCGACGTGACCGGGGACCTTCACGCCTCTCCATTCTTTCACCAATTTGCCCTCAGCGTCAATCAGAAACGTGCTGCGCTCGACTCCGCGCACCGTCTTGCCGTACATCTGTTTCATCTTCATCACGCCAAACTGCAGGCACAGCGCCTCGTCCATGTCCGAAATGAGCTCGAACGGCAAACCGAGCTTGGTCTTGAAGCTTTCATGGGAACGCAGCGAATCGCGGCTGATGCCATAGATTTCCACGCCATATCGTTGAAACTGCGAGTGCAGGTCGCGAAACGCCATGTTTTCCGTGGTGCAGCCAGGGGTATTGTCTTTCGGATAAAAGAACAGTACCGTGTGCTGCGCCGGGCGGCCCGAAAATTGGAAGGACCGAGCGCCCGTCATGGGGGCGCTAAAATCGGGCACTGATGTAAAGGATGGTCTAGCGGGCAAAAGTTTCTCCAGAAAAAGGACATGGGCAAACGGGCAACGCGTCCATGGACGCGCCGCCCTTCCTAAATAGGGTCGCCCTGCACGAGTAAGGAACCCGATCGACCCGGAATTTCGCCCCAGGCGACGGCGCAAAGGGGCAGGGCATCCTCTTTTATTTTTTCGTAACAATTGGCCATCGATGTTAATCGGTAACCTTGCGCTAGCCAACCGGCCAGCAGTTGCTTGAAAATGGGGGCAAGTTTTTGTCCTTCAAGCTCCCCGTGTAAGGTATACACGTGATCGCGCTGGGCGCCGGCGGTCAGCTTCAATACATGGGCGGCGATGTTCTGTGGCGTGATCACGGCGCCGTCGATGGTTCGGCCCAGCAACTCGTCCAAGGTGGGCAAGGTGGTCGGCATTTGGATACAGGAAAATGGCTTGCCGTGCTCGCTTAGCCGGTGTGGACCGCTGGCCTGGCTGGCCAGGGAACCGTTGTCGTTGAGCATGGCACGGCCGTCGGAGGCGTAGGCGTATCCCGCCGTGTCATGCTCAGCTAACGCGAACGAATTCATTTGCCAGCCGGCCGCGCCATGCGTCTTGGGCGCGTCGCCAAACACGTCGGCAAAACGCGTGGCCGCCATGCGCATCAAGCGGATGGTCCAGGCGGCGTCTCGGGCACGCACATTGTCTTGCCAAAGAACATGGTCCCACGTGTGGATGCCACATTCGAAACCGGCATCGCGCACTTCGCGCATGGCATCCGCGCACTCGCGTCCGATGTCTGGCGCCGGCAGCAAGGTACCGTACAGCAGCGTCTTGATGCCGTAATGCTCGAGCACCGAGGTGCGCGCCACTTTGCCGAAAAAGCCGGGCCGGAACGCGCGCCGCAAGGCCCAGCCGGTATGGTCCGGACCCATCGAAAACAGAAAGGTCGCCTGTGCGCCGTGCGCGCGCAACAGGGGTAGCAGGTGGCGCACCCCTTCGCGCGTGCCGCGGTAAGTGTCGACGTCGATTTTCAGCGTCAGCAGCGCTCCGCTCTTTCCTTTGTCGCTCAACATCAGTCCATCAAGGCTTTAGCTTGCGCCACTTGACCCCGGTAGGCTTCGAAAATGTTGCGCAGGGAATCGGCCATCGTCGTGGTTGGCTGCCAGCCCAGCTCTTCGCACGTGTTGGAAATCTTCGGCACGCGGTTTTGCACGTCTTGGTAGCCGGCGCCGTAGTACGCGCCGGACGTCGTTTCGATCAGTTTGACCTGTTTCGCCCCGTCCGCATATTCCGGATATTCGCGCGCCAGCTCCAGCATCATGCCGGCCAGTTCGCGGATCGAATAATTGTTGGCCGGATTGCCGATGTTGAAAATCTTGCCGCTGGCAATGCCATTCTCATTGGCGATGATGCGCATCAAGGCGTCGATGCCGTCGTCGATGTAAGTGAACGCGCGTTTTTGCGCGCCGCCATCGACCAAGGAGATGTTCTCGCCGCGCACGATGTGGCCGAAAAATTGGGTCACCACGCGGGAGGAGCCTTCCTTTGGCGTATGGATCGAGTCAAGACCGGCGCCGATCCAGTTAAAGGGGCGAAACAGAGTGAACTTCAAGCCTTCCATGCCATAGCCCCAGATCACGCGGTCCATCAGCTGTTTGGCGCAAGAGTAGATCCAGCGCGGCTTGTTGATCGGGCCGCAAATGAGTTCTGACGCTTCCGGATCGAACTCGTCGTCGTGGCACATGCCGTAGACTTCCGAGGTCGACGGGAACACCAGGTGTTTGCCGTACTTGGCGGCCGAACGCACGATCGGCAAGTTGGCCTCGAAGTCCAGTTCAAATACCCGCAGCGGCTCCTTGACATAGGTCGACGGTGTGGCGATCGCCACCAGCGGCAAGATGACGTCACATTTCTTGACGTGATACTCGACCCATTCCTTGTTGATCGTGATGTCGCCTTCGAAGAAGTGCATGCGCGACCGGTACTCTTCATTGTCGAGCAGATCGCTGATACGGTCCGACATCATGTCCATGCCATACACGTGCCAATCGGTGGTTTCCAGGATGCGCTTGGACAGATGGTGGCCGATAAAGCCGTTGACGCCGAGGATGAGGACTTTTTTCATGTGATATTGCCTTTTGTAAAATTCATGGTGCGCTGGTCGATCCGGCCAGACTGGTTTGTAACTGCGATGCCGTTACGCCTAGACCGCCGGCCGTCAGGGCCGTGATGGCGAGCATGCGGCCATCGCCGCATACGCCAAAGATGCAATTATCCTCTACCGTCAAGCCAAGTGGCAAACCGGGCGCCGCGCGCCGGCTCAGACGGGCCCGTTCGATCACGTAGCGGGTGCCGTGAATGTCGGTAAACGCGCCCGGGTAGGGGGGGGCGACGGCGCGCTGCAGGTTGTAGATGCTTTGCGCCGGCTGCGACCAGTCGATGCGTCCATCCTCCGCCTTGCGCCCGCCGAAATAGCCACCCAAAGTCAGGTCGTTGGATTGGCGCGGCGCCGTGCCCGCCAACAAGGCCGGCAATACCGACCACAAGGTTTGCTCGGCTGCGACCGCGACCTTGCCAAATACATCGAAAGCGGTGTCGTCGGGCAAGATCGGCACCGCCGTTTGCGCGACGATGGCGCCGGCGTCGGGCTTGACCGTCATCTCATGCAAGGTGGCGCCGCTTTGCGTGGCGCCGTGCAGCACGGCCCAGTTGACGGGCGCGCGGCCGCGAAATTGGGGCAGCAGCGAGCCGTGCATATTGTAGGCCGGCGCTACGGCCAAGATACTGGCCGGCAGCATGTGGCGGTAATAAAAGCTGAACAGGAAATCAGGCTGCGCGGCCTTGACCTGGGCCAACAGTTCGGGCGTTGTGGCGTCGCTCGGCGTGATGTACGCGATACCTTCGTCCCGGCACAGCGCTGCGACCGACTCGAACCAGATCGTCTCTTTCGGATTGTCCGTGTGCGTGACCACGAGGGCAATGTCGACGCCGCCGGCCAGCAGCACCTTGATGCAGCGCACCCCCACGTTGTGGTAGGCGAAAACGACCGCTCGGGAGGCGTGTTTAGGCGCCGTCATGAGCGGCCCACCGCGCGTTTTTCCACGCCATCAGGCACTTTCTCGGCCTGCCCCGGCGCCTGCTGCAAGATCGCTTGCACCACGTAGCGGGGGCGGGCCCGTACTTGCTGGAAGATGCGCCCCACGTATTCACCGAGCAAACCGATGCCGAACAGGATCACGCCCATGAAGAAGAAGGCGATCGCGAACAGGGTGAACACGCCTTCGGCTTCGGCGCCGAGGAAGAAACGCCGGATCAGCAGCAGCACCACGAGCAAGCTCGAGCCGAATGCGAGCGCCATCCCCAGCATCGAGAAGATCTGCAGGGGGATCAGGGAGAAGCCCGTGATCAGGTCGAAATTAAGGCGGATCAGGCTGTACAGCGAATACTTCGACTCGCCAGCCGCACGCTCTTCGTGTTCGACCATGATCTCGGTCGGCTTGCGGGCAAAAGTGTAGGCCAGGGCCGGCACGAAGGTGTTGACTTCACCGCACTGATTGACGAGGTCGATCAAGCTGCGGCGGTAAGCGCGCAGCATGTTGCCTTGGTCGGTAATCTTGACGTTGGTGATCTTCTCGCGCAGGTGGTTCATCATTTTCGAGGCCAAGGTGCGCCATGTCGAATCCTGCCGCTTGCGCCGGATCGATCCGACATAATCATAGCCTTCGCGCATTTTGGCCACCAGATTGCCGATTTCCTCCGGCGGATTTTGCAAGTCGGCGTCGAGGGTGACCATAATCTCGCCGCGCGAGATTTCAAACCCGGCCAGGATCGCCATATGCTGGCCGTAATTGCCGTTAAACAGCAATACGCGCGTGACGTCGGGTCGCAGGCGGAACTGCTCGGCCAGGATCGCCACGGAATCGTCGCGGCTGCCATCGTTGACGAAGATGATTTCATAGGGCGTGCCCAGCGCGTCGAGCGCCGGGTACAGGCGGGCAAACAGCGCAGGCAGGCCAGCTTGTTCGTTGTAAATCGGAATGATGACGGATAGTTCTTGTTTCATTTGCAGCTTCATCGGGTGGCGAGGATGGATTTGACGGCGGCGACGGTGCGCTCGACGTCAGCGCGCGTCATACCATAAAACAGGGGCAAGGTCACGGTCAGGCGACCGACCTTTTCCGCGATGGGAAACATGCCTTCGGTAAAGCCGCGTTTTTTATACAGCGTGAACAAATGGATGGGCGCATAGTGAAAGCCGGTGCCGATCTGCTGCTCGGCCATGCGCGCCATAAAGTCGGCGCGCGTGCCGGGGCCGCGGTCGGGCAGGACCACCTGGAACAAATGCCAGTTGCTGTTGCCAAAATCCGGCAGCGGCAATTGGGCGCCGGTGTTAGCTTCGAAACCGGTCCCGAACTGGGTGAAGTAATGGCGCGCCAGATCGCGCCGGTGCCTGGTAACGGCCTCGATATTGGCCATCTGGCCCAAGCCTATGGCTGCCGTCATGTCCGTCATATTGTATTTGCCGCCAAGGACATCGACGTCGATGCCGTCCAGACCGGAGCGCGTGACGCCCTGCAGGCGAAATTTTTCGGCCAGGCGCGCTTCGGCCAGGTCGTTGAGCACAAGGCAGCCGCCTTCGCCGGTCGTGATGTTTTTGTTGGCCTGAAAGCTAAACGAAACGAAGTCGCCGAAAGCGCCGATGCGGCGCCCGCGCCATGACGAGCCGATGGCTTGCGCCGCGTCCTCGATGACGCGCAGCTTGTACTGCTTGGCGAGAGCGTACAGGCGGTCCATGTCGACCGGCAAACCGGACAGATAGACTGGAATGATGGCCTTGGTGCGCGCGGTGATGGCCGCTTCCACCTTGTCCAAGTCGATATTACGCGTGTGCGGGTCGATGTCGGCAAACACGGGCGTCGCTCCCACTTCGATGATCACATTGGCCGTGGCGACCCAAGAAATCGGGGTGGTGATGACTTCGTCGCCGGGGCCGATGCCGGCGACGCGCAGCGCGATTTCCATGGTGCAGGTTCCGGAGTTGAAGGTGCGCACGGGGCGGCCATCAAAATACTCGGACAGGCAGGCTTCGAAGGCTTGCACTTTCGGGCCGCTGGTGATCCAGCCGGAACGGAGCACGTCGCCGACGGCGGTGATGGTCGCCTCGTCGATGAATGGTTTGGAGAAAGGCAGGAAGGGCAGGGCGGCGGTCATGGGTCTCTTTTGTTGGGTGTGGCAGTAACGGGGCAGCTTGTTCTAAGTCGTTACCAATAAGTGTTTTGGAGGGCTCAGGTGCGGGCAATGAGGGCCACGCCGAGCAAGATGATGGCCATGGCCAGCATGCGCTGAACTGAGATCAGTTCACCGAAAAAATACCAGGCCCCGAGCGCATTTAACACATAACCGAGCGATAACATCGGGTAGGCGATGGACACGTCGACGCGCGACAGGCCAATGATCCAGACGATCACCGACAACACATAACAGCCCAGGCCGGCGACGATGGGCAACTGGGTCGCGACTTTCGTGCCGGTGGCAAACCAGTTTGCCCATGTCAAGTGGATGCTGCCGACGGCATTCGTGCCAGCCTTGAGCAACAGCTGGGCCACGGCATTTAGGCAGACGCCGGAAAAAATAAAGCCAAAAGTTGCAATGTTCATAGTTCTATCGGTTGGCGACGACGACGCGCCGCGTATCTTGGATGACGATGCGCATCGGAACGCCGCGCTTTAATAAGTCTTTATAGGCGTCGTCGCTCGTGATGGCGACATCGCGTACGCCGGCTGCCGCGTCCCCCGTCCACTGGGTCACGAAGGCATCGAGCGTGGCGATGGACAGCTCGGGTTGCTGTTTCAGGCCGAACGAAAATTCGTCCCAATAATCGACCAAGGTGACGGTGCGGCGCAGATAAAACGGAAGCGATTGCTCATAGGTGCCGACCGAATAGACCTTGGTGCCAGGCAGCAGTTCGGCCTCGATTTTCGGCACCAGCGCCAATCCCGCGCGTTGCAAGCCGTAGGATTCGAAACCGGCCAGGATCAATTGCGTGAAGATGAATCCGGCGCAGGCCAAGGTGAGGACGGTCAAGTCGCGCCGCTGATGGCGCGCTAGGAGTAGCGCCAAGGCGCCTCCAGCTAGCGCCACCAGGGAAGCCGCCACCAGCCATGGCCGGTAGGCTTCTAGCAAGCCCGTTTCGCCCGGGTGCGCCAGTTTTAGCAGGTGAGGAATCAGCGCCAGTCCGACCACGCCGAGCGCAAAGACGAGGCCGGCGCCAAGCATGATGTTGGGGCGCGACGCGGATTCCAGATAGGCGGCGACCAGGAGCGCTAGCGCCGGAAATATGGGCAAAATATAGCCCGGCAGCTTCGAGCTGGAGGCACTGAAGAAGACGAAGATGAACACGGCCCAGATGAGCAGCATCAGCCTAGGCCGGAATGCGCCCGTCTCGCGCCGCAGCGCCGCGCCCAAGCTTTGTGGCAGCACGCCGAGCCATGGGATGATGCCCGGTATGAGCATGGCGAAGAAATAATACCAAGCCCCTTCCCGATGGTGGGTCTTGAGAAAAAAACGTTCAAAATGCTCATGAATGAAGAAAAAATGGGGCTGTTCCGGGTTTTTCAGGGCCACCAGCACGAACCAGGGTGTGACGATGGCGAAAAACAGCAGCAAGCCCTTACTTACATGAAGGCGACCCCAGATGGCCCAGTCGCGCGTGACGAGCGTATAGAGTGCCAGCACGGCGCCCGGCAGCACCAGGCCAATCAAGCCTTTGGCCAGTACCGCCAGCGCCATGCCGGCCCAGCATGCCAGCATCCAGTTGCGCCGCGTTTTAGCGCCGGCTCCGTCGCGCTGGGCCAGCAGCAGGGCGCACAAGCTGATCGCCATCATGGCCGACAAACTCATGTCGAGCGAATCGATTTGCCCGGACGCGACCCAAAACAGACTCGAACCGAGGACCAGAGCGGCAAAAAAGCCGACGCGCCGATTAAAGACACGGCATCCGGTGTAGGCCGTCAGGACCACGCCGAGCAAGCCGCACAAGCCGGTCCACAGGCGTGCCTGCCACTCGCCGAGGCCGAAGGCGGCAAACGACAGCGCGTTCATCCAGGTTTGCAGCGGTGGTTTCTCGAAGTATTTGATGCCATTTAGGCGGGTCGTGATCCAGTCGCCGCTGGCCAGCATTTCGCGCGCCATTTCAGCGTAGCGGCCTTCGTCGGGCGGCACCAGGGTGCGGATGCCGAGCACGTACAGCCAGACCATGGCAAACGTCGCCAATAGGGCCCACGCGAGGGTGTTGGATTTGTGCAGGTCGTTCATCCTGCCGCGCTGGCGGGCGCAGCCGGTTCCATGATCAAGGCCAAGGTGACCTTGCGCCCTTCGCCCATCAGGATGTTGTAAGTGCGGCAGGCGGCCTGGTTGTCCATGCATTCGACCCCGATCCGGCGCAAGGTCAGCTCGGCCGTCAAGCGGGGATCGACAAAACGCTGGCGCGCTCCCGTGCCGAGGATGACGACGTCAGGCATGTCGGCCAGTATTTGCGCAAAATGGGCCTCAGTCAAATCGTCGAAGGTGGCCGCCGGCCAGTCGCGCGGCGCCATTTCCGGCATCACGATCAAGCTCTTGCTAAAGCGTTGGGCATTGATTTCGACGCCGCTCTGGTCGTAAGCGGTGACGGTCTGGTATTGTTTGGTATTGTTGGCGTGCAGTTTCATGAGTAGGTCGCCTCGGTTGGTCGGCAAAAGGCCGCGGCTCCGGCGGCGCCGAAGGCGCGACAGCATGCCATAAACGGCGCAAACGCGCGAATTGAGCCCAAAGAAACGTCATTGTAGCGTTTTTCCACTGAATAGCGTCCCAATTGGGTTGATAAAATGGGGCGCTTTCGGCAAAATGGTTCTTTTCGCACTGCAGCATGGGACCGCACCCCAGGTTCGCCCGGGCCTTTGGCTTATCCATTACAGGGACACTTATCTTGCGACCAATATACAAATCAAATAAACTGGCGGATGTGTGTTATGACATCCGCGGACCAGTCTTGGAGAAATCCAAGCAGATGGAAGAAGAAGGGCAAAAGATCATCAAGCTCAACATCGGCAATCTGGCCGTGTTCGGCTTCGACCCGCCTGACGAAATCGTGCAAGACATGATCCTCAACTTGCACGGTGCGGCCGGGTATACGGACTCGAAAGGGATGTTTGCACCGCGCAAGGCCGTCGTGCATTACACCCAGGGCAAGAACATCGCCGGCGTGACGATTGAAGACATCTATCTTGGCAACGGCGCCTCGGAATTGATCGTGATGGGCGTCAATGCGCTCCTCAATTCCGGCGACGAAGTGCTGGTGCCGGCGCCTGACTATCCGCTGTGGACGGCGGCCGTCAGCCTGTCGGGCGGCCATCCCGTGCATTACGTTTGCGACGAGCAGGCCGACTGGTACCCCGACATCGACGACATGCGGCGCAAAATCACGTCCAACACGAAGGCCATCGTCGTCATCAACCCGAACAATCCGACCGGCGCCCTGTACCCGGTCGAGATCTTGCAGCAGATCATCGAACTGGCGCGCCAGCATCAGTTGATCATTTTCGCCGACGAAATTTACGACAAGACCTTGTACGATGACGCTGAGCATGTCTCCTTGGCGTCGCTGGCAGATGACGTGCTGTGCATCACACTCAACGGCCTGTCGAAAAACTACCGCTCCTGCGGCTACCGCGCGGGCTGGATGGTGGTCTCGGGCGAAAAACGGCATGCCAAAGACTACATCGAAGGCTTGAACATCCTAGCGTCGATGCGCTTATGCGCCAACGTTCCAGGCCAGTTTGCGATCCAGACTGCGCTTGGCGGCTACCAAAGCATACAAGACTTGGTGGGCCCGGGCGGGCGCCTGCTAAAGCAGCGCGATTTGGCGCATAAGCTACTCACCGACATCCCGGGCGTAACTTGTGTCAAGCCGAAGGCGGCGCTATACATGTTCCCGCGCCTCGATCCGAAAATCTACCCGATCACGGACGACCAGCAGTTTGCCTACGAGCTATTGGCCGAAGCCAAAGTACTGATCGTGCAAGGCACGGGTTTTAATTGGATCGCGCCGGATCATTTCCGCATCGTGTTCCTGCCCAACTCGGACGACCTGACCAGCGCCTTCGGCCATATTGCGCGCTTCCTCGAAGGTTACCGCCGCCGTTACAGCTTGGGCTAAATTCACCAACATGGCGTTTTCGCCGCACAGAGACGAGATTTATGAAACCCATCAAAGTAGGTTTGTTAGGCATCGGCACCGTTGGTTTCGGCACCTTCAATGTCTTGCAACGCAATCAGGAAGAAATCAAACGCCGCGCCGGCCGCGGCATTGAAATCGTGGCCGTCGCCGACTTGGATACGGCGCGCGCGACGGCACTCACGGGCGGCGCCTGCCGCGTCGTGGCCGACGCCAACCTGATCGTTTGCGATCCCGAAATCGACATCGTCATCGAATTAATTGGCGGCTGCGGCGTGGCCAAAGATTTGGTTCTGAAAGCCATAGCCAACGGCAAGCACGTGGTGACCGCCAACAAGGCCTTGCTAGCGACGTACGGCAACGAGATCTTCGCGCAAGCGCACGCGCAAGGCGTGATGGTCGCCTTCGAGGCCGCGGTGGCCGGCGGCATCCCGATCATCAAGGCCCTGCGCGAGGGCTTGACGGCCAATCGCATCGAATGGGTTGCCGGCATCATCAACGGCACCACCAACTTCATTTTGTCGGAGATGCGCGAGAAGGGTCTAGACTTCGCCACGGCTCTAAAGCAAGCGCAAGAACTGGGCTACGCGGAAGTCGATCCGACCTTCGACATCGAAGGGGTCGATGCTGCGCACAAGGTGACCATCATGTCATCCATCGCTTTCGGCATTCCGGTGCAGTTCGCCAAAGCGCATGTCGAAGGCATCACCAAACTGCAAGCCATCGACATCCGCTACGCCGAGCAATTGGGTTACCGCATCAAGCTGCTGGGCATCACCAAGCGCGCCTTGGTCAATGGCGTCGAAGGCATCGAACTGCGCGTGCACCCGACCTTGATCCCCAGCAAACGCTTGATCGCCAACGTCGAAGGCGCGATGAACGCGGTGCTGGTGCAAGGTGACGCCATCGGCGCCACCCTGTATTACGGCAAAGGCGCGGGCGCTGAACCGACCGCGTCGGCCGTGATCGCCGATTTGGTCGACATCACTCGCCTTGCCACGGCCGACCCGGAACACCGCGTGCCGCACTTGGCCTTCCAGCCGAACGCGATGACCGATATCGAGATTTTGCCGATGTCGGAAATCACGACCTCCTATTATCTGCGCGTGCACGTGGCAGACCAGCCGGGCGTCTTAGCCGACCTGACGCGCATCTTGGCCGATGCCACCATCTCGATCGATGCCATGCTGCAAAAAGAGCCGGCCGAGGGCGAGAGCCAAACCGACATCATCATGCTCACGCACCAGACCCAGGAAAAAAATGTTGAAACGGCGATCAGGAAGATGGAAGCGATGCCGACCGTGATGGGCAGCGTGATCAAGATCCGGCTTGAAAACCTGAGCTGAGCGGGCGCAGGCGGGCTGCCAAGTGGGCTCGCCTTCAGAAGCGTCGGGTTCAGGCGGGGCGGCCCGCCACGGGCGCCGCCCCGCAAAAGGAGGGCGAGGAGGGCCTCGCCCCGCACTCCCACTCGCTCGCCTAGCGCTGCGCGCAAGTCCATCAACAGGGGGCCGAAGGCTGCGCCCGGCGCCCCCTTTGGTCCGAATCCGGTCGCTCGCGCCACCTTCGATGGCAAAATCTCCTCCGTCACGCCTGTTAAAAAGACAGCGATTTCATTGAAATCACTTTTCTCCTCAATTTTTTTCAATCGCTTATAATTCGCGCAGTAGGCTGCACGCGGCATGACTGTGCGAGTTCGACTTTTTTCCGTTGTGAACGAACTCAAGGACATTTAAAAATGCGCACACAGGGCGTTAGTTTTTCGGTTGCCAGGCATGCGGCCTGGGCGCCCGGGCTGACAACGCCCGAGGCTTGGGCCGCTTGGGCGCAGGCACCGTTTGCCATAGACGCTGGCGCCGAGCCTGGCGTGCGCCAGATGCCGCCCATGCTGCGCCGGCGCGCGGGCTTTCTGGGAAAGATGGCGCTCGAGGTGGCTTACGCCTGCTTGGGCGAGCGTCACGGAGTGCCCACCGTGTTTTGTTCGCGCCACGGCGAGGCGGCCCGGGCCATCGCCTTGCTGGCCGACCTGGCGCTCGGCAATCTACTCTCGCCGACCGCGTTTGGCATGGCGGTACACAATGCGAACGCGGGCTTGTTCTCGATTGCCCGTGCCGAGCGCGCCAATCATATCGCCTTGGCCGCGGGCGCTAGCACGATCGAGCATGCGGTCATTGAAGCGTGCGGCTTGCTGGCCGACGGCGCGCCGATGGTCTTGTTGGTGGGCGCCGATTGCCCCCTGCCGCCGACATTTGCCGTCTTCCAAGAATGCGATGAGCAGCCGCATGCGTGGGCTTGGCTCATGGTGCCAGCCGGCGCCGACCCCATCTCTTTGACGTGGGCCGCCGGCGGTGCCGGCGAAGCGGCCAGCGCCATCCCGGCGGGGCTCGCCATTTTGCGCTTTTTTCTGGGCGGCGAGCAGCAGTTGGAGCGCGTCGTCCAGCAGCGGCGCTGGTGTTGGATGCGTCATGGGTGAGTCTTCCGCGCGCTATTGGCGCCTGGCGGCAACGGCTTTGAGCTTTGCTGTTTTCGGGATCGCAGGCTTGCTGCTTGGCGTCGTCGTATTTCCATTGTTCGCCGTGCTAGTGGGGCGTGAGCGCCGCATTTCAATGGCGCGCCAGGTGATCCGCCTGGTGCTGCGCGCTTACGTCGAGCTGATGCGGTTGTTGGGCGTATTGCGTTACGACATTAGCGGCTTGCAGCGGCTGGAACGGGGCGGCTTGTTGATTTTGGCCAACCACCCGACCTTGATCGATACCATCTTTTTAATGGCGTTTGTCAAGAAGGCCGATTGCATTGTCAAGGCCGAGCTGTGGAACAACCCCTTTACGCGCGGGCCGGTTCGGGCCGCCGGCTACATCAGTAACGCGGGCGGGCCCAGTCTGGTGGCGGCCGGCATTGCAACGTTGCAACGTGGAAATAATCTGATCGTATTCCCGGAAGGCACGCGCACCCCTGGCGACGGGCTTATCCGCCTGAAACGGGGCGCCGCCAATATCGCCGTGCGCGGCGGGCGCGATATCACGCCGGTGGTGATCCGCTGCGAACCGCCGACCCTGGGCAAAGGCGAAAAGTGGTGGCGCGTGCCTGCTTGCCGCGTGCATTTCCGCATCGACGTGCAAGACGACATCGCCGTGCGCAGTTTTATCCAGGGCGGCGCCAGCGACGTGATGGCGGCGCGCCATTTGACGGACTATTTGCAACTTTATTTTACGGGAAAACAGGAACGCCATGCTTGAACAGGAAGTGAAGGAACTCATCATTGAGGTGCTGCAGTTAGAGGATATCGGCGCGGTCGACATCGATACCGATGCCCCCCTGTTTGGGGACGGACTGGGCCTCGATTCCATCGATGCCCTCGAGCTCGGAGTGGCGCTGC
This sequence comes from Janthinobacterium sp., assembly GCA_003133225.1. GTDB lineage: Bacteria > Pseudomonadota > Gammaproteobacteria > Burkholderiales > Burkholderiaceae_D > Janthinobacterium. The sequence goes on from PKWL01000041.1 coordinate 92,338, forward strand.
AAAAGAAATACGGCATCTCTTTGTCGGCCGATGCCAACGACACGCGGCGCCACTTCGCCTCCGTGCGCTCGCTGGCGGCCATGATAGCTAGTCATAGAAAAACGTAAGGGAGCGCTCAATGGTGGTGTTGTGTGACATGAGCTGGGACGGCCTGTATGGCTGGGTCGTCGATTTGTTGGCGCAGATGTTTGAACTGGACAAGGCGGCAATCACGCCGCAGTCCAACTTGTATGCCGATCTCGACATCGACAGCATCGATGCCGTCGACCTGGCCGCCAAGCTCAAGGAGCTGACGGGGAAACGCTTGGCGCCGGACGTATTTAAGGCCATCCGCACGGTCGGCGACTTGGTCGACGCTCTGGTGGGCATGGCGGAGCACGGAGCATAAAGCCCGTGTTGAGCGCGCTGACGGTCTTGATCACGCTTGTCTATCCGCTCGCGATCTGGCTCGGGCACGATCGGCTAGAGCCGCGCTATCTGGCTTGCGTGCTGCTGCTGGCGGCGGCCACGCGCTTGCCTGCCTTGCCTGTGAGCGCCATGGCGCGCTGGGCGGTGGCCGGGGCCCTGCTGCTGGTGGCGTGCGCCATTGGCAGCAATCAGCTCTTGCCTTTGAAGTTGTATCCGGTGCTGGTAAATGGCGCCCTGTTGGCCGGGTTCGCTTACAGCCTATTGGTGCCGCCCTCGATGGTCGAGCGCCTGGCCCGCCTGCGCGAGCCCGGCCTGCCAGCGGCGGCGATTCCCTACACGCGGCGCGTGACAAAAGTCTGGTGCGGATTTTTTGCCGTCAACGGGTGCATCGCTCTGGGCACGGCGCTGTGGGCATCGGACGCGATCTGGTCACTGTATACTGGAGTCATCGCGTACGCTTTGATGGGCTTGTTGTTCGGCGCGGAGATGTTGTATCGGCGCCGTTTTAAACGGTTAAACCATGTCTGATTCGCTTGCCAATCTGGCCGTCTTGCTGGCGGCGCGCGCGCCCGCCGCCAACATCGGCTGGCGCCTCGAAACGGCGGTGAGTAATGAGCAGTTCCTGCAGCGCATGTGGGCTTGGCACGCCTTGCTGCAGCGTCAGGTCGGCACCCGTTTTGCGTTGTATTTGGACGATAGCATTGAATTTGGCGCTGCCTTGCTCGGCGCTTGGCAGGCCGGAAAAACGATCTGGCTCAGCGCCGACACGCTGGACTCGAGCTGCGCTGCGCTAGGCGCAGCGGTGGACGGGTTTCTGGGGCAATTTCCGGCCCCGTGCGCGGCCTTGCTGCCGGGGGCGGGCGACGGCGTAAAAGGCGGCGTGGCGCGCGCGCTCGAACCCGATTTCGCCGCCCTCGTCGTATTTACCTCCGGCAGCACGGGCGCCGCCGAGGCCATTCCGAAACGCCTGTCGCAGCTGAGCTGCGAGGTGGCGGCCCTGGAAGCCTTGTTCGGCGCTTCTGCGGCGGATGGCGCCTTCGTGGCGAGCGTGACGCACCAGCATATTTACGGCCTGCTGTTCAAGGTATTGTGGCCTCTTTCTGCGGCCCGGGCGTTTTGCGCCCACAGCGTGAATTTTCCCGCCCAGCTGGCGGCGGCGCTGGCCGCGCGCCCGAGCGTGTTGGTGGCCAGTCCCGCCCATCTCAAGCGCTTGTCCGCCCATGTGTCCTGGAGCGGCGCCCGGCATCATCTGCGCCTGGTGTTTTCGTCGGGCGGCCCGCTGACACCCGAGCTGGCGCAGGCCACCTCCAGTTTGTTGGGGCAGGTGCCAGTCGAGGTCTACGGCAGTTCTGAGACAGGCGGCATCGCCTGGCGCCAGCAGCGCCCCGGCGGCGCCGCCTCCTGGCTCGCTTTCCCCGGCGTGAAGTGGCGCTTGGCGGCGCCCGGCAATCTGTTGGAGGTGCGCTCGGCCTATCTGGCCGACGATCGCTGGCTGCGCCTGGCCGACCGCGCAGCTGACGGCGGCGACGAGCGCTTCTTGCTGCTCGGGCGCAGCGACCGCATCGCCAAGATCGAAGAAAAACGCATTTCGCTGGACGCGATCGAGGCCGCCCTGGCCGCCTCCCAACTGGTCGACGAGGTGCGTGTTTTGCTGTGCGCGCCGGCGCCGGGGGAGCGCCAGAAGGTGGGGGCCATTGTGGTTGCCTCTGGAGCCGGGCGCTCTCTCCTGGCCGAGGGCGGCGTGCTAGCCATGAACCGTCTGCTGCGTTCCGCGCTACGGGGCGCGGTCGAGGCGGTGGCGCTGCCGCGGCGCTGGCGTTATGTGGACCAGATGCCGCAAAACGCCCAGGGCAAGACGACGCACGCGGCCTTGCTCGCCGTGCTCGATGCGACAAGCGCTGCGCCACGCCGGCCCCATCTGCGTCTGCTTGAGCGCGCCGCATCGCGCGTCGTGCTCGAACTGAGCGCGCCCGCGAACCTGTTGTATTTCAATGGTCATTTTGCGGATATGCCGATCTTGGCCGGCGTCGTCCAGCTCGATTGGGTGATTGCCTACGGCCGCCAGTATTTCGCCCTGCCGCCGCGCTTTCGTGCGCTGCATGCGCTCAAGTTCCAGCACGTGATAAGGGCAGAGCGCCCGGTCCGGCTGGAATTGCGACATGAAGTGCAAAAGGGCAGCCTCCACTTTTGTTTCTCGTCCGCCGATGGGCAGCATGCCAGCGGCCGCGTCCTGTTTGACGCCGACCCCGGCGCCGAGCCCATACCAGCCATTGGAAACCCATGTTAAGCCACCTGCCCTGCCGCCCTGCCGCTCCGCCCCGGCCGCCGCCTTTGGCGCTATGGCGTTGGCCAGGCACGGGAGCGGGCCGTGTTTAAGCCATGTATCGTCGTCCCCGTCTACAACCATGAACAGGCAATCGCGACCGTCGTCCATGACTTGCTGCGCCACCAGGTCGTATGCATCTTGGTCGACGACGGCAGTGCGCCCCCATGCGCAGCAGCACTCGAGCGCCTGGCGCTGGCCGCGCCGGCGCACATCATCTTGCTGCGCCACGTGGAAAACCAGGGCAAGGGAGCGGCCGTGATCAGCGGCTTCCGGCAGGCGGCGGCGCAGGGCTTTAGCCACGTGTTGCAAATCGATGCCGACGGCCAGCACGACATCGCCGACGTGCCGCGCTTTCTAGCGCTGGCGCAAAGCAACCCGGCCTCTGTCATAGCCGGTTGCCCGATTTACGACGCCTCCGTGCCGCTGCTGCGTCTGTACGGGCGTTACGCGACCCACATTTTGGTCTGGATTAACACGCTCTCCTTGCGCATTAAGGATTCCATGTGCGGTTTCCGGGTCTATCCGGTAGCGCCCGTCATGGCGCTGGCGCAGCGCACGGCGATCGGGCGGCGCATGAATTTCGATACCGATATCCTGGTGCGCCTGTATTGGGACGGGCTGGACGTGGTCAACCTGCCGACCCGCGTTACCTATCCCAGCGATGGTGTTTCCCATTTCCGTCTATGGCGCGACAATGTCCTGATCGCGCGCATGCTCGCGGTCCTGTTTTTGGGCATGCTGCGGCGTGCCCCGCAACTGCTGCTGCGCACGTGGCGCCGGCGATGAGTAAGCCGCCCCGGCACTGGGCCGCGATGAATGAAATGGGCTTCGAGGCCGGCATGCGCTTGTTGTTCTGGATTTTTCGCATCGGCGGGCGCGCCCCTTTTCGATGCGTCCTGTATCCCGTCTTGGCCTGGTATGTGCTGACCAAGCCGCTGGCGCGGCGCGCCTCGGCCGACTATCTGCGTCGACTCAGCCTGTATACTTCGGCCGCCGCGCCAAGCTTGTGGAGCGTGCCGCGCCACTTCGCCTCCTTTGCCGAAGGCATGCTCGACAAGATGCTGTTATGGGGCGGGCGCTTCAACACCGACAGCGTCCGGTTTTATGGAAAGGACGTCGTCGTCGAGTGCCTCGATGGGCGGCGCGGCGCCTTGCTGATCTGCTCCCATATGGGCAATCTGGAGTTGTGCCGTATCCTGTCCCAGCAAAGGAAGGACTTAAAACTGACGGTGCTCGTGCATACCAAACACGCGCAATCGTTCAACCGGATGCTGGCGCGGCAAAATCCGGACAGCCAGCTCAATTTGCTGCAAGTTACCGAGCTCTCGCCGGCGACCGCGATCATGCTGGCCGAAAAAATCAACCAGGGCGAGTTTGTGGTGATTGCGGGCGACCGCATACCGGTCGCGTCCCACCCGCGCGTGGCCATAGCCAGCTTCCTCGGTGCACCGGCCGCCTTTCCGGTCGGACCCTACGTCCTGGCCAGCGTCTTGCAATGCCCGGTTTTTTTGCTGTTTTCCCTGCGCCGTGGCCGCCACAGCGAGGTGCATTTCGAATTATTCCGCGACTCTGTCCGTTTGCCGCGCCAAGGGCGCGATACGGCCCTGGCGGCGCTGGCTGGCGACTATGCGGCGCGGCTCGAGTATTTCTGTCAACGGGCACCGCTGCAATGGTTTAATTTTTACGATTTTTGGCATTTACCCCAACTGGAACTATCCGATGCACGAGGCTAAATTGAACACAGTGCAACGCGCCGTCCGCTTTGACATGAGCCGTTTGCAAATCGAGGACATCGTCGATATCGCCCGCGCCAGCGCTAAGGCGAGCCTGTCAGATGAGCCGGCGTTTCGGGCCGCGATCATGCGCGGCGCCGATTTCCTCGACCGCCTGCTGCGCGAGGACGGCACCATTTACGGCGTCACGACCGGTTACGGCGACTCCTGCACGGTCGCCGTTCCCGCCGACCTGGTGGCCGAGTTGCCGCATCATTTGTACACTTATCACGGCTGCGGTTTGGGCGAATATTTCAATCCGGCGCAGACGCGGGCCGTCATGGCGGTGCGCCTGGCCTCGTTGTGCAAGGGCTTTTCCGGCGTCAGCGTCGCCTTGCTAGAGCAAATTACGCGCCTGCTAAATGCGGGAATACTGCCAAAGATCCCGTCCGAAGGATCGGTCGGTGCCAGTGGCGACTTGACGCCGCTGTCGTATCTGGCGGCCGTCTTGTGCGGCGAACGCGAGGTCTGGCGCGACGGTGCGACGCTGACGGCGGCGCAAGCGCTGCGCGAGGCGGGCATAGCGCCGCTGCGCTTGCGCCCAAAGGAAGGCCTAGCCATCATGAACGGGACCGCGGTCATGACGGCCTTAGCCTGCCTGGCGTTCGACCGGGCCGCCTATCTGACCCAACTTGCCACCCGTATCACGGCCATGGCGTCCTTTGCGCTGGACGGCAATGCCCATCATTTCGACGAAATGCTATTTTCCGTCAAGCCGCATCCGGGCCTGCAGCAAGTGGCGCTCTGGCTGCGCCATGATTTGCCGACCGACCAATGGGAACGCAACGGCAAGCGCCTGCAGGACCGTTACTCGATTCGCTGCGCGCCGCACGTCATCGGCGTGCTGGCCGACGCCTTGCCCTGGCTGCGTTCTTCCATCGAAAATGAACTCAATAGCGCCAACGACAATCCCATCATCGACGCCGAAGGCGAGCGCGTGCTGCACGGCGGCCATTTCTACGGCGGCCATATCGCGTTCGCCATGGACAGCATGAAAAACGCAGTGGCCAACCTGGCCGACCTGCTAGATCGGCAGATGGCCTTGCTGGTCGATGCCCGCTACAACCATGGTTTGCCGGCGAATCTGTCGGGGGCCACGGGGCCGCGCGCGGCCATCAATCATGGCTTGAAGGCGCTCCAGATCAGCGCCTCGGCCTGGACCGCGGAAGCGCTCAAGCTGACCATGCCGGCCTCCGTATTTTCGCGCTCGACCGAGTGCCATAACCAGGACAAGGTCAGCATGGGTACGATCGCCGCCCGCGACTGCCTGCGCGTGCTGGAATTGACCGAGCAAGTGGCCGCCGCGCTCCTGATCACGGTGCGCCAGGGCGTCTGGCTGCGCTGTCGCGCCAATCCGGGCGTACAGCCGCAGGCCGCATTGGCGCGCATGCAAGAACAGTTGGGCGCGGACATCGCCGTCATCGAGGAAGACCGGCGCCTGGAACCGGACTTGCGTTTGCTGCTAGGCCGCATCCGCGGCCAAGCTTGGACGCTGTATGCGTAAGCCGGGGCAAAGGAGCCTTTGGCACGCCGAAGTCGAGACTCAGGTGCAGTTCTTCGACCTCGATCCGATGCAAGTTGTCTGGCACGGACGCTATGTGAAGTATCTGGAAATGGCGCGCTGCGCATTGCTCGATGGGATCGATTACAACTACCCGCAGATGAAGGCATCCGGCTATGCCTGGCCCGTCATCGACTTGCGCCTGCGCTATGTGGGCGCGGCCACTTTTGGCCAGCGCCTGACGCTGCAAGCCGACCTCGTCGAGTGGCGAAATCGCCTGAAAATCGATTACCTGATTACGGACACCAAGAGCGGCAAGCAGTTGAACCGGGCCAGCACGACGCAGGTCGCCGTCGACCTTGCCAGCGGCGAGATGTGTTTTGTGTCGCCCCCCGTCTTACTCGAAAAATTGGGAGTGCTCTCAAGATGAAGCGATTTTTTTTATGCCTGCTCCTGCTGGCCGCTGCGGCGCCGACCTTGGCGAACGAAGCGGTCGCCAAAATCCAGGCCATGCTGGCCAAACCGACCGTCTTGTGCGGCCGCTTCGACCAGAGCAAGCAACTAGTTGGCATTCGCAAAACTTTGGCGTCGAACGGGCGTTTTTGCGTCGTCGCCGGCAAGGGCGTCGTGTGGCGCACCTTGCAGCCGTTCCCCAATACATTGCGCCTGACGCGCGACGAAATCGTCCACCTGCAAGGCGGGCGCGTGGCCTTGCGCTTGGACGCGAAGACCGAGCCGACGGTGCGCCTGATTAACAGCGTCCTGTTCTCCTTGCTGGCCGGCGATCTGGCGCAACTAGAGGGCTGGTTTGAAGTCGATGGCAAAGCCGACGCGAGCACCTGGCAAGTGAGTCTCAAGGCGCGCGATCCGGCCTTGGCCAAGGCCGTCGGCAGCATCTGGCTCGCCGGCGGCGCCTATGTCAAGGACATCCGCATCAAGGAGGCCGGCGGCGACCAAACGAGCATCGTCTTTTCGGCCATCCAAACTGGCGAGGCCGCCATGACGGCCGAAGAGGCCGCGCTATTTTGAGGCGCGCTAAAGGCCTCGCGCTGCTGTGGGCGCTCGTAGTTAGCCTGTTGTTAGCACATAACGCCTATTTGTGGTTGGGCAAGCACATCGTGCCCGACACCGACATTCTCGCTTTGCTGCCCGTGCAAGAGCGCGACCCCGTGTTGCAGCAGTCGTTTGGCCACATGGTCGATGCCGCGCAGCAGCGCCTGGTGGTGCTGATCGGCGCTGCCAGCTGGAGCGACGCAAAACGTGCCGCCGACGCCTACCGTGGTGTCTTGGCCGGGCATGCCGATCTGTTCCAGAGCGACGACATGGCCGCCCAAGCCGAGGGTGACTGGCTGGCGCCGTTTCAACAGCACCGGCTGGTCTTATTGACGGCGCAGCAGGAAACGCAACTGCGAGAGCAAGGCGGGCAGTTCTGGCTGGAGGCGGCGCTTGGCAAACTGTACGGCGTGTTTGGCGGGCCGCAATTGGGCAACTGGCGCGACGATCCGTTTGGCCTGTTCGCAGGCTGGGTCATGGAAAGAGCGCAGGAGTCGCCCGTGCGCCCGCGCGACGGCCACCTGTTCGTGGCCGACGCTACGCACCAATATGTGCTATTGCCCCTAACGCTCAAGGTGCCGGCCTTGTCCATGAGCGCGCAGCAAGCCGTGCTGCCCGTGCTGGGCCAGGCGGCCCGCGCCGCCAGCGCGGCGGCGCCGCAGGTGAATTTGATTAGCGCCGGCGTGATGCTGCATGCGGCGGCCGCCAGCTCCCAAGCCAGCACCGAGCTATCGACCATCGGCATCGGTTCCTTGCTCGGCATTATCTTGCTGACGTGGTTTTCATTTCATTCCCTCAAGCCGATTTTTTTGATCTTGCTGTCGATTGGCATCGGCTGCCTCGGTGCCTGGTCCGTGTGCTGGACTTTGTTCGAGCGCGTGCATTTGCTGACCTTGGTTTTTGGCGCAACCTTGATCGGCGTGGCCCAGGACTACGGAATTTATTTCCTGTGCCACCGCCTGAACGCCGAGCCCCGGCGCGATTCCTCCTCCTTGCTGCGGCGCCTCCTGCCGGGGCTTAGCCTGACGTTGTTGGCCGCTGTCATCGGCTACATGGGGTTGGCGCTAACGCCATTTCCCGGATTGCGCCAAATGGCGGTTTTTTCCGCGTGCGGGTTGATTTTCGCCTGGCTCACGGTGGTGTGCTGGTTTCCCGTCCTAGTGAGCGGGGGCACGCTCCAAAGGGGCGCCTTGCTGCGCTTTTACGGCGCGGCCCGGGCCCGCTGGCCGCAGCTGCAGCGGAACAAGGCGAGCTTTTGCGCGGCGGCGCTGTTTGTCCTGTTCTCGTCGCTCGGCATAGCGCGCCTCGGCGTCGACGATGATATTCGCCTGCTGCAAAACCCCCCCCAACAACTGCTTGCAGACCAGCTCAAAGTGAGCCGGCTGCTCGACGCGCCTACGCCGGTGCAGTATTACCTGGTGCGGGGAGGCAGCCCCGAAATCGTCTTGCAGCGCGAGGAAGTGCTCAAGGGGCGGCTCGACGGTCTCGTCGCCCAGCACCGCATCACAGGCTACCAGGCGCTGTCGAACTGGGTGCCGTCGGCGCTCACGCAGGCACGCCGACGTGCTCTCATTGACCAAAAATTGCTCAGCGACGGCGGCCCCCTCACGGCGCTGGCAGGGCAGATCGGTGAAGACCGGCAGTGGCCCGCCGCCACGCGCGCCATGTTGGCGGGCGCGGGCTCGCCCTTGCTGTTAGCGGACTTTTTCAAGATGCCGGCCAGTTTGCCCTGGCGTCACCTGTGGCTGGGCCCGGTAGGGGGCGGCTATGCCAGCATCGTCGCCCTGCGCGGGCTCGGAAGCGCCGCCCTGCCGTTCATGGCCACTGCCGCGCGCGGGATCGAGGGCGTCATGTGGGTCGACAAGGTGGCCGAGATATCATCCGTACTGGGGCGCTATCGGCAGTACATGGGGTGGGTCGTAGTCGCTGCCTACGGAGTCGTGTTTTGCCTCCTGTTTGGGCGCTACCGCCGCCACACCTGGCGCGTTCTGGCACCCACCGCGATAGCGAGCACGGCCACGCTGGCCTTGTTCGGCTTCGCGGCCCAGCAGCTGCAGCTGTTTCACGTCCTGGCGCTAATGCTGCTGCTGGGCGTCGGCGTCGATTACGGCATCTTCATGCAGGAAGATCCGCAGCGGGGCCGTGACACGCCCTGGCTGGCCGTCGGACTGTCGGCCGCGAACACGCTGTTGTCGTTTGGCCTGCTGGCCTTGAGCCACACCCCGGCCCTGCGCGCGTTCGGGTTGACGATGTTAGTTGGCACGGCGCTGACATGGCTGTTGGTACCTTGTTTTGCCACAATGAAGGAAAGTGACCATGGCGCAACTGCAAAAACCTGAATCCACTGAAATTCTGATCGTCGGCGCCGGCCCGTCCGGCGCCGTGGCCGCAGCGCTGCTGCGCCAGCAGGGCCGTCAGGTGCTGGTGATCGAGCGCGAACAGTTCCCCCGCTTTTCGATCGGCGAGAGTCTATTGCCGCAAAGCATGCAGTACCTGGAACAGGCCGGCATGCTGCAAGCCGTAGTCGAGGCCGGCTTTCAATTTAAAAATGGCGCCGCCTTCGTGCACCGGGGCCGCTACACGGATTTCGATTTTCGCGACAAGCATTCGAGCGGCTGGGGTACCACCTACCAGGTGCAGCGCGCCGACTTCGATCATCTCTTGGCCAAGGAGGCGCAGCGTGCCGGGGCGCAGATCCGCTACCGGCATGCGCTCACTTCGGTCGAGCTCGGCGCGGGCGAGAAGGGCGGGCCGCGCGTGACGGTGACGGACGCGGACGGTCACCCCTATCAGGTCAAGGCCCAATTCGTGCTCGACGCCAGCGGTTTCGGGCGCATCCTGCCGCGCCTGCTCAAGCTGGAAACGCCGTCCAATTTTCCCGTGCGCGGCGCCATCTTCACCCACCTCGAAGATGGCATTGGCCAGGGCTTTGACCGCAACAAGATTCGGGTCACGGTGCACCCGCAGCATGACGACGTCTGGTTCTGGACCATCCCCTTCGCCGGCGGACGCTGTTCGCTTGGCGTGGTGGCCGAGGCACGCTATCTCGAGCGCTACGGGGGCACGGCAACGGAAGTCTTGCAAGCCATCGTGGCCGAGGAAAGAACCTTGCATGAGCTCTTGGCCAACGCCAAGTGGGATACCCCGGCACGCCAGATCGTCGGCTATTCGGCCAACGTCAACCGTCTGTGGGGCCAGGGTTACGCTTTGCTGGGCAATGCCGGTGAATTTCTCGACCCCGTGTTTTCCTCGGGCGTGACCATCGCGCTCAAGTCCGCCAGCCTCGCCGCTGGCGTCCTCGAGCGCCAGTTCGCGGGGCAAGCCGTCAATTGGCAAACGGAGTATGGCGCGCCGCTGCGCCAGGGCGTCGCTACCTTTCGCGCTTTCGTCGAGTCCTGGTACGGCGGGCGCTTTCAGAAAATTATCTTCCACCCGGATCAAGATCCGGAAATTAGGCGCATGATTTCGGCCATCCTGGCCGGTTACGCGTGGGACCAGAGTAATCCGTATGTCTTGCACACGGCCCGCCGCCTGGCCGCACTGGAGGCCTTATGCGCGCAGCCTTGAAGTGCTTGGCCGTTCTGCTGGCCCTGTTCGCCTTGGTCGCCTGCGCCAGCGTGCCGGTCCCGGCCGGCCTGGGCTTGAAGCTGGCGCCGGCGGCTTTGGGCGCGACGATTAGCGTGCAGCAACACCTGCGCCTTGAGCGCGGCCCCCGCAGCGACGAACTCGATGCCGTTCTGGAGGCCGATGAGACTCATCTGGAACTAGTCGGCCTCGCCCTCGGGCAGCGCGTCCTCACCTTGCATTACGAGGCCGGCCAGCTCCAGTCATGGCGTCACCCGATGTTGCCGAGCCAGGTGCAGCCCGCCGCCGTCTTAGAAGACATGCAGCTCACGCTGTGGCCGGCCGCGGCGATACAAGAGGCTTTGCCGCCCGGCTGGCGGATCGAGGAGCAAGGTTTGCAGCGCACTCTATTTAAGGGTGACACGGCGGTCATGCGCATCGACTATAGCGAGCCGGTGCGCTGGAGCGGGACCGTTGTGTTGAATAATTTGCGCTATCATTACCGCTTGACGATCCAGTCGACGCCGGTGACGAATTGAGATTGAAGAAGAGGAAGCCGGCCATGTATTATTTGAACGCCTGTGGCCTCGTGTGCGCCTTGGGCGACACGATGGACGCCATCAAGGAACGCCTGTTGGGGCGGCCCCGCAGCGGCGTCGCCGTCAGCGACGCCTGCTCGCCCGGACGGGCGCTGCCCCTGGGCGCCGTCTCCTCCCGCCTGCCACCCGTGTGCCAGTTGCCGCCGCCCCAGCGCAGCCGCAACAATCAGCTGGCATTGGCTGCCTTAGCCCAGATCCGGCCGGCCGTCGATGCCGCCATCGCGCTCTTTGGCGCCGGCCGCGTCGGCATCGTGATTGGCACTAGCACCTCGGGAATTTTGGAAGCGGAAAACGCGATGCGCCAGAACACCGTTGATGGCACCTTTCCCGCCGCCTTTCAATACAGTCAGCAGGAAATGGGTTCGCCGGCCGCCATGCTGGCGGGCGAACTCGGCATTGTAGGGCCGAGCTACGTCCATTCCAGCGCTTGCGCATCGAGCGCGAAGGCGATGGCGAGCGCGGCCCGCCTGATCAAGATGGGGTTGTGCGATGCGGTGCTAACGGGCGGCGTCGATTCCCTGTGCGCATTCACCGTGGCGGGATTTTCAGCGCTAGATTCAGTTAGCAGCGTTCTATGCAACCCCTTAAGCGCCAACCGCAACGGCATCAACATCGGCGAGGGCGCCGCCTTGTTCCTGATGAGTGGCATACAAGCGCCCGTGGCGCTTTGCGGCTGGGGCGAATCGTCGGATGGCTACCACATGTCGGCTCCGGACCCGGACGGCGGCGGGGCGCGCCTGGCGATGGAGCAAGCTCTGGCGCGCGCCAAAATTGCGCCAGAGCGGATTGATTACATTAACTTGCATGGCACGGCCACGCTGCAAAATGACGCCATGGAGGCGCGCGCGGTCGCCGCCCTGTTTGGGTCCATGCCAGCCGTCAGTTCGACCAAGCCGCTGACGGGACATGCCTTGGGCGCCGCCGGCGCGATCGAAGCGGCCTTGTGCTGGATTGCCATGCAAGACGACAACCCGGAAGGGCGCTTGCCCCCCCACTTATGGGATGGCGTCGCCGACCCGGCCTTGCCGGTCTTAAATGTGGTAAAACCGGGTACGCTTCTGGGGCGCCCCCTCAGTTGGGCGCTCAGCAATTCGTTTGCGTTCGGCGGCTCGAACGCCGTGCTTGTTTTGGGGAGGACGGCTTGAGCTTGCCGCCGATCGGCACCCTGCTGCCGCACTCCGCCCCCATGCTGCTGCTCGACCGCCTGCTGCGGGTCGATGGCGACTTTTTGTGCGCCGAAGTGCGAATCGGTGCGGCCAGTTTATTTTGCGATGGCAGCGGGGTCGGGGCCTGGATCGGCATCGAATACATGGCGCAAGCGATCGCCGCATACGCCGGCTATGGCGCCCATGTGCGGGGCGAGGCGGCCAAGCCCGGCTTTCTGCTGGGGACGCGTCATTTTGAAGCTCTGCGCCCGCTGTTCCCAGTGGGCAGCGTGTTGCATGTTCATGTGCATCGCGTAGCGCAAGGCGGCAACGGCTTGGCCGCTTTCGAGTGCAGGATCGACGACATGAGCGCGTTGCCCGCGGTCACGGTGGCGACGGCGACGGTGACGGTATTTGAGCCCGATAATGTCAATGATTTTCTGCACGGGAGCTTGGATGGCAGGGGCAATGAATAAAAACGTGCTGGTCACGGGCTCGTCGCGCGGCATCGGCAAGGCGATAGCGCTGCGCTTGGCGCGCGACGGTTTTGACCTTGTTTTGCATTGCAAAGAGCAGCGCCAAGCGGCGGACGCGGTCGCGCTCGAGATCGTGGCGATGGGGCGCATGGCGCGCGTGTTGCAGTTCGATATCGGACAGCGGGCGGCGGCGGCGGCGGCACTGGAGGCGGACATCGGCGAGAACGGCTGTTATTATGGGGTCGTTTGCAACGCCGGCGTGGCGCGCGATTGTGCCTTTCCCGCCATGTCGGGCGAAGACTGGGACCTGGTTCTGAAAACCAACCTGGACGGCTTTTATAACGTGCTCAATCCTTTGGTGATGCCTCTCGTGCGGCGCCGCCTGCCGGGGCGTATTGTGACGCTGGCCTCCGTTTCCGGCTTGGTTGGCAACCGCGGCCAAGTCAATTACAGCGCGGCCAAGGCCGGCATCATCGGCGCCACCAAGGCGCTTGCGCTGGAACTGGCCAAGCGCGCGATCACGGTCAATTGCGTGGCACCGGGCTTGATCGCAACCGACATGTCGAGCGCCGTGGACGTGGCCGAAGCGATCAAATCGATTCCGGCGCGGCGCGTCGGCCAGCCCGAGGAAGTGGCGGCGGCCGTCAGTTTTCTGATGAGCGAGGATGCGGCTTACATCACGCGCCAAGTCATCCGCGTCGATGGCGGCATCGCATGAGGCGGGTCGCCGTTACCGGCATGGCCGGGATCAGCCCCATCGGCAACGACTGGGCCAGCATCCGCAAGCGCTTGGGCGAGTACCGCAATGGCGTGGTGCGGATGGCGCAGTGGGCCGAATACGACGGGCTCAATACGCAGCTGGGAGCGCCCGCCGCGCCGTTCGAACTGAACTCCCGCTATCACCGCAAAAGCATGCGCAGCATGGGCCGGGTGGCTTTGATGGCGACCCGCGCCAGCGAGCTGGCGCTGGCCGACGCCGGCCTGCTAGGCGATGCGCTGGTCCAAAGCGGCGCGCTGGGGATCGCTTTCGGTTCCGCCGCCGGAACTCCGAGCGCCATCGGCGATTTCGGGCGCATGATGGAAGAGCGCAGCACCAGGGGCATCAATGCCACCACCTACATCAAGATGATGGCGCATACGGCGCCGGTCAACATCGGCGTCTTTTTCGGCGTCACCGGGCGCATCATCACCACTTCGAGCGCGTGCACGTCGGGCAGCCAGGGTATCGGTTACGCCTTCGAAGCGATTCGCGCCGGCCAGCAGGTGGCGATGATCGCCGGCGGCGCCGAAGAGCTGTGCGCGACCGAAGCGGCCGTCTTCGACACCCTGTTTGCGACCAGCACCAAAAATGATGCCTGTCACACGACGCCGCGCCCCTTCGACGCCGAGCGCGACGGCCTGGTGGTCGGCGAAGGGGCCGCTTGCCTGATTCTCGAAGAGTGGGACCACGCCAAGGCGCGCGGCGCCCGGATCCACGCCGAACTGGTCGGGTTTGGCACCAACAGCGATGGCAGCCACGTCACCCAGCCGCGGGTCGATACCATGCATAGGGCGATGCAACTGGCGCTGGCGGACGCCCGCCTGGCGCCGTCGGCCATCGGCTACATCAATGCGCACGGCACGGGCACCGAGCAAGGCGACGTGGCCGAATCGCAGGCGAGCTGGCGCATGTTCGGCTCGCAAGTGCCGATCAGCTCCTTGAAAAGCTATATGGGCCATACCCTGGGCGCTTGCGGCGCCCTCGAAGCATGGGTCAGCATCGAAATGATGCGCGAAGGCTGGTTCGCGCCGACCATCAATCTGGAGCGGGTCGATGCCCGCTGCGCCGCCCTCGATTACATCATGGGCCAGGGCCGGGTGCTGCAGTGCGAGTACGTGATGTCGAATAACTTCGCCTTCGGCGGCATCAACACCTCCTTGATTTTCAAGCGCCATGCCTGAAATGCAGCCGCGCCTAGTCGGCCGAGTCTGTCCGCCCGAATCTGTCCGCTCGAATCTGTCCGCGCGAATCTATCCGCCCGAGGCTGCCGTGACTTGGAGATTTCGCCGTGACCTCTAAAGGCATGGCCGAAGTCTGGCTCATGCATGCCGGCGGCATCAGCGACGCCGTGCTGCAGCCTTTTCTAGCATGGCTCGGCGAGGGCGAGGCGGCCCGTTATCAGCGCTTTCTGCGGCCCGGGCGGCAGCGCCAGTTCCTGCTCGGGCGCATCTTGTTGCGGCGCGCGTTAGGCGCGCTGCTGGGCCGCGCGCCCTCAGCCGTTTGCCTCGTTGAACGGCGCGGCGCTGCACCCCTACTGTTGCTGCCAGATGCCGCCCGCGGCGCGCCCGGCTTTAGCCTGTCGCACAGCGGCGACTGGATCGCGTGCGCGGTCAGCGCCGACACGGCGCTCGGACTCGACATCGAAGTCATCGATCCCACGCGCGATATAGGCGCTCTCAGCTTGCAGGCATTCGATGCCAGCCAGCTCGCCATCTTGGAGCCGCTCTCGGGCCAAGAGCGGCTGCTCGCGTTTTATCGGATGTGGAGTGAAAAAGAGGCGCGTTACAAGCTTGGAGCAGGCGCCGTCCCGAGCTGCGTCGTGCTGCCACATGCCAGCTTGTCCATGCTCGTTTGCAGTGCGCGCCCGCTGGCGGCGGCGCCCGAGCTCGTGCTGAGCACGCTTTTTGGGCCGATCTAGCCGCGCGGCGGCGCGCTGTCAGCTATTTCCAAAGCCAGTTCCAAAAGCCCGGCAAGCGCGGCCTAACATCGCCCTCTTGCACGGCAGAAGCCTTCGCCGCCCGTTCCAGGGCGGCGCGCTCGTCGTAAAACGGCTTGGCCGCCGTGGGCATGTCCAGTTCATGCGCGACGTCTAGCAAGATCAGCAGATACTCTTCGATATGGCTCGCCGTATAGGTGTTAACGTCATGGAAAGTGACCACCACGGGCGTGCTGCCATCGACCGCGGGGAGCAGGCCGGCCAACCAGCGAGTGCGCAGTTCGGTCAGCTGGGTCAGCATATTTTTTCGCTTGTGCCAGCTGAAATTGACGCCCCAGATCTTGCCGTCATTGGCGCTAAGGGAGGTCAAGAGCATCTGCATGCCATGGCGGTGATAGGCGGCGAGCGTGCGCGCATCGTAACTCCAAAACGGCGGGCGCACCAGGCTCGGCGCGACGCCGGAAATGGCCAGCAGATCGGCGCTGCCGCGCTCAAGCGACAAGTCCAGTTCCTCCTGGCTCAGGTAGCGATGATTGGAATGGTGCGGCGTCGCCGTATGCAGAGCCAACAAATGGCCCTCGTCGTGTTCGGCCTGCAGCAGGCGGCGCCCGACTTCGCTGGCGCCGGCGTTCGTGGCCCGCGTCTGCGTGAAAAAAATCGCCTTGATCCCCGCCTGCGCCTGGTTGCGGGCCAAGACATCAAGAATCTGCCGGGTCGGGTTGGTGAAAACGGAGGCGCTCGGGCCGTCGTCGAAGGTGACGAGAAATCGGATCGGCGCCGGCGCAACTAGCGGCGATGGCGCCGCACTTTGGGCTGGCAAGGGGGCATCGGCGTGGCCGAAGGGGGCTGCGCCGCACAGGAAAGCGAGTGCGATGCCTTGCAGCAAATAGGATAGGAATTGGGGACTACGGACAATGGACACGATCGGGGAGGTTTATTCGTTGCGGACGGACCATTGTAACGGCTTTGCCCGCCCAGGCGTCAATGCGGCGCCAGCGCCGCATTCATTCAAAGGATGGACGCAGGGGCCGTCAGCGGGCCCCATGCGGCCAGTTAATTATTGAGCAGAACCTGGGCGATGATGCCGCTGGCGATCGCGACCAGAACGTAATCGCCGCCCGTCTGAACCCAATGCGAACCGCGCGGCGGCGCACTCAGGTGGTGGCCGCGCCAGTCATCGACGACGTATTGATTGCCCCGATATTCATTGGCAATGCGCCCGCCGCGCCGCATGTCTTGGCGGGGGCCGGCGCCGCGCTCTTCATTGTGCGCGTCGCGCGCCGGCGCTTTGTAATCAGCGCGATCGTTGCGGCCGCGATCCTGGTGCTGGTCGTGATTGGTTTGCTCGCCGCGCTGTTCGTTGCCGCCACGGTCATTTTGATGATCATAGTTTTGGGCGAAGGCGGAGGTGCTCGCCGTCAGGCATACGGCCGTGAGGGCGGAAACAAGGGTTTTAATTTTCATACAAGCTCCTGTGTTGGTGAAAATGCAATTTGCCGTCGTCCCCTGCAACTCGCAGGACCTCGGCTACTTAACCTCTAAAACTGATGCATCAAAAACCATGCGTATTCATGGGCGCATGACAGGCATCCCGGCGCAGCCTGCGGATTCCTGGGTCACGGCGCAGCCTGCGGATTCCTGGGTCACGGCCCAGCCTGATGGCCCGGCCATGCTGATCTGACAAGCAAATTATATTCATCAAGAAATTTCGCTTCTGTGCGCTAGCCGACATACAGTCAATTTCCTGGTGCCGGAGGCGCCGGCTTGACAACCTGAGCCCAAGCAAACGGGGGCGTACCCGTCGGGAGGCGATCGTGCGCGCCCCCGATTCACGTTCTACGGGCGGGCGGCCCCGTTGTCGCGGCGGCATTGATGCTAAGATTGTTTGTCGGTAATATGCCATCTATTTCATTCATTATTCCCAAAAGGCGGACATGAAGCAGCCGAGTCAGTTCTCCTTGTTGTCCCAGAGCCGTTTCGGGCCATTTTTCTGGACCCAGTTCTGCGGCGCGTTCAACGACAACCTGTTTAAGACCGCCCTCATGGTGATCTTGGCTTACGATGCCTTGAGTTGGACCACGCTCAATGCGTCCACCATCACCAACCTGATCCCAGGCCTGTTCATTTTGCCCTACGTCGTATTTTCTGCTACGGCCGGCCAACTGGCGGACAAATTCGAAAAAGCAGGCTTGGCGCGCTGTGTCAAATGGCTGGAACTGGCCATCATGGGCATTGCCGCCATCGGCTGGACGACGCATTTCCTGCCGCTCTTGATCGCCGCCGTGGTCGGCATGGGCATCCATTCGACTCTGTTCGGGCCCGTCAAATATGCCTATCTGCCGCAGCAGCTGAAACAGGACGAGCTGATCGGGGGCAACGGCTTGATCGAGATGGGCACTTTCGTTGGCATCTTGCTCGGCGAGATCCTGGGCGCGCTGCTCATCACGATGAAGCCCTGGGGCATCGACCTGGTGGCGGGCGCCACGCTTGGCGTGGCTGTGATCGGCCTATTCGCCAGCTACCGCATCCCGCTAACGCCGGCGCCGGAGCCGGCCCTGAAAATTCGCATTAACTTTGTCGCGGAATCGCTGCGCAACCTCAATTTTTCCCGCCAAAACCGGACCGTTTTCTTTGCCATGCTGGGCAACTCCTGGTTCTGGTTCTATGGCGCTTTGATCCTGGCCCAGTTCCCCGTCTACGCCAAGGATTACCTGCATGGCGACGATGGCGTGTTCGTGTTGCTGCTGACCGTGTTTTCGCTCGGCATCGGCGCCGGCTCGCTGCTGTGCGAGCGACTCTCGGGCCACAAGGTGGAGATCGGGATCGTGCCGTTTGGCTCGATTGGCCTGTCGCTGTTTGGCATCGACCTGTTCTTTGCCAGCCTTAGCTATGGCAACGTGGCCGGCGTCGGCGCGGCCGGCTTCCTGCTCCAACACGGCGCGGCGCGCATCTTGTTTGATGTCGTCATGATCGGCGTGTTCGGCGGCTTTTTCATCGTCCCGTTGTTCGCCCTGATCCAGACTCGCTGCGACCCTAAGCACATTTCGCGCACCATCGCCGGCATGAATATTCTGAACGCGCTGTTCATGGTCGGTGCGGCCGGCTTCGCCATCTTGCTGCTGGGGCAGGGCTTTACCATCCCGCAACTGTTCTTGACCACGGCGATCCTAAATGGAGCCGTGGCCTTATTTATTTTCGCCATGGTGCCGGAATTTCTCGTGCGCTTTCTGGCCTGGCTGCTGATTCACACGCTCTACCCCGTCAAGGTCATCGAGCCCAGGCATATCCCGGCCACGGGCGCCGCACTCTTGGTGTGCAATCACGTCAGCTCCGTCGATGCCATCGTCATCATGGCGGCTTGTTCGCGCCCGGTCCGCTTTGTGATGGCGCGCCGCTGCTTCGACATTCCCGTATTTGGCTGGGTCTATAAGAGCGCGAAGGCGATTCCGGTCGGGGCCACCAAAGAAAATCCATGGCTGACGGATAAAGAGTACAACGCTATCGCTCAGGCGCTGCACGCGGGCGACTTGGTCTGCATTTTTTCGGACGCTGAATCGACCTCGGCCGGTCACGTGAACGCCTTCAAGGGCGCCATCGCCAGCATCGTCGAGCGCTCCTGTGTGCCGGTCATTCCCATGGCGCTGCGCGGCGTGCGGGGCCATGCGCGCAGCGCCAATGACGGCGATAGTTTTAAGAGCGCCTTCCGCCACGGCTGGCGCTCGCAGATGGCGCTGTCGGTCGGTGCGCCCGTGGCGCCGCCCGATGCGACGCCCGAGTGGGTGTGCCAACAGGTGCGTGCCTTGTGCTGCGACTGAATCGGCATGGGATGCGCGGCGCGCCGTTACCACTGTGCCGATCCATCGTTCTTAAAAAATGGTAGAGGTGGTAACGGGGGCAGGAGGGCGACCAATTTTTACCCAGAAACTCGGGATGGTTGGCATCGGCGCCAGGTGGAGTTCTGGCGGCGGCTCCTATCCCGCTCAGGCAAGCGGCGGGTTGGCGGCTTCAGGATTGACGCTGCGATCGCGCCAGCATCGGCGGTACGCAATATCCTCAAGCACAATCACGGCAAGCCCGATAAGGCCGGACTTTGGCCCGACATTGTCGCGAAAAACTCCCGTTATCCAAGCTTATCGCGTCGTGTGAGCCAAGCGGCAATAGCAACCGGGTGCTCGGACCATATTCATAGGCCAGCCAGGTAAGTTGGCCGTTGCATTTGAATTTATGCAAGAACACACCGGTTAGATCACCCTTTTTGGCTTCACCTATAGTTGGGTCGCGCCGGCGGGGCGCACCATCGCCGGCGGGGTGCGCCATGGATGTGCTTCCCGTTGCGATGGCAGCGCGTCCGCTGCCTCCATGTGCCGGGCTCCACCCTCGCCGGGAGGCAGCCGGAGCGGGTCAAAAACCCAACCCATTCCAGCAGCCCTCAGAGTTGGTCGTTCCAGTCTGGCGGCGCGTCTGGGCTCGCCTATTGGACAAACGTCATTAGCATGCGGAAACGCTCGACGACCACATACTTACCTTTTTATCAATATTTAATTTAAAAATGTTTGACGTATTATACAGAAATCTGTATTGTTAATTTATGAAAACCACTCTTGATATTAACGATTCCCTGCTCGCCACCGCCAAAGCGGTGGCGGCGCAGCAGCGAACCACGCTGACGCGACTAATTGAGGAAGGATTGCAACTCCGCCTTCGTTCCTCCCATGCGAAAATTAATGTAAGCAAACGAAAGATTCCCGTCTTTAACGGGCGGGGCGGATTGGTTGCGGGCTTAAATCCAAGCAGCAATAAGACTATGCTGGATGCCGCTGACGATGACGCCTGACGTCAATGTGTTGGTCGCTGCATCGCGCAGTGACCATCCTCACCACAAAACAGCCTATGCGTGGCTCAATGCCGCCGTTGCCGCTTGTGCAAATGGCGCGAACCTAAGGTTGATGCCGATGGTTGTCGCCAGCTTCTTACGGCTGGTAACCAACTCGAAGATATTTGTCCAGCCTACGCCCGTGGAAGATGCCGTTGGATTTCTGGACGCGCTTTTTGGTGTGCCAGGTGTTGGGACGCCGTCTCTTGGCGCAGAATGGCCAATATTGCGCCAACTTTGCATCGACAAAAAGTTAGCCGCCAACGATATCCCTGACGCTTGGCTGGCGGCGGCGGTCGTTGAACTCGGCGAACACCTTGTCACTTTTGACACGGATTTCAAGAAACTATTAAAACGGACCCAAGTAACTGTGCTTGTCGCTGAATGAGGTCGACGTAGTGCGTAGGTTTTGCTCTCATTTTCTTGACAAAAATTAAGTGTGTGCACGTAATAAGTGTACACACTTAAGATGTGCTCGGCCCGGGCTTGCAGCGTCTCGCCTGCGCGGGCACCGGTAGATAGCAATTAGCCACACCACCACCGGCCAGCGCTCCGAAAAACGCGATCTATGCAGCACTCGGGCAAGTTCCGTGATTTCGCACTCCGATAGATCGCGCTCGCGCTCGACGCTCTTGCCGCCCCAATGACAGGCTTAGAGCCGGGTTTCCAGAAAGCTATTCCCGCGGCAGGGCATAGTTGAACATTTGCTTAAGGTGGCTGAGCAAGACGCCGCATGTTCGCCATACGCGCCATACGCCGGAGGCATGCGCCTTGTCCAGCACGCGATATGCCGAGCCCGCGCGCGGCTCCGCGAGGTAGTTTTCATCCCAGCGCGCAAATAGTCGATCACCGTTTTTGGCGCGTTGATGGCTGCTGCCTCTGCCGCTTTGGACCTCGCTTCGTCCGCCCCGCGCTGATCTTCGTCGGCTGGGTGGATGCCGGCCGCGACCAGCCGCCGGGCCGCGCCTGCGCGTTCCCGGAAATGACCCAAGTCCATATTTTTTTGCGTATTTTGCGTAACCAGCGAATACACGAAAAGCCAGCTGCGATGTCCGCTCGTTCGCACGCGCAGGAACAAACATGCACCATCGGCCAGAAGATATTCGCGCTCCCTTGGCTTGTCGTTGATGACTTCCTTGGCAGTCAGTAGCTAGCGTGCCATGGCGATAATTATACGGCCCTAGCCTCCCAGCAAATTGGGGGGGCGGCGGCAGGGGGGTGGTTGACATGCGCCACGGGACGGTAACGCAAGAGTGGCAAAATAGCACGCAAAAATGTGTCATGATGCGTTCCAGGCCGCCGGAAAATGCCGCTCCACGCTCGGGCAAAATCGTATATCAAGGGTGCCGGCGCGATAGGGGCGATCTGTGTCATTGTGGTTTCCCCCTTGGCATGGTAGAGTACCAACTCGTCGGGGCGTAGCGCAGCCTGGTAGCGTACTTGCATGGGGTGCAAGGGGTCGGAAGTTCGAATCTTCTCGCCCCGACCAATAGAATAAAACACTTAGCCTAATCTTCGGATTGGGCTTTTTGCTTTTTAGATCACTTTTCTTGATTCCGTTGCCGTTTGGTTGCCGTTTGCTGATAATTGGGAGGCTTTGTGGCGTCAACCATTGGTGTGCAGCATTAGACCACGGTTGCATGGGACAAGAAACACCTCGGGCAGAACCCGGCCCGCATCGTCATTGTAGTGTGTAGCGACGATGCGGTGTAAATCGTGGCATATGCGACAATTACCGGGAATCAGGATTCCAGTTGGTTTTCTATAAGTGCCCGCTCGCGCAAAATTTCCCGTTGAAGCGTTTCTTCGCTGGGCAGCGTGAATTGGTATTTGGCGGCAAACAGTTGCTGGCTGTCGCTCAATACAGAGTAACGGGCAATGGCGGCATTTTTTTCTGAGCACAGGATCAGGCCGATAGTGGGATTGTCGCCCTCCACCTTGCTGTGGGCTTCAAACATGCGCACATAGCCATCCATCTGGCCGATGTCCTGATGGGTGAGTTCGCCGATTTTCAGGTCAATCAGCACAAAGCACTTGAGCAGGTAGTTGTAGAAAACCAGATCAACGTAAAAATCCTTGTCATCGAATCGCATGCGCTTTTGCCGGGCGACGAACGAGAAGCCGCGTCCCAGTTCCAACAAGAAGTGTTGCAGTTTATCGATGATGGCTTGTTCAAGCTGGAGTTCGTGCAGTTGCGGCACCTGTGGCAAATCAAGAAACTCCAGCACATAGGGGTCCTTAAGCATGTCCAGAGGGGTGAGTGGCGTCGTGACCTTTCGGGCGCCTTCGAGCATGGCGCCTTTGTCGCTGCTTGCCAGCAGACGTTCGTAAAACAGGCTGTTGATTTGGCGCTCAAGTTCGCGCCGCGACCAGTTGGCCTGTGCTGCTTCGGCTTCATAGAACTGGCGGGCGCTGTGGTTATCCACTCGCATCAAGGCGCGGTAGTGGGACCAGCTTAGGCTTGGATGAAAATTTGGCGGCGATTGGCTACCCTCTGGGTAGCTTATTTTACCTGGCTCGAAGGGTGTCGCCAATTGGCTACCCACTGGGTGGCTAATTGGCTCGATCCGGTCGAGGTAGTTTAAATAAAACTAGCGAAAATTTTTCAAATTGGCAGCAGAAAACCCTGCACCGTAATGCTCAATCAGGCGCGCCGCCAAATCGGCAATGAGGGCATTGCCATATTGCGCCCGCGCTTCGCCCCCTTGCAGCGTTTGTACGATTTCACGGCCAATTAGCCAGTACGCGGTGACGGTTTCGTGGTTGACAGCGCGCACCACCCGCCCTCGCGCCAAATCCAGAATATTGGCAATGCGTTCAAAAAGGGAGGTCACTTCGCCGCCGGGCACGGACGTCGGGGGGAGTGCTTTTTTCATAAACCTTGCCTTGAAACAGTGAATTCAGCATTCATTTTACGCATATCTGCTCCAGATTCCATGCTGTGTGCGTGGCCAGTTGTCTCGCTCGCGAAACCGCATCGAAAAATCAATCCGCCATCCGCCCAATAATAGCGAAGTTTCCGACGTCCCGGCGTGTCAGCAGTTCCAGCCGCTCGCCAAGAACCCGCCATGCATCGCGCATTTCGGGCTCATAACCGTGCCGTTGGTAAGTTCGCTTGACCTTGTTTTCCTCGGTGTGATTCAGGCAGCGCTCGGCCACCTCCGGCAAGACGCGAAGCCGCGTCATCATCGTGGCGCCGGTGCGCCGTAAATCGTGGGGTGTCCAGTGACCCTCAGGCAGCTTGAGCGCGGCAATGTTCGCACTGCGCCCACTCATGGGGGAGGTATCGCGCTGACGGTCCCCGAGTTGTTTTGTCACGGTTTTGAGCGATACTGATTTCGTGCCGCTTCTGTCTGGATAGCACCACGCGGTCGAACCCGTTAATTTGTGCAGCCACCGGAATTGTTGGGTAGCAAAGTCCGATAGGTAGATTGTGTGAGCCTTAGCGTTTTTTGAGTTCTCTGCTGGAATGCGCCACGTGCTCCGGATAATATCGACATGTTCCCACCGAGCGCTCAACAGTTCACCAATTCGGCAGCATGTGGACAGCGCCAGCCAGATCGCGCATTCAGTGGATTGTAAAAGTCCAGCGTCGGGTAACTTGTGATGTAAATCCCTGATCTCGTCTTCGGAAAGTACGCGGTCGCGTTCGGTATCCTTGCCGCCGATCTACCTTTATGGGGTGCAAGGGGTCGGAAGGTCGAATCTTCTCGCCCCGACCAATAGAATAAAACACTTAGCCTGATCTTCAGATTGGGCTTTTTGCTTTTTAGGTCACTTTTCCGAATCTCACTGCCGATTGGTTGCTGGTAACAGGGAGATTTTTGTATCGCTTTGAGTCCTTTATTGGCCAGCGCCGAGATTAAGTAGCTGTGCGGGGGGCGGCGATGCATGAAGCTGATGCTCAAATCGCATCTGCGCTGCGGATGATGAGAGATCAGAATCTCCGATCAGCAAAGGCCCTAATCTTATTCGGCGCGCAAGCGCATGGATTTTTTTAGTGCGGTCAGCCGGTGTGAGATCGCCATCAGTGCGGAGTGGGCGTACGAATTTTAAGACGGATGAGCAGGCACTACGCTGGCGGGGGCTACTGGCAACGCAATGTCCACAAGGCATTGTGACTCTCTTGGTGTTCAGAGGTATGCGAAAAAACGCCGCCATTATATTGCTGCTGCCACGTCAGAGTCGATGAAACCTGCAGGGCGTCAGATGTGTTTCGGCCCTGACATTTCACCTTCGCGGCGTGAAGTGATGATGAAACGTTCTTTTGCTGCGGGCGGTCAGCATTTCGCAGGCGATACCGCCGCAAAGCGCGCGACGACCTATCCTTAGGCACTCGCAAAGCTGTAGGCACGTGGTGCCAGTGTACCGTAGGCGGACATATTGACGGCAACAGGTGCGGTGGGCGCCGCAGCTGCGGCCGTCTGCGCCTCACCACCAATGGCAATCCATGCGGACCTGAGGTCTTGCAGCAGAATTTGAACTTCAGTGAGCATTTCCGGCTGATTTTTCAAGTGCGCCATCATCAAGCACTCGATCATATAGGCATACAGGGCGTCAAGGTTTTCTGCGATCGCCCCGCCAGTTTTTATGTCGAGGCTGGCACGCAAACCTTCGGTGACAATATTGACCGCATGCGAAATCGCTTTGCTTTTGGCCGCAATGCGACCGGCTTTCATTTCTTTTTCGGCAAGCTGGATGGCCCCAATGGCGCCGTCGAACAGCATGACGATCAGCTGATGAGGGCTGGCCGTGAGAACACCCGTTTCCATCGCCACTTTGGCGTAGGCATTTGCACCTGATTTTGGCGAACCAAACATGGGTTTTCTCCAATACTTATGGGTGATTGGCCGCGATAGCGGCGAGTTGTTGTGTCAAAAAAGTGCTGGTTGCGGTCATGCTGCTAACCGTGACGTCCAGGGCTGTATATTGGGCCATATAACTTGCTTGAATGCCGGCCAGGCGGGCGGTCATGGTGGCCGAGTTTTTCGCAATGGTTGCCATGGAGGCGCTGATGCCGTTGGTGCGCGCGGTAATGGTGCCGTTGGTACCGACCATCGCGGTTACGATGGTATTAAATTGGTAGGCATAGCCTTGCGAATAGTTGACCGTGCCACGGTCGCCGATGCTGCCGCCATTGATCTGCAGGCTAAGTCCCTCGGCTGGTGTGCCGGTTGTGCCAGTGAGGGTCTGGCCGGATCCGGTTGCGGCCATGCCATTGATGGTGCCAGCCGTGTCGATCCCGACGCCAGCACCGCTAATGAAGTTGAGGTTGGCCTGGCCATCGCCACCGCTAATGCCGGCGCTCGATCCGGACCCGTAACTATTTGAAGTGATCGTCAGGACGCCGCCAGCTGATGCGGAAACCGTCGCGCTTGACCCGGCAGTGACAAAGCCGGCGGCGCCATTAATCTGTGATTGCACCTCGGCCGCCAATGTTGCCGGGGTATACGAGGACGAGTGATTCAGGGTGATCGTTGATGTGACACCATCGAGTTGTACTTGCAGCGTATCGTTGGTGGAGTCAATATTGAGACCTGCCGCTGCCGTAGCGAGCGTCTTGCCTTGTGTGGCGAGCTGCGTGACATTCACGCTGTAAGCGCCTGGCTGGGTATTGTTGGTCGCGCCGGAATACGCGACCAAGCTGTCGCTGGCGCTGCCGGCGGCGGCGAACAGTCCGGCAAATCCGTTGAAATTGCTGCTCAATGCCGCCTGCAGCTGCGTGCTGTCAACCACCAGCGAGCCGTCTGACTGGAGCGACACGCCGACTTGGGACAAGACTGAGAGTGCACTGGCACCGCCGGCGACGGGATTGGTGAGTACCGAGCGGATCTGCTTCGTGATCCCGCGTACCGTGCTCTCGCCGTTCAGGGACGCTGCTGCCCCGGTCGTTTTGTTGTAGGCCGCCGCGTCCGTTAATGTCGAGTTAATGGTGTTGTAAGCCGTGACAAAGGAATTTACGGCGCTGACAACGGCTGCCGTGTTGGGCGCGATGCTAACATTGGTTGGGCTGGCGCTAATCGAGGCCAGATTGAGGGTGACTCCCGCGATGGCGTCGCTGACCGTATTGCTAGGTTTTGAGATGGCGATGCCGTCAAGCGTGAACTCGGCATTCTGGGCCGCGACCGTTTGAGTCAAGGCCTGACTGCCGGCGGGATCCTGGTTGAGCAAGGTGGACAGGGCGGTACTGGTGCCTGGCGCCGCATCTGCCACCGATATCTTCAGGCTGTTGCTTGCGCCGGTGGCATTGACCGTCAGCGAGAGGCGATAGGGGGTATTACTGCCATCGTTGACGAGGGTGGCCGATACTCCGATATTGGCCGCGTTGATCGCGCCGCAGATACCCGTTAGCGAGTCGTTCGTGCTATTGATGGTAATGGTCTTAATCCCGGAACCATTCGGTGTGAATGCCGCAGGTGCGGTTGTGCTGGTGCCGAAAGAAAATGAGATGACCCCGTCGCTGATCGCGGCGCTTTCACTGGCCTGGCCTGCGGCCACCAGTTTTTCTCCTTGTGCCAGTTTGGTCACCGCCAGAGCATAGGTGCCCGTTGCGGCTGCTGCCGTGGCGGTGACGGATGCGACGCTCGTATTGGCGACGTTGGCACTCATTGCCTGGAAGGTGCTGATGTTTGACAGTGCGCCTACCGACGTCTGGAATTGTTCCAGTGCGCTCGTGAGCGTTCCATAACCGGACAGTATGGTCTGATCGGCTGTTGTTTGCGTGGCCAGAAGCGTGATCGGCTGTTGTTCCACGGCCATTAATTGGCTGACGATGCTCGTGACATTCAGATTCGAGCCGATGCCGGGAGATGAAATAGCCACTCGTGCCTCCTAAGAAAAATAACAGTATACGCGCTACGGGTTGATCGGCCGGGCCGAATCTGCCTTCGGTCAAAGGCGGATTAGCAGGTCCATTTGGAAAATTTCCAAAAACTTTTTGAGCGTCAAGCTTTTTCTTTGATCAATTTGCCAAGGGCTTGGTCCATCACTTTGGCAATCTCCAGCGCTTGCGCGGTGGGCATTTGACGGATGACTTCCCCGGTCTGAGGGTCGATCACTTTGACCACGGTTTCCTTGGTGGCGGCGTCGATCGAAAATTCCGGTGCGCCCGGCAACAACTGCAAGGACTTGTTGATGTCTTTTACCGCTTGCTTGACTTGATCCATCGACGGCGCAGGGGCCGGGCTCTGCACTGCGACCGTAGTTTGCGCTGGCGCTGCTGTGCTCGCATTTGACAGGGCAGGACTGGGCTGCGCAGAGCCTGTCGTTGCTGGCGCCGCGGAGGCGACATTGCCAAGAGGTCCAATATTCATGACGGTTGTCTCCAGAATCATTCCCCCGACCAAACAGGTTCAGCCGGGGGAGTTACATCACTTTCACATGACGATTAACGCAACAGGGCCATCACGCCGTTTGGCAAGGAGTTCGCCTGCGCCAGCATCGCGGTGCCGGCCTGCTGCAGAATCTGGCCACGGGTCAGTGAAGCGGTTTCACTGGCGAAGTCGGTATCCTGAATCCGGCTGCGGGAGGCGGTCAAATTTTCCCCGGTCGATGCCAGGTTGGTGACAACCGACGTGAAACGGTTTTGATAAGCACCGAGGGAGGCTTGCGAAGCGTTGACCTCTGCCAAGGCGCCGTCGATGGCCGCCAGTGCACTGGTGGCTCCGGCAATCGTCGACACATTAATCGACGCGATGGTGTTTCCCGTCGATGTAGTGCTAGGCGCTGTTGTGCCTGCGGTGAGTCCCGCAGCAGCAACACCGCCGCCGTCGATGACAATGCCGGCCGCGTTGGTTGAATTCAAGGTGATCTTGCCTGTCGTTACCACTGCGGCTACCGGACCAGCTACGTCCCCCGTGACCAGCCCCAAAGCCGTCAAAGCGGCGGCCGCGGTGGTAGTACCCTGTGCCAGGAGGCTGATGTCACGTCCATCGGCAGCGCTCAAGGTGACCTTGCCAAGATTGTCGGCGGTTGCCGTTACACCGGTCTGGGCGGAAACCGAGTTGATTGCCGCTGCAGTGTTGGCACCCTGACCGACGGCACTGCCGCCAGCTGCAATCGCGCCAACGTTGACGCCATTGACAGAAATTGAGTTGGCGGCCGCTAAAGCGGTTGAGGCACCGGCAACTCCGGTGACCGTCGCCGCTACGGCGGTAGCCGTTACACCCGATTGCGCGGCCACCTGATTGATTGCGGCCGCTTTCGCAAATGCACTGCCCGCTGATTGTCCTGCGGCCGCGCCGGCGACCGATGCACCAACCTGAAATCCGTTCAGTGTTACATTACCTGCAACCAGTGCGGCGGCAGTTGTGACGGCACCGGTTGTTGAGGCTTGTGACGATGTCCCGACGCCGCCGAGTGCCGTGGTCGTTGCGCTGGCAATTGCGACGGTGATACTGTCGTTGGCCGTGCCGTTGGCACCGACCTGGAAGTTTGTGCCGCCAGAGAGCGAGCCATCGAGCAGATTATTGCCGTTGAACGAAGAGCCCATCGCGACGCGGTTAATTTCCGCCGACAGGGACTGGACTTGGGCGTTAATGGAAGCGCGATCCGATGCCGAGTTGGAGCCGTTGGCTGCCTGAACCGCCAGTGTGCGCATACTTTGCAAGTTGTCGCTGATCGAAGACAAGTCACCGCCAGCCGTTTGTGTCATCGAGATGGCGTCGTTGGCGTTGCGCGTGGCCTGGCTAGAACCGTTAATCTGCGCAGTCATGCGCTGGCTGATGGAGTAACCGGCGGCATCGTCGGCTGCCGTATTGATGCGTAGGCCGGAAGACAAACGCTGAATCGAAGTTGCCAGCGAACTTTGCGACTTGGCCAGATTGTTCTGGGCATTCAACGAAACGATATTGGTATTGATGTATGTAGACACGGTGATTCTCCTTTATTACCTTGGGTTCGGCCTTGCGCCGCCAACTTTGGTCTGCCTCTAAGTGTTCCGAGCCAATTAAACCGCTGTTGTAAATGGTATCGGTTGCTGTTTAGAAAAGTTTAGGGCGAAACAAGATTTTTTTGCGCGGTACTATTGCGCTAGCTGACGCTTTTCCTTTTTGGGTAAATTTTTTCTGACAGGCGATTTTCGAGGATGCGCGCATGCAGCTGCACGAGTGGGCAGTACTATGGTAATGGCTGGTTCGAGCTGGAGTCTTGCAGCAAGAAACTCCAGCACATAGGGGCCCAAGCCTGTCGATGCAAAACGCACTACCGGGGCCGGTGGCTGGAAATGTAAAAGCAAGCACCTAAGTGACAAGAGCCTGTGGCATGCCGACAGGGCAGGGGTTGCCGGAACGTCAAGCCTGGACCACGACGCATCGCGCAGATGGAATATCTACGCCCTGGCTGCTTGTATTAATGCGATATATTCGAGCCGTTAATCGGCACCAAATCATCGCGGTCTCGGGTGGCTATCTCGATTTCCCCGGCCGGCCGCCAATGCGGACGGTCGGCAATGGCGCCGGGTCGCGTTAATGCAACCTCGATTGGCTAGGACTCGTCTGCAGCGCCTGCGCGTGGCGCGCGGCGGGATCGGCGGCACATGCCGGGCAATACGCTTCGCCGCTCGACTTGAAAACCATGGCGCCGCCGCAGTCGCAGGCCATGTCGTCTAGTTGTTCGTCGCCACCAATATTAACGACCGCCGCCGCGCAGCCGACGATGGCATCGGTCACGCAATCCATGGCGAGAAAATCATTGGACAATGCCGCGGGCGGCAGATTGATGCCAACCGAAATTTGGGTCATGCCGTCGAGAATGGATTCAATGGCCACGCGAATTTCCCGCAAGCCCGACGATTTGCTGTGGTATGACGTCACGGCCCGTAATCCTTGCTTTACAATTCCCGCCCGCGCCAGCGCCGCGACACCGTCTTCCAATAGCATGACGCCGCTGTGGGGTATGCCGACCGACAGGGCGCTGAAATAGTCCATCGGCATGCCAACCTCGACCGCATCTTCCGTGCCAAAAGCAGCGGATAGCAGAGGATTTGCCTGTTCAATCCAGCGCTCCAAACAGGCGTCCGGCAGGCCCTCGGACTGATCGTCGCCGCCGAACAAAAAAGGGACCATCGCCTCGGAAGAAGAAAGTACGGCGCCCACGAGAAACCGGGTGCCATACACAGCGGGGCGCGGCTCGTCGTCCGGGAGCATCGGTTGCCATACCTCATTTTTAACCAGCGCCCGTAAGCTCCCGCCAACCAAACTGTTGCGCACGTCGGACCAAGCCAGGTCGAGTAGTTGTGATGCGGTAAATATTTGCGGCAGCAAGATGAGTGACGGTTCCAAGCCGATCATGCCGCAGCGACGAAACAGCTTGCTTAGCGCAGTAAATGAGGTCGGGTCCTGGATGCCCATCGCCCGCCACGCGTCGCCTTGCACGTAAAATGGAACCGCGAATAGATCGAAGAGGCCGTTTTGTACGCTCCGGGTCTGGGCGCAGAGCTGGATGCTGCCAACTAGGAAATTGACGAGGTCGGTGTCGCCGTATTTTTCTTGGACCGCATCCCCCGCCCGGAAAAGAACCTCGTCCCGCCGTTCGCTCAGCAACCGGTCAATGCAAATACGAAGTGTTTCGGCCGCTTTCTCACCGGGTCCAGTCTTATCGCTGAATGCCACATGGGCCAATGTGGCCAGGCGCTGAGGATTGCGGTAGCCGGTGTCGGCAAAACCGGACTGTTTCATGATTTTGAATCCTTAATACGAATTCAACCAGTTGCGTAACCTTGCCATGTCCGCGCGGAGAAAACGAGGTGCTCGCAAAGGGCCTGTGCAATCAACATGCGGGTCGAATGGATTCCGATGGTTCACGAAGATTTCGTCCCGATTTGAGATCGCCAGAATTGGCTCAAAAAGCTGGGCGTCGGCCTCGCCAACATTGAAAATATGTGTCGAGGATCTCTTGTTTTCAATGAGTCAAAGTTAGGCCCGAATTTTAAAAATTGCAACGACTTTCCGCGCTTACTTTGGCGGCCGTCGCAAAAATATTTGAGTATCCTGCGCACCGTTTGAAATCGAGATTTTCACGGTCGCTTGTTGAGCGCACGCCGGTAGGGCGCTATTGAATGCTGCTGGGCCGGTCATCCTTGCGCAAACTTCCGCTCTCGCCCGGTCGAGCAAGTCAGCCCCAGTTCGGCACACTGCCTAGTGCCCAGGGCCGTCCCGTTTCCAGACTCAGCCCTTGTCCTCTTTGTATTAACGGGAAATGGCGACACGGGCTGCAGCCAGATCCCAGGCTGCCTGACCGACCGTCTTAAATGCCGGCAGGACGTCGAATCGCTTGGTTTTGTCTTTCAACATTGACGCCAAATCATGCACACAGGTCCAGTCGATGTTGGCCTGTATCAAATCGCCCGCTTCGTGCCTGGCACCGGACAAATCGTCCACCACGATCTGCCTGCTGCGCAGCAGTTGCGGGGGGAATTCGGCCATGTCGGGCTTGAATGCGCCGACGCCGATCGCCAAGGTTTGCGCACCAATGTGAGCCGGGATGACGGGAATTTTCGATGTCGTCAAGGCGATCACGACGTCCGTTTCCGGGAGCTTGGTTTGCAAATCGGCGGCGCTGACCACGATGGCCGCTACCTGCGGGTGGCGCAAAAGGAGTGCATCGCAAAACGCCTGCGCCCTGGGCGTGGCCGTGCCCGCTATCCAGAAGCGGGAGACGCCAAAAAACTCCACCAGAGCATCGGCGTGCGCGGCGGCTTGAGCGCCCGTGCCGATGATCAGGGCCGACGTTGGCCGTTTGGGAGCCAAAGTCGAGATGCCCAGTAGCGTCACGGCCGCCGTGCGGCGCGCGGTCACCGTTGGGCCATCGAGTAAGGCCAGGCGGCGCCCGCTTGCCGTTTCAAAAACAATCACTTCGCCCTGGATCGCGGGCAAACCGTGCTGGGCATTGTTGGCGTGTACGGTAATGAGTTTCGTGATCCCTATATCGCTGCTAATGGCCGGCATGCAAAGTAATACGCTGGCCGGGTCAATTTCAATCACTTGGCGCTCGGGCGCCCGGATTTGCTGCTCTGCCAATTCGAGCGCCGCCTGCGCGATGGCCGGCACCAGTTTGGCGTAGGGGAGCGCCTGCGCCGTTTGCGCCGCATTGAATATTTTCATGAAATGCCTTTAACGTAAAAAAAATCCATTCGGGAAAGGGTCCGACTCTTCCAGTAGCCATGTGTTGCTGCTCATGATGTGCGCGCTGCCGGTCACCTCCGTCAGAGCGCCATCGAATGGGCCCACCTTGATGGGCGCCGTGACTTTGACGGCAAAGTTGCTGCCCACGATACTGCCGTTGAGGTAAGTCGTATTGAGCGCCAGTTGGCCGCGCAGGAACAGTTGCGCGGCGCGCCCGGAGCTGCCGGTGCCGGTGGGGGAGCGATCCACTTCGCGGTCGGCGAAGATGCAGACGTTAGATTGTTCGGCGCCGGGAAAATTGGGCGCACTATCGATGATGGTGCCGTAGAGTTGATCCAAGCCCGGCTCCAAAGGATGCGCGATGCGCACCTTGGCCATGACGGCGGCCTTGGTTTCCGCGCCCAACTGGATCAGTGAGCGCACCAATTCCGGCTTTACCGTGAGCTTGGCCTGTTTTGCATTAATATAATAATAAAACGCGCCGCCAAACACGATGTCGCCAGTAATCTTGCCAAAGCTCGGGGTGTCCACTTCCAGGTCGCGCATGAAAATAAACGACGGAACGTTTTTGAATGTCACGTTGCCGGCGCGCTTGCCATCCCATTCGACGTGGGCTTCGATGAAACCTGCAGGCGCATCGAAGCCGATGCGGGTCAACGGGATTTGACGCTCGACATAACCCATCTCGACTAGCACCTTGCCCAAGGCAATGATGCCGTGCCCGCACATGTCGCTATAGCCTTCATTGTGAATGAAGATGACGCCAAAATCGGCCGCGGGCGTCATCGCCGGCAGCAAATAAGCACCATACATGTCGGCGTGACCACGTGGTTCGTTCATCAAGAAACAGCGCAAGTCGTCGCGATGGGCCTTGAGCCAGGAGCGTTTTTCGAGAATCGTATTGCCTGGCACCGGCGGCATGCCGGACACCAGGATGCGCAATGGCTCACCACCCGTATGGGCATCAATGGTTTGTATCGTGCGCGTGTAGCTAAGCATAGAACCTCTCAGTAAAATTTCGCAGGCTGCCGCTGCCGGCGCGTGGCCTCATTAGCGGCATCCGCACCAGTGTAAAAGCCTGCCGAGCGAATGGCGCCATGGCACCGAGTTAATCGATGGCAGAAGTGAGGCAGTAAGGGTGCGGCGCCAACTCTCGCGCTGCCCGCAGCGGCGGAGTAGCCGTGGCAAAGGATTGAAACCTTAGCTTCACTTTGACTGTTTACCGTCGAAGATGGGAGCATCTTACGCGCAGCGTGTCGATGCCGCGGACTCATGGGATTTTTCTGGATCGTCTCATGGCGGCAGGACAACCCGCCCCGCTAAGGGAAAATTGGCGCCGCGGTTCGCACCGGGCGCCAATTTTCGGCAAAAGTGTCATTGACCTAGGGCCATAGCCACGTCCTATGAAAGTCGCGTATGGGCCCCAGGAGGCCTACATCAATAGCTGGTCAACGGGCTCGGCTCGCCGTTCTTGAATTGATAGATGGTCACCGGCGAACTCTTCAAATCATGATTGCTGTCAAATTCGTAGACTCCGGTCACGCCCTTGTACTTGATCGCAGCTAGCGCCGGCATGTACTGTTTCGGTTCGACGGAATTTGCCTTTGTCATGGCGTCGGCAATGGCCATCATGCCGTCATAGAAGGACACGGCGTACGTCATCGGCTTCGTGTTGTACTGTTTCAGGTAGTTCGCGGAAAATGCCTTGCCAGCGGTTTGCGCCGCCAGAATTGAGCCCCCTTGTGTGCAATACACGTGCGCACCGACGGCGCTGCCGCCCAGCTTGCCCATTTCGGCATCACAGATCGCATCGCCTCCCAAGAGGTAGACATTGATGTCTAACTGGTGCATCTGACGGGCCATCGCTGCCGCTTGCGTGAAGTAGCCGCCGTAAAAAATGCCATCCGGGTGCTTGGCCTTGATTGACGTTAGGATGGCATTGAAATCGCTCGCCTTATCATTGGTGTACTCGCGCGCAATGATGTCCGTGCCGTTGGCCTTGGCCGCCTTCATATATTCTTCCGCCACCCCTTGACCGTAGGAAGTGCGATCGTCGATCACCGCCACTTTTTTCAACTTCATTTCGCGCGCTGCATACAGCGCCATCTTTCCGCCCAGCTGGCTGTCGTTGGCGCCGATACGGAACACATACGGAAAGCCTTGCAAGGTGATTTTTGGGTTGGAGCCGACCGTCGCCATCACGATTCCGGCGTCGTTGTACACGCGGGAGGCCGGGATCGCTACGCCGGAATTGTACGGTCCCATCACGCCCTTGACGCCCGCATCGACCAGCTTTTGCGCCACTTGCACGCCCGACTTGGGATCGGCTTGATCGTCTTCCGCCATTATTTCGAACTTGATCTTGTTGCCGCCAATGACCAGGCCCTTCTTATTTAACTCCTCAACCGCCATTTGCACGCCTCTTAAATTGTCCTTGCCGGCGGAAGCTTGTCCACCAGTTAAGGGGCTGCTAAAGCCAATCTTTACCACTTGATCAGCCGCGGCGCAAAGAACGGGCAGAGTGGTCAATAGGACGCCACAGCTGACCAAGGTGCGAAATAAGACTTTATTCATTAACATCTCCTTTGAATTAATTTATAAAAAATTACAACTACTTCTGAACGGCTTTTGGGGCAAGCAAAACTTTGGCGAACATCCGATTGATTTGCGCTGCGTCAAGCGTCGCGAACCGGCTGAAGATGGGACTGTTCGTTCCAACGCATTAATTTTGTCCAACCGGCGCGACGTGCGCGGGTTGCGCGCGCGAGCGACCAACATCGCGTGCGAATAGTTTCAAATTGTAGCGGTGATTTTTATATATTAATTCTGGTAATTATGGCCACTTCCAGAATTTTGTATTTGCCATTAACGATTGTACCAAATATTATATTTAATACAGAGCCCTGGCGCCAAGGCCTGCAAATTCTCGCCACTGAGCAAACGAAGGTCCTGCTGGTAGTTCAGAGGATTTTATTTTTGGAGCATGAGGGGAATGGGAATTTTCGCCCCCGCTCACTAGGCCAGCCGTGAGGCCAAGGGCGGCCAATCGGCCTTCGCGATCGCCTTTTGCGATCCGGCGGAAATGGTCTTTGGCCACCTCGGCATCCGTGTTTCGCGCCCACATGTGCCAAGGTTAAATACGTCCAGCAGGCGCCGCTAGCCAATTTTGCAGGCAGAACTTTGCCATGCGGCCGCCCCCATCCGCCGTCGCGAATGATCCTGCGCCGAGCTCTTTTGCAGCGCCCCCTGGACGTCAATCTGGCGCAACGCTGGTTGAGGTTGCGAGCTTAAATGTCATCGGACCTGCGCCAAAAACGACATAAAATTATAAATTTCCGCTCGGAAACAAAAAACAGGTACTATCTTTCTTCTTGCTCACTTTTTTGGAAAGGGTAACTGCAGCAACATCCCGATATTGGCAAACCCGTTGAAAAGCGGGGACGCAAAGCTTCTGGTCTACGGGCTCGCCTACGACAGCAGAGCTGCACGCAGCGTTTGAAAAGGGGAGATTAGGAAAGCAACTTCCTCTTTAATCGGATACTCCGTTGGCAGTCATGCACCCGCCCCACAAAGCTCGTTCCCTGCGCTAGATCACCGATCTTTGTTCACTGTCGTGAGTTCGATGCCGCCTCACAGCGGAATCCCACACAACGCATCGTGGAGAAGATCATGCCCACAACTCAGCTATCCCACCCTGGACGGGCCCTGCTTGGGGCCCGGAAAACCGGCCCGGCAGCGCCAAAAGCGCGGCCATGGAACGCGCACCCATGGACCGTAGGCGCCGCCGCCATCGGCGCCGCTCTCTTGAGCGCCTGCTCGGGCATGCCCCCGGCTGCCCCGGCCGGCGCATCGGGCGAGGGCGGCGCGCCAATGAAAACGCCGCCTCCAGTGCAGGTCACCGTCAAACCGGAGCGCGCGCGCGCCATGTCGGCGCGCGATATTCTTCAGGAATGGGGCGTCTATGGATTTGCCGCGAAGGGGCGTAAAGGCAAAGCTGCGGGCCCGCGCGCATTGGGGGCGATGGAGGTAACCGAGTACAGCGCTTCGATCCAGGAAATCGTGGCCAACGCGACCTGTCGCTATTGTGAGCAAAAGCCGTACCATCAAATGGTTCTTCAAGCGTCAAATCTGTATGGCGTGCCGTCCGGACTGATTCATGCCGTGATCCAGAAAGAGTCCGGCTACAATGCTGGCGCCCGCTCCCCGCGAGACGCACGCGGCCTGATGCAAGTTACGCCAGGCACGGCTAGATTTGTGGGAGTGGAAAAAAGTGACAGCCTGTACGATCCGCAAACGAACATCAACGCCGGTGCTGCCTATCTGAAATACCTGATGCATACGCACGATACCTTCGATAAACTGCTCGCCGCTTACAACTCGGGACCGGGAAATGTGCGCAAATACAAAGGGGTGCCGCCGTTCACCGAGACCAGGCGCTACGTGAGCGACGTGAAGCGCTACTACGCGATGACGTCGCGCGATGTGCCATGAGGCTGACGGGGCACTTGGAACGGTCAGTGAGTTTTCATTTGGGCAGCCATTGCAGTGCGTGGCACTTCCTATGTTCAAGGCGGCTTCGTCACGTTTTTTGCCCCTCATTTGCTTTGGCATCAGCACACGAATAATCTCAACGATTAATCCGGGCTCGGACCCGACGGTGCCATAAACGCTGCAATCGGACTGGTGGCGCGAAATGCGCATTTGTTCGGAAGACCTTGTGGCGGGCGAAACAGTTACTGGCCCAAACGCCAAAAAACTGGCACGTTGACAATGGCGCGCATCGCATCGGCCTCTGAGATGAAGGAGGATTCCAATCGCATTTTCGACCATCTCGCCCGCCACAAGATTGACGACGCTGCTGCGCGTATCGGGCAATTCGTGCAAGTCATTGCAGTGCTTGAACACAGTCCTCTCATCGGCAAACCTGCGTCAAGAAATACGACGGGGACGATCGGACGCAGCTTTTTCCGGGTATGTGGCTTTGTACCGCGACCTGGAGCAGAGCAGATCGATAGCGCGTTCGTTCTTGCCGTACGCAGCTGGCGCCAGGGTGGCTATGCCAGAACGTGAGTTCAAGCCCCAGGAAGAAGGGAAGCCGATTCGATGCGAGCAAGGAGGTCCACTGTCAAAAGTCATTTTCCGCAACGGCGGCCTGGTTAGCCTGCATGGCCGCCGCGCCGCGGTTTTAAAGCCTACAAAAAGCTGGTTATAAAACTGCAGCACAGTCTGTCTGATGACACAAAACTCCTTGCTAAACGGCAGGCATTCGTAGGGCAACGGGGAACGCGTTGTGGGTCTGATAAAGATCAAGTCGGTTGTTGAGGCAATGATAATAATGAAGGCGTGGAGCTCATGTGTTGCGAGTCTTCCCGCCGGAATCTGCAGCATGTCCAGCCACTTTAGTTGCAGCGTTAACCTTGCGAGGCGATCATGGTACAAACGACGCATCCGACCAAAGAACAGGTGAGGGCGCTGATGCTGCGCCGCACGCGAGACCACACACCTCCGCCGACGCCCGAACAGATACGCAGCGAGCTTGGCTGGAAATTGATACAGGCAGACCTAGACACCAGAAAGCCGTGAACCGGGGGCGACGATTTAGCCGCGCCTCGTGCGCGGAAATGGGGATGAGGCCAGAGCCGGTAGTGAGAACGCGTGCCGGAATGGCGAGATGCCTGCAAACAGTCGATACCTCGCCATCCGGCCAAGCTCTAAGGGCCTTGGAAAAAACAGCCCAATTTGATCAGGCTAATTCGGGACCAGCACGCGCTCTCCCATGCAACATGTCGAGCGCGGCAGGCCCTAGTGCGATGGCGTTAGCCGGCGTGATTTGCCGGGTGCACCGTGGCATGCAGCGTTAGGCAGTTGCACCGAAAAGCGCGCCCACCGCGCTGGTGGCACTCATCGCCAGCGTGCCCCAGATTAGGACGCGCGCCGCGCCGCGCAAGATAGGGGCCCCCCCCGCGCTTGCGGCGAAGGCCCCCAGCGCGGCAAGAAAAACGAAGGAGATGGCCGCTATCGTGGGAATTAGGAATTTTCCGGGCGCAAAAATGCTCGCCAGAAGTGGAATCATGCCGCCAAGTACGAAGCTGACGGAGGATGCAAAGGCGGCCTGCATTGGCCTTGCGCTTAGGGCTTCCGTGATGCCGATGTCGTCGCGCGCGTGCGCCCCCAAGGCATCGCGCGCCATGAGCTGGCGCGCGACAGCGGTGGCGAGTGCCGCTTCGAGACCGCGCCCGATATAGATGTCGCGCAGTTCCGCGTGCTCGGCATCATAGTCACGCTGCAACGAGCTTCGTTCAAGCTCGAGGTCGGCGCGTTCCGTATCCGCCTGGGAACTAACGGAGACATACTCGCCGGCGGCCATCGAGAAGGCACCGGCGACGAGGCCGGCAAATCCCGTAATCAGGATCCCCCGTGAGCCCATGTGCGCCGCCGCAACGCCGAGTAGCAAGCTCGAGATCGACAGTACGCCGTCATTGGCGCCCAGTACGCCGGCGCGCAGCCATCCGGAGCGGTGCGTGCGGTGAACATGTGATGTCATCATTGATCGCCATTGCCTTATAGATGAAGTCCGCAGAATTGGCATTACTTTAGCGCAAGTTTATGCCAGCGGAGAATTTTCGACGAAACGACGGTGACGCTGGGCCTGGATTACAAGGTGTGGCGGCCTTTGCCATCAGTGCTTCAAGTAATGATCGAGCCAGTCGAGCACAGTATGATGCCAGAGCACGGAGTTGGCCGGCTTGAGTACCCAGTGGTTTTCGTCGGGAAAAATCAAGAGTTTGCTTTCTATGCCTTGCCTTTGCAAGGCCGTAAATGCGCCCAGAGCCTGGGTGGTGGGGATGCGGAAATCGAGCTCGCCTTGGACCACCAGCATCGGCGTCTTCCATTGGTGGACGGTATTGACGGGATTGAATTTCTCGTGTTTTTTCGGAGCCGCGTAATAGGCGCCGCCGTTTTCCCATTCGTCGAACCAGAGTTCGTCCGTCGAGTAATACATCGCACGATTGTCGAAGACGCCGTCGTGATTGACGATGCAGCGGAAGCCGTCCGCCCAATTGCCTTCGATCCAGTTCATCATATAGCCGCCGTAAGAGGCGCCCAGCGCGCAACTATGTTCGCGGTCGAGCCAGGGGAATTTCTTGGCGGCCGCCGCCAAGCCTTTTTTCAAGTCTTCCAGCGGCTTGCCGCCCCAGTCGCCACTGATGGAATCCGTAAATGCCTGGCCATACCCGGTTGAACCATGAAAATCGATAAAGACGGTGGCATAACCGGCACCCGCGTACACCTGGGGATTCCAGCGATAGCCCCAGGCGTTGCCGAAACTGCTCTGCGGGCCTCCGTGCACGAGAAAGGCGACCGGGTACACGCCGCCAGCCACCGCGTTCCACGGCTTCATCGCATAGCCATACACGGTTTCGCCCTTGGCGCCAAGGAAGGAAAACTGCTCATACGCGCCAAAACGCACATTTGCCAGCGCTTCGCCGTTTTGCTGCGTGAGCTGGGTCATCGCCCCGGCGCCCGCGTCGACATTAAGCTTGAACAGCTGCGCAGCGGACGCGAGGTTGGCCTGGGTCAAGACGAGCGTGTCGCCTTGTACGTCAAATTCGTTGACCCAGCCTTGGCCAGTCATGGGCGTGACGTTGCCGTTGTCGGCATCCATGGAAAACAAGCGATGCTGGCCAAGGTCGTCGGCGCCAACGAGCAGCGCCTTGCCGTCCGGCCGCCAGCGAAATTCCGATATCGAGCGGTCCCAGTTCTGTGCCAGATTGCGTTTCTTGCCGCTGGCTAGGTCCAGCAGGACCATATGCATGCGGTCCGCTTCAAATCCGGGTCGGGCCGTGGCCAGATAGGCCAAGGTTCGGCCATCCGGCGCATAGGCCGGTTTCGTGTCCGTTGCTTTGTTGCCGGCGGTGAGGTTGCGCGGCGTGCCGCCTGCTGCAGCGACTTCGTAGAGGTCAAAGTTGGTTGACCACGGTTCCGATTGGCCGGCGATGCGGGCGGCGAAAACAATCGTCTTGCCATCCGGGCTGAAGCGATATTCGTCGCGCTCGCCATACGGCTTTGACGGCACATCGGCGTCAAGCGATCCGGTCAAGCTGACGATCGCCCCGCTTAGTTGCCCGTTGCCGTCGAGCGCGCCCGAGTACAGCACCGCATTGCGCCCATCGGCCCAGGAATCCCAGTGGCGCACGAACAGTCGATCATAGAGGCGGCCGCTGGCTTTGTTTTTCATGCGCTCGGCCAGGCGCGAGCGGGTGCACGCCAAATCCGCACATTGGCGAAATACGTCCAGGCTCATCACCAGCCGATCGCCCTTCGGCGACAGGCGGAAATTATCGACATCAAGTGGCAGGTCGGTGACCTTCATCGCTTCGCCGCCGCTAAGGGGCAAACGCCATACCTGCGACGTGCCCGAGCGTGCCGATAAAAAGAAAATGGCGTCCCCGGCCGCAGACCATTCTGGATCGCTGCCGCCAGCGTCGCTTTGCGTCAGGCGTCGCGGCAGTGCCCTTTCCGCGCGTAGGTCAAGCATCCAAAGTTCGCTATGGCCGCGATTTTTATTCATCTCCGTGGTCCGTACCGTATACACCACCCGCGACGCATCGGGCGACAGGGCTGGGCTCGCGACGCGCTCCATGTTGACCATGTCTTCCACCGTAAAGCCGCGTGGCGCCGCCTGTGTGTTGGCAGCGGCCATCGCCGCCCCCAGAATTAGCGAATGTAATATCATGCGCATGCCCGCAGCGGCAAGCAAGCGCCGCCTCTTCAAGTCTTGGACCAGCACTTGCGGCCACCGCCGCACCCACGGCCCTTTTTCCGTCGCCATCGACGCCTCAACGGCAAGGACTGGCCCCGGGGCGACGGTGCCACAGGGGTTCGTGCTGGGCAAATTGGTGCGCGGCGGCGACCTCCAGGGCGCGCTGTTTGCCAAGAGCGCCGCAGGTAGCGAGACCCATGCTTTCAAGGGCCGCTCTACCTTACCTCTCTTGAACGGGCGCAGTAGCGCCGTTAGCGCAGCGGGTTTTGCGCCAGGCTTGGCACGCCGTTTGCCCGTGCCCATCAGGGCACCTCATGGGCAGCAGCCGACGCCAAGGACATCAGGGCCCCCCTTTTCCTGGTCCCTTGCGCGAACGGGATTGCCGTCATGAAAACAAGCAGTCAATGGCCGCATGTCCCGCCCCGTGTCCCGCGGCGATAGCGTCGCTCTTGGCCCCGCGCCAACGGGCGCGATCCACAGGAGGCGAATTTGCAGCAGCCGGCCCGCGCGGGTAGCGCATACGCCCATGCCAAGGGCCCGGCGCCATTAAAGGATTGCGCTGGTGCTTGCGGCGGGAACCGATCTCCGTTAATAGGTTAATCACACCACACCTTTTGCAAATGGTTGCCGCAACTTGACGCTTCAGGCCGCTTGGTGCGGGCCTGAGATAGGCGCGCAGCGACGATCAACTCAGCGGGCGCCTCTTGAACCTGTGCCGGGCGCCGTCTGGAAATGGGATCGTCCCCCAAACGGGGCCTTGCCCAATGCAAAGAGTATGAGCCCAATCGGATCAAATTAC
Organism: Janthinobacterium sp.; assembly: GCA_003133225.1. Lineage (GTDB taxonomy): Bacteria > Pseudomonadota > Gammaproteobacteria > Burkholderiales > Burkholderiaceae_D > Janthinobacterium. The sequence continues at coordinate 134,436 of PKWL01000041.1, forward strand.
GTCCAGCTAGCGCAATATCTGGCTGAAAGTAAACTCAGCTTTGCCTTATAATCGATCCCGCACGTTGTATGCTCTTTTCGATTTTTGCTCCGTCCTCCATTCTCTCTATCGACCAGCAACTTGAACCGTTGCCGCGGTAGAATCCACCACACTATTATGAAGTAGAAATCATGGACAAACTGATCTATATCCCTTTAGCCATTGGCATTTTCGGCGGCGCCTACCTTGGTTACTGGTCGAGCAAGGCCCTTGTCTTAAGGCTGAGCAAGGGCTCTCACCCTTCTCGTCTTGTGCTGTGGTGCGCGGCCATTGGGGCACTGCTCGCGGCGCTGCCATCAATTGTCCTCGCTTTCATTATTGGTGCTAATTTTGGAGGTACACTAGGCGACGCCGCTCGCTTTAGTCCGGCTCTGCGCGCGGCCGCCGTGCCGTCCGGAATCGCCTTTGGGATCACGGTTGTCTTGGGCGGCGGACTCGCCATTGGCGTTGTGGTGGGAGCCCTGATGGGAAGATTGATCGCTTATGTTATGCGAAAGTTGGCCCCAACCACGAGCGGGACGCTATAAAGCGGGCAGGACCGTTTCTAACCCGGCCGTCACCCGCCAACGGGGGCGCCTTGCGCGGCCATCGGGCCGCGCCGCTTGGGGGGTGGTAACGTTTTTTCTTCCAGCAGCATCTGTTCGAGTTCCGGCACGGACACGGGCGGGCTGAAATAATACCCCTGGATTTGATCGCAGCAGTGGCGTCGCAGATAAGCCAGTTGCGCCGCCGTTTCCACCCCTTCTGCGATCACGTCCAGCTTTAAGCTATGAGCCATGCGGATGATCGTCAAAGCAATGGCGGCATCGTCCGGGTTGCTCGTGATGTCGCGGATAAAGGCGATGTCGATCTTCAATTTATCGATGGGGAAACGGCGCAAATAGGCCAGGCTGGAATAGCCTGTGCCGAAATCGTCGATGGAAATCTGCACCCCGCGCTTCTTTAAATTGCGCAAACTGGCAATGGTGCGTTCCGTGTTGACCATGAGAGTGCTCTCCGTCAATTCCAGTTCCAACAGATTGGCCGTGATGCCATTGTCAAAGAGGCCATTGCCGACATCCCGATCCAGATCCCCTTCAACGAATTGGCGTCCAGAGGCGTTCACCGAGACTTGAACCGGGCCAATCGGGGAGCGCATCCATAGCCCGATTTGCTTGCACGCGCTGGCGATGACCCAACTTCCCACCCGCACGATGAGCCCGGTCTCTTCCAAGACGTGGATGAACTCTTGCGGCGGCACCAGGCCGTGGCCGGGCCGCTGCCAGCGGATCAAGGCTTCGAGGCCGGCGATGCGGCCGCTATTGAGTTTCACCTTGGGTTGGTAGTGCAAAACGAATTCACCTTGTTCGACTGCCTTGCGCAAGGCCGTCTCCAAGTCGCGCCGGGCCAATACTTCGACATTCATTTGCGCCGTGAAAAAACGGTAAGCGTCGCGTCCGGCCTGTTTGGCCCGGTACATCGCCGTGTCCGCGTATTTGATCAAGGTTTCAGGGTCCGATGCATCATCGGGATGGACCGTGATGCCGATGCTGGCGGTCACGCTCACCTCGTGGCCTCGCAGCTCGAACGGCGCGCGTAGCACATCGCGGATTTTATCGGCGACCTGGGCGGCGTCTTGGCGGCCGTCTTGCATCACCAGGATCAGGGCAAACTCATCCCCACCGAGGCGCCCGACCGTATCGCGGATGCGCACGCATTGGATCAAGCGGTTGCTGAACTGGCCCAGTAGTTCGTCGCCAATGGCGTGCCCCAGCGTGTCGTTTACGTTTTTGAAGTGATCCAAGTCGATGAACAGGACGGCGACCAGCCAGCCGCCATCCGCGGCCTGGGTCAAGGTCTTTTTCAAGGTCTGATAGAACAGCATGCGGTTGGGCAATCCCGTTAAGGCATCGTAATGGGCCATATGATGCAAGCGTTGCTCCGCTTCCTTGCGCTCGGTGATGTCGCGCAGCACGCTCACGATGATCCAGTCGGCGCCGCAGCGTTGGGCATGCCGATGCACTTCGACTTGCAAGTGAGAACCGTCCTTGCGCCGGATCTGGGTTTCTGTCAATTCGTTTGCACTTTCGCCGGCGATGATGGCATCGTACAGGCTCTCTAGCTGCGCCGGCGTGGCCGCGCCCAGCTGCGTCGGGCCGAGCTGGAATAATTGCTCGCGCGTGCAGCCGAGCATGTCGCAGGCGGTCGCATTGACCTCGACAAAGCGCATGGTGCTGCGGTTGACGAGGAAAATCGCATCGGCGCTGACGTCCATCGCCGTGCGGAAACGTTGCAAGGCGACCGTGCGCGCCTGCACCTGCTGCTCTAAGATCGCGCTATGGTTTTGCAGAAAATCGCCGTATTCCTTCAGGCGCAATAAATTACGCACCCTCAGCCACAATTCGGCGCGGTCGACGGGCTTCGTCAAAAACTCCTCCGCGCCCGCATTCAGGCCGGCCAGGCGGGCGCTGCGGTCGATTTGCGCCGTCACCATGATGATCGGAATATTCGAGGTGGCGGGGCGGGCCTTGAGGATGTTGGCCACCTGGTAGCCGTCCATGCCGGGCATCATGATGTCGAGCAAAATCAAGTCCGGCGCCCGCTCCCCGATCAGGGCCAAGGCTTGTTCGCCGTTGGCAGCGCACACGGTGACATAGCCTTCGGGGCGCAGCAACGCTTCGAGCAGCTTGCGGTTTTGGACCTCGTCATCGACGATGAGGATGGTGGCCGGCAGGGTGCTCATGGCGTCCCAAAAAGGTAGGCGTGCGCTTGACTATCCTCGGCCGACCCGGCCAGGAGGGCGTCGACGGCGGCATACAATTGCTGATAGCGCAAGGGCTTGGCGATGTACGCGTCGCAACCGGCGGCCTGGCTTTTTTCCTCATCCGTTTTCATGGCGAGAGCGGTCAAGGCAATGACGGGAATGCCGGCCGTGGCCGGATCCTGTTTCAGCAAAGACGTCGCCGCCAAACCGTCCATGCCCGGCAGCTGGATATCCATCAGGATCAAATCGGGCCGCTCGCCCCGCACTAAGGTCAAGCCCGTCTCGGCATCCACGGCGCACTGCACGGTATGGCCCGCGTTACGCAGGAGGAGCGACGCCAGTTTCATGTTCGCCGGATTATCCTCGATGATTAATATTCTGGCCATGCGGTCTCCTTTAATGGGGGAGCGGCAGCAACGCGCGCCTGACTTCTGCGATAAAACGGGCGCGATTGAAGCGCGCCTTTTCGACGATATGGATGACTTTGTCCGGATTGCAATTGAGCGCGGCACGGTCTTGCGCCGTGACTTGTTTGGCCGTGACCACCAGGATCGGAATGCGCGCCGTATCGGAATTGCGCTGCAGCGCTTCAACGACATCGAAGCCGCTCACGTCCGGCATCATCAAATCGAGCAAAATCAAATCCGGACGCAGCCGCTGCGCCAGGGTGATTGCCTCGCTGCCGCCGTACGCGCGCACGACTGCGTAGGCCGGGCTGGGTAAGAAGGCAGCAATCACCTCGACCGCCTTCTGGTCGTCATCGACAACGAGTACCGTGTGCGTGCGTTCCGGGGCCGGATGCAGACCCAGATTGGCCAGCGTCGCTTTCAGCTGGGAGCGGCTGATCGGCTTTTGCAATACGGCAGCGGCGCCGCCGCTCAGCGCCATATTGTGCTCGGCAGGACCGGCGATCAGCACCACCGGCACGTGGGCGAGGGCGCTGTTTTCTCGTATTTGCAGGAGAAACTCCCAGCCGTCGATGCCCGGTAAATGCAGATCGAGCGTGATCAAGCTGAGGGTTTGCTGCGGCGCCAACAGGAGTGCGGCCTCGGCCGTGGCGGCGCGCAAGACCGTGAAGCCCTCTTCCTCGAGCAAGAGGCGGACCAGGTCGGCCGCGCGCTCGTCGTCCTCGACGACTAAGGCAATGCGTTCCGCGGTGGGCGCGGGTGCGGGCTTGGCGGCGCCCGCACCCGCCAAGCTGGCAGCAGATTGCAGCGGCGTGCGCAGCGGCAACCAGACGGCGAAGCGGGCCCCCTCGCCCTCCGCGCTGGCCACGGCGACGGTGCCTCCATGCAGTTCGGCCAGCTGTTTGACCATCGCCAAACCGAGACCGGTACCTTCGAATTTGCGCGCCAGGCTGCTGTCGATTTGGCTGAAAGGCTGGAACAATTTCGTCATGTTTTCTTGAGAGATGCCGATGCCGTAATCGCTGACACAGATTTCTAGAAATTCTTCGTAGCCATTGTCATTCAAGGGAAAGGAGTGCACCGGCCACGCGCCAGGCAGGGTGCCAACGGCGGAGCGCGCGACGCGGCGCGCGCGCAAGGTCACGCGCCCGCCGACGGCACTAAATTTGACGGCATTTGAGAGCAGGTTGTAGACAATTTGCTTGGTCTTGCGCATGTCCAATTGCGGTTGGCCCAAGTTGTCGCCGACATCGAACTCGAGATGGATGCGTTGCGAGACCGCCATTTCCCTCACGATCGACTGGCTGTTCAAGAGCAATTCGTGCAAGTCGACGGCTTCCAGTTCGATGGCCATCATGCCCGCTTCCACCTTCGACAAATCGAGAATGTCATTGATGAGGGACAGCAAGTGCTGGCCGCTGCTGAAAATATCGCCGATGTATTCATGCTGGATATCGCTCATCTGACCCATCAAGCCATCCTTCAGCGCTTCGGAAAAGCCTATGATGGCGTTCAGGGGCGTGCGCAATTCGTGCGACATGGTGGCCAGGAACTCGGACTTCATGCGGCTGGCATGCTCCAACTCGATATTTTTTTCCTGCAAGGCGCGTTCGAAGCGCTTGCGTTCTGTCACATCGCGCGCCGCCGCGAAGACGCCTTGCAGCCGGTGGTCGCGGTCGTAGAAAGTGACTGCATTGTAGGAAACGACCGTTTCCTCGCCATTTTGGGCGCGCACGGTCAGTTCGTAGTCGCTCACCTTGTTCGCGGCGAGAACTTGTTTGATCGCGGCGTCGGCCCGCACCGGATCGGTAAAGAAATTCTTGCATGGCGCACCGATCAATTCGTCGCGCCTGCGCCCCGTTAGCGCCACCATCTGACAGTTGACGTCCGTGATGGTGCCGCGCGGGTCGGTCGCCATGAGCGCGTCGATATTTGATTCGATCAGGGAGCGCGTATAAAATTGCTGGTCACGCAGGCGTTGATCGAGTAGGGCCTGGGCCGCCTCGACGTGTTTGCGCGCCGTGTTGTCGGTCCCAATCAACAGATAACCGATGATGTTGTCTTGCGCATCACGCAGTGCCGTCACCGAGACGATGGCTGGGAAGCGGCTGCCATTCTTGCGCACCTTGGTCAGTTCGTAAATATCTTCGATGCCGCGCGAGGCCTTAAACACGAGCGCATCGAAGCCGGCCGCGATCGGCGTCGCAAATTCCACGCTGAGGGCCGCCGCGCGCGCCAGCAATTCTTGCGGATCCGAGATCTCGGCCGGAGTGATCTTGTTGACGACATCGGTGGCCGCATAGCCGAGCATGCGCTCGGCGCCGACATTGAAAATCTGAATCACGCCTTTTTCATCCGTGGCAATGCAGGAAAAGTAAGCGCTGTGGAAAATGGCGTCTTGCAACGCGCTCATCTTGAGTAGCGATTTCTGGCGCCGAAATGTGCCGTCGGCGCCCCCTTGCTTGTCGAATACGCCATCACGAGTGCCGGTTTTCAACAGATATCCTCCCGCGCCACACTTCAATTGCTAAGCCACTTTTGGAGCGCGGCTTAGAGCTCACGCCGTCTCTTAGCCCCTTAGACGCGAAAAAGACGGTGCAAGGAGATTATCATAGGTCGTTTTTCTTTGCTCACAGCGGGCCGCCTAATGTGCTCTGGCAATGGGTCCTGGCCGAGGCGCGCCCGGCGCCCGCCTCGAGCAACAGCCGGAAGTTGCCAGGCAAGAAAAGATGGCTGCGCGCGGCAGGGCGCCCGGGCCCGGGTGGGAGGGGGAAACAGATGGCCACGCCCGCTCACAGCGCGCGCATGCGAATGATCATGCGCCGATGTGAGAAAATGGACAAAACAGGGAAAATAGCGCCAATAATGATAGGTGGCATAGCGCTATGGCCTCCGAGGCGGGCATGGAAATCTTCACTTTTTTCGGGACTGCAACATGAGCATTAAAATCAGCCAAAACTTCGACTCCGGCGCCATCGACGTCGTCAGCTGCGCTAGCGCCGGCGCCATCGATCTCCAAATTCGCAAGGATACGCAGGCCGAAATTCACCAGTGGTTCCATTTTCGCCTGCAAGGCGGGCGCGGCCAAGCCTGCACCATCCGCTTCCTGAACGCGGGCCAGGCCACGTATGCGAACGGTTTCGAGCAGTATCAGGTCACGGCCAGCTACGACCGGGAAAACTGGTTTCGCGTGCCGACCTCGTTCGACGGCCAGGTATTGACCGTGACCCATACTCCTAAACAAGACAGCGTCTATTACGCCTACTTCGAGCCGTATTCATGGGAGCGCCATCTGCATCGCCTGGGCGAAGTGGCGCAACATCCCTTGGTGCGGGTGCAAGACATCGGCAGCAGCGTCGACGGGCGCGACATGAACCTGGTCGTCGTCGGCGATGCGGCCGCCGCCACCAAAATCTGGTTCATCGCGCGCCAGCATCCGGGCGAGGCGATGGCCGAGTGGTTCATCGAAGGCTTGCTCGATGCCTTGTTAGACGATAGCAATCCATGCGCGCGCAAGTTGCTTGCGCGCGCCGTCTTCTACATTGTGCCCAACATGAATCCGGACGGCTCCGTGCGCGGCAATTTGCGCACCAACGCGGCTGGCGCCAACCTCAATCGCGAATGGATGACGCCGACTTTGGCGCGCAGCCCCGAAGTGCTGTGCGTCAAGGAAAAAATCCACGCCACCGGCTGCGACATGTTCTTCGACATCCATGGCGACGAAGCTCTGCCCTACAACTTTGTGGCCGGCAACGAGATGCTGAGCAATTTTAGCGCCGCGCGAGCGGCCAAGCAGAGGGCCTTTATCGAGTTCTACAAACAGGCGAGCCCGGACTTTCAAGACAAGGTGGGCTACGCCGCCAGCAAATACCATGACGACATGCTGACCTTGGCCTCGAAATACATTGGCCACACCTTCGAATGCTTGGCGCTGACCTTGGAAATGCCATTCAAGGACAACGCCGACCTGCCCGACCCGCAGGTGGGCTGGAACGGTGCGCGCAGCGCGCAGCTGGGCGCGGCGATCCTGCAGCCGATCTTGCTATCCATGGAAAACTGATGGGCGTCGAAATCGAACGTAAATTTTTGTTGCGAGGCCATGCCTGGCGCTCCCTCGGCCAGCCGGCCCTGCTGCGCCAAGGTTACCTCTCGTTGGCACCCGAACGCGTGGTGCGCGTGCGCATCGAGGGCGAACAGGCGTTCTTGACCATCAAGGGGCCGAGCGTGGGCGCCGCGCGCGGCGAGTGGGAATACCCGATTCCGCTGGCCGACGCGCAATTTTTCCTAGATCATTTGTGCGAACAGCCGATCCTCGAAAAGTACCGGCGCCGCATCCCCTTCGGCGGCATGACGTGGGAGGTCGATGAATTTCTCGGCGTCAATGCCGGTCTGGTCGTGGCCGAAATCGAGTTGACCTCGGAGAACCAAGCCTTTGCCAAGCCGGACTGGATCGGTGCCGAGGTCACGTCCGATGCGCGTTTCTATAACGTCAATCTGACCAAACACCCGTTTTCCGTTTGGTAAGGGGCGCGCCCGCTAGCGGGCTTGACGGTTGTTGTGTCCACATGAGTCTGGATGTTAAACAAGAGCCCGCACTGACATCGACAAGGCGGGTTACGCTTGAACGGTAACGCCGAAAATGATGGTCGTTTCGTGGCCCTCGGTAGCTCTGGGGGCAAGCCTACTCGCCATACAAATCCGTACGCCTGCCTGTCACGGCTACAATAAATTGTGCTTGGCGGAATACTTGCGCCCGACAAGTCGCCGCTGCCCTGTCTCAGGGCAAATACGGGTGGCGCAGCGGTTTCTCGCCCATCAGTGCCAGCGTCATTCGTTAAACAGCTCGGCGTGAGTGCCAGCGCGCACAAAGTTGATCGCGTTGCCCTCGACCTGATAGATTGACACTCCCGATGATCGGCCCAATCGCCCTTGAGCGGGTGGTCGAGCCATCATTCTGGGCCGAGCGGCGCATCGTTCGCGATCAGCTCTTCGCTTTTGACAAGCGACCTCGCCCTGCGCTCTAACTGCTCTAGTGTGCGAACCGCTCTGACGCCCTCAATGGGGCGTGTGGACACCAGAGGTGTCCAGCTTGCAGCTTTTACCAGACTGGATGCCGCACGCTCTAGTAGCGGGTACGCAACCGCCCAAGCATTTTGCACCTGGGATGCGGCCTTTGGCAGCATCGCTGTTTCAGCGAAAGCGGTTGAGCGTGCGCTACGGGCAATCCTGTGATCCTGCGTAACGGGAAGAATGCCTTTCGTCCCAGTCGCCAGCGGCGCTTCTAGTGGAAATGTTCGCTGCCTTGGGGGGTATCTTCCGGCATTTCCGCATGCACCAGTTCGCCCACAGGATCGGCAAACAGGGGGGCGCCGCAGTCATCGCAAAATTCGGCGGCGTAGCGCTCGCTGTGACGCTTAACTTGCGTGACGCCGGCCGCCTTCAAGTGCTCGAGGATGTCGTCAAGCGGCGCCTTGGGCTCGGCGCCGGCCACGCCCGCATGGATCAAGCCTTCGGCCGACGTGCCGTCCTCGTCCTCCTGGCCGTACAAAGGCCAGACGATGCCATAGATGACGTCCGGCGTTTGGCGCAGCGTGAAGGCGACGCGGTATTCGTCGATTTGGCCGTCGCCCACTTCTTCGCCAAAACCGGCGATCACGGCGCGCAGCTCGGCCGCCTCGATGCCCAGCGTGTGCGTCAGATAGTGGACGGCGGCGCGGATCGAGACCGGACGTATCAGCTTGTCCGCTTCCCGGCACGCCACATAATAGGCTTCCGGCAGCAGCAGCTCGATGCCGCAGCCGGGCAATAAACGGGTGATGGTCGGTGTCGCCTGGGTGCGCCATTGCTCCAGCGCGCTCGCGCGCTCGGCAATGAAGTTGCTCTGGCTGGCGACGCTCTGCCAGCGAAACAGGGGTTCGCCCGAGGGCGCCACCACCACCGCCAAAAGGTAACGCGTGTCGGCTAGGAAGGGCGCCGTTTCGGGCGCCTTGGCAGCCGACTTCAGTGGCGCTCCTTTCAGTGCGGCTTGCGCTAGCTTGAGCGTCTTGGTGTAGGTTTCCGCGTGCGTGCGCGGCAACTGGTCGATCGAGAACAGGGTCGGTGCCATCGCAACTTGCGTGCCTTCGGCCAATAAGTGGGCGCCGAAGTGGGCCGACAGCGTCGCCAACTGGTCGGGGGGGATGGCCCCGGAGGCGATGGAAAAGCGGGTCCAGGCCAGGATCGGCACGGCCACCAGCAGCGCGTCGTAGCGCACCGTCACGCCATTTTCTTCCTGGCTGACGAGGCTAGATTCGCTGGCGGCCTCAACGCAGTCCATGAGCACATCGTAAGCGTTAAGGTCGTCCTTGAACAGGCTGGCCAAGGTGGCGTCTATGGTGTCCTGATGGCCGCTCTTGAGCAACTTTTGGAGCTGCGCATCCAGGCCGCGCTCCCAGGCCCGTTCTTCAATGCGGCTGGCCGCTTGCACGATCGCTTGGGCAAAAGTGGCGAGGCGCTGGCTATCGGCCGACAGTTTTTGGGATGAATCTTTGGATGGACGACGCATGGCGGTATAAGAGTCCTTATAAATTGAAAAAATGGATTGATACCGATAACCAATGATAAACCCTTATCAGGCTATTGTAGTAGATTCGGCTCTTGTCCACGCACAAGGGAATAAAAGATCAGTGCGCTTTGCCTATTTGGCCCGAGCTGAGCAACCGAAAAAAAACGCCGGAACAAATCCGGCGTTTTGCATTGCAGCTAACGGCGTGCTTCAAGCGGCCAGCAGTTGCCGCAAGACGAACGGCAAGATGCCGCCGTGCTTGTAGTAATCGACTTCTATCGGGGTGTCGATGCGCAGCAGCAGCGGCACGTCTTGGCTGCTGCCATCGGCCCGATGGATGACCAGGGTCACCCGTTGCTGCGGCTTGATGTCGCCTTCCATGTCCTTCAGGTCGAACGTTTCTGCGCCGGTGATGCCGAGCGTTTGCACGCTGTCGTTGCCGAGAAACTGCAGCGGCAAGACGCCCATGCCGACCAGGTTGGAGCGGTGGATCCGTTCGAACGAGCGCGTGATCACCGCTTTCACGCCCAATAACTGGGTGCCCTTGGCGGCCCAGTCACGCGACGAGCCGGTGCCGTATTCTTCACCGCCAAACACCATCGTCGGCGTGCCTTCGGCCACGTACCGCATGGCGGCGTCGTAAATCGACATTTGTTCACGGGACGGCTGGTGGATCGTGAAGCCGCCTTCCACGGCCGAGCCGTCGGGCTTGGCCGGGATCATCTGGTTCTTGATGCGCACGTTGGCGAAAGTGCCTCGCATCATGATTTCGTGATTGCCGCGGCGCGAGCCGTAGGAGTTGAAGTCCGCCTTTTGCACGCCGTTGGCGAGCAGCCACTTGCCGGCCGGACCATCTTCCTGGATCGCCCCCGCCGGCGAGATATGGTCGGTGGTGATCGAGTCGCCAAAAACGCCCAGCGCGCGCGCCCCCAAGATGCCGCTGGCCACCGCTTTCGGCTGCATCGTGAAGTCGCCAAAGAAGGGCGGCTCGGCGATGTAGGTCGATTTTGGCCAGTTGTAGACCTGACCTGCCACCGTCGTCACTTTTTCCCACAGCTTGCCGGGCGCGCCCTTGACGTCGGCGTAGTTCTCTTTGAATACCTTGGCGTTCATCGCGTATTTCATCAGCTTGGCCACTTCCGCCGAGCTCGGCCAGATGTCGCCCAGGTAAATGTCTTTGCCGCCTTTGCCCTTGCCGACGGGCTCGGTCATCAAGTCGCAGGTCATGTTGCCGGCGATGGCGTAGGCCACCACCAAAGGTGGCGAAGCCAGGAAGTTGGAGCGGATGTTCGGATGGATGCGCGCTTCGAAGTTGCGGTTGCCCGATAGAACGGCCGAAGCCACGATGTCGTGCTCGACAATCGCCGCGTTCATTTCAGGCGTCAGGTCGCCGGCATTGCCGATGCACGTCGTGCAGCCGTAGGCGGTCACGCCAAAGCCCAGCTTTTCCAGGTAGGGCAAGAGGCCTGCAGCGCTCAAGTATTCCGTCACCACGCGCGAGCCGGGCGCCAGACTCGTCTTGATGTGGGGCGCGACCTTGAGGCCCGCTTCGACGGCTTTTTTCGCCAGCAGGCCGGCAGCTAGCATGACGCTCGGGTTCGAGGTGTTGGTGCAAGAGGTAATCGCGGCGATCAAGACGTCGCCGTTCTTCACTTTCACGCCATTCGCCGTCGTGTACTGCGCCGCCAGGTCGGCCGGATTCTTGTTGAAGCCGTTTTCCGAGGTCGGCTTGGCGAACAATTCGGCAAAATTGGCGCGCACGTCGCCAATTTCGATCCGGTCTTGCGGGCGTTTCGGGCCGGCCAAGGACGGCGCGACCGTTGCCAAGTCGAGCGCGACGACGCGGGTGTAGTCGATAGCGCCCGCTTTGGGCACGCCGAACAGGTTTTGGGCCTTGAAGTACGCTTCGAAGGCGCAAATTTCCGCCTTGCTGCGGCCGGTGCCTTTAAAATACTCGATGGTGGCTTCGTCGACGGGGAAAAAACCCATCGTGGCGCCGTATTCAGGGGCCATGTTGGCGATCGTGGCGCGGTCTGTCAGACTGAGCGATGAAGTGCCTTCGCCGAAAAATTCGACAAACTTGCCCACCACTTTTTCCTTGCGCAGCAGTTCGGTGATCGTCAGCACGAGGTCGGTCGCGGTGCACCCTTCGCGCAAGGCCCCGGTCAGATTCACGCCGATCACATCCGGGGTCAAGAAGTAGACCGGCTGGCCTAGCATGCCCGCTTCCGCTTCGATCCCGCCCACGCCCCAGCCGACGACGCCGATGCCGTTGATCATGGTGGTATGGGAGTCGGTGCCAACCAAGGTATCCGGGTAGTAGATGACGTCTTTCTTATTTTTTTGCTTGTGCACGCCGCGCGCTAGGTATTCCAGGTTGACTTGATGGACGATGCCAAAGCCGGGCGGCACCACGCCGAAGGTGTCGAACGCCTGCATGCCCCATTTCATGAACTGATAGCGCTCGTTGTTGCGCGAGAATTCCAGTTTCATGTTCAGGTCGAGCGCTTTTTTTTCACGGTAATAGTCGATGGTGACCGAGTGATCGACCACCAGATCGACCGGCACCAGGGGCTCGATGTTCTTCGGGTTCAAGCCCATCTTGTTGGCGACGTTGCGCATCGCGGCCAAATCGGCCAAGAGCGGCACGCCGGTAAAGTCTTGCAGCACGACGCGCGCCACCACGAACGGAATCTCGTCGGTGCGCTCGGCCGTCGGGGCCCAGCTGGCCAACTGCCTGATGTGCTCTTCGGTTACTTTCTTGCCGTCACAGTTGCGCAGCACCGATTCAAGGACGATGCGAATGGACAGCGGCAGGCGCGAGACGTTGATGCCCAGGCTTTTTTCCAGCGCGGGCAGGGAGTAGAACTTCCCCTTCTTGCTATCCGAAATAGTGAAATCCTTGAGCGTGTTCAAAGTGTTGCGGGACATGACCTCTCCTTATGGGTGTCGTCTGTTGCATGTGACTGCGGGGGAAAGAAAGCCGTGCTGGGCGGCGCCCCTGGCAAGGGCGCCGCCCAATCAGGAAGATCAGCCGGGATCAGCTTTTTTTGGCCGCTGCCGGCGCCTCGACGCCTGACGGCTTTATCTGATCGGCGTTTTTGCACTCGTTGGCCAACTGGCGGTTCTGTTTCGAGTCGAGCAACATGCCTTTGGCCGGGATGCCGATCCAAATCAAGCCATAGCGGTGATTTTCGAAGCGCAGGGCGCCCGTCGTAGTGCCTACCCGGGTCAGGCGGTGCAAGCGCTTTTTCCAGCGCAGCGCAATGTGCGCCTGGTCGTCGGCATTGCTAAAGATCGTGATCTTATTGCCCAGTTCGCAGTTAAACTCGGTGACAATCGAACCCGACGTCTCCGGTTCCGCTTCGTCAGGCTCCGCTTCCTTGGCGGCGGCGCTCTTGTGTTTGGCCGCATTGTCGGCCTGCGTCAATGGACTAAGGCACAGCGTGATGGCGCCCAGAGTCAAGCTGCAGGCGAGGGCGAATTTCGAGATGGACATGGTTAACTCCGGTCGGTGTGCGTCGGGGGGGCGTTCAACATCGCCAAGACCGCTTCGCTCAGGGGCAAGCCGGCCAGTCTAGCGCGTTGTAATACGGTCCAATAATACCGGTAGCTGGCGCGGTCGTGCAAGCGTCCGTTTTGCGCAATCGGACCCCATTGGGCGCGTTCGGCTTCGTGCAAGATCGTCGCCGCTTCGTTGACTTCCGACAGGCGCGGCGTGAAGGCCTTGATCACGGGCTTGATCTGGTTCGGGTGGATGCTCCACATGCGCGTAAAGCCAAATTCGGCGGCGGCGCGCTGGGCGTCGTTGGCCACCACTGCCGTGTCCTTGATTTCGGTCGTCACGTTGTGCGCGGGCACCTTGCCGTGGGCGTGGCAGGCGGCGGCAATTTCCAGTTTGGCGCGCACGACGAGCGGGTGCGCGAACTGGCCCGGGGTGCGCATGGCGTTGCCGGGGATGGCGCCGTAATGGGCGGAGACGAAGTCCATGATGCCAAACGACAGGCACTGCACTTGCGGCAGTGCGGCAATGGCGAACGCGTCGCGCAGCGCGCCGTGGGTTTCGATCAGCACGTGCACGGGCAGGGCGTCGCGGCCGGCGCGCACGGCATGGGTGTTGATGAGGTCAATGGCGAGTATCACCTCCTGCGCGCTGTTGACCTTCGGGATCGAAAGATATGCCAGTTTGGTGGCGGCAGCGGCGCAGATGATGCCGACGTCTTGGGCGAAAAATGGGCTGCCGACATCGTGCACGCGGGCGCCGATGCGGTTAAATTTATTGGACTGGTCTTGCAGCAGGGAAGCGACCAGGCGCGCATGCGCTTCTTCGCCGCCGACGTTGGCGCCGTCCTCGCAGTCGAAGGTGATGTCAAACAAGGGTCCGATCTCTTGCTGCAAGGCAACCGACTTGCGCATCAGCTTTTCGGAACCGGCGTAATGCTCGCAGGCCGGGAGCAGCACGGGCTGGCGTTTGCCTTGGAATAAAACCTCGGAGGGGTGCATGCTTAGGGCATTTCTGAAGAGTAGTCGTCCTAATGAATGAAGCGCCGCGCTGCCAGTGGCAGCGCGGCGCAGGCTGATATAGCTTGGTGTGCCTGGCGCCGTAGGGCTAGCCCAGTCGGGCCGACCCGACTAGCCTAACAGGTGCTTGACGCCGTTTTGCTCTTCCAGCAATTCATTGAGCGTGACGTTGATGCGCTCTTGCGAGAAGGCGTCGACGGACAAACCCTGGATGATCTTGTATTCGCCGTTCTCGGTGGTGACGGGAAAGCCGAAGATGATGCCTTCGGGAATGCCGTAGGAGCCGTCGGACGCAATACCCATCGTCGTCCATTTGCCGTTCGTGCCCAGAACCCAGTCGTGCACGTGGTCGATGGCGGCGTTGGCGGCCGAGGCGGCCGAGGACAGGCCACGCGCTTCGATGATAGCGGCGCCGCGCTTGCCGACCGTTGGCAAGAATACGTCGCGGTTCCAGGCATCGTCGCCGATCATGTCCTTGACTGATTTGCCGTCGATTTGCGCGTAGCGGTAATCAGCGTACATGGTGGGTGAATGGTTGCCCCAGACAAACAGCTTCTCGATGGAGGCGACCGGCTTGCCGGTCTTGGCTGCGATTTGCGACAGAGCGCGGTTGTGATCCAAACGCAGCATGGCGGTGAAGTTTTTGGCAGGCAGGGCCGGCGCCGATTTCATGGCAATGTAGGCGTTGGTGTTGGCCGGGTTGCCCACCACCAGAACCTTGACGTTGCGCGATGCCACGGCATTTAGCGCCTTGCCTTGCACCGTGAAAATTTGTGCATTCGCTTCGAGCAAGTCCTTGCGTTCCATGCCAGGGCCGCGTGGGCGCGCGCCCACCAAGAGGGCCACGTCGGCATCCTTGAACGCTGTCATGGGATCGGCGTGCGCTGTCATGCCAGCTAACAGCGGGAAGGCGCAGTCATCTACTTCCATCATGACACCCTTTAGGGCTTTTTGCGCCCTTTCGTCCGCTATTTCAAGCAGTTGCAAGATAACAGGCTGGTCCTTGCCGAGCATGTCGCCGTTGGCAATGCGAAACAGAAGTGAATACCCGATCTGGCCGGCAGCGCCGGTGACAGCAACACGCATTGGGGTTTTAACCATGATGAATCTCCAAAGTGGGAAAGGTCTGAAAGCTGAATCTACGCTGGTCCGTAAACAGTAATGATACCAAACCGGGGCCATGGCAGGCTGTTATGCTGTGGCCCCGAATCGATTGCATTGACGCCTGCGGCCCGGAATGGGCATTTTTCCGTAGCCGCAACCGCGCCACGCTGAAAATAGCGGGGTGGCGCGAAATTTATGGAAGAAGAGTTTAGGCGGCTAATTCTTTTCTGTCAATCCATATCTTATGTCTTATATAAGACAGATAAGTTATCACTGAATTACTGGACGTGCGGTAAGTTTTGTGGTGAAATCTATGGCTATGAATCCTGCCCCGCCCAACTCGACCAACAACGCCAACGCGAGCAGCGGCACGCTGCGGGCGATGCCAAGCGTGCCAGGCTCGCCCACCTTCAGTCCCCTGTATCGGCAAATCAAGGCGCTCATCACGAAAAGCTTGCAGTCGGGCGAATGGAAGCCGGGCGAATTAATTCCCAGCGAAGTCGAGCTGGCCAACCGCTTCAAGGTCAGCCAGGGCACGGTGCGCAAGGCGATTGATGAATTGGCCGCGGAGAACTTGGTCATGCGGCGCCAGGGCAAGGGCACTTTTGTCGCGACCCACCAGGAGGCGCGCGCCCATTTCCGTTTCCTGCGCTTGGTGCCCGATGAAGGCGTTCCCCATTATCCGGCAAGCAAATTTATTGAAGTCAAGCGCGTGCGCGCGCCGGCCGACGTGGCGCGCCTGCTCGACTTGAAGTCGGGCGATGCCGTCATCTTCATCAAGCGCGTGCAATCGTTTGACGGTGTGCCCACTATTGTCGAGGAGTTGTGGCTGCCGGGCCTGATTTTCAAGGGCTTGACGGCGGAGCGCATGGTTGAATACAAGGGCCCGATGTATGGCTTGTTCGAATCCGAATTTGCCACCCACATGATCCGCGCTTCCGAAAAGCTGCGCGCCGTGGTGGCCGACGCCGACGCCGCAGAACTACTCCAAGTCGCGCCCGGGACCCCGTTGTTGTCTGCCGAGCGCGTCTCATTAACCTACGGCGACAAGGCGGTCGAGCTGCGGCGCGGCCTGTATTTGACGGCGCAGCACCATTACGAGAATGAATTGAATTGAGACAGTTGGCAAAAAAGTGCGCTACCGTCGGCTGGGTTTGATGGCATGATGGCACAAAAAAATACGTTGAACTACGGAAAGTAGCGCACAGGGTGGTAAAACACGTTTTTTATATGAAAAAAATAATATTGGTGACACCCGCAAAATCGGCGAAAATTGCAGGTTCAATATTGATTAAGCGTAAGGGGATCTTATTATGTCTGAAGCCGTAAGAGAAACGCCAAGAAAAGAACGGCCGCAATTTTGGAATATTCACGTTACGCAATTGGCCAACTATCGCTTGCCGATCGCCGGCATGGTGTCCATTTTGCACCGCATCAGCGGTTTTTTAATGTTTTTGCTGCTCCCGTTTGTGCTGTATTTGATGGAGCTGAGCATCCGTTCTGAAATCTCGTTTTCCTATTTCCAGGGCATCGCGTCGTACTGGCTCGTCAAGCTCGTCTTGCTGGCGCTGGTGTGGGCTTACCTGCAGCACTTGTGCTCCGGCGTGCGCCATGTGTTCATGGATGCGCATTTCGGGGTCGAACTAGATGCTGCGCGCAAGTCCGCTTTAATCGTGCTGGCCGTTACCCTGGTGCCAACGGCGCTAGTGGGTTTGAAATTGTTTGGAGTATTCTGATGGCAAATAATAATATCGGACCCAAGCGTCTCGTTGTGGGCGCCCATTACGGCCTGAAAGACTGGCTGGTACAGCGCGTCACTGCCATCGTGATGGTGATCTATACGGCAGCGCTCTTGATTTCTTTTTTGACCGGCAGCAACTTCACTTATGAAGGCTGGGCCGGTTTGTTCGCACAGCAGTGCTTCAAATTGTTCAGCGTGGTGACCTTTTTTGCGCTGTTCTACCACGCCTGGGTGGGCATGCGCGACATCTGGATGGACTACGTGAAACCCGTTTCCATTCGCCTCACCTTGCAAATTGCCACGCTGCTGTGGTTGATCGCTTGCGCCGCCTGGACGGTGCAGATACTCTGGAGTGTGTAATCGTGGCAGCTATTAAATCTGCAATTCCAACCCGCCGCTTTGATGCGGTGATCGTCGGCGCCGGCGGTTCCGGCATGCGTGCTTCCCTTCAACTGGCTGAGGCCGGTCTGAACGTGGCCGTGCTTTCGAAAGTATTCCCGACCCGCTCGCATACCGTGGCGGCGCAGGGCGGCATCGGTGCTTCCCTTGGCAACATGGCTGAAGACAATTGGTACTGGCACATGTTCGACACCGTCAAGGGCGGCGACTATTTGGGCGACCAGGATGCGATCGAATTCATGTGTCGCGAAGCACCCAAGGTGGTGTATGAGCTGGAACACTTCGGGATGCCGTTTGACCGCAACGCCGACGGCACGATTTACCAGCGTCCGTTCGGCGGCCATACCGCCAACTTCGGCGAAAAGGCCGTCCAGCGCGCCTGCGCCGCGGCCGACCGTACCGGTCACGCTTTGCTGCACACCTTGTATCAGCGCAACGTGCGTGCCCGCACCAACTTCTTCGTCGAATGGATGGCGATCGACATCATCCGCGATGCCGAAGGCGACGTGCTTGGCGTGGTCGCGCTGGAAATGGAAACCGGCGAGACGATGATTTTTGAAGGCAAGACCACGATCATGGCGACCGGCGGCGCCGGTCGCATCTGGGCCTCATCGACGAATGCCTATATCAACACCGGCGACGGCCTAGGTATGGCGGCGCGCGCCGGCCTGCCGCTGGAAGACTTGGAATTTTGGCAGTTCCACCCGACCGGTGTGGCGGGCGCGGGTGTCTTGATCACCGAGGGCGTGCGCGGTGAAGGCGGCATCCTGATCAACAGCCTGGGCGAGCGTTTCATGGAACGTTACGCGCCCCAATACAAGGATCTGGCGCCGCGCGACTTTGTGTCGCGTTCGATGGATCAGGA
Source organism: Janthinobacterium sp. (assembly GCA_003133225.1). GTDB lineage: Bacteria > Pseudomonadota > Gammaproteobacteria > Burkholderiales > Burkholderiaceae_D > Janthinobacterium. The sequence continues at coordinate 152,799 of PKWL01000041.1, forward strand.
GATCAAGGAAGGCCGCGGCTGTGGCCCGAACAAGGATTATGTGCTGCTCGACTTGCGCCATATTGGTGCCGAGACGATTCAAAAGCGCCTGCCGTCGATTCTGGAAATCGGTCATAAATTTGCCAACGTCGATGCCACCAAGGAGCCGATTCCAGTCGTGCCTACGGCGCATTATCAAATGGGCGGCATCCCGACCAATATTCACGGACAGGTGGTTGCGCCGAAAGACGGCAATCCGAACGCCGTCGTCAATGGCATGTACGCGATTGGCGAATGCGCTTGCGTCTCGGTCCATGGCGCGAACCGCCTGGGTACCAATTCGCTGCTCGACTTGATCGTGTTCGGGCGCGCGGCGGGCAATCATGTGGTGGCGAGCGGGCTGAAAGAAAAAAGCAACAAGCCTTTGCCGGCCGACGCCGCGGACTACGCGATGGAACGCTTGGCGCGCCTTGAAAACTCGACCGGCGGCGAAAAAGTGCAAACCGTCGCCGATGCGATTCGGGCCGCGATGCAACAATATTGCGGCGTTTTCCGCACCGATGCGCTGCTGCAAAGCGGTTACAAGGCGATCATGGAACTCGACGAGCGCCGCAAGCACGTCGCCTTCAAGGACAAGTCGAAGGTGTTCAACACGGCGCGGGTCGAAGCTTTGGAACTCGACAACCTGATCGAAACGGCAAAGGCGACGATCTCGTCGGCCGTGGCGCGCAAGGAGTCACGCGGCGCCCATGCCCACCGCGACTTTGAGGAGCGCGACGATGAGAACTGGCTGAAGCATACCTTGTGGTACTCGGAAGGCAACCGCCTCGACTACAAGCCCGTCATCACCAAGCCGCTGACGGTCGATACCTTCAAGCCAAAACCACGCACTTTCTAAGGGTCAGAACATGGCACGCACAGTTAAATTTCAAATCTACCGCTACGATCCCGATAAGGACGCGAAGCCGTACATGCAGCACCTGACAGTCGAGCTGCAAGACACTGACAAGATGTTGCTCGATGCGCTGCAACGCATCAAGGCCGACGTCGACGATTCGCTGGCTCTGCGCCGCTCCTGCCGCGAAGGCGTCTGCGGCTCGGACGCGATGAACATCAACGGCAAAAATGGACTGGCTTGCACCACCAACTTGAACGAGTTGAAACAGCCTATCGTGCTGCGTCCTTTGCCGGGCCTGCCAGTGATCCGCGACTTGATCGTCGATATGACCTTGTTCTTCAAGCAATACGAGTCGGTCAAGCCGTTCCTGATCAACGAATCGATCGCGCCTGAAAAGGAGCGTTTGCAATCGCCCCTCGAACGCGAAGAGCTCGACGGTCTGTACGAGTGCATCTTGTGCGCTTGCTGCTCGACATCGTGCCCATCGTTCTGGTGGAACCCGGACAAGTTTGTCGGCCCCGCTGGCCTCTTGCAAGCCTACCGCTTCATCGCCGACAGCCGGGACGAAGCGACCGGCGAGCGCTTGGACAATCTGGAAGACCCGTATCGCCTGTTCCGCTGCCACTCGATCATGAACTGCGTCGACGTTTGCCCGAAAAGCTTAAATCCGAACAAGGCAATCGGCAAGATCAAGGAATTGATGGTGCGGCGCGCAGTCTAGACGACTAGAATCAAAGAAAGGCGGGCGCGTTGGGGGCGCCGAGGCCCGCCTTGTATGTGATGCCAATGGCCCATGGGGCTCGGCGCCCAGCTACTGTACAGTGTGACCTAAATGACCGAATCAAGTTTGCCCCCGCATCAATCCGACCCGGCCAGGCGCGCGCGCTTGCGCTGGCGGGCCCGCCGCGGCCTGCTGGAAAATGATCTGATTTTAACGCGTTTTCTCGATGCGAACGAGACCGGCTTGACTGACAAGGAGGTGGACGCGCTAACGCGCCTGCTCGATTTGTCAGATAATGCATTGATGGATCTGGTGCTGGCCCGCAAGGAGCCGGAAGGCGAGGTCGATCTGCCGCAAGTGCATGCACTGCTGGAGCGACTGCGCTCCGCCTAGGGCGGCGCAGGCGTATCTTGAATATTGTGATTTCCTTTGTTTTCTCTCACCTCCACGAAGCAATAGCCCATGAACAACACTGATAAAAAAGCCACTCTATCATTTTCCGATGGTAGCCCGTCGATCGATTTCCCCATTTACGCCGGCACGGTTGGCCCGGAAGTCATCGACATCCGCAAGCTGTACGCTGGCACCGGCAAGTTTACCTACGACCCGGGCTTCATGTCGACGGCCGCCTGCAATTCGTCGATCACCTACATCGACGGCGACAAAGGCGAACTGCTGTATCGCGGTTACCCGATCGAGCAGCTGGCAGTCAAGGCCGACTTCCTCGAAACCTGTTATCTTCTGCTTAACGCGGAATTGCCGAACGCCAAGCAAAAAGCTGAATTCATCAAAACCGTGACCCAGCACACGATGGTGCACGAGCAGATGCAATTTTTCTTCCGCGGCTTCCGCCGCGACGCCCATCCGATGTCGGTGTTGGTTGGCACCGTCGGCGCCCTAGCGTCGTTCTACCATGACTCGCTCGACATCAACGATCCCCATCACCGCGAAGTGTCGGCCATCCGCCTGATCGCCAAGATGCCGACCCTGGTCGCGATGTCTTACAAATACTCGATCGGCCAGCCCTTCGTCTATCCGCGCAATGACCTGTCCTACAGCGCCAACTTCATGCATATGATGTTCGCCAACCCATGCGAGGAATACAAGATCAACGACGTGCTGGTGCGGGCACTCGACCGCATCTTGATGTTGCACGCCGACCACGAGCAAAACGCTTCGACTTCGACCGTGCGTCTGTCCGGTTCGTCAGGCGCGAACCCGTTCGCCTGCATCGCGGCCGGCATCGCCTGCCTGTGGGGCCCGGCCCATGGCGGCGCCAACGAAGCGGCGCTCAACATGCTCAAGGAAATCGGCTCGATCGACAAGATCCCCGAGTTCATCGCCAAGGTCAAGGACAAGAACTCCAATGTCAAGTTGATGGGATTCGGTCATCGCGTCTACAAAAACTTCGACCCGCGCGCCAAGCTGATGCGGGAGACCTGCTACGAAGTTCTAGAAGAGCTGGGCCTGCACGACGACCCGCTGTTCAAGCTTGCCATGGCGCTCGAAAAGATCGCCCTCGAAGACGAATATTTCGTGTCGCGCAAGCTGTACCCGAACGTCGATTTTTACTCCGGCATCGTGCAATCGGCGCTGGGCATCCCGGTCTCGCTGTTTACCGGAATCTTCGCCATGGCGCGCACCATCGGCTGGATCGCGCAATGGAACGAAATGATCTCCGATCCAGAGCAAAAAATCGGCCGCCCGCGCCAATTGTTCATCGGTTCGCCGACGCGCGAAGTACTGCCAATCGACAAGCGCGCTTAAGTTTGAAAAGCTAGCGCTACACAAAAAACGGGCTTCGTAGCCCGTTTTTTTTGGTCCGTTTTTCAGGCGCCGACTTTTGCGCCAAGGCGGACACCGGGCCTCCCGCGCGCAGCTCGGCGCGCGGCTTCCCCGGCGCCCTGTTGCGCGCGCCGCCGGCACGCCGAACGTAATTTCGGCGACGGACTGATGGTTGTTGCGTTACAATACCGAGTGCTATTCTTAACCGCTTTTGGAATGCCGAACGCAATACAGCCCTTCCCCACAACTTGATGTGCAATCCGCTAACCGGTCAGGCCGTGTCGCGGAAGGTTAGATTAACCCGCTAATCTCGCGAAACGCGAAGAAAGGTGAGCAATAATGATGCAGCAATTTAGCGACAACTCCTACCTGTTTGGTGGCAATGCGCCGTACGTAGAAGACTTGTATGAAGCCTATCTGAATAATCCCGGCTCGGTGCCGGACAACTGGCGTGCGTATTTCGACGCCATGCAAAACGTGCCGGCCGTCGATGGCTCGGACAAGCGCGACGTCGGCCACGCTTCAGTGATCGCCTCCTTCGCCGAGCGCGCCAAAGCCGGCCCGATCCGCGTCGTCGTGGCCTCGACCGACGTTGAAATGGGCCGCAAACGCGTCGCCGCCACCCAGCTCATCGCGGCCTACCGCTACCTCGGCACGCACTGGGCCAATTTAGATCCGCTGCAACGCCAGGAGCGGCCCTCGATCCCGGAATTAGAACCGAGCTTCTACGGCTTCACCGATGCCGACATGGATACGGTTTTTAATATCAGCAACACGTATTTCGGCGTCGAAACGGCGACCTTGCGCGATCTGATCAATTTTCTGCGCGACACCTATTGCCGTTCCATCGGCGCCGAGTTCATGTACATTAGCGACCCTGCGGAAAAACGCTGGTTGCAGGAAAAACTGGAATCGATTCGCTCCACCCCGAGCTTTAACGCGGACAAGAAAGTGCATATCCTGGAACGCTTGACCGCGGCCGAGGGCTTGGAGCGCTATTTGCACACCAAATATGTGGGCCAGAAGCGCTTCTCCCTTGAGGGCGGCGAGACCTTCATCAACTCGATGGACGAGACCATCCAGCGCGCCGGCGAAAAAGGAATCCAGGAAATCGTGATCGGCATGGCCCACCGCGGCCGCCTGAACGTGCTGGTCAACACCTTGGGCAAGAGCCCGCAAGAACTGTTCGAAGAATTCGAAGGCCGGCACGGCGAGGAACTGCCGTCGGGCGACGTCAAATATCACCAGGGTTTCTCCAGCGATATTTCGACGGCCGGCGGCCCAGTCCACCTGTCGCTCGCCTTCAATCCGTCGCATCTCGAGATCGTCAACCCGGTCGTCGAAGGTTCGGTTAAGGCGCGCATGGACCGGCGCGGCGACAAGGAAGGCAAGGAAGTGCTGCCGATCCTGGTGCATGGCGACGCCGCATTCGCCGGCCAAGGCGTGGTCATGGAAACCTTGAACCTGGCGCAAACGCGCGGTTACGGCACCGGCGGCACACTGCATATCGTGATCAACAACCAGATCGGCTTCACCACCTCCGATCCGCGCGATTCGCGCTCGACCCTGTATTGCTCGGACGTGGTCAAGATGATCGAAGCGCCGGTGCTGCACGTCAACGGCGACGACCCTGAAGTCGTGGTGCTGGCGACCCAGATTGCGCTCGACTTCCGCATGGAGTTCAAGAAGGACATCGTCGTCGACATCATTTGCTACCGCAAGCTCGGCCACAACGAGCAAGATACGCCGGCCCTGACGCAGCCTTTGATGTACAAAAAAATCGCCCAGCACCCGGGCACCCGCAAGCTGTACGCGGACAAACTGGCAGCGCAAGGCATCATTCCCGCCAACGGCGGCGACGCCATGGTGGCGTCGTATCGCGACGCCATGGATGCCGGCAAGCATACGGTCGATCCCGTCATTTCGAACTTCAAGAACAAATACGCGGTGGACTGGCTGCCGTTTCTGAACCGCAAATGGACCGACGTGGCCGACACCGCCGTGCCGATGACGGAACTAAAGCGCTTGGCGACCCGCATCACCACCGTGCCGGAACACTTTAAGGTCCACTCGCTGGTCGAAAAGGTGCTCGCTGACCGCGCCGCCATGGGGCGCGGCGAAGTCAATCTGGACTGGGGCATGGGCGAGCACATGGCTTACGCCACGCTGGTGTCGTCCGGTTACGCGATCCGCCTGACCGGCCAGGATGCCGGCCGCGGCACGTTCGTGCATCGCCACGCCGTGCTGCACGATCAAAACCGCGAGCGCTGGGATGCCGGATATTACATCCCCCTGGAAAATGTGTCGGACGGCCAAGCGCCGTTTACCGTCATCGACTCGGTCTTGTCGGAAGAGGCGGTACTGGCCTTTGAATACGGCTATTCAACCGCTGAACCGAATACCTTGACGATCTGGGAAGCCCAGTTTGGCGATTTTGCCAATGGCGCGCAAGTGGTGATCGACCAGTTCATCAGCAGCGGCGAAGTGAAGTGGGGCCGCGCCACGGGCTTGGTGATGATGCTGCCGCATGGTTACGAGGGTCAAGGACCGGAGCACTCGTCGGCGCGTCCTGAGCGTTTCCTTCAGCTATGTGCCGACAACAATATGCAGGTGGTGCAGCCGTCTTCCGCGGCGCAGATTTTCCACGTGCTGCGGCGCCAGATGGTGCGCCAGTTCCGCAAGCCCTTGGTGATCCTGACACCGAAGTCGCTGCTGCGCAACAAGGATGCCGGCTCGCCCCTGACCGACCTGGCCAAAGGCGGTTTCCATACCGTGATCGGCGAAGTCGATGACAAGATCGACGCGAAAAAGGTTAAGCGCGTCGTGGCCTGTTCCGGCAAGGTGTATTACGACCTGGTCAACGCGCGCAAAGCGCGCGGCCAAAATGACACCGCCATCATCCGCGTCGAGCAGCTGTATCCGTTCCCGCACAAGTCGTTCGCCGCGGAACTGAAAAAATTCCCGGCCTTGAACGAAGTGGTGTGGGCCCAGGACGAGCCGCAAAATCAGGGGCCATGGTTCGCTCTGCAACACAATATCTTGGAAAACCTGGAGGCAGGGCAACGCCTGGCGTATGCTGGTCGTCCCGCTTCCGCCTCGCCTGCGGTCGGTTACTACGACAAGCACTATGCGCAGCAAAAGGAATTGTTGGATACGGCTTTTTCGAAGTTAAAAGGTTTTATCCTGACCAAATAAGCACAAGGCGCGGCGCCCGCAGCGGCGCCGCCATCACCAAATAGACTGGAGTTTTACATGGCACAAATTGAAGTCAAGGTTCCCCAATTGTCGGAATCGGTCGCGGAAGCGACCCTGTTGCAATGGCACAAAAAAATCGGAGAAGCGGTCGCCCGCGACGAAAACCTGATTGACGTTGAAACCGACAAGGTCGTTTTGGAATTGCCCGCGCCCCATGCCGGCGTGATCATCCAGATCCTCAAGGGCGACGGCAGCATCGTCGTTGCCGGCGAAGTGATCGCGATCATCGATACCGAAGCATCGGCCAAAGTGAGCCCGATGGAAGTGGTGGCGGCGGCGATGCCGGCCGCGCCAGCTGGCGCTGGCGCCAGCAAGGGCGACGTGGCGATGCCAGCTGCTGCCAAGCTGTTGGCCGAAGCGAGCATGAACGCGGTGCAGGTGGCCGGCAGCGGGCGCGACGGGCGCGTGACCAAAGGTGACGTGCTTGGCGCCTTGGCCACCCGGCCGCCAGTGGCGGCCCCGGCGCAGCTGGCATTAGTTGCCGCCAAGCCGGCGCTGCGGCCGGTGGCCGCGCCCCCGTTGGCCAATTTGGGTGAGCGGCCGGAACAACGCGTGCCGATGAGCCGCCTGCGCGCCCGCATCGCCGAGCGCCTGTTGCAGTCGCAAGCGACGAACGCGATCCTGACCACATTTAATGAAGTCAATATGCAGCCGGTGATCGACCTGCGCAACAAGTACAAGGACAAGTTCGAAAAGGAGCATGGCGTCAAGCTCGGCTTCATGTCCTTCTTCGTTAAGGCCGCCGTCGCCGCGCTGAAGAAGTACCCGGTCATCAACGCTTCGGTCGATGGCAATGACATCATCTACCATGGTTATTTCGACATCGGCATCGCCGTCGGTTCGCCGCGCGGGCTGGTCGTGCCTATCATTCGCGACGCCGACCAGCTGTCGATTGCCGACATCGAAAAGAAAATCGGCGAATTCGGCGCCAAGGCCAAGGATGGCAAGCTGACGCTGGAAGACTTGACCGGTGGCACATTTTCGATCTCGAACGGAGGTACTTTCGGTTCCATGTTGTCGACCCCGATCATCAATCCGCCGCAATCGGCGATCTTGGGCGTGCATGCGACCAAGGACCGCGCCGTGGTGGAAAACGGTCAGATCGTGGTGCGCCCGATGAACTACCTGGCGATGTCTTACGACCATCGAGTCATCGACGGGCGCGAAGCCGTGCTCGGCCTGGTGGCCATGAAGGATGCGCTGGAAGACCCGGCCCGCCTGTTGCTCGATCTGTAAGCGTCGCTGGTAAGTTGCCAGAGTTTCGCGGCGCCCCGTTTGGTCGCCGTCTAAGCGAAAGGTTGCCCATGCTGGTCTCGGAAGAAATCAAGCGTTTACACGAGCTGCACCAGGCGGGCGCCTTGACGGACGCGGAATTCGCGCAGGCCAAGGCCAAGCTGCTAAACGGCGTCGGCCTCGGGTCGCTCGCCGGCGGCGCTGGGCCGGACCTGGTGCAACGCTTTAGTCGTCTGCGCCGCGCGCGCGGCGACCGTTGGCTGGGCGGCGTCTGCGGTGGCTTGGGTCAGTTGTCCGGCACGGCCTCCTGGATGTGGCGTCTCGCTTTCGCGCTGTTTTCGCTGTCGTTCGGGCTCGGCCTGGTGATTTATATTTTGTTGTGGATCTTCGTTCCAGAAGAAGAAATTGGAAATTAAATAATGAGTAATGCAAAACAATTTGACGTCGTCGTTATCGGCGCCGGCCCCGGCGGCTACATCGCGGCTATCCGCGCCGCGCAACTGGGTTTTTCCGTCGCTTGCGTCGATGAGTGGGCCAACGCCAAGGGCGGGCCGGCACCGGGTGGCACCTGCACCAATGTCGGCTGCATCCCCTCCAAGGCGCTGCTGCAGTCGTCCGAGCATTTCGAGCACGCCGGGCATAGTTTTGCCGAGCATGGCATCGACGTTGCCGGCCTCAAGCTCAACCTGGGCCAGATGTTAAAGCGCAAGGATAGCGTCGTTAAACAAAACAATGAAGGCATCTTGTTCCTGTTCAAAAAGAACAAGATCGCTTTCTTCCACGGCCGTGCCGCTTTTTCCGGCGCCGCCACCGCTCTTGGGTATCCCATCGCCGTCACTGGCAGCACGCCGGAGTTGCTAAGCGCCAAGCATGTGATCGTTGCCACCGGTTCCAACGCAAGGGAACTGCCGGGCGCGCCGTTCGATGAAAAACTGATCCTGTCCAATACCGGCGCTCTGGCCATCGAGGCCGTACCGGCCCGGCTGGGCGTGATTGGCGCCGGCGTGATCGGCTTGGAAATGGGCAGCGTGTGGCGCCGCCTGGGTTCCGCCGTGACGGTGCTAGAAGCCTTGCCGGTATTTCTTGGTGCGGTCGATGAGCAGATCGCCAAGGAAGGGGCTAAGCTGTTCGCCAAGCAGGGCCTAGATATTCACCTCGGCTGCAATATCGGCAAAATCACGAGCGGCAAAAACGACGTCACGGTGGAGTATGCCGATGCCAAGGGGGCCGCGCACAAGGTCGTGTTCGACAAGCTGATCATTTCGATCGGGCGCATACCCAACAGCATCGGCCTGGGCGCAGAGCAGGTCGGGCTGACCCTAAATGAGCGCGGCTTCATCGTCGTCGATGACGACTGCAAGACCAATTTGCCCAACGTGTGGGCGGTGGGCGATGTGGTGCGCGGTCCGATGTTGGCGCACAAGGCCGAAGAGGAGGGCGTCGCCGTAGCCGAGCGCATCGCCGGCCAGCATGGCCACACGAACTTCAAGACCATTCCCTGGGTCATCTACACGGCGCCGGAAATCGCATGGGTCGGCCAGACCGAGCAGCAGTTGAAGGCAGCCGGCACGGCTTACAAGGCGGGCACCTTCCCCTTCATGGCTAACGGTCGCGCCCGTGCCCTGGGGGACACGGCGGGCATGGTCAAAATGATCTCCGACGCCGTTACCGATGAGATCTTAGGCGTGCATATCATTGGCCCCATGGCCTCGGAGCTGATTTCAGAAGCGGTGGTGGCGATGGAGTTCCGTGCTTCGGCCGAGGACATCGCCCGCATCTGCCACGCCCATCCGTCTTTGTCGGAAGCGACCAAGGAAGCGGCCTTGGCAGTTGACAAGCGCACCTTGAATTTCTAAGCGCGGGGCGGATGGAATCCGCCCCTTCCAGACTATGGTAATGTCTTGCGCAGGGCGCCCTGCGCTGTCCGCAGCCTGGCCGAATCGAATTTCCATGAATGTTCAACAATTTTATCAAGACGCCTTGCAGCAGCATGGCTTTAAGGCCGATGCGGCCCAGCGCCGCGCAGTCGCGCGCTTGCAGAACGCGTATGAGGAATGGACCCGCTTCAAGAAGTGTCGCTCCAACGGCTTCAAGCGCTTGATCAACCGTCCCCATGTGCCGCGCGGCGTCTATCTTTGGGGCGGGGTCGGGCGCGGCAAGTCGTTTTTGATGGACAGCTTTTATTCGGTGGTGCCGGTGGTGCGTAAGACCCGGCTCCATTTCCATGAATTCATGCGCGGCGTGCATCGCCAGCTCGACGAATTAAAGGGCGTGGCCGATCCGCTAGACGAGGTGGCAGCCCGGATCGCCCGCAAATTCCGCTTGATCTGCTTTGACGAGTTCCACGTGTCCGATATTGCCGACGCGATGATCCTGTATAACCTCCTAAATGCCTTGTTCGCGCACGGCGTCAGCTTTATCATGACGTCGAACTACGATCCGGACAAGTTGTACCCGGACGGTTTGCACCGCGACCGCATGCTGCCCACCATCGCTTTACTCAAGGGTAATCTCGACATCATGAACGTCGATGCCGGCATCGACTATCGCAGCCGGGCCTTGGAGCAAATCGAGTCGTATTACACGCCCCTGGGCGCGCTCGCCGACAAGGCCCTGCGCCACGCCTACGCCAGGGTGGCCGAGACGGCCGACGACGACCCGCGCCTCCTGATAGAGGCGCGCGAGATCAAGGCCCTGCGCCGCGCTGGCGGCATCATCTGGTTCGATTTTGCGACCCTTTGCGGCGGCCCCCGTTCGCAAAACGACTATCTTGAAATCGCCAGCCGCTTCCATACAGTGATATTGTCTGGGATTCCGGCGATGTCGGCTGCCGCGTCGTCCGAGGCGCGCCGCTTTACCTGGCTGATCGATGTGTTTTACGATCGCCAGATCAAGCTGCTAGTGTCGGCGCAAGTGGCGCCCGAACTTCTCTACACCAACGGAGTTTTGTCGAACGAGTTTCGGCGCACCGTCTCGCGCTTGGTCGAAATGCAGTCGCGCGAGTATATGGAAAAAGGGCAGCGCGGCGCTGCCGCACCGATCGTTTAAGGAAATAATGAGCCAAATTACTCAAAAAGCAATCCTAACGTTAGCGCTGGTCATCGGGGCGGGGGCCGCGGGATCGGCCGCGGCCGTGGCGCCGGTGGCCGACGCGCCACTGGCGGCGACGTCCACGGCACCCCAGGCCGAGCCTAAGCGGGCCGAGGCACTGGCGGGGTCGACGCCCACGGCACCCCAGGTCGAGCCTAAGCGGGCCGACGCACTGGCGGGGCCGACGCCGACGGCGAGCCCGGCCGACGCCAAGCTGACCGACGCAGCACTGGCAGCACCCACCCACACCGTGCCAGTGGCTGACGCCAAGCTGCTTGAAGTAACCAGGCGGCGCGCTCTGGTCGAAGCGCAGTTCGCCGCGAGCGAGCAGGTGTGTTACACCCAGTTTTTTGCCAACAGATGCCTCGACAAGGCCAAGGAAAAGCGCCGCGTCACGCTGGCCGTCCTGCGCCGCGTTGAAAATGAGGCGAACCATTTCAAGCGTGCCGATTCCGTCGATAAGCGCGACCTCGCCTTGGCCGAGCAAAACGCCAAAAGCGTAGCCGATGCGGCGCGGCGCGGCGCGCTGCCGCCCAAGGCGGTAGCGCCAGCGCGCGCGAATGCCGCGCCCGTGGCTAGAGCCCAGAGCGAACACGCAGCGAAGGCGCGCCGCCAGCAGGAGCTGGACGCGGCCAAGGTCGGCCAGCGCGCATCCAACGTGGCGGCCTATGAAAAAAAGCAGCGCGACGCGGCCGAACGGCAACGTCAGGTGGCGGCCAAACTTGCGGCCAAGGCAGAAAAAGCGCGCCAAGCAGCGGCAGCGGCGGCCGCATCCAAGTAGAACCTAGTGCCGCAGTACGCGCCTCACACGGCGCTTCCCATTTTTTGTACCGTATAAGCGGGCGCTGCCGCGCGTGGCTTGACCAGCTTGACGATGGCCATCGAACAGTTGTCGCCACGGCCGGCAGCACGCTCGCGCGCCTTGTTGATCAGCATTTCGGCGGCTTGGCGCGGGGTGTTTTTGGCGATGACGGCGGCCAGCTCCGCATCCGTGAAAAATTGCCACAAGCCGTCCGAGCATAACAAAAACGCATCGCCCGCCTGCAAGTCCTCGCGCGTGCCTATGCAAAGGACGGGCTGCTTGAGGTGGCCGCCGACGCTGTTATTGAGCAATTTTGAATGGCGGTGTTTGCGCGCTGCGGCGGGCGCTAGCTTGTCGCTATGGATCAGGTGCTCGACATACGTCGCATCGCTGGTGCGCAGCGCACATTGACTGTTGGAAAAAAGATACAGGCGCGAGTCGCCCACGTGGGCCCAGATCGCTTGTCCGGCCGGCGTTAGCACCAGCAGCACGAGCGTGGTTTGCGGCTCGCTGTGGGCGGCAATCGGGTTCATCTTGATGATGGTGTGCACTTCGTCGATAATGGCGCGCAGCAGATCGGCCACGAGCTGCAGGTCGGGCACGTCGCCGGCGGAGAATTCGTCGAACAATTGCTTGCTGGTATGGAGCGCCTGCTCGGAGGCGAGGCTGCCGCCGCTGATGCCGTCGGCCAGCACGGCCATCATGTAGCCGGGCGCGCGCGCCCCCCCGAACAGAGCCGTCCGGTCATTTTGTCGCGCCCGGTCACCGATGTGCTGGGCAGTGCCGGCTTCGATCTGATATAAGCTCATAACGTCCACTCTATCCTTGGCTGCGCGAGACGAATATTGCGCCTGCCCCACAATCAAGGTTGGCGCCGGCGCCGGTGTGGATTAGACTACGCACCGGTAAAGAGTTTTTCAACGCGACATAGTTTGCGGCAAGCCCAAATGAATCAGGAAATTGCTGAAAACGATTGTAGGCGATACGGCCCGTTTTCCCTGAACTATTTGTAACAAATTGCTTAGAATGCGACACATGACTGATGCACAGGAAATTGAGCGGCGTCTGCTGGAACTCGACGTAGAACATCGCGATCTCGATGCAGTGATCGCCTTGTTAATACTAGATGGTCACCACGACCAGCTGCAATTGCAGCGACTCAAGAAGCGCAAGCTGCAGCTCAAGGACTATATCACCTTGCTGAAAATGCAATTAGTGCCCGATGTCCCCGCTTAACGGGCTGCGCCCACGCCCCATCAAGGCATAATTTGAGTCAACAACCTATCTCCCCCGTGCCTGCCGGCGCGGGCGCTGGCACGCCGCTTCCCGAAACGCGAAAACACGACGCCGAGATCGAGCGCCTGTTTGGCGCGGCCGGCCCCTTGAGCCCGGCCGTGGGGGTTTATCGCCCGCGCCAATCGCAAATGGAGATGGCCAAGGCCATCGCGCACGCGATCGACGGGCAAAAAACGCTGATCGCGGAAGCGGGCACGGGCACGGGCAAGACCTTCGCCTACCTCGTGCCGGCGTTATTGTGGGGAGGCAAGACCATCGTCTCGACGGGAACCAAGAACTTGCAGGATCAATTGTTTTTGCGTGACATCCCGGCCGTGCGCGCCGCTTTGCAAGCGCCCGTCTCAGTGGCCCTCCTGAAGGGGCGCGCGAACTATGTCTGCCATTACCATCTGGAACGGACGCTGCAAAACGGGCGCCTGACGTCGCGCGACGACATCGGCCATTTGCGCGAGATTTCCCGCTTCATCAAGATGACCCGTTCCGGCGACAAGGCCGAGCTGTCAAAAGTGCCGGAAAATGCCTTGATCTGGAATCTCGTCACCTCTACGCGCGACACCTGCCTGGGCGCAGAATGCCAGTATTATCAGGATTGCTTCGTGATGAAGGCGCGCAAAGAAGCGCAGCAGGCCGATGTGGTGGTCGTCAATCACCATCTGTTTTTCGCCGACGTCGCCCTGAAGGACAATGGCGTGGCCGAGCTGTTGCCTTCGGCTAACACCATCATTTTCGATGAGGCGCACCAGCTGCCGGACACCGCTACTCTCTTTTTCGGCAATACGGTGTCCACCTCGCACGTGCTCGAACTGTGCCGCGATGTGCTCGCCGAGGGCTTGGTGCATGCGCGCGACGGGGCCGACTGGGCCAAAGTGGTCACCGTAGTGGAAAAGGCGGCGCGCGACTTGCGCCTGACATTCCCGCAAGACATCGTGCGCCTGTCACTGCCGCAGATCGCGCCATCGAGCGGTTTCTTCCCCGCGCTCGAGACGCTGAAAGACGAGCTCGAAGGCATGATCAGCGTGCTCGAGACTCAAGCTGAGCGGGCTGAGACGCTCGAGCAATGCCGCACCCGCGCCGTCGAACTGGGTGGGCAGATTCAGGCATGGCAGCGCGAGCCCAAGGCCAACGTGACGCCAGGCCAAGAAGCCGTGTTCTGGGTCGAGGCCTTTGCGGCCTCGCTGCACTTGCATCAGACGCCGTTGTCGATCGCGCCGATCTTTAACAGCCAGCGCGAAGGCGTGCCGCGCAGCTGGATTTTCACTTCGGCCACCTTGGCTGTCAAGAACGACTTCAAGCATTTCGCTTCCCAGATGGGACTGTCGGACGAGCCGGCCCGTTCGTGGCCGAGCCCGTTCGACTATGAGAAGCAGGGCTTGTTGTACGTGCCGCACAACCTGCCGCAACCCAATGCGCCAGGCTTCACGGATGCCGTGATCGACTGCGCCTTGCCCATGATCGAGGCGGCCGGAGGGCGCACTTTCCTTCTATGCACGACGATCCGGGCCGTGAACCGCGCTGCCGAGCGCTTGCGCGACGAATTTTCCAAACGCAACTTGCCCTACCCGCTGTTGGTGCAAGGCGAGCGCGGGCGCACTGAACTGCTGGAGCGCTTTCGCGCCGCCGGCAACGCGGTCCTGATCGGCAGCCAGAGTTTCTGGGAAGGCGTCGACGTGCGCGGTGACGCCTTGTCGCTGGTCATCATCGACAAGTTGCCGTTCGCGCCACCGGACGATCCGGTACTCGCCGCGCGCATCGAGGTCATGGAAAAGCAGGGCTTAAACGGCTTCATGCACCGCTCTTTGCCGGAAGCGATCATCAACCTCAAGCAGGGCGCCGGACGCCTGATTCGCGACGAAGGCGATCGCGGCGTCCTGATGATTTGCGACCCGCGCCTGATCTCCAAGCCTTACGGCAAGCGCATCTGGCAAAGCCTGCCGCCGTTCAAGCGCACGCGCGCAGCGGAAGAGGTGATTGCCTTTTTCAAAGACGAGCATCCGCTCGCCTCCTGATGGGCCAGTTGCCGGCCCCGTGGCGGGCCGGAGCGACCGGTCGCAACTTGAAACCTCTGCAAATTTATCTGCTGCTGCGCGCTTCGCTTTGCGCAGCGCGGGCATTGCTTCGGGTAAAATCCAAGTATGAGAATCCTAATTAGTAACGACGATGGTTACCTCGCGCCTGGCATCATCGCGCTGGCCGAAGCGTTGGCAACGATCGCCGACATTGTCGTGGTGGCGCCCGACAGCAATCGCTCAGGTGCGTCCAATTCCCTGTCCCTGGACCGACCTCTGTCGGTGCAGCAGGCCGCCAATGGCTTTTACTTCGTCAACGGCACGCCGACCGACTGCGTCCACGTCGCCCTCACTGGCATGCTAGTCGATAAGCCCGATCTGGTGGTCGCGGGCATCAACGACGGCCCCAATATGGGCGACGATACGCTCTATTCGGGGACGGTGGCGGCGGCGACGGAAGGATTTCTATTTGGTATTCCCTCCATCGCTTTTTCGCAGGGTTCCTGCGGCTGGGCCAATGTCGATTCGGCTGCGCGCCTGGCGCGCGACCTGGTGCTGCGCCATTTCGACGAGCTTGAACGCCCGTTCTTGCTGAACGTGAATATCCCGAACTTGCCTTATGCGCAATTGACGGAGATCGTGCCCACGCGCCTGGGACGGCGCCATTCGGCCGAACCGGTGATCAGGGCATTCGATCCGCGCGGGCGCGAGATTTTTTGGATCGGTCCGCCCGGCAAGACCCGGGATGCCGGCGCAGGGACGGATTTTTTTGCGCTGGCCCAGGGCCAGGTGTCGGTCACGCCGTTGCAGATCGACTTGACCCACAAGAGCCAACTCGACGCTCTGACCCAGGCCCTGGCATGAACGACAAGAACCGTCGTTTCCCGCTGTCACTGGCAGCGCTGGCCGACAAACCGCTCAAGAAAGCCCTTGCATTTTCGCCGGCCAAGGTGGCGACGCCGCAGACGGCGACGCAAAATGCGGCGCGCAGCGCGGCCCAGAATGCGTTTGCGGAGGCGCGTCAAGCCGCGTCGCCATCCAAAGCGCATGCCTATGCGCAAGAACGCGCCCACTTGGCATTGGCGGCGGGCGCACCGCGGCAAAACCCTTTGGTGTCAGATGGCGTGCGGCGCGCCATGGTGGCCAGGGTGGCGCAACAAGGTGTCAAGGATCTTCTCGTGTTGGGCGCGCTGCAAGGCGTGCCGCGCCATCTATTTATGGACGAGGCGTTGGCCTCGCAAGCCTATATCGATGCCTCGCTGCCGATCGGCCATCATCAGACTATCTCTCAGCCCTACATCGTGGCGCGCATGATCGAAGTGATGCGCAACGGGCGCGAGCTCAAGCGCGTGCTTGAAATCGGTACCGGCTGCGGTTACCAGGCGGCCGTGCTGGCACGGGTGGCGCAAGAGGTCTTTTCGATCGAGCGCATCAAGCCGCTGCACGAGCTGGCCAAGGCCAATTTGCGCCCGATGCGCGTGCCAAACCTGCGTCTGCAGTACGGAGATGGTATGCTAGGCTTGGCGCAGGCCGCTCCGTTCGATGGCATCATCCTGGCCGCCGCTGGCCTCGAAGTGCCCCATGCGTTGCTGGAACAACTAACAATAGGCGGGCGCCTGGTAGCGCCAGTCGGTTCCCGTCAGCAGCATCTGCAATTGATCTCCCGTGTCGGGAACAAGGAGTGGGTCAGCGAAAGCCTGGAAGGCTGCCACTTCGTGCCGCTGCGCTCGGGTACGGTGTAGCACACCACCGACAACTCAAATTACATGACGAGAATGCATAAAAAAAGCCCCTTACCCTCAGTAATAATGGCCCTGTCGCTCGGTTTGTTGAGCGCATGCAGCACCACCCCCAACCGCGCCCCCGTGGTCGAGCGGGGCCCTCAATCGAACGCGCGCCCGGAACCGGTCGCGCCAGCGCGCGAGCGCGACGAGCGCGGCACATACACGGTCAAAAAAGGCGACACCCTGATCCGCGTTGCGCTTGAGCACGGTCAAAATTACCGCGACCTTGTGCTTTGGAACAACTTATCCAACCCGAACGACATCAAAGTGGACCAGGTGCTGCGGGTGCAGGCACCAGACGTGGCCGCGCCCGCTTCCGGCGTGCAAACCTCGGCCGTGATCATGCCGCCCTCGGAACGGGTGCTCAAAAAGACCACGCCGCGCGCCGACAAGCGTCCCGATGCTGCGCCGGCCGATTTGCAGCATCCCGACAGCAGCGCGGCAGCCCGCGACACCAAATTGGTCGATAAGAATGGCGCCGCCCCCGCCGGCGCGCCCGTGCTCGTGGCCAAGGCCGCGCCGCTGCAAGTCACCTTGGCCGCGCCCCTTGCCGATGAAGAAAGGCTGAGCTGGATATGGCCGACCGATGGCAAGGTGATCGCGACCTTTGACGAAGGCAAGAACAAGGGCATCGATATTGCCGGCAGGGCGGGCCAGCAGGTGATGGCCGCCGGCGCCGGTAAAGTCATGTATGCCGGTAGCGGAATCCGCGGATATGGTAATCTCGTGATTGTGAAGCACAACAGCACCTTGCTATCGGCCTACGCCCACAATCGCAGTATCCTTGTCAAGGAGGGCCAAAGTGTCAGTAAGGGACAAGCGATCGCCGAGATGGGTGACTCCGATGCCGACGGCGTCAAGCTGCACTTTGAAATCCGGCAGCAGGGCAAGCCGGTCGATCCTTCGAAATTTTTGCCGAACCGCTAGAAATTGCAATGACACAAACGCCGCACGATCAATCGGATGACGACTCGGCACCGGACGGATTCCCCGACGAGCCGATTGATGAGGTTGGCATCGACGCGCTCGAACCGGCAAGCGGCGAGGCACCGCTCGAAGTGGAGGCGGCGTCGGAAAGCGTCGATGAACTGAAAAAAGTGCTGGCGGCCGAGTTGTCGACCGACACCACGCAGCATTATCTGAACCAGATCGGCACCCGTCCGTTGCTGACCGCGCCGCAGGAAGTGCACTACGCCACGCTGGCCAAACAGGGCGACTTCCAGGCCCGCCAAACCATGGTGGAACACAATTTGCGCTTGGTCGTGTCCATCGCCAAGCATTACATCAACCGCGGCGTGGTCTTGCTCGACATGATAGAGGAGGGCAACATCGGCCTGATGCGCGCGATCGACAAGTTCGAGCCGGAGCGCGGTTTTCGTTTTTCCACGTATGCGACCTGGTGGATCCGCCAGAGCATCGAACGGGCCATCATGAACCAGGCCAGGACCGTGCGCCTGCCCGTGCACATGGTGCGCGAGCTAAACCAGATCTTGCGCGGCAAATACCACTTGGAGGCGCAGCTCCACAACGGCAAAGATGCGACCGTCGAGGACATCGCTCACTTGGTCGGACGCCCGGTGGAAGAAGTGCAAGACATATTGGCCTTGTCCGAGCATGCCACGTCGCTCGACGCGCCGCTCGACAATGACCCCCAGTCATCGCTGATGGATATGCTGCCAGGCGACAGTGAGGAGAGCCCGGACGCGCGCGCCGAACACCATGAAATGACGGTGCTGGTGCGCGACTGGCTCGCCAAACTGCCGGAAAAGCAGCGCCTCGTCATCATGCGCCGCTTCGGCCTCGACAATGATGATCCAGCCACGCTCGAAACCTTGGCAGAGGAAATGGGCGTCACGCGCGAGCGCGTGCGCCAGATCCAGCAGGAGGCTTTAATCAAGCTCAAGCGGGCCATGGCGGCGCGCGGCGTCGTGCGCGATTCCCTGTTGTAAGGGGCGCCGGCCATGCCCGGCGCCGAATCGCTGCCCGTATAACAGCGGCCCGCTTGTCTCTTCCCTTCTTTTTAATGGTCCCTATGCAAGAAAATATCATCGAAATCGAATCGCTCGACATGGACGCGCGTGGCATCGGCCATTTGCACAACGAGGACGGCACAGCGGGCAAGGTCGTCTTTGTTGAGGGCGCCTTGCCGGGCGAGCGGGTCAGTTTCGTCAGTGTCAAAAAAAAGAAAAACTGGGAATTGGCGCGCATGACCGAGCTGCTCCGTGAATCTGCGATGCGGGTCGTGCCCAAATGCGCGCATTTCGACATTTGTGGCGGTTGTTCCATGCAGCATCTGGAAGCGTCGGCCCAAGTGGCGATGAAGCAACGCGTGTTGGAAGACAATCTGTGGCATATCGGCAAGGTCAAAGCGGAAATGGTGATGCGCCCCATGTACGGTCCCACTTGGGGCTACCGTTACCGGGCACGCCTGTCGGTGCGTCACGTCCAGAAAAAACAAGCGGTTCTGGTGGGCTTCCATGAAAAAAAATCGGCGTTCGTGGCCGACTTGAACAGCTGCGAGATCCTGCCGCCGCACGTCTCTATGATGCTGCTGCCACTGCGCGAACTGATCGGCGCGCTGTCCATCATCGAGCAAGTGCCACAAATCGAACTGGCCGTGGGCGAGGACATGACGGCGCTGGTGCTGCGCATCATGGCGCCATTAACGAGCGCCGACGAGAATTTGCTCAAAGCCTTTGCCGATGCGTGGGCCGTGCAATGGTGGTTGCAGACCAAGGGACCGGAAACGGCCTTACCCTTTTATCCACTGAACCGGCAATTGCATTATCTGTTGCCCGAATTCGGCGTCAAAATGCCATTCAAACCGGTCGACTTCACCCAAGTCAACCACCACATCAATCGCCTGCTAGTGGCGTCTGCTTTGCGCCTGCTAGGCGTGCGCGCGGGCGAGCGCGTGGCCGACCTGTTCTGTGGCATAGGCAACTTTACCTTGCCCCTGGCAACGCGCGGCGGCGCCGTGGTGGGTATCGAGGGCAGCCCGACCTTGACCGCGCGCGCCATGGAAAATGCACTGCTCAATGGATTGGCGGACAAGACGTCGTTTTTAACGCGCAACCTGTTTGAGGTGACGACGGACGATTTGATCGCGCTTGGCAAATTTGAACGGATGCTGATCGACCCGCCGCGCGACGGCGCCATGGCCGTATGTGAGGCGTTAGCTGGCCTGCGCCAGAGCCGGCCCCAGATGCGACCCCAGCGTATCGTCTACGTTTCTTGCAGCCCGTCCACGCTGGCGCGCGATGCCGCCATCTTGACCAGCGCAGCCGGTTACGTTTTGAAAAAGGCGGGCGTGGTCAATATGTTCCCGCACACTTCGCATGTCGAATCGATGGCCGTGTTCGACTTGCCGCAATGATGGCGCGCGCCAAGTTCAAGCGGGCCGCACCCTCGCGGGGGCGGAAAACGGTGTGGCATTAAAAAAGCCGACCTGCGGCCGGCTTTTTACCAGGACCGGGATTCCCCTAGTCGCGGCTGCCGCCACCCAAGCCCAGCAGGGCCAGCAGGTTGACGAAAATGTTGTAGACGTCGAGATAGATGCGCAAGGTGGCACTGATGTAGTTGGTCTCGCCGCCGTTGACGATTTGCTGCACGTCGAACAGGATGTAGGCCGAGAAAATCGCCACGGCCATCACCGAGACCACGATCGACAGCGCCGATAGACCTAGGAAAATGTTGGCGAGCGAGGCCAGTATGAGCACGATGACCCCGGCGAACAGCCACTTGCCCAGGGCCGAAAAATCACGCTTGGAGACCGTGGCGACGCTGGCCATGACGGCCAGGATGCTGGCCGTGCCGCCAAAAGCGGTCATGATCAAAGTGCCGCCGTTGGAAAAACCCAGCGTGCGGGTCAAAATCGGCGTCAGCATGAGGCCCATGAAGAAAGTGAAGGCGAGCAAAATCGCCACCCCGGCGCTGGAGTCCTTGGTTTTTTCGATCGCAAAAATGAAGCCAAAGGCAATTGCCATGAATAGCAACATGCCCATGCCGCCGCCCATCATGGGCAAATGCAGCTGCACCCCGACGAAGGCACCGAGCACGGTGGGAATCATGGACAGGGCCAGCAACCAATAGGTATTGCGCAGCACGCGATGGCGCACCAACTGGGTATTGCCCAACATGTCATAGGTTTGTTGGATGTTTTGGTTCATAATGCCTCCGGTAGATTGGTTCAAGATCCCGCTAGCCAAAAGCATAGCATGTCTATGGAAAATCACAAAAAATCCCGCTTAAGTCTGGCTTAAACGTCATGATAAAATTGCCAGCGCAAGGCTGGAATGGCCATGTTTTCGGGAATCTGGGGTGTTGTATGATAGAATAAAAGGTTGATTGAGTCATCATTTTTGAGTCTTAAACCTTTCTTTTTATTGGAGTTTTTACAAATGGCAATCGAACGCACCCTGTCGATCATCAAACCAGACGCAGTTGCAAAAAACGTCATCGGGCAAATCTATAGCCGTTTCGAAGGCGCTCGCTTGAAGATCATCGCGGCCCGCATGCTGCACCTGTCGCGCGCCGAAGCCGAAGGCTTCTACGCCGTGCACGCTGGCCGCCCGTTTTTCAAGGACTTGGTCGAATTCATGATCTCCGGACCCGTCATGGTGCAAGCCCTGGAAGGCGAGAATGCGATCGCCACCCATCGTGACTTGATGGGCGCGACCGATCCGAAGAAGGCAGAAAAAGGCACCATTCGCGCCGATTTTGCCGATTCGATCGACGCTAATGCGGTCCACGGTTCCGATGCCGCTGAAACCGCTGCCGTTGAAATCGCCTATTTCTTTCCAACGCTAAACGTGTATTCCCGGTAATTACCATCGCTCAGCCTTAAAGCACAAAAGCCGTTCGCCCGAGCCGGGTGAACGGAATTTTTACCATAGAAGAACATGATGACGACGCTCACCAATTTGCTGGACTTCGATCCCGCGCAACTCGTCGCTTATTGCGCCCAGTTGGGTGAGAAGCCGTTCCGAGCTAAGCAGTTGCAGCGCTGGATACACCAGTTCGGCGCCTCCGATTTTGCGGCCATGACCGACCTTGCCAAGTCGCTGCGCGACAAGCTCGCCACGCGCGCCGTGGTGCGCTCGCCGTCCGTCATTAGCGACCATGTCTCGAGCGATGGCACGCGCAAGTGGTTGCTCGATGTCGGTCAAGGCAATGCCGTCGAGACGGTGTTCATTCCTGAGGACAATCGCGGCACTCTCTGTATTTCGACCCAGGCCGGTTGCGCCGTCAACTGCCGCTTTTGTTCGACCGGCAAGCAGGGCTTCAACCGCAATTTGACGGTGGCAGAGATTATCGGCCAGCTGTGGATGGCGGAATTTGAATTGCGCAAAAGCTCGGGCATCGAAGCGGGCCCGAAAGGCGAGCGCCAAATTACCAATGTGGTGATGATGGGAATGGGCGAGCCGCTCTTGAATTTTGACGCGACCGTCACCGCGCTCAAGCTGATGCTAGACGATAACGCCTACGGCCTGTCGCGCCGGCGCGTAACTTTGTCGACTTCGGGCGTGGTGCCGATGATAGACAAGCTGGCGCAGGAAGTGCCGGTGGCGCTGGCTGTATCGCTGCACGCGTCCAACGATGTTTTGCGCGACAGCGTGGTTCCACTCAACAAGAAATACCCGCTGGCCGAATTGATGGCTGCGTGTCGGCGCTATTTGGCGTTCGCGCCGCGCGACTTCATCACGTTTGAATATTGCATGCTCGATGGCGTCAACGACAGCGATTTGCAGGCGCGCGAACTGGTGGCGCTGGTGCGCCACCCTGAACTGGGCGTGCCCTGCAAAATCAACCTCATCCCGTTCAATCCGTTCCTGGAATCGGGTCTGCGGCGTTCGAAAAATCCCCGCATCAAGGCGTTCGCTCAGATCTTGATGGATGCCGGCATCGTGACTACCGTGCGCAAAACGCGCGGCGACGATATCGACGCCGCCTGTGGCCAGCTGGCCGGCGAAGTGCAGGACCGCACGCGGGTGCAGCAGCGGATGGAAAAAATGGTTGAGTATCAACAGAAGTTCGGCGCTAACTTCGGCAAATTCGTCGAGATCCATTCATGATGGGCTTCGCTCGGCGCTACTGCCCCGCATTGGCCGCGTGCTGCCTTGCCGCTGTGCTGGGCGCTTGCGCCTCGGGCCGCGGCGGCAACGCCGAACTGGCGACCAGCTCGGAACAGACCCCGGGCCAAAAGCGGGCCGCGATCCGCCTGCAGTTGGCCAGCGGGTATTATGAGCAGGGCCAGCTGAAAGTGGCGCTCGACGAAGTCAAACAGGCGGTGCAGGCAGAACCCGACAATGCTGAAGCCTACGGCATGGGGGCGCTGATCTATATGCGCTTGGGCCAGCCGGCGCTGGCCGAAGAAAATTTTTTGCGGGCCCTAAAATTGGCGCCGCAGAATGCGGATCTGAGCAATAATTACGGCTCGTTTTTGTGCCAGGACGGGCGCGCCGCCCAGTCAATACCCTATTTTGATGCGGCCCTGAAAAGCCGCGCCTACGATTCGCCCGCCAAGGCATTGAATAATGCGGGCGCATGCAGCTTGAAAATCAAGGACAATGCGGGCGCCGAACGTTATTTGTTGCGGGCGCTGCAGATTAACCCGGATCAGCCGGTGACCAACGCCAATCTGGCGCGGGTCTATTATGAGCGGCGCAACTATGTGCAGGCCGGTGTTTTTATCTCACGGCTTCGCAAAACGGCAAAAATGGAGAGCCTGACGGCCGACGTGCTGTGGCTTGCGATTAAAGTGCAGCATAAGTTAGGGGATGCCGGCACGGAGGCCGGTTGGGTGACGCAGTTGCGACGCCACCATTCCGGCTCGCCCGAGTATGCTGCTTATGAACGTGGGGCGTTTGATGAGTGAGACAGGGATACCAATGAATTCAGAATGGGCAGAACCGCCGCAGCCTCAGGGCAACTTGGGCTTGGCCGGCGCACAATTAAAAGCCCAGCGCGAAAAATTGGGCTGGAGCGTCGACCAGTTGGCCGATAAGCTCAAGCTGGCGCCGCGCCAGGTGGTCGGGCTGGAAGAAGGCGATGCTGCGGCCTTGCCCAACATGGCAGTGGTGCGCGGCTTTATCCGCGCTTACGCCAAGGTGGTCAAGCTCGATGCCGCGCCGCTGGTGGCGATGATTGAAGTCAATCCGCCGAGCGCGACCGCGCAGCCAGCGCGGCGCGAGATTTCCGCCCGCTTTTCGGAAGCGCGTTTTCCGTCCCTGACGCAGCGCTCGTCCCGGTCCAAGGGCTGGATCGTCGCGGCCGGGATGGTGGTGGCCGCGGCGGCGCTGGGCGCATACAAGCTGGGTTTCATTTCGCCGTCCCTGTTGCTGCGTGTCGACAAGGCCGGCAACACATCGCTCACGCCCGCGGCGTTGCTCGCGCCCGGCTCCGCGCCGCAAGACACGGCGCTCGCCAAGCCGGGCCAGGAAGTGGTGCCGTTGCAGTCGCCATTGACACCGACGGCACCATCGGTGCCGCTGATCTCGGTGCCGCCGTCCGCCGCTAGCGCGCGCGCGGCCGCCGCGCCGGACGTGGTGGCGCCGGCGGCCACGGTGCCGTCCGCCAGCAATGTTCTGGTGTTGGTCGCGCACGAGGATTCATGGGTTGAGCTGCGCCGCGTCGGCGCCACACCGCTGATTGCGCGCATCGTCAAGGCCGGCAGCACCGAGACCTTCAAGGTCACCGAACCGATGCTCTTGATCGTTGGCAAGCCGGCCGGTGTGGAAGTGAGCCTGCGCGGGGCGCCGCTTGAACTGCCGCCGGCGGCGGACGGCAAATCGACCCGGGTAAATATCAAATAATATGCTTTCTTCGAATGACGCAATCGTCTCCGGTCCCTGGCGCCGGCGTGACAGCCAGCGGGTTCTCATCGCGCATGGACAGCACCAGATTCATGTGGGCGGGGGCGCCCCCGTGGTCGTGCAATCGATGACCAATACCGATACGGCGGACGCGATTGGCACCGCGATTCAAGTCAAGGAACTGGCGCGCGCCGGCTCCGAATTGGTGCGCTTGACCGTCGACCGGCCAGAAGCGGCGGCGGCCGTGCCGTACATCCGCGAGCAGCTCGACAAGATGGGCATCGAGGTGCCGCTGGTGGGCGACTTCCATTACAATGGCCACACCTTGCTAGGCGACTATCCCGCGTGCGCGCGCGCGCTCTCGAAATACCGTATCAACCCGGGCAACGTGGGCCAGGGCGCCAAGCGCGACACGCAGTTCGCGCAAATGATCGAAGTGGCGCTCAAGTACGACAAGCCGGTGCGCATCGGCGTCAACTGGGGCAGCCTCGATCAAGCCCTGCTGGCGCGCCTGATGGACCAGAACGCCGCCCGGACGGCGCCATTGAGTGCGCCGTCCGTGATGTACGAAGCACTGGTGAGCTCGGCCATTGAAAGCGCGGCCCGCGCCGAAGAGCTGGGACTGGGCCGTGACCGCATCATCTTGTCTTGCAAGGTGTCGGGCGTGCAGGACTTGATCGCCGTGTACCGTGCTCTTGGGCGCCGCTGCGAGTATGCGCTCCACCTCGGCCTGACCGAGGCCGGCATGGGCAGCAAGGGCATCGTTGCCTCCAGCGCCGCGCTGTCGGTGCTGCTGCAAGAGGGCATCGGCGACACCATTCGTATTTCGCTCACGCCGGAACCGGGCGGCGAGCGCACCAGGGAAGTGGTGGTGGGACAGGAAATTTTGCAAACCATGGGCCTGCGCAAGTTCGCGCCGATGGTGATTGCCTGCCCAGGCTGCGGGCGTACGACCTCGACCACGTTCCAGGAACTGGCCGACAAAATACAGAGCTATCTGCGGGCTCAGATGCCGCAATGGAAGCTGGCCTATCCGGGCGTCGAAGGCATGAACGTGGCCGTGATGGGTTGCATCGTCAACGGCCCGGGCGAATCGAAACATGCCAACATCGGCATCAGCTTGCCGGGCACAGGCGAGTCGCCGGCGGCGCCCGTTTTTGTCGACGGCCAAAAAACGGTGACTTTGCGCGGCGACCATATTGTCGAGCAGTTCGAGGCCATCGTGCTAGCGTACGTCAAGAGCCACTATGGCCAGCACAGTGTCACCATTTGAATTTCAAGTTAGAATTGAAGAACACCATGCCAGAAAACAAAAAACCGGAAAAAATCTACGCCGTTAAGGGCATGAACGATATTCTGCCAGCCGATGCGCCTTTGTGGGAACTGTTCGAAAACACGGCCCAATCGGTCCTGCAGAGCTACGGCTTCCAGCAAATTCGCACCCCGCTCGTGGAAGAGACCAAGCTGTTCGCGCGCGCCATCGGCGCCGTCACCGATATTGTTGAAAAGGAAATGTATTCCTTCACCGATGCCATGAATGGCGACCAGCTGACGTTGCGCCCGGAAGGGACGGCCGGCGTGGTGCGTGCGGTGCTCGAGCACAACTTGGTCTACGATGGCCCGAAACGCCTATGGTACAAAGGGCAGATGTTCCGCCACGAGCGCCCGCAGCGCGGTCGTTACCGCCAGTTTTACCAGTTCGGCGCGGAAGCGGTCGGCTTCAAGGGACCCGACATCGATGCTGAAATGATCTTGCTATGCCGTCGCCTGTGGGATGACCTGGGCTTAGAGAACATTCGCCTGGAACTCAATTCGATCGGCGACGCGGCCGAACGGGGCCGCCATCGCACCGATCTGATCGCCTATTTTGAAGCGCATGACGACGTGCTCGACGCGGAGGCGAAACGCCGTTTGCATACGAATCCGCTGCGCATCCTCGATACCAAAAATCCGTTCATGCAAGACTTGGTCAATCGCGCGCCCAAGCTGCTCGACTATCTGGAAGCGGAATCGCTGGAGCATTTTGAAGGCGTGCAGAAAGTGTTGCGGCACAACAATATCCCCTATACGATCAACCCCCGTCTGGTGCGCGGGATCGATTATTACAACCGCACGGTGTTTGAGTGGATCAGTGATGAACTGGGCGCTCAAGGCACGGTATGCGCCGGCGGCCGTTACGATCCCCTCATCGAAATGTTTGGCGGCAAACCGACGCCGGCGGTCGGTTTCGCGATGGGCATCGAGCGTTTGATCGAGCTGATGAAGGCGGCCGGCGAACCGGACGCGCCGAACCAGTGCGACGTCTATCTCGTGCATCAAGGCGAAGCCGCGCAGTTGCAGGCGTTTGTGCTGGCCGAGCGGATTCGCGATGCGGGCCTAGATGTCGTACTCCATTGTTCTGCCAGCAGCGCTGGCGCCAGCTTCAAGACACAGATGAAAAAGGCCGATGGCAGCGGCGCCGCATTTGCCGTGATCCTCGGCGAGGACGAGGTCCGCGAGCATGTCGCCACGGTCAAGGCGCTACGCTCGCCTGAGCCCGGCCAGCAGCAAAACACGGTGCCGTTCGACGCCGTCGTCGACTATTTGGTCGACCAGATCGTCGGCGCCGACCACGACCACGTGCATTACCACCATTGATTTTTTATCATCCAGCGCGACCCCTTAACCATTACAACTATTATCCTCATGGCATACGATCTCGAAGAACAAGAACAGCTAGCTACCCTCAAGGCGTGGTGGAATCAGTATGGCAACCTGACATCGTGGGTGTTGATCACGGCGCTGCTCGCCTACACCGGCTGGACCGGATGGAATTACTATCAGCGCACCCAATCGAATCAGGCGTCGCAGCTGTACGACCAATTGCAAGGCGACATGGCGGCGAAAGACGACGCCAAGGTGCAGCGTGACGCGGCCAGCATGGAAAGTCGCTACGGCAGCACGGCGTACGCCCAGATGAGCGCACTGGCGGCGGCGAAAAGCGCGTTTGAGGGGAACGATTTGAAAACGGCCAAAGTCCAGCTGCAGTGGACCATAGACCATGGCAGCGAGGCCTACGCGGCCATTGCCAAATTGCGCCTGGCAGGGGTACTGCTCGACGAAAAGGCTTACAACGAAGCGTTAAGCGTGCTCGCCGGTGACACCTTGCCGCAGTTTGCCGGCGCCGTAGCCGAGCGCAAGGGGGACATCTTGCTAGCGCAAGACAAAATGGCCGAGGCCCGTGCCGCCTATCAGGCAGCGCTGGCGACCACGGACAAGAAAAATCCCGGGCGTCAGCTAATCGAGTTGAAGCTGGAAGCGGTGGGCGCTGGCGCGGCGGCGCAAAAACCTGCGGCCTAAGAGGACGTTTTGCAGTGAGGCCCCGACGGTTTTGGTGCCGGTTGGGGCCGTGTCTTCTGTAATTTGGCAGGCTGCGGGCGAGCCGGCCCTGCTCCTTGCCCGCTCACTCCATTTAATCAGTAAAGATCAAGGTACCCCTATGCGCATGACCGAACAGCTTGTTGGATTGAGTTTGCTGGCCCTGATGGCCGGCTGCAGTACCATGAAGTCGTTGAATCCGTTTTCGGCGAAAGAGAGCAAGACGCCGCCGGCCGCGCTGGCAGAATTTAAACCGAGCCTGGCCGTACGCACCGTCTGGAAACAATCGATCGGCAAGTCTGGCGCCTACGTTTTTTCGCCTGCGCTGGCCGACAACAGCCTGTTCGTGGCCGCCGCCGACGGCGCCTTAGCGCGCCTAGACGCTGCTTCCGGGCGGACGATTTGGAGCATCAAAGCCGGCTCCGAGCTGACGGCCGGTGTCGGCAGCGATGGCAGCGTCGTCGCCGTGGGGGCGGCCAAGGGCGGGATCTTGGCCTTTGATGGCGCCGGCAAGCTGTTGTGGAAAGGGCAGGCATCGAGCGAAATTCTGTCGTCGCCCGTCGTGGGCCAAGATGTGGTGGTGGTGCGCAGCGTCGATAACCGTATTACCGCGTTCGATGCGAAAACCGGCACTAAAAAATGGACCGTGCTGCGCACCACCCCGGCTTTGACACTGCGCAACGCGCCGGGCATGACCATTAGCGGCAGCAACGTGTACGTGGCGCAGCCGGGCGGCAAATTGCTGGCCCTGACACTGGGCGCCGGCTTGCCGCGCTGGGAAATTGCGGTCGGCGAACCGCGCGGCGCGACCGAATTGGAGCGGGTCACCGACATCGCCGGCACGCCGGTGGTGTTTGACCAAGACGTGTGCGCCGTGTCCTACCAGGGCCGGGTCGGCTGCTACGACGCGGCCACGGGCGCGACCCGCTGGACCAAGGAACAGTCGTCTGATGTCGGCGTCGCGGTCGATCAGCGCTTCGTGTTTGCCGTCGACGAAAAGAGCGCGCTCACGGCGTTTAGCCGCGACGGCGGACAAAGCGCCTGGAAAAACGACAAGCTCGCTTACCGCCGCTTGTCGACCCCGGTCTCCTACGAGCGCGCGGTCGCTGTCGGCGACTATCAAGGTTACATCCACTTCCTGTCACGGGAAGATGGGGCATTTATAGGTCGGATCAGCACCGACGGCAGTCCGATCATTTCGGTTCCCGTCATCGCTGGCTCGAATTTGATTTTCCAAACGCAATCAGGGACAGTGACCGCTCTCGCGGTCGAGTAACAAAATGAAGCCGGTAATCGCACTTGTAGGTCGACCCAATGTTGGGAAATCGACTTTATTTAATCGCTTGACCCGCTCGCGCGATGCGCTGGTGGCCGACTTGCCCGGACTGACGCGCGATCGTCACTACGGCGAAGGTCGCGTCGGCGAACGCCCTTTCCTCGTCATCGACACGGGCGGGTTCGAGCCCGTCGCGAAGGAAGGCATCATGCACCAGATGGCACTGCAGACCAAGCAGGCCGTCGCCGAGGCGGACGTGGTCGTGTTCATCGTCGATGGCCGCCAAGGCTTGACGCCGCACGACAAGACCATCACCGACTTCCTGCGCAAGAGCGGACGCCCGGTACTGCTGGTGGTCAACAAGACCGAAGGCATGCGTTACACGGCCGTCGTCTCCGAATTTTATGAACTGGGCATGGGCGACCCGTATGCGATCTCGTCGGCCCATGGCGACGGCGTGACCGACCTGGTGGAAGTGGCGCTCGACCTGGCTTTTTCCCAGCGTCCGCCGCAAGAAGACGAGCTCGATCCGGTGGCGCGCGGCATCAAGATCGCCATCGTTGGGCGCCCGAATGTGGGCAAGTCGACGCTGGTCAACACGCTCTTGGGCGAAGAGCGTGTGATCGCGTTTGATATGCCGGGCACGACGCGCGACTCGATCGAGATCCCGTTCGAGCGCGACGGCCAGCTCTACACGCTGATCGACACGGCCGGCATTCGCCGGCGCGGCAAGGTGTTCGAGACGATCGAAAAATTCTCGGTGGTGAAAACGCTGCAATCGATCTCGGAAGCGAACGTGGTGCTGTTGCTGCTCGATGCGCAGCAAGATATTTCCGAGCAGGACGCGCACATTGCCGGCTTCGTGCTCGAGACAGGCCGCGCTCTCGTCGTGGCGGTCAACAAATGGGACGGCTTGCAGTCGGACCAGCGCGACGAAATCAAGATCGACATTGACCGCAAACTCGATTTTTTGTCTTTTGCCAAAACCCACTTCATCTCGGCGCTGAAGGGGACCAACATCGGCCCGCTCATGAAGTCGATCGATGCGGCATACGCGGCCGCCATGTGCGACCTGTCGACGCCGAAGTTGACGCGGGCTTTGATTGAAGCGGTCGAAAAGCAGGAGCCGCGCCGCAAGGGCTCGATTCGGCCGAAGCTGCGCTATGCTCATCAGGGCGGCATGAATCCTCCCATCATCGTCATTCACGGCAACGCCTTGGACGCGGTCGGCGAACCGTACAAGCGCTACCTGGAAAAGCATTTCCGCGACACCTTCGCGCTGGTCGGCACGCCGCTGCGCATTGAATTTCGCATGGGCAAGAATCCATTTGCCAAGAAATAGTCGCGCTCGGGGCAACAGACAATGCGAAAACAGGTTACAGTAGCTTACGAGCATCATTGTCTTGCCGAAGTCGTGTTTCAGCACTTGAAATCACGCGAGTCGCCTCCAATTCCTAACTACAACATCATCACGGAGCTGTTATGAGCAACAACAAAGGGCAACTGTTACAAGACCCATTCCTCAATGCATTGCGCAAAGAGCATGTGCCAGTGTCGATCTACCTGGTCAACGGCATCAAGCTGCAAGGGCATATCGAATCGTTCGATCAATACGTCGTTTTGCTGCGCAACACGGTCACGCAAATGGTATACAAACACGCGATCTCGACTGTGGTGCCAGCGCGCGCCGTCAACCTCAACCTTGAAGTCGAAGCGGAATAAGGCCTTGCGCCACCCCTTTGTGCCAAGCTGCCTGAGCGTCGTATGCGCGCAGCGCTAGTCGGCGTCGATTTCGGCCAAGGCGACTTTAGCGCCAGCGTCGAGGAATTGCTCCTGCTCGCGCGTTCCGCCGGAGTCGAGCCCATCACGACCATCACGGCCAAACGCTCGAGTCCCGATGCGGCGTATTTTGTCGGCAGCGGCAAGGTCGACGAAATCGGTCAGGAGGCGCAAGACAACGCGTTGGAAATCGTCATTTTCAATCACGCCCTGTCGCCGGCCCAGCAGCGCAACCTGGAAAAACGCCTGAACATTCGGGTGCTTGACCGCACCAGCTTGATCCTCGACATTTTTGCCCAGCGCGCCAAAAGCCATGAAGGCAAGCTGCAAGTCGAATTGGCCCAGCTGCAGCACCTGGCTACGCGCCTGATCCGCGGCTGGACCCATCTGGAGCGGCAAAAAGGCGGCATCGGCTTGCGCGGCCCCGGCGAAACGCAGCTCGAGACTGATCGTCGCTTGATCGGCGACCGCGTCAAGGCCTTGCGCGCGCGCCTGGAAAAGCTGGAGCGACAGCGCGCAACCCAGCGCCGCGCGCGCGGGCGCAGTCATACTTTCTCCGTCTCCCTAGTCGGCTATACGAACGCTGGCAAGTCGACCCTGTTTAACGCCCTGACCAAGGCCGGCGTGTATGTCGCCGACCAGCTGTTCGCCACCCTCGATACCACCTCGCGTCGCATCTACCTGGGCCCGGATGCGGGCAACGTCGTCATTTCCGACACCGTCGGTTTTGTGCGCGAATTGCCGCATCAGCTGGTCGCGGCGTTTCGCGCCACGCTCGAAGAAACCATCCATGCCGATCTGCTGTTGCATGTCGTGGACGCTGCCTCGCCCGTGCGCATGGAGCAGATCGAACAGGTCAACATCGTTTTGAAAGAGATCGGGGCGGACCACATTCCGCAGATCTTGGTATGGAACAAGATCGACGCGGCCGGGCTCGAGCCGGCCGTCGAGCGCGACGAAGGGGCAAAAGTCCACCGCGTCTTTGTCAGTGCCCAGAAGGGCACGGGCCTCGACTTGCTGCGCCAGGCGATCGTGGAATCGGCGCAAAATGCGCCCGCCTCGAGCCACCTGGTCGATGCCGCGGCGGAGCGCTTCGCGGCACAACAATTACAGTATGCTGAGCAGGACGATGCCGGCGCGGATCAGGCTTTTGACGCCGACCCGGCAGATAGTATTCCAACCTCCACCCATGTCGGATCACGCTAGTATGTTTGTTTCCCTATTAAGAAAAATACGCTTGAAATTGGCGCTAAATAACCCCCGCCGGGCAAACCAAAAGGGCGACCATCAATACGCCCAAGGCAAGAAGCCGGGCGACGGCCCGCCTGATCTGGAACAGATCTGGCGCGACTTCAACGCCCGCCTGACTGCCTTCTTCGGCCAGAAAAACCGCCCCGACAGTGGCGGTGGCGGCCTGCGCCCCGACATGAAGGGCGCCGGCATCACGGTTGGTGCGATCGCTGTGATCGCGCTCTTGATCTGGCTCGTCAGCGGCGCCTTCATCGTGCAGGAAGGACAGACCGGCGTCGTGCTCACGTTCGGCAAATACAGCCACACGACGCTGCCCGGTTTCAACTGGCGCTGGCCGTACCCGTTCCAGACCGACGAGACGGTCAACGTGTCGCAGGTGCGCACCGTCGAAGTGGGCTACCGCACCAGCGTCAAGAATAAGGAGGGCAGGGAGTCTTTGATGCTGACCGACGATGAGAACATCATCGACATCCAGTTTGCCGTGCAATACAAGCTGAAAGATCCGCGCGCCTGGCTGTTTAACAACCGCGAACCGGAAGAGGCCTTGCGCCAGGTGGCCGAATCGGCCATCCGCGAGATCGTCGGGCGCAGCAAGATGGACTTCGTGCTCTACGAAGGGCGCGAGAAGGTGGCCTACGACGTGCAGCGTTTGATGCAGCAAATTCTCGACCGCTACGCTTCCGGTGCACAAATTACCAATGTCACGATGCAAGGTGTACAGCCGCCCGAGCAGGTGCAGGCCGCCTTTGACGACGCCGTCAAGGCCGGACAGGACCGCGAGCGTCAGAAAAACGAGGGCGAGGCCTACGCCAACGACGTCATTCCGAAGGCGCGCGGCGCCGCATTCCGCCTGATGCAAGAAGCGGAGGCCTACCGTTCCTTGGTGACCGACAACGCAGTCGGCAACGCGTCGCGTTTCCGCCAGGTGCTGACCGAATATCAAAAAGCGCCGGGCGTGACACGCGACCGGATGTACCTGGAAACCATGCAGCAGATTTTCGCCAGCGCGAGCAAAGTGATGATAGACACCAAGACGGGCAGCAATTTGCTGTACCTGCCGCTCGACAAACTGATCGCCCAAACGGCGGCCAACGATGCAGCGGCCGCAGCCGCCAAGGCCGCCACGGCGGCCGCCGTAGCACCGCCGCTAAGCGCGGTGTTGCCGGCCGACGCGCTGCAAGCGCTGGAGGCGGTGCGTCAGCACGACAGTCGTTCCCGCGACAATTCACGTGAACGGGAGAGCCGCTAATGAACCGTATCGCCACAGCTCTGATCGCGGGCTTTATCGCACTCATGCTCTTGTCATCGACCGTGTTCATCGTCGATCAGCGCAAATACGCCATCGTCTTTGCCTTGGGCGAAGTCAAGCAAGTCATCAGCGAACCGGGCCTGCATTTCAAACTGCCGCCCCCCTTCCAGAACGTGCTGTACCTCGACAAGCGCATCTTGACCATCGAATCGCCGGAAGCCGACCGCTTCATCACGGCTGAGAAGAAAAACATCCTGGTCGATGCCTTCGTCAAGTGGCGCATCATCGAACCGCGCCTCTACTTCGTCAGCTTTGGCGGCGACGAAGGCCGGGCGCGCGACCGCCTGGGCCAAATCGTGAAGGCGGCGCTGAACGACGAAATCACCAAGCGCACCGTGCGTGAAGTTATTTCCGGCGAGCGCGGCAAGGTAATGGAAGCGATTCGCACTAAGGTCGTGGCCGAAGCCAATCTGATCGGCGTCGAGATTGTCGACGTGCGCCTAAAGCGGGTTGATTATGTCGAGCAGATCAACAATTCGGTGTATGACCGCATGAAGTCCGAGCGCGTGCGGGTCGCCAATGAACTGCGTTCGACCGGTTCGGCCGACTCCGAAAAAATCCGCGCCGACGCCGACAAACAGCGCACCGTGATCTTGGCCGAAGCGTACAGTGACGCTGAAAAAATCCGCGGCGAAGGCGACGCCAAGGCATCGCAGACGTATGCCGAGGCGTTTGGCAAGAACCCAGAGTTCTACAAGTTCTACCGCAGCTTGGAAGCCTATCGCGCCACCTTCAAGACCCACGGCGACGTGATGGTGATCGACTCGAGCTCCGACTTCTTCAAATACTTCAAGAATTCCGGCGCCGCCGCTGGTGCCAAAAAGTAGAACTTGCAGCGGGGCATAGGACAGGCGCATGGTCGATGTGCCGGAGCGGCCCCGTTTCAGGGCCGCTCTGGCACGCGAACTTGTTGCCATTGTTGTCTTTTTTCGCGTAAAATATTAGGCTCGGCTTTTTGCTTGGTATGAACACTGCTGCCAAACATTATTCATTTTAATTTCATTTTTTCCACTTTCTTTCCGTATTTCCCCATGCCGAATTGGCTTTTGCCCGAAAATATTGCCGACGTTTTACCGTCGGAAGCGCGCAAGATTGAAGAGTTGCGTCGTCTCATGCTCGACAATTTCCGTCTCTACGGTTACGAGCTGGTCATGCCGCCGCTGCTGGAGTATCTTGAATCGCTGCTGACTGGCGCCGGCAAGGATACCGATCTGCGCACCTTTAAACTGGTGGATCAGATTTCCGGGCGCATGCTTGGCTTGCGCGCCGATATGACGATCCAGGTGACCCGCATCGATGCCCACTTGCTAAACCGCGCTTCCGTGACGCGCCTGTGCTACGCCGGCAGCGTGCTGCACACGCGCCCGTCCGGCCTGCACGCGACGCGCGAGCCGTTGCAAATCGGCGCCGAGATTTACGGCCATGCCGGCCTCGAAGCCGATGCCGAGATCCAGGAGCTGGCGCTCGCCTCGCTCGCGCTCGCCGGATTTGCCGAGGTGCGCCTGGATTTGTCGCACGTCGGCGTGCTGCGCGCCATCATCGCCGGCGACGCGGCCGCCCGCCTGGACGAGGCGGCGTTGTACGCGTTGCTGCGCGCCAAGGACAAGCCCGGTCTCCTGGAACTGACCGCCGGCTACGAAGCGCAGACGCGAATTGCCCTGTTGGCTTTGCCCGAATTGTACGGCGACATCGAGGTGCTGAAACGGGCCCGCGAAGTGCTGCCTGCTGCGCCCGGCATCACGAAAGCGTTAGCCGAGCTGGCGGCGCTGGCTGGCTCGGCCATCGGTCGCGCCGAGGTGGCCATCGACTTGGCCGACCTGCGCGGTTATCAATATGAAAGCGGCGCGATGTTCGCCTTGTATGTGCCCGGCTTGCCGAATGCAGTCGCTCACGGCGGGCGCTACGATCACGTCGGCGAAGCGTTTGGCCGCGCTCGTCCTGCCACCGGATTTTCGCTCGACCTGCGCGAGCTGGCGCGCCTGCTTCCCACAGCCGAGCGCAAGCATTCGATCCGAGCGCCATGGGGCAACGCGCTCGAGCTAAAGCAAAAAATCGTCGAGCTGCGCACGGCAGGCGAAGTGGTGATCCAGAGCATGCCGGGTCATACTGACGAACAAGACGAGTTCGAGTGCGACCGCGCGCTAGTGCTTGACGTTGATGGTTGCAACTGGATTCTAAAAAACTTAGGTTAAGTGATGTCAAAGAAAATTATGGCAAAGAACGTCGTCGTCATCGGCACCCAATGGGGCGATGAAGGTAAGGGCAAGATTGTCGATTGGCTGACGGATCACGCCCAAGGCGTGGTGCGTTTCCAAGGCGGCCATAACGCCGGTCATACTTTGGTGATCGAAGGCCATAAAACGGCGCTGCAACTGATACCGTCGGGCATCATGCGCCCCGGCGTGGCCTGCTACATCGGCAACGGCGTCGTGGTCTCGGTGCCAGACGTGCTACGCGAGATCGACAAGCTGCAGCTGATCGGCGTCGAAGTGGCCTCGCGCCTGATGATTTCCGAAGCCTGCCCCGTGATTTTGCCCTACCACGCGGCGCTTGACGCGGCGCGCGAAGCGGCGCGCGGTGCGGCCAAGATCGGCACCACGGGCAAGGGCATCGGTCCGGCCTATGAAGACAAGGTGGCGCGCCGCGCCATCCGCATCGCCGACTTGCTAAACGAGGCCCGCTTCGCTGAAAAATTGGCCGAAAACCTGGATTACCACAACTTCGTGCTGAGCAATTATCTAAAGGCGCCAAAGGTCGACTATCAGAAGACTTTGGATGACGCTCTCACCTGTGTGGCGCGCCTGCGGCCGATGGTGGGCGATGTGTCGAGCGCGCTGCACGCGGCGCATAAGGCCGGCGCCCACCTCCTGTTCGAAGGCGCGCAGGGCAGCTTGCTCGACGTCGATCATGGTACTTATCCCTACGTCACATCGAGCAATTGCGTGGCCGGCAATGCGGCGGCCGGATCCGGGGTCGGTCCGAACATGCTGCACTACATCCTAGGCATCACCAAGGCATACACGACACGCGTCGGCTCCGGCCCGTTCCCGTCGGAGCTGACAACAGATGCTGGTGTCGGCCAGCATCTGTCGGCCGTCGGCCGCGAATTTGGCACCGTCACCGGGCGCGCGCGTCGCTGCGGCTGGTTCGACGCCGCCTTGCTGCGCCGCTCGGTGCAGATCAATGGGGTCTCGGGCATGTGCCTAACCAAGCTCGACGTGTTAGATGGCATTCCATTGCTCAAGCTGTGCACCGGTTATGAGCTCGATGGAAAAACAATTGATATCTTTCCCGTTGGGGCGGAAGCGGCCGGGCGCTGCGTGCCGATCTATGAAGTAATGCCGGGCTGGAAGGAAAGCACCGTGGGCGCAAAATCACTGGCCGCGCTGCCGGCCAATGCGCGCTCCTACCTGCAGCGGATCGAAGAGTTGGTGGGAGTGCCGATCGACATGGTGTCGACGGGCCCGGATCGTGAAGAAACGATCGTGCTGCGCCACCCCTTCGAATAGGGAGTCCAACGTGGCTGCCCCAACATCCGACGAAAAACACCTGTGGGTCTCTTGGGATGAGTACCACCGCCTGATCGAGCGCTTAGCGCTGAAGGTGCACGAATCGGGCTGGAAATTTGACCAGGTGCTGTGCCTGGCGCGCGGCGGCGTGCGTCCGGGCGACGTCTTCTCACGCATTTTCGACGTGCCGCTGGCGATTTTGTCAACCAGCTCCTACCGCGAAGAGTTGGGTACGCGGCGCGGCGAGCTCGACATCGCCAAATACATGACCATGACCCAAGGTCCACTGGCCGGCAAGATTTTGCTGGTCGACGATCTGGTCGACTCCGGCGCGACGCTAGAGAAGGTCACGCGCCACCTGAAGGAAAATTTCATTGGCGTGAGTGAAATAAAATCGGCCGTCATCTGGACCAAGGGCTGTTCCTCCCTTCGCCCCGACTATTTTCTGGAAGAATTGCCGCATAATCCATGGATCCATCAGCCGTTCGAGGACTACGACGGTCTGCGTCCGCATCAATTGGCCGCGTGGATCAAAAAAGGCGTGGCGCGCACTTGAGGCGCTGGCTGTGCCCGCGCGGGCACAGCCAGCCTTGAAGGCGGCCCCGCTTGCCAGCGCAGATCCTGGGCGCGCGCCGCCTAATCGCCGAGCAGCGCCATGAGGTTGTCTGCGCCCGGCGCGCCAAACACTTGCTGTTTGAGCACATGCAACTGGTCGCGCACCTGCGCCGCCTGTTCGAACTCCAGATTCTTGGCATGATCGAGCATCAGCTTTTCCAGACGCTTGATCTCTTTGCTGATTTGGCGCTCGCTCATCGCCTCAAAATTGGCCTGTGCGTGTACCACCTGCAGCGTCTCGCGCGCTTCCTGCGGGTTGTAGACGCCGTCGATCAATTCCCGGATGCTCTTCTTGATGCCGATCGGCGTAATGTTGTTGGCGGCGTTAAAGGCGATTTGCTTGTTGCGCCGGCGCTCGGTTTCGTCGATCGCGCGGCGCATGGAATCGGTGATACGGTCGCCATATAAGATCGCCACTCCGTGCAGGTTGCGCGCGGCGCGGCCGATGGTCTGGATTAGGCTGCGTTCGGAACGAAGAAAGCCTTCCTTGTCCGCGTCGAGGATCGCCACCAGCGATACTTCCGGCAAGTCCAGCCCCTCGCGCAGCAAGTTGATGCCGACTAAGACGTCGAAAGTGCCCAGGCGCAAGTCGCGCAAGATCTCGACCCGTTCCACGGTTTCGATGTCGCTGTGCAGGTAGCGCACCTTGATGCCATGGTCGCTCAGATAGTCGGTCAGCTGTTCGGACATGCGCTTCGTGAGCGTCGTCACCAGTACCCGTTCATTCTTGCGTACGCGCTCTACGATCTCGGACATCAGGTCGTCGACTTGCGTGCTGGCCGGACGCACGATGATTTGCGGGTCGACGAGGCCGGTTGGCCGCACCACCTGCTCGACTACCTGGTCCGAATTTTCTTTTTCGTAATCGGCCGGAGTGGCCGAGACGAACACGCTCTGGCGCATCTTGGAGCGGAACTCGTCGAAACGCAGCGGCCGGTTGTCCAGCGCCGAAGGCAGACGGAAACCGTAGTCGACCAGATTGGTCTTGCGCGAGCGGTCGCCATTGTACATGGCGTTGAGCTGGCCAATTAAGACGTGTGACTCGTCGAGGAACATCAAAGCATCCGCCGGCAGATAGTCAACTAGGGTCGGCGGCGGCTGGCCCGGCAGCGCGCCGCTCAAGTGGCGTGAATAGTTTTCGATGCCCTTAGTAAAGCCGATCTCGGCCATCATCTCAAGGTCGAAGCGGGTGCGCTGCTCAATGCGCTGCTCCTCGATCAGCTTGTTTTCCTTGCGGAAGAACTCAAGGCGCTCGCGCAGCTCGTCCTTGATGGTCTCGATGGCGCGCAAGACGGTGGCACGCGGCGTCACATAGTGCGAACCTGGATAGACGGTGAAGCGCGGGATCTTTTGGCGCACGCGGCCGGTCAAGGGATCAAATAACTGGATCGAATCGATCTCGTCGTCGAACATCTCGAGGCGCACCGCCAGCTCGGCATGCTCGGCCGGGAAGATGTCGATGGTGTCGCCGCGCACGCGGAAGGTGGCGCGTCCGAAATCGATTTCGTTGCGGGTGTACTGCATCTGGATCAGGCGCGCAATCACATCGCGCTGGCTGACCTTGTCCTTGACGCGCAAGGTCAAGATCATCTGGTGGTATTCGTGCGGGTTGCCGATACCATAAATGGCCGACACCGTGGCCACGATCACCACGTCGCGCCGTTCCATCAGCGACTTGGTGCAAGACAGGCGCATCTGCTCGATATGCTCGTTGATCGACGAATCCTTTTCGATGAACAAATCGCGCTGCGGCACGTAGGCTTCCGGCTGGTAGTAGTCGTAATAACTGACGAAGTATTCGACCGCGTTGTGCGGGAAAAACTCGCGGAACTCGCTGTAGAGCTGGGCCGCCAGTGTTTTGTTCGGCGCAAAAATGATGGCCGGACGGCCCATGCGCGCGATCACGTTGGCCATGGTGTAGGTTTTGCCAGACCCGGTCACGCCCAGCAGAGTCTGGAATGACAGGCCGTCTTCGATGCCCTCGACCAACTGCTCGATCGCGCTCGGCTGGTCGCCAGCGGGCAAAAAGGGCTGGTGCAGCTTGAACGGCGAGTTGGGGAAGGTGATCACGGCCGGCGCCACCTCATTTGCAATCGATAAATCAGCCATGCGAATCAGACCTTTGTTAGAATGGTACCCTGCTGGCGGCCTTGGGACGATTATCCTTGTGGCCGCTATCTATCGACTCCGCTGCGAACCTGCCTTCTATCGAATTCAATCTTATCATGACGAACCCCCCTGTTAGCGCCAATAGTGCCAACCTTTTCAGTGCCATCGACATGGCCCCCCGCGACCCTATCCTGGGCATCACGGAAGCATTTAATGCCGACCCGAATCCCGCCAAAATCAACTTGGGCGTAGGCGTCTATTATGACGACAACGGCAAAGTGCCGCTGCTCTCTTGCGTGCGCCAGGCTGAGGCGATTTTGATGGAGCAACTCGCGCCCCGTACCTACCTGCCCATCGACGGCTTGGCTGCTTACGACAAGGCCGTGCAAGAACTCGTATTTGGGGCCGACAGCGGCGTCATTCAAGAGCGCCGCGCGGTCACCGTGCAGGCCATCGGCGGCACCGGCGCCTTGAAGATCGGCGCCGACTTCCTGCGTCGCTTTGCGCCGGACGCGCAAGTATACATCAGCGACCCGAGCTGGGAAAATCATCGCGCGCTGTTCGAAAGCGCCGGTTTTGTCGTCAACAGTTACGCCTACTACAACGCCGCGACCCATGGCGTCAATTTCAGCGCCATGCTAGCCGACTTGAGCGCGATGCCACGCGGCTCCATCGTGCTGCTGCACGCCTGCTGCCACAATCCGACCGGCGCCGACCTCAACTCGGAACAATGGGGCGAGGTCATCGCCGCCGTCGCCAAAGGCGGCCTGATCCCGTTCCTGGACATGGCCTACCAAGGCTTTGCCGCTGGCATCACGGAAGACGGCGCCGTGGTGCGCCGTTTCGCCGCGGCCGGCGGCCCCTTGCTGGTCTCGAACTCGTTTTCGAAATCGTTCTCGCTGTATGGCGAGCGCGTGGGTGCGCTAAGCGTAGTGGCGTCGAGCGCCGACGAAGCGGCGCGCCTGTTGTCGCAGCTAAAGCGCGTCGTGCGCACCAACTACTCGAACCCGCCGGTGCATGGCGGCAAGGTGGTGGCCACCGCGCTGACGACACCGGCCTTGCGCCGCCTCTGGGAAGAAGAGCTGGCCGGCATGCGCGTGCGCATTCGCGAAATGCGCAATGTCTTGGTCGAGAAACTCAAACAGAAGGCGCCAGCCCATGATTTCGAATTCGTGCGCGAGCAGATCGGCATGTTCTCCTACTCAGGTCTGACCAAGGCTCAAGTCGAGCGCCTGCGCTCTGAACACTCGATTTACGCGGTCGATACGGGCCGCATCTGCGTCGCCGCTTTAAATTCGCGCAACATCGATGTCGTGGTGGACGCGATCGCCAAAGTCATTTAGCGTTCCCGCCGCCTCCGGATCGATTGCAAGACGGATCCGGAGCGGGCGGCAGTTGCCTTCCCGGCGCAGCCCGCGCCGTGTCGCCTGGGAACGCGCCGCTCCTGCCTGAGCCTGCTCTTCACACGGCCTGGGGCTGCCTGTCTTCGCCATCGAATCATGCTATGGCGTATCACTTGACGCATTTCTTCCTTTGGCCGGCGCCCGATTCAGCCATTGGCCAGTTTTCTCACGCCACCTCTTTTAGCGGGCGGCGCGCTCTTGCGGGTGCCGCCACGCAAAACGTCAAAGGGCGCGCCCGCGCCGCAACACCCTCCGAGGCCACTCCCGATTTTGAAGTTGAGTCGGACGAAATTGGGGCCCTGTGGCCCCCGGTTGGGGCGCTTTGGCACTGCTGTGAGGCGTCCTAACGGTCATGTCTTGGCCATGCCGGGCCCAGCTTCATTTGTTGAATTTGGAAGTACATGTTACTATCAACGGCTATCTTTCCGGAACCGTTGCTATCTTACCGGAACCGTGTGTTGGGCAAAGCTGCCGACACGGGCCCAGCGAGCGACCGTTTGTCACAGGAAGTCCCGCCCCCAACGTCGCAGTCGGGCCCGGGCCTCCCATTAAGTTGAAAGAACCATGACCGCACTTATCACCGCCATACTCGTCCTGTTTCTGGGGGCTGGCGTTTGTTTGCTTCCCTTGCGTAACGCCACCCGTGCCGGTGTCGGCATTCTCTCTCAACTGATCGCTACGCTACTAGTTTGGGCCACGGTGTTGCCGATTCTGTTCGGCGGCCACGATATCGTTGGCGAATTGGCTTGGGCCTATCCCGTTGGAACCTTGCGCTTGCGCCTCGACGCTCTGGGCGCATTTTTTTTGGCCTGGTCGTTGCCGATGACGCTACTGGGCAGCATTTACGCTGTTGGCTACCTGCGCCCGTTCTTCCAAGGTAAACGGAACCTAGGCGTGCACTACGCTTTGCTCAATCTGACCTCTTTGTCTTTCATCTTGGTGTATACGGGCGAGCACGCACTCGTTTTTTTGCTCGGGTGGGAAATCGCCGCGCTCGCAGCCTGGCTGCTCGTGATCTGGGATTACACCAACCGGAACGTGCGTTTTGCCGGGTTCAACTATCTGGTCTCCACTCACATCGGTTTGATTTTCCTCGTCGCCGCCTTCATGATCATGTATACACACTCGGGATCTTGGTTTTTGACGAGCTTTGGCGACTGGCTAAAGAGGGGGGCCAGTTCCGAGCGCAACGCCGTATTTCTCCTGTTGG
The DNA here is from genome assembly GCA_003133225.1 of Janthinobacterium sp. Lineage (GTDB taxonomy): Bacteria > Pseudomonadota > Gammaproteobacteria > Burkholderiales > Burkholderiaceae_D > Janthinobacterium. The sequence continues at coordinate 195,280 of PKWL01000041.1, forward strand.
TTGCAAGCTTTGGCTTGAAATCTGCCTTCTTCCCGTTTCATTCTTGGCTGCCGCGCGCCCATGCCGCGGCGCCGGCCCATGTCTCGGCTCTGATGTCGGGGGTGATCCACAAAGCAGGGCTGTATGCGCTGATTCGCTTCGTGCTGCTAATTGGCACGCCCGATGAGTGGATGGGCTGGTTCCTGATCGTCTTTTCCGCGTGTTCGGCCTTGATCGGAGCCCTATATACGGTCGGCCAGCGCGATCTGAAGCGTCTGCTCGGCTATTCATCGACGGAAAATGTTGGTATTGCAGGGATCGGCTTTGGGGTAGGGTGCCTGGGCCTGAGCTGGGGTATTCCTTCCCTCGCTGCCCTCGGCTTTGCCGGCGGCCTGCTTCATGTGCTCAATCACGCATTTTTCAAGTGCCAGCTTTTTTACGCGGCCGGGGCGGTCTATCAAGTGGCCCATACCGTTGACATGGAACGTCTGGGTGGGCTTGCACGCTGGATGCCGTGGACCTCGGCCAGTTTCCTCATCGGCGGCGTCGCGATCTGCGCCTTGCCGCCTTTGAACGGGTTCGCCAGCGAGTTCGTGATCTATTCCGGCCTGTTTAGTGGCGCCTCGGCCGGGATCTGGGCCAAGCTGGCGCTGTGCGTGGCGGGCGCCGCGCTCGCGTTCGTGGGCGCGGTCTCGGCCTTGAGCATCACGCGTGCCTTCGGCGTCATTTTCCTCGGTGCGCCACGCGACCCCACGACCCCGCCCGCCACGGAAGTGAGTCGGTGGATGCTGGTGCCCATGGCCATCCACGCAGCCGGTGTGATCGTACTCGGGGTCGTGCCTGCCGTCGGCTTCATGCTGGTGCGGCGAGCCACTGAACTCGCGCTGGGACCACTATCTGCATCCGCCGCGGCCGCCCTTGCTCCCATTAGCGATGCGCTAACACGCATCGGATTGATTTCGGGCACACTCGTCGCCGCGATTGCCCTCGTCTTGTGGCTGCGCTCAAAAGGGGCGTCCGCGCCAGCGCGCCAGTTGACTTGGATTTGCGGCTACGGCGCACCCACTTCGCGCATGCAGTACACGGGAGCGAGTTTTTCGATGGACTTCGGCGCCCACTTCCGCGGCATCATGGTTTTTCTGCGCCGCAAAAAATCCCCGGCCGGCTACTTTCCATCCGACAGTTACGTGATCACCGCTTGCGTCGATGCCGTGGAGCGCCGCCTGTTCTCCGTCATCGACCGCGGCAACGCGTCGGCTGCCGACGTGTCCGCCAAGTTTCGGGAAGACGATCCGCGCGTCGCTTTTGCGGCCGGCCTCGTTGCCGTCGTCGTGATCGTGGGGCTGGTGCTGTTGTGGGGAGGGCCGCGATGATGGCCTTGCTCGCGGCCACGCACGTGCTGATCGCGCTCTCGATGCCTATCTTGCTAGTTGGTATCGTGAACCGGACCAAGGCATTGTGGGCCGGCCGCAAGGGGCCGCGTCTGCTGCAGATGGGCTCGGATCTGCGCCGCTTGCTGGGAAAGCGCCCGGTCTACAGTGCCGTCGCCACGCCCTTGTTTAAGGCTGGCGCCTACGTGGTGCTCATGGCATCCATCCTGGCCGCCATGATCGCCCCCATCCTGGGCAGCGTCTCGCTCGTTCAGTTCGACTACGATTTCATTTTGTTCGCCTACACTCTCGGGCTGGCGCGCATTTTCCTCATGCTCTCTGCCATGGACGTCGGCAGTTCCTTCGAGTCCATGGGCGCGGCCCGCGAAGCCTCGTTCTCAGCGTTCATCGAACCGGCCTTGTTCCTGTTCGTCGGCGCAGCGAGCGTGGCCACCGGTCATACGAGTTTCGCCGGCCTGATCGGCCACCTGCACCAAGCCGCATCGTTTCGCTGGATGGCCGTTCCAGCCGTCGTCGCTCTGTTCATCCTGTTGCAAACTGAGGCGGCGCGCGTGCCGGTGGACGACCCGCTAACGCACTTGGAGTTGACGATGATCCACGAGGTCATGATTCTTGACCATAGCGGACCCGAGCTCGCGGCGATGGAGTACGCGGCGGCGCTCAAGATGAGCATGTACGCAGGCTTGATCGCCGCGCTGCTCAATCCGTTCGATCCAATTGCAGAGCCCGGGCTGTGCATTCTTCTGTCCTTGGCCCTCATGCTCATAGTCGCCGTGGCGGTGGGCTGTGTCGAGTCCTTGACGGCGCGCCTGCCCATGCGCTGGGTGCCCGGCTATCTGTTGCTGGCGTCGCTTGCAGCGGCCTTATGTATGGCTGCCGTGGGATGGGGAGCGCTAACCTGATGACGTTGCCATTGATCGGTTTTCTTCTCGCCGCCGTCATCCCTGTTTTCTTCGGGAAGATTCGCTCCGCGCCGGTGTGGCTGTGCCTGCAGGCGATAATGCTCGGATGGAACGGATTCGCTCACCATGCCGACTTCTCGAGCCATGCGATCCTGGCGCTAGTCGAGGTCACCGTCGTGCGCGTTTGCCTGGCCCCGCTTCTGCTGCGCAGCACGATTCGCCGCCGCGCCGAGGTGAACTTGGACTTGATGCCGTCCAACCTCTTTGCCTGGATCGTGGCGACGGCGCTCATCGCATTGTCTTTCCAGTTCGGCGAGGCGGCATCGAGCCCGGACGCTTTCACGCTCGGCGTCGTCGGGGCAACGGTGATGATCGCCTTGCTCATCTTGTCGACGAACGATTCGCCGCCGGCGCAACTGGTCGCGCTGCTCTTCATGGAAAATGCGCTGGCCTTGTTCGAGTCGCTGTTGCCCGAACCGTGGCCGCTGCCGGTTCATGCCGCCTTGGGCGCCGTCTACATTCTCACCGTTGGCGTCGGTAACTGGCTCCTCGCAACGCGTTCGGTGGCGGTGCCGGTCTTGGAAAAGAAAAAGGATGCCCCATGAATCGTGCCGATGCGATCGTGATGGCCGAGTTTGCCGCCGACGAGGCCGACTTGGTGCGCCACCGCTGGGTGGGCTCGGCGCTGGTTGCCGTAGCTTTGCTCACTTGGCTTACGTGCGTGACGATCTTTGTGCGCACCCCCCTTGCCGAACTGCCTCAGTATTTTGTGGAGCGCTACTTCGTACTTGACCCGACCTCCTTGTTGTTCGTGTTGCTCATTAATACCGTATTCCTCGGCATTAGCGTCTACATGTACTCGCGCGTGCGCACCTCGCGCGCGCTGGCGCAAAACATGCTCCCAAGGGCGGCCCTCTCGCTCGTGTTCATGGTGGCCATGAACCTGGGCGTGATGTCCAACCACCTGCTCGTGCTGTGGGCCCTGATCGAGGTCACGACGCTGTGCGCGGTGCCCCTGGTGGCCCAAGGCAGTTCGAGTAACCCGCGCCGCGTCGCTTGGCACTACATGCTCTATTCGAGCATGTCGCTGGCGCTGACCTTCCTCGGCTTCATGTGCTTGACCCAGTCCGCCCACCTGCACGGTTTGGAGATCAACTTCGCCTTCGATCAATTGGCGTTGGCCCTGCAGCCGGCCGGCGATGGATGGCAACGCCTTGGGCTCGCGCTCATGTTGTTCGGGCTCGGCAGCAAGCTGGGCCTCGCGCCTCTGTACGGTTGGTTGCCCGAGACCTACGAAGGCGCACCAACGAGCGCGAGCGCGCTGTTGGCGGCGGTCCAATTTAACGTCAGCGTCTTGGCCGTGTTCCGCATTCTTCAGGTGTTCCGCGGCAGCCACAGCAATTTCGTCATGTATGAATTGCTCATTATGGGATGCCTGTCGCTGACGGTGGCAGCCATTCAGGTCATGGCCTCCCACAACTATAAGCGGCTGATCGCCTATGCCTGTGTTAGCTCGGCAGGGGTCATCGCCATCGGACTCTCGGTGGGCAAGGCGGCGGCCTATGGCGTCGTTCTGTATGTCGTTAGCAGTGCGTTTATCAAGGCGTTGTTGTTTCTTACTGCCGGACGCTTGCGGGCGGTCTACGGAACCAACGATATTGGCGCTTTGAGCGGAGTGATCAAGGTGCTGCCGTTTTCAGGATTGTTGTTCACGGTGGGCATCTTTGCCCTGCTGGGGTTCCCCCCTTTCGGCAGTTTCCTGGCGGAGATGCTGATCTTGTCGGGCATCGTGCAATCGGGCAATCTGATCGTCTTCACGCTGATGTGCACGATGTTGACCGTCATTTTCGTCGCCGCCGGCCGTGCCATCTTTCCCATGCTGTGGGGGCCATCAAACAGGACCGGTTCGCCGATCAATGAACCGTTTGTGACCGCTTTGCCGAAGCTTGGATTCGTCGCCGCGCTGGTGCTGCTCGGCGTATACACGCCGCAACCCGTTAGCCAGTTGCTGTTGCTCGTGGCCAACTCTATTGGTGGAAAATGATGCAAGCTAAGGAGCCGCTAGTCCTCCTGTCTGCCCCCGCGATTGCGCGCACGGGTTTGCCAGAATTGATCGGCCTGTGCGCTGATCGGCTCGATTCGGGCGCGCGCATGCTCACGCTGTTCGGCCGCGCCAGCGAGGGCGAAGAGGTCCTGGTGAGCGCGGTACTGGAAGAGGCGGGGGGGCGCCTGATAGTGATGCAAGCCGATGCCAAGCGCGGCGATCGCTTCGATTCGCTAACGCCCCTGCATCCGGCGCTGCACATGGTCGAGCGTGAGCTGTGGGAACAAACGACGCTCACCCCGGACGGACACCCTTGGCTAAAGCCGGTTCGCCATGAGGGCGCGCGCCAGCAGTGCATGAGCGACTACCCATTTTTCAAAGTGCGGGGAGCCGAAGTCCACGAGGTGGGGGTAGGGCCCATTCATGCCAGTGTGATAGAGCCCGGGCATTTTCGTTTCATGTGCCTAGGCGAGCAGGTTCACCACCTTGAGATACAGTTAGGCTATCAGCACCGGGGGGTCGAGCAGCTGTTATTGCGCCGCAACCCTCTCTTACTGGCATCTAGCGTGGAAGCCATCGCGGGCGACTCCAGCGTTGCCTACGCATGGGCTTACTGCGCGGCGATGGAGGCATTGTCGGCGACCCAAGTGCGGCTCGAGGATGATCTTGTCCGCGGCGTCGCCTTGGAGCTCGAACGGGTGGCGATGCACCTCGGGACGCTAAACGGGATGGCCACTGACATCGCTTTTTTGCAAGGGGGCGCCACCTACGGGCGCCTGCGAACGGCCATCATCAACGCCTCCATGCGCTGTTGTGGCAGCCGCTTCGGGCGCGGCTGGCTGCGACCGGGCGGCGTGCGCTTTGGCTTGAGCGCGGAGCGGTGCCAGGACCTGCTCGACACCTTGGGCTCGTTTGCGCGGGATTTCCAACAGGTCAACGAACTGATGCTCTGCGCGCGTAGCGTGCAGGCCCGGCTTAAGGGCGTGGGCGTCGTGACTGCAGCGGTGGCGCGCGAGATCGGGATGGTGGGCCTTGCCGCGCGCGCCAGCGGCGTGGCGCTTGACACGCGCCTTAGCATGCCCGGCCGCGTGCATGGCGCTTTTCCGCTCGCGCTAGTCACGGAGGACGGTGGGGACTGCTGGGCGCGCCTACGGATGCGCATCCGAGAGACCGATGAGTCGGTTCGTTGGCTGCTGCAAGTGATCGCCCATGCGGCGCTCGAGCGCAGCGACTTCGCGCCCGCCGAGCCCGCGTGCAAAGAGCTGCGCCCGAATATGCTGTGTGTCTCCGTGCGCGAAGGGGCAAGGGGAGAGATAGTCCAAGTGATCGAGACTGGCAGCGACGGGCGCCTGCGGCACTATAAGGTTCAGGATCCGTCCCTTCAAAACTGGTTTGGCGTGGCTCTTTCTGTGAGAGACAACGAGATCTCGGACTTCCCTATTTGCAACAAGAGCTTTGATCTTTCCTACTGTGGAAACGATCTCTAGGACAAACGATGTTTAGATCGATCGCGGTCAGGGTATCCCAAGGAACCCAGTATATCTTGGATCCCCGCAAGGCAAGCCCGCTGGGCTTTCGTGGCCGCCCGCTAATTGGCAGCGCCATGTGCGCAGCCGAGTGCGGCGCCTGCGTGGCGTCCTGTCCCACCGATGCCGTCTCTCTAGCTCCCCTCGAGATTGATTTGGGACGCTGCGTGCTGTGTGGCGATTGCGCGCCCGTGTGTCCGTCCGCGAAACTCTCGTTTTCGAATGATTTCAAGATGGCCGCCACCGATCGTTCCGCTCTGGTCGTGAGTGCTTTGCGAGCGTCACTCGATCCGGTGGCGGTCTCTGCGGCAATGCGAAAAAGGTTCGGCCATTCGCTCAAGCTGCGCGTGGTTTCTGCCGGCGGATGCAACGGCTGCGAGCTGGAGATCAACGCGCTGTCGAACGTCAATTTCGATATCGGACGCTACGGCATCGACATCGTGGCCTCGCCGCGGCACGCCGACGGCCTCGTTCTGTCGGGGCCGCTTACGCGCAATATGGCCGATGCTTTGCAGCTGTGCTGGGACGCGATTCCGGAGCCGAAGTTCGTGATCGCGGTGGGAGCGTGCGCCATCTCCGGCAGCCCGTTTGAAGGCTCGTCTGCGCTTGATCGTCGTTTTTTGGAGCGCTTCGCGCCGTCCCTGTATATTCCCGGGTGTCCTCCGCACCCTCTCACATTCCTATGCGGCGTCCTCGATTTCCTGGGAATCCCAAGCTAAGGTGACATCTGGCAAACTGAGGTGAACCAACCACGGGCAATGGCGCGGGAAATGCTTGGCTGCGCCTATCGGCGAACAGAGCCCCTTGCACGCGCCTTTGTGCGGGAAAATTTCGCGCGAATGGATGACCCCGCTTTTTTGTGGGTAAAATGGGGGCATGCAAAGACAGCGTAAAGACGGAAATCCCCTACGACTGCCCGCACGCTGCCACTACAAACATGGCGCGTTTTGGTATGTCCATTCTGTTGGGCGGTGGGAAAGCCTGGGGAGCGACATCGCCAAGGCGTGTGAAAAGGCCGGACATTACAACAAACACGTGCAAGCCAATGGCACTGTCGCATGGTGTATCGACGCGTATTTGTTGCATTTGGAGCAGCTCGTCAAGCTGGGAAAAAAAGCCGCCCGCACGCTGTCGGATTACCAAAAATACGCGCTGTCTTTGAAAGACTATTTTGGCAAGATGCGGCTAGATGAGGTCCAAGCGCACCATGTTAAAACCTATCTGGACATCAACGACAAACTGGGGCGCGGCGTGAGCGCGAACCGCGAAAAAGCCCTGCTGTCTGGCGCATTTTCTTGGATCATCGGATCGCAGCAAGGCGTGATCGTGTTGAACCCGTGCGCGAAGGCCGGCCGCAACAAAGAAATGGCGCGCGCACGCTACGTGTCGGACGAAGAATATCATGCTGTTCAGTCGCTTGCGACGCCGAACGTCCAGCTAGCCATGGAGCTGATGTATAGAACCCTACAGAGTCCCTCTGACGTGCTGCGCTACCGGCGCGATGCGATCCGGATGTGCGATGGCAAACGGATTTTCCGTTTCCGTCAGGACAAGACGAAAAGAACGCTAGACATCGAAATCGACGCTCATTTCCAAGTCATGATCGAGCATGGCGCCGGCGCCGGCGATTACCTGCTGGTGTCACGCCTTAGCAAGCCGTACACGCCCAATGGGATGGCATCGATGCTGCATCGCTACCAAAAAATAGCTGGCATTGCATCATTTGGCTTGCAAGACTTGAAAGCCAAAGGCGCGACGGACATGTATCAATCCGGCGTGGCGCTGGACATTATTTGTGAGCTGTTGGGGCATAAATCCGTGTCGACGACGGAAGTCTACGTCAAGCAGCACTTGACGTCGTCTTAGACGAAAAACGCCCTGTGCGAGTCGGCTTAGGTCCGCTCCCGCTGCTGCATCACGAGCCAAGCTGTAATGGCATGATGTCAAGTATCGCAAGTGTTGCATGCTTCGCCGGCGGTGACGGTTGGGGCAGCCATTGGGAATGAGTGAAAATCATTGTCACGGCAATTTAGCGGCCCTGGGCTCCTAAGAAAAACATTTGTGCCCCGGAAAATTCTGATATACTTCGTTTCGTTGGAGGAAGCAGTTAGACAGTCAAGCGCAAGCCGACATCTTAACCCATTGATTCTAAAAACTTTTCCCTGATAGCTCAGTTGGTAGAGCGACGGACTGTTAATCCGCAGGTCCCAGGTTCGAGTCCTGGTCGGGGAGCCAGAATGCATTGCAAAAAGCCCAGCCTTCATCGGTTGGGCTTTTTGCTTTCCGGCTCTGTATCGGGTCGGCGCTCTGCTGGTCTGCGTAACTGTCCTTCTGCTTCTAACCCAGGGCCTTCCCTCATCATTCCGACAAAGAGCGTTCCTGCAAGTCATGCGCGGTTATCCTCGCTGTAGCCCACCTTCCGCAATCATTCAATTTTTTCCTCCAGCTGCAGAAAAGTTTGCTGTGCAGAGATGGAAATTTGTTGCTCCTTTCCAGCATTGCCGACGCGGTTGCGTTGGTGCCTCCCGAGCGTCATCGCATTGAGCCGCTTGGGGGCAGGCAAACGGGGAGGCAGTCGATATTCGCGCTATAAATTAGTCGCTTACGATGTAGCCGGAGTCTTTCGCCGGAGGTTTGTTGCGTATAAAAATTATTTACATATTGTCCACATGAATTTAATTACATCGGTCACAATAATTTCCTCAAAGTAATTTAGTTGTAACTCCGATATCCGGCGCTAGTCGTTTGGCCGGTTGTTGGATATTTATAGGCCCACTAAACGTGGTAGCCGCATATGAATACCAGCCTGCAACACCCAATTAAGTAATTACTGCGAATCGCATCCCAGTCCAATATACCGTGCTAATTTTTTGGAGCCCCATAATGAAAATTAAATATTTCGTCGTTACCGCAGCTATGGTATTGCTTTTGTCGGGATGCGCCACCTTTTTGGCGCCATTGAATTTTTCTGTTCCAAATGTGGGCCTCTCACAGAAAAAAATAGATGCTGATATGAAGTCTTTGATTGTAACTATTGCCCGCCCCGATGAAAAAACCGGAGACATTCCTGCTGCTATTGCCGTAACGTTTCCACAACTGTGGCAGACAGCTTTGACTGAGTCTATAAATAGAATGGCGATTTTTCAAGATGACGCAACAAAAAAAATAAACTTATCAGTAAAAATTCTAAAACTCGAGGTGCCAACTGCCGGAGCGTCGATGACGACGGACGTGGCCGCGCGGTATGAAATCATGGATCGAAAAACGGGCGATATGATTTTCGCTCAAGATATTTCATCTTCCGGCGTGGTTCCTTTCGATTATGCCTTTAAAGGCTTAGTTCGCGCCCGTGAATCAATTAACCGCGCAATTCAAAACAACATCACACAATTTCTTCAGGCATTAGAAATGGTTGATGTCCAAAAACCCATGTTTCCTGCCAAAGTTGCCGCAAAATGAAATCGTTCATGGTTGGTTTTGCCACATTACTTCTTGTTGGGTGCGCGTCCGAGATCTCTCCCAAAACTTATTCCGTCGGATCTGTAGGGCAGGTTAACCGAACCGTATCAGCCACGGTAATAAGTGCGCGGCAAGTTGATGTAGCTGGAACCACTGGTGTGGGTGGCAGCGCCGGAACGGCAGTTGGTGCTGTTATAGGATCAGGCGCTGGGGGAAATAGCTCGCGAAGTAATATCGTTGGCGCAATTGGTGGTGCCGTTATAGGTGGCCTCGCCGGGGCCGCAGTTCAAGCTAACGCGACAAAACAGAAAGGAATCGAATATGTAGTCGAGACTGAGAATGGGAATCTCATGACGATGGTTCAAGGAACAGATACGGTATTTGCGATAGGGCAGAAAATTCGAGGGTGTATTTAATTTTGTGTAAATGGTCATTTGGCAGGACACTGCCACCATAGAGGAAAAAATGACCTACGTGAAACGTACCAAACGGGCCAAGCCCGATCCTGAGCTGGTCAAGCTGGCTGACAGCCTTCTTGCCAACTACAAGAAACCTGAAGACCTGATTGGCGAAAATGGCTTGCTCAAGCAGCTCACCAAGATGCTGGTTGAGCGCGCCTTGGAGGTCGAGATGACCGACCACCTCGGCCACGGCAAGAGTGGCGAGGTCATCAACGACACAGCCAACACCCGCAACGGGCACAGCGCAAAAACGCTCAAAGGCGACTTCGGCGCACTCCCTCTCGACATTCCGCGCGACCGCCAGAGTTCGTTTGAACCTCAAATCGTTGGCAAGCATCAGACCCGCTGGACCGGCTTCGACGACAAAATCATTTCGCTGTATGCCCGCGGCTTGACGGTCAGGGAGATCCAGAGCCATCTGGAGGAGATATACGGCGCCGAGGTGTCACCAAGCCTCATCTCGGCCGTCACCGACGCTGTGAGCGATGATGTGAAGGTTTGGCAAGCCCGGCCACTCGATGCGCTCTATCCGATTCTGTATCTCGACTGTATTCACGTCAAAGTGCGCGACACCGGTGCCGTGCGCAACAAGGCCGTCTACCTGGCCATCGGCGTGAACATGGAAGGCCACAAGGAAGTGCTGGGCCTGTGGATCGCTCAGACCGAAGGCGCCAAGTTCTGGCTGCAGGTGGTCACCGAACTAAAAAATCGCGGCGTACAAGACATCTTCATCGCCTGCGTTGACGGCCTGAAAGGCTTCCCCGATGCGATCGAAGCGGTCTATCCGAAAGCGGCCGTCCAGCTGTGCATTGTCCACATGGTGCGCAACAGCATGAACTTCGTTCCGTGGAAAGTGCAGAAGGAAGTGGCCGCCGATCTGAAGTGCGTCTATAGCGCGGCGACCGTCGATGAGGCCGAACTCATGCTCACGCAATTCGAGGTCAAATGGGACAAGGACTACCAGTCAATCGGCCTATCCTGGCGGCGCAACTGGGCGCGCATCACGCCGTTCTTCGACTATCCACCGGAAATCCGAAAAGTCATTTACACCACGAATGCCATCGAATCGATTAATATGAGCCTGCGAAAAATCATCAAAACTCGCAGTTCATTTCCAACCGATGAGGCCGTCAGTAAGCTGTTTTACCTGGCGCTCAATAACATCAGCAAGAAATGGACGATGCCGCTAAGGGATTGGAAAGGGGCGCTCAACCGCTTCACTATCCAGTTCGAAGAACGGATGTCGCTCGCTTAAACGAAACGCCATTTACACAAAATCCCGCACACCCCCGAAAATTCTAGTACTTTATGGCTCTCCTTCTCGTCTTATATCTGACCCACGATAGCAACGATGATGGGGCCACCTTTCAAACCTAGCCGTTCCAATAAGGAGTTGTTAGACTATTTTTGGATTTGATTGAAAGTCCCTCCAACGGATTGTTGCAAGAGGCTTTTTGGGGTATCCGGATTTGGCTGTGGGTGTCCACGCAGGCCGCTTCTAATGCAATGTTGGTTGATGCATCACTCCGAATCGCTCTGACAGCGCGGCCAGGCGCTTGTCTAGTGTCCACAGCTCTGCGCTAGGCGTGATTAGCGCTGACGCCAACAAAACCATTTCAACTAACCCGCAGCCAAGCCCATAGAGCTTTTCGCGCTCAACGAATTCCATCACCTCGGGCAAACTGGCCTGTTGTGTCTGTTGAAGTAGTCCTATGTCGTTGAGCGTCTGAACACGTGGTGCTGGCAGCGTCCCGCATGCAAGTTCAACCAAGACCATTGGATTGGTCAGCGCCAAGTCCAAATCAAGCAAGTCCACCAGAACATCATTGTGTTGTCGGAAGTGGTCAACCCACACCGATGTGTCGATTAAAACGCCCCTCATCGAGGCACATCCTGCATCTCAGGCAACGTGCACCCAACGCGGCAAGGCGCTTGGCAGCCTGTACCTTCATTGCTTCTCTGAAGATGTCTGTCCTGTCCATAGCCGGGTCGGCCACTTCCAGGGCCTTTTTGTACTTTGCAACTGTTGCCTCTCCTAAGATGCTACCCAAATGGCTAAGTCCAATTGGGCGACGCGACGCGGCAGTGTTCCCCTCCACTTTTTATGCGCCCCGACGGAAGCGGCGCTGGCCGGTGCTCGGTCTGAACGCCCATTCCTATACATCGACCTCAAAGCAACTGATGCCGTAATCGCCCCTCAGGGAATCGTCAAGCGCGGCGCCGTCAGGTAACTCAACTGCATCGATCATTTCCTCGATGGCGGGTTGGCGCCGCTAAAGTGAAGAACCCGCGCCGGGCATCGCGTATTCTGATAAGGCGTCCAGGACATACTAAGTGTAAGATAACCTGGCTCGTATGCGGCAATTCCCCTCGGATGCGCGCCTATCCCAACCATACCAAAGGAGAAGTTTATGTTTTCAAATCTGGAAAAATTATCATCCGCAACCAAAGCCCTTTTTGAATCCCAACTGGCAACCTTTAATACGCTGGCGAACAAAGCTGTTGAGGGTGGACAAAAGGCCATAGCGTTAAATATCTCTGCGGCCAAGGCGGCAGCAGAAGAATCCGCAGTTTCCACTCAGAAGTTATTTTCAAGCAAAGATCCCCAAGCTTTTTTCGAGCTGGCAGCGCAGCAAGCGAAGGTGAATGCGGAAAAGGCGGCCTCTTTCGGGCAGCAATTGACTGAAATCATGTCGGGTATTAACGCTGATGTTACAAAAACCGCGGAAGCTCAAATCGCCGACGCAAAAAACAAGGTGGCTGCATTGGTTGCCGAGGTCATCAAGAATGCACCTGCCGGTTCCGAAAATGCCGTTGCCATGCTGAAGTCAGTCATCGACAATGCAAATGCCGGTTTTGAGCAGGCAGCTAAGGTCCACAAGCAAACCGTTGATACGGTGAAAGCTCAAGTCACCAAGGTCACTGACCAGCTGGCGCAGGCGGCAAAAAAAACGACCAAGAAGTAGGCCGCGGCGGTTAAAACGGTCGCATCTGGTTAGTCACTTAGCCCGCGCCTGCCAGGACTGGGATGGTTGCCTTGCCACGGTCAATCCAGTCTTCGGGTCCGGCTCTGTGGCCACCGACCAAGAAAATTTGGCGCTCCATCGCATCATGTTTGGCCGCCGCGACGCCCGTCACTTTCGTCTTATACCTGGCGTCATCGGAGACGGGTTGTGCATAATGCGATCGTGTGTGGCGTCCGTTGCCGTCGCCAAATCTGCGCGCGTAGTGGAATGCGGAGCTGCCAGGTCTGGCTTAGTTGCGCGCTGGTACGGTGTTGCTAGCTCAGATTTTTTTCAACGTGCTCAGGTGCTGTTCGATGGCAAACACGTGTGAATCAGTTTTGCCCAGCTCGCGCAAGGCGGCGGCCAGATTGGTGAGGTAGTCGCGATTGGGGCCGCTCGGTCCCCTCGAATTGGCGATTTGCCGCGCAATGTCCAGTTCGGAGGCGGCGCCCAGGAAGGCTGCGTTGTTCTGCTCGGCGATATAGACCAAACCTTCCGCGCTGCTGCCATCTTCAAAATTAATTTCTAACGTCAGGCGCAGGTAACCGTTCTTCTCCCGATGATCGAGGTGGTCTAACACGTCCGGCGCGATCAGATACGCCATGCCGTCGCACACGGCGCCCGATTGCGCGATGATGGTCACGACACGGCCCGGTGCGGTTGGCGTTCCGCGGTGGTCGTGCGAGCCTTGCCAGAAACGGCGCGTCCACCCCCTAATACTGGCCGGACGGCGCAAGATGAAAGGAAAATCCGCCTTGAAAATCAGGGAGCCGTAACCGAACAGCCAGACGTGACCGACGTTGAATTCATTTTTCATCGGATAATCGCGATGGTGTTGGCGGACACGCTGGCGGCCCCTTAGTTTTCCACATAATTGGCGCTGCGCCTGACACTTATAAAGTGGTTGCGGCGAAGCAGACGTTTCATTGGCTCATTTGGCGCCGCGAATTGCTCAGTTTCGCAATGCGTCTAGTCCGGTCTCGTCGCGTTTTGTAGGACCGTAGCCGCAGCGATCTGACCCCCGTTGAGGGTTATATTATCGCATATCACTAGCCGCCATAAACGTAAACCGGATGCAATGTTACCGCGCGTGGCAACGTGAGCGTGCGTAGTTTTTGGGCCAATGCAGCTGCCGTATCTGCCAGAGTGCGGGACGTCCCGGCAGGGGACGGCAAAGAGTTCCTGTTTTTCTGATAAAGGGAACTCTTAAGCAATTTGACTATAAACAAGCAAGGCTCCGAAGGTTTCCAGCGCTCGAGTAGGCAAAAGTTAGTCAGTCGCTGGCGGCCGGCGTGCAAGACGGGATCTTCTCTTGAGGGAAAGGGCGACGAAGAGCTGACAAAGCACGTTGGATCCGGCGGGACGGCGGCCTATGATTGATTGTGTGCGGTCAGTGCCGCAGGCCGCATAAAGCTTGGCATTTGCCACAAGCGCATGCGTTGCGACAATTTGCGAGATTTCAAACACGTGATATTGTTAAGGCGCGCATAGCAAGTGCTAAATCTGCGCCGCTGATTGGGATGGCGCAACCGGGTCTGCCCTGAGAAAGATTTCCCCACTGGAGCGAGTGATGGCCATCAAACAAATTCACCATGTCGCATATCGTTGTATCGACGCCAAAGAAACCGTTGAATGGTACGTCAAACACCTGGGGATGAACTTTGTGCTGGCCATCGCCGAAGACGAGGTGCCCTCGACCAAGGCGCCCGACCCGTACATGCACGTGTTTCTCGACGCCGGCCACGGCAACGTGCTGGCGTTTTTCGAGCTGCCGACCCAGGCCCCGATGCACCTCGACGAGAACACGCCGGCCTGGGTCCAGCACCTGGCGCTGGAAGTCGAATCGATGGATGAGTTGCTGGCGACCAAAGCCCGCCTGGAAGCGGGCGGCATCGCCGTCCTCGGTCCCGTCAATCACACTATTTTCAAATCGATCTATTTCTTTGATCCGAATGGCCACCGGCTGGAATTGGCCGTCAACACAGGCACGCCCGAGATGATGCACCGTCTCGATGCAGTGAAGTGGGACATGCTCGAAGAATGGTCCAAGACCCGCAAGGCGCCTAAGCACGCGGCCTGGATGCATGCACCGCCATCCGAACTCGGGCCCAACCGTTGAAACTCGCCCTCTAAAACGGTGGCAGGCGGTGAGGGAGGCAATTTTGCTTGGCCGCTACCCTAGATGCTGCCGGCGCCGCCCATTGAGCGACCTTGCCAGCAGTGGGCAACGCCAACTGGGCGCCGCCCTCTCGAAGCTATGGGCGCGAGCGCGAGCGCTACGCTGTCGGCCACGTCACGTTCGCTCGGCCGCCATGATCTTCATCTCGGGCAACGGGCAGGCAGCATATACTGCGAGGGCGCGCGGCATCCTTGGCGACCGTGCGCTCATCGACATGCCAGCTCGGGAACAGAGTCGCATGTAGAACAGCACGTTAGGCGCCATCGATCAAAGCGTCGGTCCCTACTTATGAAGGAGTGCGCATGAAGCTCTACACTTATTTTCGCAGCTCGGCCGCTTACCGCGTGCGCATCGCGCTGAACCTGAAAGGCTTAGCCTACGAGGCAATACCGGTGCACCTGCTCAAATCGGGGGGCGAGCAGTTGCAGCCGGCATATCGGGCCATTAACCCGGCGGCGCTAGTTCCCGCGCTGGACGACGACGGCGCATTGGTGACGCAGTCACTGGCAATCATCGAATACTTGGACGAGACTCATCCGCCGGCGTCCCTGTTGCCATTAGATGCGGCCGGGCGCGCCCGGGTAAGAGCGTTGGCGCTGTCGGTGGCCTGCGACATGCACCCGCTCGGCAACCTGCGCGTGCTGCGCTATCTGGTCCACACCTTGAAATTCGGCGAGGACGCCAAGCTGGAGTGGATTTGGCACTGGCTCCAGCTTGGTTTCGCAAGCATCGAGCTGGTGCTGGCAAGCGATGCGCGCACGGGCCGCTTCTGCCACGGCGACACGCCGAGCATGGCCGATTGCTGCCTGGTGCCGCAAGTGTTCAACGGCTTGCGCGTTGCGCTCGACATGACGCCTTATCCAACCATCATGCGCATTCACGCTGCGTGCGGCGAACTGCCGGCGTTCGTCGGCGCGCATCCGGCGCAGCAGCCGGACGCGGAGTAGGCGCTCCTTGGCACGCGCCCAGCGGCACCGGATGGGTGCCTTATGGCAAAAATTCAAGCAAGCTCACCCATGGGCTTGCCTCAAACAAAGTGCATTAAAATTGGCTTTTTTCCCTAATCGATTTCGATGTCCGGCATAGCTATCCCGACGACTATCCTCGACGCTCTGGCGGCGGCCCATCCGAGTTGGCGTCCGATTTTGCGGCAGGGTCTGGCGGCGGTGGCAGCGGCCGACCCGGCTTATCTGCCGGCCTTGGCGGGTGCCCCCTATTTGCCGACCGAACAGCGTTTATTTGCCGCGTTTGCGTTGCCGCTAGCTGCGGTGGCCTACGTCCTCATTGGGGAAGGGCCGTACCCGCGGGCGGAAAGCGCTACCGGCGTGTGCTTCATGGATGGTGCCGTGGACAGCTTATGGTCCGATAGCGGCTTGTCGAAGCCCGTCAACCGCGCCACCTCGCTGCGCAACTTCATGAAAATGCTGTTGGTCGCCGATGGGGTCTTGTCGGCGTCAAATACCAAAGGCAGCGCCATGGGAGCGGCATGCGCGCACGCGCGCCGCGAAGACACGATCCAAACATTATTGCAATTGCAATATAATTTGATCGATCATGGTTTTCTGCTGCTGAACGCGGCGCTCGTTTTTCGCCCCGATGTGGCGCCGGTACGGGAAGGCAAGGCGTGGTTGCCGTTCCTGAAAGTGGTGCTGGGCGCCTTGGCCGAACGGGCCCAGAAAATCGGGCGGGACGCGCCGACGCTCGTATTATGGGGTAAGCTCGCCGAGCAACTAAAGCATCTGCCGGATGGCGCTCGCTTTCCAAGTTTGAGCTGCGAGCATCCCTACAACCTGTCCTTCATCTCCAATCCCGCCATGCTAGCCTTGTTTGGTCCGATGAATCTGTTGCGCAGCACCCGCTTGTGAGAACGGCAACGCCACTTCGGTGGCGACCAGCCTCGTGCGCGGCGCGCACAGCGCCCGCGGACAGGCAAGAAGCAAGCGCTGTCTCTCTGTCTCTTTCAGGGGCGCGAGAAAAATTGCGCGCCGTAAATTGAAGCTGGCAAGCCCATGCCTGAATATTTATGCTGCCTGTCAGACAAACTTGCGCGGATTTTGCTATACTTGACTAAATTATTCAACTAATCCGGCTTTCGATTGGTTGGGAGTGCGTTATTTTTAACTGAACCGAGGTTGTATGCGTCTGACTACCAAAGGCCGTTTTGCCGTGACTGCGATGATCGATCTTGCCTTGCATCAAGGTAAGGGCCCCGTCACGCTGTCTGGCATCAGCCAGCGTCAAGCGATCTCCCTGTCCTATCTGGAGCAACTGTTCGGCAAGCTGCGCCGGCATGAGATAGTCGAATCGATTCGCGGGCCGGGCGGCGGTTACAGTCTGGCGCGCCGGGCCAATAAAGTCACGGTGGCCGACATCATCATCGCCGTTGATGAGCCGCTCGACGCGACCCAGTGCGGCAGCAAGGAGCAATGCCACGGTGCCGATGCGGCCACCGGCGCGCGCTGCATGACGCACGAGCTGTGGGCAACGCTAAACGAAAAGATGGTCGATTACCTCGATTCCGTTTCCTTGCAAGATCTGGTCGATCAACAACGACACAAGAGCGCCGAGCAAAACGTGGTGGTGATGCACCATAACCACGTTGCAGTCGGTTGAAAAAATATTTGGTCTGCTCGATAGCATTGGAGTGATATGAACGCCCCCGAAACAAAAGCTGAACAGGTTCTATTTCAAACTGCGCCCCATTTTCCGATTTATATGGACTATTCGGCCACCACGCCAATTGACCCGCGGGTCGCCGACAAGATGATTCCATTCCTGCGCGAGCAGTTCGGCAATCCGGCCTCGCGCAGCCACATGTACGGCTGGACGGCGGAAAAAGCGGTCGAGCAAGCGCGCGCCCAGGTGGCCGCCCTGGTGCATGCCGATGCGCGCGAAATTATCTGGACTTCAGGCGCGACGGAAAGCAACAACCTGGCCCTGAAGGGCGCGGCCCAGTTTTACAAGACCAAGGGCAAACACATCATCACCGTCAAGACGGAACACAAATCCGTGCTCGACACCGTGCGCGAACTGGAACGGATCGGTTTCGAGGCGACTTATCTGGAACCCAAGGACGATGGCTTGATCACGATTGAGCAACTGGCCGCGGCCATCCGCCCCGATACGATCCTGGTCTCGGTCATGCTGGTCAACAATGAAATCGGCGTGATCCAGCCGATCGATGCGATCGGCGAACTGTGCCGCTCGAAGGGCATTGTGTTCCACTGCGACGCCGCCCAGGCGACTGGCAAGGTCCACATCGACCTGGAAAAAAGCAAGGTCGACCTGATGACCTTCACGGCCCACAAAACCTACGGTCCGAAAGGCATCGGCGCCCTGTACGTGCGCCGTAAGCCGCGCATCCGCATCGAGGCGCAGATGCACGGTGGCGGTCACGAGCGCGGTTTGCGCTCGGGCACTCTGCCCACCCATCAAATCGTGGGCATGGGCGAGGCCTTCCGCATCGCCCAGGAAGAAATGGACCTGGAAATCACGCGCGTCAAAGGATTGCGCGACCGTCTGGCCAAGGGCTTGCAGGAGATCGAGGAAGTGTATGTCAACGGCGACATGGTGCAGCGCGTGCCGCACAACCTGAACGTGAGCTTCAATTACGTCGAAGGCGAGTCCCTGATCATGGCCATCAAGGACATCGCCGTGTCGTCCGGTTCGGCCTGCACGTCGGCCAGCTTGGAGCCATCTTACGTGTTGCGCGCCCTAGGCCGCAGCGACGAGCTAGCGCACAGCTCGATCCGTTTCACCATCGGCCGCTTCTCAACCGAAGCGGATATCGATTTCGCAATTGCTCTCTTGAAGTCGAAAGTGTCGAAATTGCGTGATCTGTCGCCTCTGTGGGACATGTTCAAAGAGGGGATCGACATCAATTCGATCCAATGGGCGGCGCACTAAGCGCAGATGGCCCCGGTGACGGGGTTGGCTTTTAATTTTAGGAGCATCAGAATGGCTTACTCAGACAAAGTGTTGGATCATTACGAAAACCCGCGCAACGTCGGTGCTTTCGATCAAGGCGACAAGGCCATCGGCACCGGCATGGTGGGCGCGCCCGCCTGCGGCGACGTCATGAAACTGCAGATCAAGGTGGGCGCCGACGGCCTCATCGAGGATGCGAAATTCAAGACCTACGGCTGCGGTTCGGCCATTGCGTCGAGTTCCCTCGTCACCGAGTGGGTCAAGGGCAAGACGCTAGATCAGGCGCTGTCGATCAAGAACACCCAGATCGCGGACGAATTGGCGCTGCCGCCGGTAAAGATTCATTGCTCGATCCTGGCCGAAGATGCGATCAAGGCGGCCGTATTAGATTACAGGACCAAGCATCCAGTCGCGCCTTGACGGCCGAGCCCATAGGACTTAACGGCAGTTCATCAAGACCTGTTCTCAGCGAGCAGGCGCGGAGATATAAATGGCAATTACTCTTACAGAAAAAGCGGCGAAGCACATCAATCGCTACATCGAACGTCGCGGCAAAGGCGTCGGTTTGCGTTTTGGCGTACGCACCACGGGCTGTTCTGGCCTCGCCTACAAGCTTGAATATGTTGATGAAGTCGCCGCTGAAGACAAGGTCTTCGAATCTTACGGCGTAAAGGTATTCGTCGATCCCAAAAGCCTGCCCTATATTGACGGCACCGAGCTCGATTTCGCGCGCGAAGGCTTGAACGAGGGCTTCAAATTTAACAACCCGAACCAGAAAGACGCGTGCGGCTGCGGCGAGAGCTTCCGTATTTAAACTTAGCATCCAGTTTAAGCGCTGCGATCTGATTGATCATGTTAGCGAACAGATAGACGTAGCTATGCAAAACCATTTTGAATTATTTCAGCTAGCGCCCCGCTTTGCACTTGACGCAGGTGCGCTCGATGCGGCCTACCGGGACGTGCAAGGCCGTGTCCACCCAGACAAATTCGTGAATGCCACCGACGCCGAAAAGCGCGTCGCGATGCAATGGGCCACGCGCGCCAATGAAGCGTATCAGACCTTGAAAAATCCGCAAAAGCGGGCGCAGTACCTGTGCGAGCAAAATGGCGTCGACTTGCAGACGGAATCGAATACGGCCATGCCGCTCGAATTTCTGATGCAACAGATGGATTGGCGCGATGCGCTGGGCGAGGCGCGCGCCGGGCGCGACGTGGCAGCGCTCGATGCGCTCGATGAACAGCTGATATCCGAGCGCAGGGCGCGCTTGCTGGACATCGCCTCCCAGCTCGATGCGGGCCAATTTCAACAAGCCGCGCAGGGCGTGCGCGCCCTGATGTTCCTGGAAAAGTTCGGCGACGAGGTCAGGTTTGCTTTTGAAGCAATCGAAGCGTAGATCAGTGCCCAAGCTAGAATCCGCTTGTCTTGCGCCGCCTCATCCGCGATGATGCAAATGATGATGCAAATTATAAAGGTACAGGTCTCATAGATGGCACTTCTGCAAATTTCCGAACCGGGCAGGTCGACCGCGCCGCATCAGCATCGACTGGCGGTCGGTATCGATCTGGGCACCACCAATTCCTTGGTCGCCTCCGTGCGCAACAGCATTCCTGAAGTATTGAACGACGAAGAAGGACGGGCCTTGCTGCCGTCCGTCGTGCGCTACCTGGCGAACGGCCACGCCAACATCGGCTACCTGGCGCAGGCCGCGCAAACCACCGATCCTAAAAACACGATCGTTTCGGTCAAGCGCTTTATGGGCCGCGGCCTGGGCGATATCGCCTATGTGGAAAACCTGCCTTACGCTTTCCAAGACGCGCCCGGAATGGTGCAGTTGAAAACCGTGGCCGGCATCAAGAGCCCGGTCGAGATCTCCGCCCAAATCCTAGCGACCCTACGCCAGCGGGCCGAAGATGCGCTGGGCGACGATCTGGTGGGCGCCGTCATTACCGTGCCCGCCTATTTTGACGATGCACAGCGCCAGGCGACGAAGGATGCGGCCCAGCTGGCCGGCTTGAACGTGCTGCGCCTATTAAGCGAGCCGACGGCGGCGGCCATCGCGTATGGCCTCGACAACGGCGCCGAAGGCGTGTACGCAGTCTATGACTTGGGCGGCGGCACTTTCGATATCTCCATATTAAGGTTGAGCAAAGGGGTGTTCGAAGTTTTGTCGACGGGCGGCAATTCCGCGCTCGGCGGCGACGACTTCGACCATCGCTTGTTCTGCTGGATCTGCGAGCACGAACGGCTAGCTCCCCTGTCTGACGAGGATACGGCGATCCTGATGGTCAAGGCGCGCGAGGTCAAGGAGTTGCTCTCGGCCAAGGTCGACACCACCATCGATGCGGTTCTCAATTCGGGCGAAGAAATCCATGTGCGCATCACGGCCGAGACCTTCGCGAAAATCACGCAGCACTTGGTCGCCAAGACCATGAGCTCAATTAAAAAAGCGCTGCGCGACGCCAGTGTCGATGTCGATGACATCGACGGCGTGGTCATGGTCGGCGGCGCAACCCGCATGCCGCACGTGCAAAGAGCGGTCAGCGACTTTTTTCACACCATTCCGCACGCCAACATCGATCCGGACAAGGTAGTTGCCTTGGGCGCGGCGATCCAAGCCAATTTGCTGGCCGGCAACCGTGCCGCCGGCGACGACTGGCTGCTGCTTGACGTGATTCCACTCTCGCTCGGCGTCGAAACCATGGGCGCCCTGGTCGAAAAAATCATTCCCCGCAACGCGACGATCCCTTGCGCGCGGGCCCAGGAATTTACCACCTTCAAGGATGGCCAGACAGCCCTCGCGGTGCACGTGCTGCAAGGCGAGCGCGAGCTGGTGAGCGATTGCCGTTCGCTGGCTCGCTTCGAGTTGCGCGGCATTCCGCCGATGGTGGCAGGCGCTGCGCGCATTCGCATCACCTATCAGGTCGATGCGGACGGGCTGCTGTCGGTCTCGGCGCGCGAACTGCGCTCGGGCGTGGAAGCATCGATTAGCGTCAAGCCCGCTTATGGTCTAGCCGACGACGCTATTGCGCGCATGCTGCAAGATTCGTTTCAGGCGGCCGACGTCGATATGGCCGAACGCGCGCTGCGCGAGGAGCAGGTCGAAGCCGAGCGCATCTTGCTAGCGACCCAGTCCGCGCTCGACGAGGACAGTTCATTGTTGTCGGACGGCGAGCGTAGCGTCGTCGACGCCTTGATGCAGGCGGTGCGCTCTAAGGTGCTAGCCAAAACCGGGGGCGCCGATGTGGCAGCTCTCAGAGTAGCCGTCAAGGCCTTGGCCGACGGCACCGAAGTATTCGCCGCGCGCCGCATGGACCGCAGCGTGCGCCAGGTACTGACCGGCAAGACCTTAGACCAAGTGCTATGAGAATCGCGCTCGCTGCCCGAGCTGTTTTTTGCCATCATATTAGGGGTTAAAACTGATGCTTGATTTCTTATCAAAGTGGGGCATATGTGCTTATTTTGATGGCGCAGCCAAACGCCTTCGATATCGATCAAGATAGGAGTGCGCGCTCATCTTTGCAATCTCGTTCTCCGGCGCCACTGAGCGTACATAGGCAGTTGGGCGAGCAATCGCGTCAACCAAGTGCGGATAAATCCTTCAAGCAGCTTTGAATATTTTTTTAGGAACAGGTAACCAGTGCCACAAATCGTATTTCTGCCCCACGCCAAGTTATGCCCGGAAGGCGCCGTCGTCGATGCGCCGGCCGGCAAGTCGCTGTGCGACGTCATGCTCGAGAACGACATCGACATCGAGCATGCCTGCGAAAAATCGTGCGCCTGCACCACGTGTCACGTCCTCGTGCGCGAGGGGTTTTTCTCCCTCGATGGCGCCTTGGAACAGGAGGAGGACCTGCTCGACAAAGCCTGGGGCCTGGAAGCGGTTTCGCGCCTCTCGTGCCAAGCCATCGTGGGCGAGGTGGACCTGGTAGTCGAGATTCCAAAATACACGATCAACCAGGTCAGCGAAGCTAGCCACTGATCGGGTGCCAAGAGTCGGCTTAGGTGCAGCTCGCCTGAGGCCGCCCATGGTGCGCCAGCTGCGCTGGCCAGCAAAGTCCATCCCCGTATAGCGACGGCGAAGGAGAGCTGCGCGTGCAAGACTCCCATTCGCTCGCGCCGTAGAATAAGGCGCTACGTTATGCAAGCAGAAGGAGCGGCAGCGCTTGCCGCCCAATCTGTCCTATCCGGTTTTTCGGGTGAACTTTTTTTGGAGCAAATCGGATGAAATGGAATGACATTAGCAGCATCGCCGAGGCACTGTACGACAAATACCCGGACATCGACCCGATGACGATCCGCTTCGTCGATCTGCACAACTGGGTGGTCGATCTGGACGGCTTTGACGACGACCATGCGCACGGCGGCGAAAAAGCGCTGGAAGCAATTCAAATGGCGTGGATCGATGAAGCGCGCTGACCTCGACGCGGCGCGCGTGGCGGCCATGCCCGAGATTTTGCCGGGGCAATCGGTCGCGCTGCTGCAGGAGCTGCACATCCTAACCCGCGAGGGCAAGATGAACCAGGACAGCCGCCGCAAGCTCAAGCAGGTCTACCACCTGGTTCAGTTTATCGAGCCGTTGCTCAAGGAAATCCAGCAAGATCATGCGGGCGTATCGCTCGTAGATCACGGTGCCGGCAAATCCTATCTTGGTTTTATCCTGTACGACCTGTTTTTCAAATTGCAAAACGACGGCTCCCACGTATACGGCATCGAAACGCGTGAAGACCTGGTGCAAAAGTCGCAACAACTGGCCCGGAAATTCGATTTTCCCCGTATGTCTTTCCTGAATTTGTCGGTGGCCGAATCGACTGAATCGGACCTGTTGCCACAGCGCATCGACGTAGTCACCGCGCTTCATGCCTGCAACACCGCAACTGACGACGCCATCCGTTTCGGCTTGAGGAAAAGAGCCAAATTCATGGTGCTGGTGCCGTGTTGCCAGGCTGAAGTCGCGTCCGTGCTGAACAAGAACAAGGGCAAGATGCCAAGCCAGAATGCGCTGACCGAACTATGGCGCCATCCGCTGCACACGCGCGAATTCGGCAGTCAAGTCACAAACGTGCTGCGCTGCCTGCAACTCGAAGCGCATGGTTATCAGGTCAAGGTCACGGAGTTGGTTGGCTGGGAGCATTCGATGAAAAATGAGCTGATCGTCGCCAGCTACAAGAACCTGCCACGCGGCCGGCCGGCCGCCCGCCTGCAAGACATGCTGCAGGCGCTG
Organism: Janthinobacterium sp.; assembly: GCA_003133225.1. Taxonomy (GTDB): domain Bacteria; phylum Pseudomonadota; class Gammaproteobacteria; order Burkholderiales; family Burkholderiaceae_D; genus Janthinobacterium. The sequence goes on from PKWL01000041.1 coordinate 219,375, forward strand.
GGGCTAGAAGAGATGGCGGCGCGCTTCTTCACCGAGCAGCCGGCGCCAGACGAGGCCAGCCCGGGGCGCAGTCTATGAACGCCCCAAACCGGCCATGGCTGGATCTCCGCAGCGACACGGTAACGCGTCCAGGCCTCGCCATGCGCGCGGCGATGGCCGCTGCCGAGGTCGGGGACGACGTCTATGGCGACGATCCGAGTGTCACGCTGTTGCAAGAGCGTGCCGCCGACTTGTTCGGTTACGGCGCCGCCCTGTTCGCGCCATCGGGCACCCAAAGCAACCTGATCGCGTTGCTCGTCCATTGCGCCCGCGGCGACGAATACCTGGTTGGCCAGGAAGCTCACACTTTCCGCTACGAAGGCGGCGGTGCGGCCGTCTTGGGCAGCATTCAGCCGCAGCCGATTGCCAATCAGGTCGATGGCAGCATTGCCTTGGCCGACATCGAGGCCCAGATCAAGCCGGATGATTTTCATTTCGCCCGCACCAAGCTGCTGGCGCTGGAAAACACGATCGGCGGGCGCGTGCTGGGGCAAGGCTATCTGGAGCAGGCCACTGCGCTGGCCCATCGCCATGGCCTCGCCACGCATCTGGATGGGGCCCGCATCTGCAATGCCGCAGTCCAGCAGGGCATCAGCCTGCGCGCGGCGGTAGCCGGTTTTGACAGCGTCTCGGTGTGCCTGTCAAAAGGGCTGGGTGCGCCCGTAGGCTCGCTTCTGCTGGGCGGGCAAGCATTCATCGCACAGGGAAAACGCTGGCGCAAGATGCTGGGCGGCGGCATGCGCCAGGCCGGCGGCCTGGCCGCCGCCGGCCTGTACGCTCTCGAGCATCATGTGGCGCGCCTCGCCGATGACCATGCCAACGCCGCTTTTCTAGCGCGGGAGCTGGCGAAAATTTCGGGCATTACGGTCAGCACGCCGCATACCAACATCGTCTACGTCGATATGCCGGCGGCCGCCTGCGCCGGCTTGGCCGAGGTCCTCAACTGCGAACGCATCCGGGCCACGATGTCGCCCCATATGCGCATCGTGACGCATCTGGATGTGACCCATGCCGATGTAGAGCGCACGGCCGCGATCTTTGCCGCCTATTTCAGTCATTGGCAAGATTGATGCGCCCTGCGGTTACAATGGCTGCCGCCTTTTCCCTTTTTCTTCAGATGCAATGACCGACTCCGACCCAGAACTTACCGTCCGCCTGGCCAAACGCTTGGCCCAAACGCTGCCGTGCTCCCGCCGCGAGGCCGAGCTGTATATTGAGGGCGGCTATGTCAGCGTGGACGGCCAAGTGGTGGAAGAGGCGGGCGCGCGCGTCGGTCCCGATCAAACAGTGGCACTGGCGCCCGACAGTCTCTTGCAAGAGGTCGCGCCCGTCACGATCTTGCTGCATAAGCCGGCCGGTTATAGCGCGGGCGTGGATGGGGGTGGCAAACCGGCGCTCTGTTGCCTCTCCCAAGACGCGCTGAGCGCACCCGAACACGGCCGCCAGCGTTTTTTAAAGCGCCATCTGACGGGCTTGACACTGACGAACCCGCTCGATACCAGGGCCAGCGGCATGCTCATATTTACACAAGACTTCCGCGTCACCCGCAAGCTAGTCGATGTGGCGGATGTCGAACAAGAGTTTATCGTTGAAGTGGCCGGCACCATCGGCCAAGATGGACTGGCCCTGCTCAAGCACGGCTTGCCGTTTAACGGCAAGCCGTTGGCGCCGATCAAGGTCAGCTGGCAAAATGAAACGAAACTGCGCTTTGCCCTAAGGAGTGTGCAGCCGGCACAGATCGAGCACATGTGCCGCATGGTGGGGCTGACGGTGCTAGCGATAAAACGCCTGCGAATCGGGCGCATCTCGATGGCCGCCTTGCCGCCCGGCCAGTGGCGTTACCTGCAGGAATACGAACGATTCTAGGGCTGCTGCAGCAGCTAGCGCGGCTTCTGCGCCCGCAAGACGAGGCGGGTGCCGAGCAGCCGGTCATGCAAGAACTGCCGGTCTTGGTCGAGAAAGGCGGTCAAGGCCCATCCGGCCATCCCGACTAGCAAGGCGGCAGCGATCTCCTTTTCCGTGTTGAGATTGAATGCATAGCAGGCCATCAGAGCCGGCAAAAACCATCCCCACGCCAATAGGAAGCGGGCCACCGCCACGCGCAGCGGGAGCCGGGCGTAGCCCGGCTTGATCAACTGGATGCGCCAAGTCTTCATGGCTAGAGTTTGCCCGCGCTCACTCCAAAAATAGATGAAATAAAGCGCCGTCACCAGGAACAGCACGAACTGGAGGGCATGGCCATATGCCGGCGAATGACGGTTGCCGGTGAGGAGAAGGAACAGGCCGACGGCCACCAGTTCCACGGCGGTCAGCAGCAACCCTTCATACAGCAAGGACAGCAAGCGCCGTTTGACGCTGGGCGTCGTGGGCCCAGGCAAACTAGCCGGCATCGGAGGGCGCCGGGCCGGTCACGGCGGGGATGCCGACGGCGCAGGGGCCGCTGCGGTGGGCGCCGGCATTCCAGCTGGTGCCGCCGCCGGCGGTCCCACGAAGGCTTGCTGCGCCACCGCCTTGATCGGGGGCAGCTTGATCGTCGATTCCGCGCTCGAGGGCAAGTTGGCCACGTGTTTTTTCACGGCAGCCTCGGCCGCAAGTTTTTTCTTTTGTTCTTCCGGCAATTGCTGATATTGTTCCCATTGCGCGGACTTTTTCTTAGGTTCAATTTTCTTGCTGCGGGCATAGTTTTCGCGCACGACACGACGCTGTTCGGGAGTCAGTTTGACCCACTCGTTCATGCGCTCATGCATCCGTTGCTGTTCATCGGGCCTCATCGACGAAAAGCGATTAGCGATCTCCAGCCATTTTTGCTTGCGCACCCGTTCCAGCTTGTCCCATTCGCCGGCAAGGGGCATCAACGCTTCCTGCTGCGTTCGGCTCAGTTCGTTCCACGCCGGCCGTGCCACATGCTTGCTGATGGTGCCTGGCTTGGCCGGCGCCGCTACGCCAGAGGCCGCGCTGGTCACCGCCGCCGGCGGGGCCGCAGGTGGAACGGCCGGCTTGTTGTTAATGACCCAGAACAGGCCCGCCGATGCGATCACGGCGAGGGCGACCAATCCGCTCCGTACGCTCATGCGCGCCATGCTTATTGCTCACGTTGGGTGAGATAGGCGTTAAAACCATGATCGAGGTAAGCGGAGAGGGGAAGTTCATCGGACAATACTGCCGCGTCCAGTTCGGCCAGTTCGCTGATCCGTTGCTGTTGTTGTGCCTGGTAAATTCCCACCAACCCTGCCGCCAGCGCCAGTAACGGCACGGCCACACCCATCCGCCCTAACCAGGAGAAAGGCTGGAAGAAACGGCCCGCATTGCCGGCCCAAGCGGCGCCTTCTGGAGCATGCGCTTTCTTGCGTGATAGCGCCAGTTGACGTGCAGTAGCAAGACGATCCATAGTCGATGGCGGCAAATGTTCAAGCCTTGCGTTTAGCGCGTGACGCACCTTGTATGCGAAATTGAGATCGTCGACATTCATAATTTTATTCCCTTGGCTTTGAGCGTTTCGGCGAGGGTGTGCGTTGCGCGTGAGCAGTGTGTCTTGACGCTGCCCTCTGAACAACCCATCGCTTCGGCTGTTTCAGCCACGCCCATATCTTGCCAGTAACGCATGAGGAAGGCTTCCCGTTGACGCGCCGGCAGCTTTTGCACTTCTTCGTCAATTAAATCAAGGATTTGGATGCGCTCAACCTTGTCGGCGCTCGACTCGGACGCCTGCGATCCCTGTTCGGCCTCATAGGAGTCGAGCAAATCAAAGTCCTCGCGCTCGTCGCTGGCCGGGCCCAGGCTGGAAAACAGGCTGACCCAAGTGTTGCGCACCTTTTCGCGTCGGAAATAATCAAGTATCGTATTTTGTAATATACGCTGAAACAGCATGGGCAGCTCGGCGGCCGGTTTGTCGCCGTATTTTTCAGCGAGTTTGATCATCGCGTCTTGCACCACGTCAAGTGCCGATTCGTCCTTGCGCACTGCATACACGGCTTGCTTGAAGGCGCGCCGCTCGACACTTTCGAGAAAGTCGGATAATTCTTTGTCTGTTGCCATGCGAATGGGGGAGTTGCCGGGAGAGCGATGGTTAAGGGCCTGGTTTGAAAAGAAGGGACCAGCGCGCGGCGTTTTGCGAGCTGAGCGCATGCTAGCAAAAATTGGGTATTTATGCATGTTTTTTAATGCTTTGGGCATCAGCGCGATACGTTGCGCGCAATTTGTCTTGACCAACATGGTGCGACGCAGTAACGTATGGGACGCTTTGCAAACCCCAAAGCTCTATGGTCTGGTCGCGCTCGGCACACAAGGCCAATTGCGGCACGACGCGCTTTCATATGTAGGCAGTTTGCTCTGACCCGCGCCACAAGCGCGAGAGGTAAGTGTGTCGCTACGGAACTCCCGCCAAACGAGCTGCGTGTAAACGGCGTTTTATTGGGTACCACGGGTACTCAATAAATGCCGCAAGCGCAGAGAGAAGGCAAAGGCACCGTTGCGCAGCGCGTACTTCGTGAGGAAAGAGCATCCGATCAATCTCCAATGGACCTTGAAAGGAATGTTTCATGATTACCGAAGCAGCAATCCCCATTACTGGCGCCGAAATACTCGTGCGCTGCCTGGCTGAAGAGGGCGTCGAGCACGTCTTCGGTTACCCGGGCGGAGCCGTGCTATACATCTACGACGCCATCTTCAAGCAAAACAAATTTCAGCACATTCTCGTGCGTCACGAGCAGGCAGCCGTGCATGCGGCCGATGCCTATTCGCGCAGTTCGCACAAGGTTGGCGTCGCCCTAGTCACTTCCGGGCCCGGCGTCACCAATGCCGTCACCGGTTTGTCGACGGCCTATATGGACTCGGTTCCGATGGTGGTGATTTCGGGCCAGGTACCGAGCCACGCCATTGGTCAGGATGCTTTCCAGGAATGCGATACAGTCGGCATCACGCGCCCCGTAGTCAAGCACAATTTCCTCGTCAAGGACGTCAAGGATCTGGCCGCGACCATAAAAAAGGCATTTTTCATTGCCAAGACGGGCCGTCCTGGCCCTGTTCTGGTCGATATTCCCAAAGACATCAGCATGCACAAGTGCGTCTACGATTATCCGCAAGTAATCGAGATGCGCTCCTACAAGCCGGTCGATAAAGGCCATTCGGGGCAGATCCGCAAGGCTGTGCAACTGCTGCTGCAGGCGGAACGGCCGATGATTTACAGCGGCGGCGGCGTCATCCTCGCGAATGCCGCCCCGGAATTAAATAAGCTGGTCGACAAGCTCGGCTTCCCGTGTACCAACACCTTGATGGGCTTGGGCGGCTACCGCGCATCTAGCGATCTGTACGTTGGCATGCCGGGCATGCACGGCACCTATGAAGCGAACATGGCGATGCAGCACTGCGACGTCTTGATCGCCGTCGGCGCCCGTTTCGACGATCGGGTGATTGGCAACCCTAAGCATTTTGCCTCTCACCCGCGCAAGATCATCCATATCGACATCGACCCGTCGTCGATTTCCAAACGGGTCAAGGTTGACGTTCCCATCGTTGGCAACGTAAAAGACGTGCTGGCCGAATTTCTGACGCAGCTCGATGCCGCCGAAGCCAAGGTGAACGCTCCGGAGTTGAAAAATTGGTGGAAGCAAATCACGGAATGGCGCGGCCGCGATTGCCTCAAATATGCGGGCTCGGAGCTGTTGATCAAGCCGCAGGCGGTGGTCGAAAAAGTATGGCAGCTGACCAAGGGCGATGCCTTTATTACGTCCGATGTCGGACAGCATCAAATGTGGGCCGCTCAATACTACCGCTTCGACAAGCCGCGGCGCTGGATCAATTCCGGGGGGCTAGGCACGATGGGCGTCGGCTTGCCCTATGCCATGGGAGTGCAACTGGCCAATCCGGGCGCCACGGTGGCCTGCATCACGGGCGAAGGATCGATCCAGATGTGCATCCAGGAGCTCGCCACCTGCAAGCAATACCATTTGACGCCGAAAATCATTTTGCTCAATAACCGCTTCCTCGGCATGGTGCGGCAGTGGCAGGAAATCGACTACGGCGGGCGCTATTCCGAATCTTACATGGATTCCTTGCCGGACTTTGAAAAGCTGGCCGAAGCGTACGGCCACGTCGGCATGAGGATAGACAAGCCAGCGGACGTCGACGGCGCCTTGAAAGAGGCCTTTGGCATGAAGGATAAGCTGGTGTTCATGAATTTCATCACCGATCAGGCGGAAAATGTGTGGCCGATGGTGAAAGCCGGCAAAGGCTTGTCTGAAATGCTGCTCGGTTCGGAGGACTTATGAGGCACATCATTTCTGTCTTGCTGGAAAATGAAGCGGGCGCCTTGTCACGCGTGGTCGGGCTCTTTTCAGCGCGCGGATATAACATCGAAACCTTGACCGTGGCGCCGACCGAAGACGCGACCTTGTCCCGCATGACGATCGTCACCAGTGGCTCCGACGACATCATCGAACAGATCACGAAACATTTGAATCGGCTCATTGAAGTCGTCAAGGTGGTCGATTTGACGGAGGGCGCGCACATCGAACGCGAATTGATGCTGATCAAGGTGCGGGCCGTGGGCAAGGAGCGCGAAGAGATGAAGCGGACGGCGGACATTTTCCGTGGCCGCGTCATCGATGTTACGGAAAAGACGTATACGCTGGAACTGACCGGCAACAAGGGCAAGCTCGACGCGTTCATCGATTCGATCGACCGCTCCTCGATTCTTGAAACAGTGCGCACCGGCGGCTCCGGCATCGGCCGCGGCGAGCGCATCCTCAAAATTTAAATGCCTGCTTCCCAGCACTGCAGGCCCCACACCAAACGATAGGATATATCATGAAAGTTTTTTACGATAAAGATTGCGACCTCTCCCTGATCAAGGGGAAAAACGTGGCCATCATCGGTTACGGTTCGCAAGGCCACGCCCATGCGCAAAACCTGAACGATTCCGGCGTCAACGTCACCGTTGGCCTGCGCAAGGACGGCGCTTCATGGAACAAGGCCAAGAACGCGGGCCTGAAGGTGGCTGAAGTCAATGACGCGGTGAAAGGCGCCGACGTCATCATGATCTTGCTGCCGGACGAGAACATTGCCCAGGTCTACAACGAAAACGTGGCGCCGCACGCCAAACTGGGCGCGGTGCTCGCCTTCGCCCACGGCTTTAACGTGCATTACGGCCAAGTGGTCCCCCGTGCCGACCTCGACGTCATCATGATCGCGCCCAAAGCGCCAGGCCATACCGTGCGCGGCACCTACACCCAGGGCGGCGGCGTGCCGCACTTGATCGCCGTTCATCAAGACAAATCGGGCATCGCACGCGACATCGCGCTGTCCTATGCTTCCGCCAATGGCGGCGGCCGGGCCGGCATCATCGAAACGAACTTTCGGGAAGAAACGGAAACGGATTTGTTCGGCGAGCAGGCCGTGCTGTGCGGCGGCGCGGTGGAACTTGTCAAAGCCGGTTTTGAAACCCTGGTCGAGGCCGGCTATGCGCCGGAAATGGCCTACTTCGAATGCCTGCATGAACTGAAACTGATCGTCGATCTGATCTATGAAGGCGGCATCGCCAACATGAACTACTCGATCTCGAACAACGCCGAATACGGTGAATATGTGACGGGACCGAAAATCGTCACCGAAGACACTAAAAACGCGATGCGCCAGTGCCTGAAGGATATTCAGAACGGCGAATACGCCAAGAGCTTCATTCTGGAAAACAAGGCCGGTGCGCCGACCCTGATTTCGCGCCGCCGCCTGACGGCCGAACATCAGATCGAAGCGGTGGGTGGCAAGCTGCGGGCGATGATGCCATGGATCGCTAAAAACAAGCTGGTGGATCAATCGAAGAACTAAAAGTTTTTCATCAGGGCAAGAACCTGGTCGTTTAGACGAACAAGACCAGAGGCATTCCATCGCCTTTTGGGCCGGATCCGCCGCGATTTGGGTTAAAGTTCAATGTCTGCCAGTTTTCCTGGCTTTCGTGTTGAAATGGGGCGTGGATGCCCCATTTTTTTCATCAGCCACGGAGCACCCCCATGCACATCGCAAAATTCCTATTGGTCAGCGCCGCGGCGCTGACAGCGCAAGTCCAAGCCCAATCCCTGTCCACTTCCGGCACCCTCGTCGTAGTGCCCGCTTTCGCTGAAGTGCGGCATGCCAACGACCAGGTCGTAGCCATGCTGGCCATCGAAGAGCAAGACAAGGACAAAACCGTGGCCGCCTCGCGCGTCAATAAAAAAATGAAGCAGGGCATCGAAATTGTCAAGAAGGAGGATCCGCAGGCGAGCTTGAAAACCCAGGGTTATTACTCCTACCCCGTGTATGCCGACGAGCATCCGGGCGCAGCGGCGGCCAAGACACGCGTCGCGCTGTCCTGGCGCATCGGGCAAACGCTTCAGGTCAAGACCACCAATCTTGACGGATTGCCAAGGACCGTGGCGGCGGCGCAGCAGGTCTTGACCTTAAACAGCCTGCAGTTTGGCTTGACGCCGGCCACCGTCAAAAAGCTCGACGACCAGCGCCTTGCTGCGACCTATCAAAATCTGACTGAGCGCATCGACTCGATCGCGCGTGCGATGGGACGTAAGGCGAGCGATGCGGTGCTCGACACGGTCGACTTCGAAGGCTCGGGTGCGTACGCTCAGGATGCCTTGGCGGGCGCGCCCATGATGCGCGGCGCCATGCTGATGAAGGGCGCCGCCGCCGCAGTCGAAGAACCAAGTTTTGAGGCGGGCGAGACGGCACTCCAGATGCGTCTGGTCGGCAAGGTGAAATTTAAGTAATTGGTCGCCTTTCCCTGCTGTCTTATAATAAGGGCGATCACCGCTGTGCGCCATGGGCGCTTCCCGCGGCAGCGTCCGTAAAAAGCGATACCAGCTTTGATGCGCTAGTCGTAAATTGAAATGGAATGATATGGCAAATTTTCCCCGTCGCCGAGCTAAAAATGGCACGCCGCTTGCAGCTAAAACATCACGCCTGACGCGCTTTGGCAAGTTTGCGCGGCAGCAGCCGGGTGTCGCAACCGGCAAAACCTTGCGCCGGCGCGGCATTTTCTTGTTGCCGAACGCGTTTACGACGGCCGCTTTGTTTGGCGGATTTTATGCCATCGTCATGGCCATGAACCAAAAATTCGAGCTTGCAGCCTGGGCCATTTTTATCGCCATGATCCTCGACGGTCTCGACGGACGCATTGCCCGCCTGACCCATACCCAAAGCGAGTTCGGCGCGCAATATGACAGCCTGTCAGACATGGTTTCGTTCGGCGCCGCCCCGGCGCTGGTCATTTATGAGTGGTCGTTGCGCGGCTTAGGCAAGCTAGGCTGGCTGGCCGCTTTTGTCTATTGCGCCGGCGGCGCCTTGCGCCTGGCCCGTTTCAATACCAATATTGAAGTGGTCGACAAGCGTTTTTTCCAGGGCTTGCCAAGCCCGGCTGCGGCGGCGATGGTGGCCGGCTTCATCTTGCTGATGAACGATTTGCAAGTATCTGGCATTCAATTGCCGTGGGTGTCTTGGAGTATTGCCCTGTTTGCCGGCTTGACCATGGTCACCAACGTGCCGTACTACAGCTTCAAGGACGTCAATTTTCGCAAGTCGGTACCGTTCATCGCCGTGTTTCTGATCGCGTTGATGTTCGCTCTGGTGTCGATCGACCCGCCCAAGATCTTATTTCCGATTTTTGTGACGTACGGCTTGTCCGGTTATGCCGTCTATTTCTGGCGCCTGGCAAAAGGGAAGCCGGTCAGCATTATTCAAACCGGTCACGAGCCGGTCGATCAAAGCGAACGCAGCTGATTGGCAACGATGGCGGCGCGTATTTATTCTGAAAGCAATTAGGAGCATCTATGAGCGAGTCATCGAATCGGCTTATTATTTTTGACACCACCTTGCGTGACGGCGAGCAGTCGCCGGGCGCCTCGATGACCAAGGACGAAAAGATCCGCATCGCGAAACAGCTCGAACGCATGAAAGTCGACGTGATCGAGGCTGGATTCGCCGCCGCCTCTGGCGGCGATTTCGAATCGATCAAGGCGATCGCCAGCGTGGTGCGCGAGTCGACCGTTTGCTCGCTCTCGCGCGCCAACGAGCGCGACATTGCGCGCGCGGCCGAGGCCTTGGCGCCGGCCGCGCGCAAGCGCATCCACACCTTCATTGCGACTTCGCCCTTGCATATGGAAGTGAAGCTGCGCATGGCGCCCGAGCAAGTGCTCGAGCAAGCAAGAAGCGCCGTGCGTTATGCCCGTCAGTTTACCGACGACATCGAATTTAGCCCGGAGGACGGCAGCCGTTCGGACGAGGATTTCCTGTGCCGGGTGCTCGAAGGCGTGATTGCCGAGGGCGCGACGACCATCAATTTCCCCGATACGGTCGGTTACGCCGTGCCTGAAATTTTTGGCAATACCATCAAGCGTTTGCGCGAGCGGATCCCCAATTCCGACAAGGCGATCTGGTCGGTGCATTGCCACAATGACCTCGGGCTGGCGGTGGCCAATTCGCTGGCCGGCGTGATGATTGGGGGCGCGCGCCAAGTCGAGTGCACCATCAACGGCTTGGGTGAACGTGCCGGCAACACCGCGCTTGAAGAAGTCGTGATGGCGCTGCGCACGCGCGCCGCGTACTACAATTTAAGCGTCGCCATCGACACCACGCAAATCCTCGCTGCCTCGCGCCTGGTGTCGCAAATTACGGGGTTTGTCGTGCAGCCGAACAAGGCGGTGGTGGGTGCCAACGCCTTCGCTCACGCCTCTGGGATTCATCAGGACGGCATCTTGAAGGCGCGCGAAACCTACGAAATTATGCGCGCGCAAGATGTCGGCTGGGCTGCCAACAAGATCGTGTTGGGCAAACTGTCCGGGCGCAACGCGTTCAAGCAGCGCCTGCAGGAACTGGGCATCGTGCTTGACTCCGAGGCGGAAATTAATGCCGCCTTCGTCCGTTTCAAGGAACTTGCCGACCGCAAATCAGAGATTTTCGACGAGGACATCTTGGCCTTGGTTTCAGACGAGGAACATGCGCATGAGAACGAATTTTACCGCTATGTTTCCTTGGCGCAGCATTCCGAGACGGGCGAGACGCCTTGCGCCAAGGTGGTTTTTTCCATTGACGGCCAGGAGCATGTGTGTGAAGGCCGCGGCGACGGCCCCGTCGATGCGACCGTCAATGCCATCGAAAGCGCAGCGGCCAGCGGCGCCGAACTGGTCTTGTTTTCGATCAACGCGATTAGCACCGGTACCCAGTCGCAAGGCGAGGTGACGATGCGCCTGTCCAAGCTGGGGCGCATAGTCAACGGCGTGGGCGCCGACCCGGATATTGTCGTCGCCTCCGCCAAGGCGTATTTATCGGCCTTAAACAAGCTGCATTCGAAAATCGAGCGCCTCAATCCGCAGTTGTAGCCGCTGGCGCGCGGGCGTGGGCGATTTTTCACGATTTTCACCGAAAGAGGGTGGTCCAAGGCTGTTCATGAAACAAAAGGGGCGGCAGCGCAATACAGGGGCGTCGTTTTCCGATATACTGGCGCGTCTGGTCTTTTGATCAGTTTTTTAATCGAAGTTCACGGTGCTTGGGGTTGCGACTCTGCGCACCGCATGTGAAAGGTTCATCATGACAGTAGAAAATATCAACAAAGCGGCCATTATTGCGGACAATGCACGTGCTCAAAACGACACGGGCTCGCCGGAAGTGCAAGTAGCGTTGCTGACAGCTCGTATCAACGAACTAAATGGCCACTTTAAAGTACATGCCAAGGATCACCATTCGCGTCGTGGTCTGATCATGATGGTCAACCGTCGGAAGAGCTTGTTGTCTTACCTCAAGGCCAAAGACGCTGCCCGTTATCGTGACCTGATCGCTAAACTCGGTCTGCGCAAGTAATTTTTGCAAGACTAGGGTTATGCAGAAATGCCTGCGCCAGTTCGCTGACGCGGGCATTTTGCTATTTTAAAGTTGGATTGTATTTTCATTTGGCAATATCGCGCCAGATAGGCTCGGCCAGATAGGCTCGGCCAAGTGGGCCGGGCCGGACGGGGAACTTGAGCTAGTAGTAAAGGCGGCGCTTCATGCGTGACGGGCCGCCTGTGGTGAGGTGAACGACAGCTCCTGAAAATCTGTCGGCAAATAGAAAGGGATTTTCCATGTTTAATAAAATTTCCAAAACCTTCCAGTACGGCCAACATTCGGTGACGCTGGAAACGGGCGAAATCGCGCGCCAGGCTTCAGGCGCGGTCTTGGTGTCGATCGAGGATACCGTCGTTCTGGCAACGATCGTGGCCCGCAAAGATGCCAAGCCAGGCCAGGATTTTTTTCCGCTGACCGTCGATTACGTTGAAAAAACTTATGCTGCAGGCAAAATCCCGGGCGGTTTTTTCAAGCGCGAAGGTCGTCCTTCGGAAAAAGAAACATTGACGTCGCGCCTGATCGACCGTCCAATTCGGCCTCTGTTTCCGGAAGGCTACCTAAATGAAGTGCAAATCATCATTCACGTCTTGTCGGTGAACCCGGAGATCGATCCGGACATCGCTGCCATGATCGGCGCTTCGGCTGCCTTGTGCGTATCGGGTGTGCCCTTTAGCGGCCCGATCGGCGCTGCGCGCGTCGGTTACGCGAACGGCCAATATATCCTGAACCCAACGACGACCCAGCTGAAAACGTCGGAAATGGATCTCGTTGTGGCCGGCACGGAAACGGCCGTGCTGATGGTCGAATCGGAAGCGAAACAATTGTCCGAAGAAGTCATGCTCGGCGCGGTCGTGTTCGGTCATGAGCAAATGAAAGTGGTCATCGATGCCATCCATGAATTGGTGCGCGATGGCGGCAAGCCTGAAATCGAATGGGCGCCGCCGGCCAAAAACGAAGCGCTGATCGCGCGCGTTGCCCATTTCGCCGGCGCCAAAATCCGCGACGCCTACCAGACCAAGGACAAGCAGCAGCGTACCGCCAAGTTGAAGGCGGCGACCTCGGAAGTGATGGCGGATCTGTCGGCCGAAGCGGCCGCAAGCGGCGCTTCGGCACCGGATTCGGCTGAAATCAACAATATCTTGTTCGACATCGAAGCGAAGATCGTGCGTTCGCAAATTCTCGATGGCGAGCCCCGCATCGACGGCCGCGACACCCGCACCGTGCGTCCGATCTCGATTCGCACCAGCGTGCTGCCACGCACCCACGGTTCGGCCCTGTTTACCCGCGGCGAAACCCAAGCGCTGGTCGTCGCCACCCTCGGCACCGCACGCGACAGCCAGAAGATCGATGCTCTGATGGGTGAATTCACCGACAGCTTCATGCTCCATTACAACATGCCTCCGTTCGCGACGGGCGAAACGGGCCGCGTTGGCACGCCGAAGCGGCGTGAAATCGGCCACGGCCGTCTGGCCAAGCGCGCTTTGCTGGCCGCGCTGCCGGCACCGGAGGAGTTCAGCTACTCCGTGCGTCTGGTGTCTGAAATCACGGAATCGAACGGTTCCTCGTCGATGGCATCAGTCTGCGGCGGTTGCCTGGCACTGATGGATGCGGGCGTGCCGATGAAGGCACACGTGGCCGGTATCGCGATGGGCTTGATCAAGGAAGGCGGCAAGTTCGCCGTCTTGTCCGATATCTTAGGCGACGAAGATCACTTGGGCGATATGGACTTTAAGGTAGCCGGTACGGCCAACGGAATCACGGCCTTGCAGATGGATATCAAGATCATGGGCATCACCAAGGAAATCATGCAAGTGGCGCTGGCGCAAGCCAAGGAAGGGCGCGAGCACATATTGGGCGAAATGCAAAAAGCCATGCCTCATGTGAAAACCGAACTCTCCGATTTCGCGCCGCGCCTGATCACGGTCAAGATCAATCCGGAAAAAATTCGTGACGTCATCGGTAAGGGCGGCGCCGTGATCCGTGCGCTGACCGAAGAGACCGGCACCCAGATCGATATCAGCGACGAGGGCGTCGTCACCATCGCGTCCGTCGACGCTGCCGCCGGCCAGGAAGCCAAGCGCCGCATCGAGGAATTGACGGCGTCGGTGGAAGTGGGCAAGACGTACGAAGGCACGGTTCTAAAGTTGCTGGACTTCGGCGCGATCGTGCAGGTGATGCCAGGTAAAGACGGCTTGCTGCACATCAGCCAAATTGCCAACGAACGCGTCAATGCGGTCGCCGATTACTTGAAAGAAGGCCAACTGGTGCGTGTGAAAGTGCTCGAAACGGACGATCGCGGCCGTTTGAAACTGTCGATGAAGGCAGCTGCCGCGGAAAATGGTGCTGAGCCAGTCGCCGCGCAATAAAGCAATAAGTAGTCTCGTCAGTCAAAAAAAACCGCCCCGAGGGCGGTTTTTTTTCGCTCCCAGCGCCCCTTGCTGCGAGCGCCATGACCTTTGGCAGAAGAGAAAATGCAGTTGGCACACCCCTGCGGCGGCGCGGCCGGCTGCTGCACATTCGCATCTATTCATGAGCAATGTATTTCCCTGTTCGCGCCCACCTGACCCGCACGCCATGCGCTGCGCCCCCGGAACGACCATTGCCGCATTAAAACGGATTGGCGCGCCCTACGGCGCGCGAGTTTGCCGCTCGCCGCGCGTGCCATGGCGCCCGTGCTGTCGTACAATCACGCTTTCATCCAAAGGGAAGCGAACCATGCGTGTGATTGAAATCAGTCAGCCCGGCCCAGCCGATGTTCTAAAGCTTGCCGAACGGCCCCTGCCAGAATTAAAGGCCGGTGAGGTACTCATCAAAGTGCATGCGGCCGGCTTGAACCGGCCGGATGTGTTGCAGCGGCTGGGGCTGTACCCGGTGCCGCCGGGCGCCTCTGACTTGCCTGGTCTGGAAGTGGCCGGCGAGATTGTTGCCGGCGAGCTCGCCGGCACCGGTTTCAAGATGGGCGACATGGTCTGCGCGCTCGTGCAAGGCGGTGGCTACGCCGAATATTGCGCCGCCCCCAGCGGGCAATGTCTGCCCGTGCCCAATCAGTGGTCGCCTCTGGAAGCGGCCTCGCTGCCGGAAAACTATTTCACAGTCTGGAGCAATGTATTCGACCGCGCCAATCTGCGCGCCGGCGAAACGTTGCTGGTTCAGGGCGGCAGTTCCGGCATCGGTGTGACGGCGATCCAGCTTGCGAAGGCTCTCGGCCACCGCGTCTTTGCCACTGCCGGCAGCGATGACAAGTGCCGCGCCTGCGAAGTTTTGGGTGCCGAGCGCGGCATAAATTATCGCAGCGAAGACTTCGCGGAAGTCGTCAAAATGCTCACGTCGGGCAAGGGCGTGGACGTCATCCTCGACATGGTCGGGGGCGATTATTTACCCCGTGAAATCAGCTGTCTGGCCGACGACGGCCGCATCAGCCTGATCGCGCATTTGGGGGGCTCGAAGGCAACAGTCGACCTGGGCCAGGTTTTGCGCCGACGTTTGACCATCACAGGCTCGACCTTGCGGCCGCGTCCGATCGCCTTTAAAGCGGCCATTGCGGCGCAATTGCGGGAACATGTCTGGCCCTTGCTGGAATCGGGCCAACTCAAGCCTGTCATTTTCAAGACATTTCCGTTGGAACAGGCCGCCGCCGCGCACGCGCTGATGGAAAGCAGCACGCACGTGGGGAAAATCATGCTGCAAGTAATTTGAGCGTGGAGGTGATCTGGGTGAGCCGTGGCCCCGGCGCCAAATTGGCGCTGCTGCTGCGAGAAAAGGGGCGCGCCGCATTGCCTATTTGACCGGCATTGCCGGGCCGCGTAAAATAGCAGGCTATCGAAATTTAGGCTACTATGCGTCGCAAACTCATTGTTGGAAACTGGAAAATGAACGGCAGCCTCGGCGCGAACTCGGTGTTGCTAGCGGGAATCGTTGCCGGCTTGTCTGACTCTCGTGCAGACTGTGCGGTATGCGCGCCGGCTCCTTATCTGGCGCAGTGTCAGGCGCAATTGTCTGGCACCCCCGTTGGCTGGGGCGCACAAGATGTCTCGCCCCACGCCAACGGCGCCTATACGGGCGAAGTGGCGGCCGGCATGTTGCGCGACTTTGCCTGCCGCTACGTGATCGTCGGTCATTCCGAGCGGCGCGCCTATCATGCCGAGAGCAATGATCTGGTGGGGCAAAAGACAGTCGCGGCCATCGCCGCCGGCTTGACACCGATCGTGTGCCTCGGTGAAACGCTGGCCGAGCGCGACGCGGGGCACACCAATTTGGTCGTCAATGCCCAGCTGGGCGCCGTGCTGGCTGCGCTTGATGGGGCCGACGTCGACAAGATCGTGCTCGCCTACGAGCCAGTATGGGCGATCGGCACCGGCAAGACGGCGACGGCGGGCATGGCGCAAGAGGTGCACGCGGTGCTGCGGGCGCAATTGGCGCAAAAAAATGCGGATGCTGCCGCCGGCGTGCAAATTTTGTACGGCGGCAGCATGAAGCCGGAGAATGCGAAGGAATTGATGGCCATGCCCGATATTGATGGCGGCCTAATTGGTGGGGCCGCATTGAAGGCGGCAGATTTCCTGGCGATTGTTCACGCCGCTAATTGAATTAATTTAAACTGAGAATGGAATAAGCAATGAACACTTTGTTCAATTTGGTGGTGGTGGTGCAGGTGCTGTCGGCGTTAATTATCATCGCGTTGGTCTTGCTGCAGCATGGCAAAGGGGCCGATATGGGGGCCGCTTTCGGTTCCGGCGCTTCGGGCAGTTTGTTCGGCGCGACCGGCTCGTCCAATTTCATGTCGAAGTCGACGGGCTTGGCTGCCGCCATTTTCTTTGCGGCGACGCTTGGTCTGTCCTATATGGCCAACCAGCGCTCGACGACGGTTAGCGGCGGCGTCA
Source organism: Janthinobacterium sp. (assembly GCA_003133225.1). Classification (GTDB taxonomy): domain Bacteria; phylum Pseudomonadota; class Gammaproteobacteria; order Burkholderiales; family Burkholderiaceae_D; genus Janthinobacterium. The sequence continues at coordinate 236,153 of PKWL01000041.1, forward strand.
TGGAGAAGGTGACGACGCCGATCGCTCCCGTCAGCGGGGCGGGCGCCATTCCAACGGCGAAGCCGGCCACTTCGGCGCCGCCAGCGCCAGCGCCGGCAGCACCAAGCCCTAACGTGCCGGCTACGCAAATACCGAAGTAATGGCGCATGGCCTTGCCATTTGTTCCGAGTGGCTTGGCGCAATAACAATCCGGTATAAATAAATAAGGTTTTATCGTTTTTCTTTCTCTTTTAGTGCAATTGCGCATTAACAAAGACATTAAAGCGGAGTAGAATAATGCCCATGACGCCGACGTGGTGAAATTGGTAGACACGCTATCTTGAGGGGGTAGTGGCGAAAGCTGTGCGAGTTCGAGTCTCGCCGCCGGCACCAAAAATTGAAAGCCAGCGAGGGCTGTGCCTTTGCTGGTTTTTTTGCGAGAATATTAGCCGTTCGATTCCTGGCGTTCGCTGCATCTGGGGTCGTAACGTTAAGTGCGCTGCAAGGGACCGCAGCGTTTGCATTTAACCGATCGTTCAACATAAGCTAATCCATCGTGAACCTCGAAATTTATTTTCCTGTCCTCTTGTTTATCCTCGTCGGTATCGGCGTTGGCATCGTCCCGCAGGTGTTGGGGCGTTTGCTGGGGCCCAATAATCCCGATGCGGCCAAACTGTCCCCTTATGAGTGTGGCTTCGAAGCATTTGAAGATGCGCGCATGAAATTCGACGTCCGGTACTATCTGGTCGCCATCCTCTTTATTTTGTTCGATCTGGAAACGGCATTCTTTTTCCCGTGGGGCGTGGCCATGCGCGAGTTGGGCTGGGCCGGTTTCGTGACGATGATGGTGTTCATCACTGAATTCGTGGTCGGGTTTTGGTATATCTGGAAGAAAGGTGCCCTTGATTGGGAATAAGCCATGTCAATTGAAGGCGTATTAAACGAAGGTTTCATCACCACGACGGCCGACAAGCTGATCAACTGGGCGCGCACCGGGTCGATGTACCCGATGACGTTCGGTCTGGCTTGCTGCGCGGTGGAGATGATGCATGCCGGTGCGGCGCGTTACGATTTGGAGCGTTTTGGCTTCATGTTCCGTCCCTCGCCCCGCCAGTCCGATGTCATGATCGTGGCCGGTACGCTGTGCAATAAGATGGCGCCGGCGTTGCGCAAGGTCTACGACCAGATGCCGGAGCCGCGTTGGGTCATCTCGATGGGTTCCTGCGCTAACGGCGGCGGTTATTATCACTATTCGTACTCGGTGGTACGCGGCTGCGACCGCATCGTTCCGGTTGACGTTTATGTCCCGGGTTGCCCGCCGACGGCGGAAGCGCTGCTGTATGGCATTTTGCAGCTGCATAACAAGATCAAGCGCACCAACACGATCGCGCGCTAAACGGGAAGTTGTAGACTATGGCAACACATTTGGAAGTCTTGGAAGCCGCCCTGCGCCATGCGCTAGGTGAGCGAGCAAGCATCAGCGTGGCGCTGGGCGAAGTGACTCTAGTGCTTGAGTCTGCCGATTACCTTGCGGCGATGAAAGTATTGCGCGATGACGCCGGCTTGCGCTTCGAGCAGCTCATCGATTTGGCTGGTGTCGATTATCAAACCTATGGCGACGGCGCGTGGCATGGCTTGCGCTTTGCGGTCGTCTCCCACCTGATGTCGGTGCAGCACAACTGGCGTTTGCGCGTGCGCGTTTTCGCTGCCGACGACAGCATGCCGCAGGTGGCTTCGGTGACCGGCATCTGGCGCTCGGCCAACTGGTACGAACGCGAAGCATTTGACTTGTTCGGCATCTTGTTTGACGGTCACAACGATCTGCGCCGCCTGTTGACGGACTACGGCTTCATCGGCCATCCGTTCCGCAAAGATTTCCCCGTCTCCGGTTATGTCGAGATGCGTTACGATCCGGAACAAAAACGCGTGATTTATCAGGCCGTGACGATCGAACCCCGGGAAAACGTGCCGCGTGTGATACGCGAAGAACATTATGGGACGAAATAATGGCCGAAATTAAAAATTACACCCTCAATTTTGGTCCGCAGCATCCCGCCGCGCATGGCGTGTTGCGCATGGTGCTCGAGCTCGATGGTGAAGTGATTCAGCGCGTTGACCCGCACATCGGGTTGCTGCACCGGGCCACGGAAAAGCTGGCCGAGCAAAAGACCTATCTGCAGTCGGTGCCGTACATGGACCGCCTCGACTATGTGTCGATGATGTGCAACGAGCACGCCTACGTGCTGGCCATCGAAAAACTGCTGAGCCTGGAAGTGCCGCTGCGCGCGCAATACATCCGCGTCATGTTCGACGAGATCACGCGCTTGCTGAACCACTTGCTGTGGCTGGGCGCGCATGCGCTTGACGTAGGCGCGATGGGCCCCTTCCTGTATGCCTTCCGCGACCGCGAAGACTTGATGGATTGCTACGAAGCGGTGTCGGGCGCGCGCATGCATGCCGCCTATTACCGTCCGGGCGGGGTCTATCGCGACTTGCCGGACGTGATGCCCCAGAACAAGCCCTCGATCATTCGCAATGCCAAAGCGATTGCCCAGCGCAACGAGAACCGCCAAGGCTCGATGCTCGACTTCATCGAAGACTTCACGAACCGTTTTCCGACCTATGTCGACGAATACGAAACCTTGCTGACGGATAATCGCATCTGGAAGCAGCGCACCGTCGGCGTCGGCGTGGTCACGCCGGAAGCGGCGCTGGCGATGGGCTTTAGCGGAGCCATGGTGCGCGGTTCCGGCATCGAATGGGATTTGCGCAAAAAGCAGCCGTACGAAGTCTACGACTTACTCGAGTTCGATATCCCGATCGGCACCAATGGCGATTGCTACGACCGTTATCTGGTGCGTATGGAAGAAATGCGCCAATCGAACCGCATCATCGTGCAATGCGTCGAATGGCTGCGCAACAATCCGGGTCCCGTCATGAGCGAGAACCGCAAAGTGGCGCCGCCAAGCCGGGTCGACATGAAGACCAACATGGAATCGCTGATTCACCACTTCAAGCTATTTACGGAAGGTTTCCACGTCCCCCCTGGCGAAGCGTACAGCGCGATCGAGCATCCGAAGGGCGAGTTCGGCATTTACCTGGTCTCCGATGGCGCCAACAAGCCGTACCGGATGAAGATCCGCGCGCCCGGGTATGCACACTTGCAAGGCATGGATGAAATGGCGCGCGGGCACATGATTGCCGACGCAGTCACGATTATTGGTAACCAAGATATCGTCTTTGGCGAAATCGATAGATAAGGCCTTGAGGCTCATGTTGTTATCAGAACAGTCATACCAGAAAATCGACCGCGAAGTCGCTAAATATCCCCCCGACCAAAAGCAATCTGCAGTGATGGCCGCGCTCGCCATCGCCCAGGATGAAAAAGGCTGGCTGGCTCCGGAAACCATGCAAGATGTCGCCGCCTATTTGCAAATGCCGGCCATCGCCGTGCAGGAAGTGGCGACGTTTTACAATATGTACAACGTCAAGCCAGTCGGCAAATTCAAGGTGTCGGTGTGCACCAATTTGCCGTGCGCCTTGTCCGGCGGCGAGCGCGCTGCCGCCCACTTGAAAGCCACGCTCGGCATCGATTACCACGAGACAACGGCCGACGGCCAAGTCACGCTAGTCGAGGGCGAGTGCATGGGCGCTTGCGCTGATGCCCCTGTCATGCTCGTCAACAACAAGCGCATGTGCAGCAGGATGACCAATGAGAAAATCGACGCCTTGGTCGGTGAATTGACCAGCGGAGCGGCGGAATGACATCACTGCACAATCGCCACCTCGATCCACTGATCCTAAAGGGCTTGGACGGCAAGAACTGGCATTTGGAAGACTATGTCGGGCGCGGCGGCTACAGCGCCTTGAAACGCATTGTCGACGAAAAAATCACGCCTGAGCAAATCATCGCCGACCTGAAGGCGTCCTCCTTGCGCGGGCGCGGCGGCGCAGGCTTTCCTACCGGCCTCAAATGGAGCTTCATGCCGCGCCAGTTCCCGGGCCAGAAATACCTCGTCTGCAATTCCGACGAAGGCGAGCCGGGGACCTTCAAGGATCGCGACATCATTCGCTACAATCCGCACGCGCTGATCGAGGGCATGGTCATCGGCGCCTACGCGATGGGCATCACGGTCGGCTACAATTATATTCACGGCGAAATTTTTGCCGAGTACGACCTTTTCGAAGAAGCGCTGGAAGAGGCTCGGTCCGGCGGCTTCCTGGGCGATAACATCTTGGGTAGCGAGTTCAGCTTCCAGTTGCACGCGCATCACGGTTACGGCGCTTATATCTGCGGCGAAGAAACGGCGCTGCTCGAATCGCTGGAAGGAAAAAAAGGCCAGCCGCGCTTCAAGCCGCCATTTCCCGCCTCGTTCGGCCTGTACGGCAAGCCGACCACGATCAACAACACGGAAACCTTCGCGGCCGTGCCCTTTTTGCTTAACATGGGCCCGGAGAAATACGCGGCCTTGGGCCGGCCAAACAACGGCGGCACCAAGATTTTCTCGATTTCTGGCGATGTGGCCTTGCCCGGCAATTACGAAGTGCCGCTCGGTACGCCGTTCGCCAAACTGCTGGAATTGGCCGGCGGCATGCGTGACGGCAAAAAGATCAAGGCCGTCATCCCCGGCGGTTCGTCGGCTCCCGTCATCCGCGGCGAGCTCATGATGAACACCGACCTCGATTACGACTCGATCGCGAAAGCCGGTTCCATGCTTGGCTCGGGCGCCGTGATCGTGATGGATGAGACGCGCTGCATGGTCAAGTCGCTGCTGCGCCTGTCGTATTTTTATTTCGAAGAGTCGTGCGGTCAGTGCACTCCGTGCCGCGAAGGCACGGGCTGGATGTACCGCATGCTTGAGCGCATCGAGCATGGCGCTGGACGCGCCGACGACCTGGACTTGCTCAATTCGATCGCCGACAATATCCAGGGGCGCACCATTTGCGCACTTGGCGACGCGGCGGCGATGCCGGTGCGGGCCTTCATCAAGAATTTCCGGGAAGAATTTGAATATCACATCGAGCACAAGCATTGCTTAGTGCCCGCTTACATCTAAGCTCGGTCAGGTAACGATCACCATGGTTGAAATCGAAATAGACGGCAAAAAAGTCGAAGTCCCTGCGGGTAGCATGGTGATGGACGCTGCCAACAAATTGGGTACCTACATCCCCCATTTTTGCTACCACAAAAAATTGTCGATCGCTGCGAATTGCCGCATGTGTCTGGTCGAAGTGGAAAAGGCGCCCAAGCCTTTGCCCGCTTGTGCGACACCGGTTTCGGCCGGCATGGTCGTGCACTCGAACAGCGAGAAGGCGGTGCAGGCGCAAAAAAGCGTGATGGAGTTTTTGCTCATTAACCATCCGCTCGATTGCCCGATCTGCGATCAAGGCGGCGAATGCCAGCTGCAAGATCTGGCCGTCGGTTACGGCAACGGCGAGTCGCGCTACCAGGAAGACAAGCGCGTGGTGGTGCCCAAGGACGCCGGGCCTCTCGTGTCGATGCGCGAGATGGCGCGCTGCATCCAGTGCACGCGTTGCGTGCGTTTTGGCCAGGAGGTGGCGGGCATCATGGAGCTGGGCATGCTGGGTCGGGGCGAACATTCCGAGATCACCACGTTCGTCGGCCAAGCCGTCAACTCCGAAATGTCGGGTAACATGATCGACCTTTGCCCGGTCGGCGCCTTGACGTCGAAGCCATTTCGCTACAGCGCCCGCACTTGGGAATTGTCGCGTCGCAAATCGGTCAGTCCGCACGATGGCTTAGGCAGCAATCTGATCGTTCAGGTCAAGAACGGCAAAGTGATGCGCGTCTTGCCGCTGGAAAATGACGCCATCAATGAATGCTGGATTTCCGACAAGGATCGCTTTTCCTACGAAGGCGTCAACAGCGCCGAGCGCCTGACCAAGCCCATGCTCAAGCAGGGCGGTCAGTGGAAGGAAGTCGATTGGCAAACGGCGCTGGAATACGTGGCGCACGGCTTGAAAAACATTAAGGCCGAACATGGCGCCGATGCCATCGGCGCTCTGGCGACACCGCATTCGACAGTGGAAGAACTGGCGATGCTGAAAAAACTCGTGCATGCTCTCGGCTCGGACAGCATCGACTTCCGTCTGCGCCAGCTTGATTTCGCCTTGGATGGCGAAGTCAAGCCGTGGCTGGGCATGCCAATTGCCGCATTCGGCCAACTCGAGCGCGTCTTCGTGATCGGATCGTTCCTGCGCAAGGATCATCCATTGCTGGCAACGCGTTTGCGCAGCGCAGTCAAGGGCGGCGCCCAGTTGTCGATCCTGCACGCGGCCGACGACGAATTGCTGATCCCGGTAGCCAACAAGATCATCGCCGCGCCCGCAGACTGGCTGGCGGCATTGTCCGAAGTCGTCGTCGCGGTTGCCAAAGCGAAGGAAATCTCCGCGCCCGCCGGCTTCGAGCACATCACGGCATCGTCTGCCGCCGTCAAGATTGCGGCGAGCCTCATGGCCGGCGCCCACGGCGCGGTCCTGCTCGGCAACGCGGCCACGCACCATGCGCAGGCGTCAAGCCTGCACGCGGCGGCGCAATGGATCGCGCAGCAAACGGGGGCCAAACTAGGGTACCTGACGGAAGCGGCCAACACGGTCGGCGCTCATCTCGTTGCCGCCACCGCCAAAAATCCGGTGCCGGCATTTTCCGCGCCGAAAAAAGCGTACCTCCTGCTCAACGCGGAACCGGAACTCGACAGCGCCAACCCGCAAGCGGCCCGCGCCGCGCTCGACCAAGCCGAGATGGTGATCGCGATGTCCGCCTTCCAGCATGGCTTGGAATACGCCGATGTCTTGCTGCCGATTTCGCCATTTACGGAAACCTCGGGCACCTTCGTCAATTGCGAAGGTCGTGCGCAAAGTTTCAACGGCACGGTCAAGCCGCAAGGCGAGACGCGCCCGGCCTGGAAAGTGTTGCGCGTGTTGGGCAACATCCTCGGCCTGGCAGGATTTGACTACGAGACTTCGGAGGCGATCCGCGACGAAGTGCTGGGCCAGGGCGTGACCGATTTGTCCGCGCAACTGAACAACCTGTCGCAAAAGACCTTGCAGGCGGCGACGTTTGCAGCGCCGGCGGCAGCGTTGCAACGGCTTGCCGACGTGCCTATCTATTTTGCGGACGCTGTGGTGCGCCGCTCCGAGCCTTTGCTAAACACGCAAGACGGTCAAGCGCCCAAGGCGTGGCTGTCGCCAAAGCTGGCGCAGCAGATGGGCATTGGCGCCGGTGACAAGGTCAAAGTGACGCAGGGCGCCGCCAGCGTGGTGCTGACGGCGGCGATCGGCGCCGGACAAGCAGATAACGTCGTGCGCGTGGCGGCGGCTCATGCATCGACCGCGACCCTAGGTGGTATGTTCGATTCCATTACAATTGAAAAAGCCGGGGAGAAATTCTGATGGCTCTACCTGAATTCATCACTACCATTAATACCACGGGACAAGACCTGGTCGGTTATACCTGGCCTTTTTTCTGGACGCTGGCGAAAATTTTGTGCGTGACCTTGCCTTTGATGGGCCTGGTGGCTTACCTGACGTTATGGGAGCGCAAGCTGCTCGGCTGGATCCAGATCCGTATCGGTCCGAACCGCGTCGGCCCCATGGGTCTGTTGCAACCGATCGCCGATGCGATGAAGCTGTTGTTCAAGGAAATCATCATCCCGGCCAAATCGAACAAGGTTCTGTTCGTGATCGGTCCGATCATGACCATCATGCCGGCCCTGGCCGCCTGGTCGGTGATTCCATTTGGTCCGGAAGTGGTGCTAGCGAACGTCAACGCCGGCCTGCTGCTCTTGATGGCGGTGACGTCGATTGAAGTCTACGGCCTCATTATTGCCGGCTGGGCCTCGAACTCGAAATACTCGTTCATCGGCGCCATGCGGGCCTCGGCCCAGATGATATCGTACGAAATCGCCATGGGCTTCGTGCTGGTGATCGTCCTCATGGTGTCGGGCAGCTTAAATCTCACCGATGTCGTCAATGGCCAGGCGCACGGCTATTTCGCGAGCAAGGGCCTCAACTTCCTGTCTTGGAACTGGTTGCCGCTGCTGCCAATCTTCGTCGTCTACCTCGTGTCCGGTCTGGCCGAATGCAACCGCCACCCGTTCGACGTCGTCGAGGGCGAATCGGAAATTGTCGGCGGCCACATGGTGGAATACTCGGGCATGTCGTACGCCATGTTCTTCCTGTCCGAATACGCGAACATGATCTTGATCAGTGTGGTGGCTTCCTTGCTGTTCCTGGGCGGCTGGTCGTCGCCTCTGGAAATGCTCAGTTTCATCCCGGGCTGGATCTGGTTGGGCATCAAGGCCTTCTGCGTCGTGTCCATATTCATCTGGACCCGGGGAACTTTCCCACGCTATCGGTTTGATCAGATCATGCGCCTTGGCTGGAAAGTGTTCATTCCCCTGACATTGGGCTATTTGGTCTTCGTCGCTGCCTGGATGCAGACATCCTGGAATATTTGGAAGTAAGAGAGCGGACATACGAATGGACAGAGTAAAAGATTTTTTCGGCAGCCTGATGCTGCGCGAACTGCTAAAAGGGATGGCGCTCACGGGCAAGTACATGTTCGCGCGCAAAATCACCGTGCAATATCCGGAGGAGAAGACGCCGATCTCGCCACGCTTTCGCGGCCTGCACGCGTTGCGCCGTTATCCAAACGGGGAAGAGCGCTGCATCGCTTGCAAGTTGTGCGAGGCCGTATGCCCGGCCATGGCGATCACGATCGAATCCGAGCAGCGCGCCGACGGGTCGCGCCGCACCAAGCGCTACGACATCGATTTGACGAAATGCATTTTCTGCGGTTTCTGTGAAGAGTCCTGCCCGGTCGATTCGATCGTCGAGACTCACATCTTGGAATACCACGGCGAAAAACGCGGCGATTTGTACTACACGAAAGAGATGCTGCTGGCCGTGGGCGATCGTTACGAAAGTGAAATCGGCGCCGCCCGTGCCGCCGACGCGCCTTATCGCTAATCGTCACGTCAGCGCGCGTCCATAGAGTCCGGGCGCGCGGATTCGTTAATCTGTATTCATACGTTAGTATTGATACGTTTTCTGGGTTTGTTATGGAATTTAAAACTGCTTTGTTTTACGCATTCTCGGCCATACTCATCGTGGCCGCGACGCGCGTTATCACGGCCCGTAATCCGGTCCACGCCGCGCTCTTTCTGGTGCTGTCGTTTTTCTCTGCGGCCGGCATCTGGATGCTGCTGAAGGCGGAATTTCTCGCCATCGTCTTGGTTCTGGTCTACGTTGGCGCCGTCATGGTCCTGTTCTTGTTCGTCGTCATGATGTTAGACATTAATATCGACAAGCTGCGCGAGGGCTTCTGGGGCTATTTGCCGCTGGCGGCCACCATCGGCGTTGTCATCGTGCTGGAAATGGCCTCGGTGCTGTGGCGCAGTTTCTGGGCCTTCGATCAGCAACCGCCTGCCGCCGCCGGCAACATCGGCGGCACCAAGGAACTCGGCTTGCTCATTTACACGCAATACATCTACGCGTTTGAAATTGCCGCCGCCGTGCTGCTAGTGGCCATTATCTCGGCCGTCGCGCTCACCATGCGCAAGCGTAAAGATTCCAAACATTTCGATCCGGGCCAGGCAGTGCGGGTGCGCCGCAACGACCGTCTGCGCATTGTCAAAATGGCGGCCGTGTCGACCCGCGCAGACGCCCCAGCAGCAGCCAAGGAGGCCGTATGACATTATCGCTCGCACACTATCTGGTCCTGGGCGCGATCCTTTTCGCGATCTCCGTGGTCGGCATCTTTTTGAACCGCAAAAACATCATTGTGCTGCTGATGGCCATCGAGTTGATGTTGTTGGCGGTAAACACGAACTTCATCGCTTTCTCGCATTACCTCGGCGATGCGGCCGGGCAGGTTTTTGTGTTCTTTATCCTGACAGTGGCTGCCGCGGAATCGGCCATCGGTCTGGCGATTCTGGTGATCATGTTCCGCAATTTGGACACGATCAATGTAGAAGACTTGGATAGCCTCAAAGGCTAAGTTTTAACCCTCGAATAATAACGATTAAGGTTCATCATGGCGGGGCAACTTAACCCTAACCTCCTTCTTGCCATCCCTCTCGCGCCGCTGGCTGGCGCAATGATCGCGGGCTTGTTCGGAACCCAGTTCCTGGGTAATTTGGTCGGACGCAAAACGTCGCATACCGCGGCAATTGTGGGCGTACTGATTGCATTCGTTTTGTCGGTCCAGGCTCTGCTTGGCGTATTGGATGGCGCCAGCTTCAACGGCGTCATCTATAACTGGATGACGGTCGGCACCTTGAAACTCGAAATCGGGTTCCAGATCGACGCCTTGTCGGCGATGATGATGTGCGTTGTGACGTTCGTCTCGCTGATGGTGCATATCTACACGGTCGGCTACATGAAAGACGATGAAGGCTACAACCGCTTCTTCTCTTACATCTCGCTGTTTACTTTCTCGATGCTGATGCTGGTCATGGCCAACAACTTCCTGCAACTGTTTTTTGGTTGGGAAGCGGTCGGCTTGATGTCGTACCTGCTGATCGGATTTTGGTACACGCGCCCGACCGCCACCGTAGCTAGCATGAAGGCGTTCCTGGTCAACCGCGTGGGCGACTTCGGTTTCCTCTTGGGGATCGGCCTGCTGCTGTCTTACGCCGGTTCCTTGAACTACGGCGAAGTGTTCGCCCAGCGCGAGGCGCTCAGTGCGTTGACCTTGCCGGGCACGGACTGGATGCTGCTGACGGTGGCCTGCATTTGCCTCTTTATCGGTGCCATGGGCAAATCGGCGCAGTTCCCGTTGCACGTCTGGCTGCCCGACTCGATGGAAGGCCCGACCCCGATTTCCGCGCTGATTCACGCCGCGACCATGGTGACCGCCGGCATCTTCATGGTGGCGCGCATGTCGCCCCTGTTTGAATTGTCCGACACCGCCTTGTCCTTCGTACTGGTGATCGGCTCGATCACGGCGCTGTTCATGGGTTTCCTCGGTGTCATCCAGAACGACATCAAGCGCGTCATCGCTTACTCGACCTTGTCGCAGTTGGGCTACATGACGGTCGCTCTCGGTTCGTCGGCCTACTCGGTCGCCGTGTTCCATCTCATGACCCACGCCTTCTTCAAGGCGCTCTTGTTCCTCGGCGCCGGTTCCGTCATCATCGGCATGCACCACGATCAGGACATTCGCAACATGGGCGGCTTGCGTAAATACATGCCGATTACCTGGATCACCTCCCTGCTCGGTTCCCTGGCGCTGATCGGCACCCCGTTCTTCTCCGGTTTCTATTCGAAGGACAGCATCATCGAAGCGGTAGCGGCCAGTCATATCTGGGGTTCGGGCTTCGCCAGCTTCGCCGTCATGGCCAGCGTGTTCGTGACCGCCTTTTATTCGTTCCGCTTGTACTTCGTCGTCTTCCACGGCGCCGAGCGCTTTGGCAAGGCGCCGGCGCACGCCGCGCCGAGCGTGGCCACGGCCGCCCATGAAGCGCCGGTCGGGCACGAGGAAGAAGAAGTGGAACATCACGTCGGCTTGGCGCCAGGGCAAAAACCGCACGAATCTCCGTTCGTCGTGTGGTTCCCGCTCGTGATGCTAGCCATTCCTTCGGTCATCATCGGTTACTTGACCATTGGCCCGGTGTTGTTCGGTGACTTCTTCAAGGGCGTTATTTTTGTCGCCGACAGCCACCGCGCGATGGAGGAGCTGGGCGCCGAATTCCAAGGCCCGCTGGCGATGGCTTTGCATGCCGTGACCAGCTTGCCGCTCTGGCTAGCCATCGCCGGCGTGGCGTCGGCCTATTATTGCTACATGATCAACCAGCGCGTGCCGGCTTGGTTTTTCTCTAAATTCCGCGGCTTGTACACGTTGCTCGACAATAAGTACTACATGGACAAGTTCAACAACGTCGTGTTCGCCGGCGGCGCCCGCTTGCTAGGTGATGGACTGTGGAATATCGGCGACAAGCTGCTGATCGACGGCTTAGTCGTCAATGGCAGCGCCAAGGTGGTGAGCTGGTTCGCGGCTCTGTCACGCTTGCTGCAGACCGGATACATCTATCATTACGCGTTTGTGATGATCCTTGGCGTGCTCGGTTTCCTGATCTATTTCCTGCCATTCTGGCCCGCTAAGTAAGCTGACCTGATAATAAGAATACTGACAACCATGATGCAGTCTACGATTTCTACTCTTCCTCCCTACCTGAGCCTGGCGATCTGGGCCCCGATCCTGTTTGGGCTCCTGATCTTGGCCTTCGGCCGTGACGACAAACCGGGCCAGGTTCGCGTCGCGTCCTTGGTCGCGTCCGTGGTCAGCTTTTTGTTCACGCTGCCGCTGATCTCGCATTTTGACAATGCGGCGCACGGCATGCAGTTCGTCGAAAAGGCGCCCTGGATCGAACGCTTCAATATCATGTATTCGCTCGGCATCGACGGCCTGTCGCTGTGGTTCGTGCCTTTGACCGCGTTCATCACGGTCATCGTCGTGATCGCCGGCTGGCAAGTGATCGAGAAGCGCGTGGCGCAGTACATGGGCGCGTTCCTGGTCCTGTCGGGCCTGATGGTCGGCGTCTTTTGCGCGCTCGACGGCTTGCTTTTCTACTTCTTCTTTGAAGCGACCTTAATTCCGATGTTCATCATCATCGGCGTGTGGGGCGGACCCAACCGCGTGTACGCCGCGTTCAAGTTTTTCCTGTACACCTTCTTCGGCTCCTTGCTCACGCTGTTGGCGATTATCTACCTGTACAACCATTCGAACGGTAGCTTCGACATCCTGACCTGGCAGAACCTGCCGCTGACGATGCGCGAACAAATTTTCATATTCTTCGCCTTCCTGCTGGCATTTGCCGTCAAGGTACCGATGTGGCCGCTCCACACCTGGCTCCCGGACGCCCACGTGGAAGCGCCCACGGGCGGCTCCGTGGTCCTGGCCGCGCTGATGCTCAAGCTGGGCGCATACGGTTTCCTCCGTTTCTCGCTGCCGATTACGCCCGATGCCAGCCACTACCTGTCCGGCTTCATGATTACCTTGTCCTTGATCGCCGTGATCTACATCGCTCTGGTCGCACTGGTCCAGGCCGACATGAAAAAGCTGGTTGCCTACTCCTCGATTGCGCACATGGGTTTCGTCACGCTGGGTTTTTTCATGTTCAATAACATGGCCATGCAAGGCGGTATCGCGCAAATGATCTCGCATGGCTTCGTCTCGGGCGCCATGTTCCTTTGCATCGGCGTCTTGTATGACCGCATGCACTCGCGCCAGATCGCCGATTACGGCGGGGTCGTCAACCGCATGCCGAAATTCGCCGCCTTCTTCGTCTTGTTTACCATGGCCAACTGCGGCTTGCCGGCAACCTCCGGTTTCGTCGGCGAGTTTATGGTGATCCTGGGCGCCGTCAAGTTCAACTTCTGGATCGGTATGGCAGCTGCGACCGCGCTCATTTTAGGGGCCGCCTACTCGCTGTGGATGGCCAAGCGCGTTATGTTTGGCAAGATTGCGAACCACCATGTGGCCGAGCTGACCGACATCAACAAGCGTGAGTTCTTCATGTTCACCTTGCTGGCGATCGCCGTCATGGCGATGGGTCTGTACCCGGCGCCGTTCACCGATACGATGCAAACTTCGGTCGCCGACTTGCTCCAGCAAGTTGCGCACTCGAAGCTGCCTTAAGAAAAATTAGACGGAACAAGCCTACATGAATACCACCAACATGATCCCGCTCTACGCAGAAATCTTTCTGCTGGTCGCCGCTTCCGCGATCTTGCTGATTGATATGTTCCTATCCGAGTCGCAGCGCTACGTCACCTACATCCTGTCGCTGCTGACCTTGGTTGTTTGCGGCGCTTTCAGCTTGGCCGACTTTAACGCCGGCACGACCGTGTACACGTTCTCGAACATGTTCATTTCGGACCCGATGTCCAATCTGCTCAAGCTGTTTTCCTACCTCGCCGTCGGCTTGACCTTAATTTACTCGCGCACTTACGCCACCGACCGCGGCATGTTGAGCGGCAACCTGGGCGGCGAGTTTTACGTGCTGGTTCTGTTCGCCTTGCTCGGCCAGATGGTGATGATTTCCGGGAACAACTTCCTCAGCATCTACTTGGGGCTAGAACTGATGGCGCTGTCGTTATACGCTTTGGTGGCGCTGCGGCGCGACAATGCTAGGGCGACCGAAGCGGCCATGAAGTACTTCATTTTGGGCGCCATGTCCTCCGGTTTCCTGTTATACGGCATGTCGATGTTGTATGGTGCGACCGGTTCGCTCGACTTGACGGAAGTGGCGAAAGCGGCGGCCAACGGCACCGTCAATCCGAACATTTTAGTCTTCGGCATCGTCTTTCTGGTCGCCGGCCTCGGCTTCAAACTGGGCGCAGTGCCGTTCCATATGTGGGTGCCGGACGTGTATCAAGGGGCGCCGACGGCCGTGACCTTGGTGCTGGGCGGGGCGCCGAAACTGGCCGCTTTTGCTATCTGCATCCGCTTGCTGGTCGAAGGCTTGATGCCAATGGCACGCGATTGGCAGCAGATGCTGATGGTGCTAGCCGTGCTGTCTTTGGCTATCGGCAACCTGACCGCCATTGCGCAAACCAACTTGAAGCGCATGCTGGCCTACTCGACGATCGCGCAAATGGCGTTCGTCTTGCTCGGTCTTCTGTCCGGTTCGGTCGGCAGCGACGCCCACGGGGCGGCAAATGCCTACAGCTCGGCCATGTTTTATGTGGTGACTTACGTCTTGACTACGCTTGGCAGCTTCGGCGTGATCATGCTGTTGGCGCGCGCCGGCTTTGAAGCGGAAGAATTGTCCGATTTCAAGGGCTTGAGCAAACGCAGCCCCTGGTTCGCCGTCGTGATGTCGATCCTGATGTTTTCCTTGGCCGGCGTGCCGCCGATGATGGGTTTTAGCGCCAAGTTCTGGGTGCTGCAGGCGGTATTGGGCACAGGCCAGCTGTGGCTGACCGTGGTGGCCGTGATGTTCTCCTTAGTCGGTGCGTTCTACTACCTGCGCGTCGTCAAGTTGATGTGGTTTGACGAGCCGCTCGATAACGCCCCCTTGGTCGTCAAAAGCGATATGCGTTTTGTGCTGAGCCTGAACGGCGGCGCCATCTTGCTGCTCGGCGTGTTGCCAGGCCCGCTCCTTAGCGCCTGCATGACGGCCATGACCAAGACCTTGGCCTCTTAGCCTGCGCATTTTTTAAAGTTGGCTGGCGGGCGCGCACTCTGCTCGCCGCCAGCTTGGGCCTTTGCTCTTGAAGCAGGTTGGCAATGCGTGTTAGTGTAGCAGGGCCGCGCCGCGCGCCCTCTCAGCGTCCTTTCATTTCCCCGGTTGGTGCCCGCTTTGCGCTGGCCGCCCTGTCGCAGGTTTGCTTTTCCAAACCGTCTGATTGTCCCCGGAGAGAGCATGGATTCGCAGTTGATAGAAACCAAAGTCGATGGCGGCGTCGTTTACCAGGGCGATTTTTTGGCAGTGCAGTGCGACCGGGTGTCGCTGCCGGACGGTAAAATTACCCAGCGCGAATACATCTTGCATCCGGGCGCAGTCGTCATCCTGCCTCTTTTGGACGATGGGACGGTGTTGCTGGAGCGCCAGTTCCGCTATCCCCTCAAGCAAGTGTTCATCGAATTTCCAGCCGGTAAAATCGATGTCGGCGAAGCCCCCCTTGCCTGCGCCAAGCGCGAGTTGCAGGAGGAGACCGGCTACACTGCCAGCGACTGGCAATTCGTTTGCACCATTCACAACGCCATAGCCTATTCGGACGAGCATCTCGACCTTTTCCTTGCGCGCGGCTTGCAGCCCGGGCCGAGCCGCCTCGATGACGGCGAATTCTTGGAGACGTTTACGGCGAGCGTGGCGCAGCTGTTGGACTGGGTAAAGGGGGGCCAGATCACGGACGTCAAAACCATTATCGGCACCTTCTGGCTGGAAAAGATGGTGAGCGCAACATGGCCGCCTGCTGCTGCGTCCCAACCATGAGCCCCTGGTGCGTCCTCTTCGTTGCCGTCGGCCTTTTGCTAGCGCCTGGCGCGTGGGCGGCGCGCACGCCCTTCCAAATCCGCTGCGAGGACGAGATCGGCAAAACCGTCTCGCTGCTAACGACCCAGTCCGGCGGTTACACCGTCGACACCCATTTATCCTACAAAACGTTGACGCAGATGAAGGGCGCGGGCACCAGCACTTATGTGTTGGGGCTGACCCAAACTGAATCGCGGGTGGAAATCGGACTCGGCGGGCTGATTCTTCAAGACGCCGCCAGTAGCTACGAATGCATGGCGCCGCGCGTCACCGTCAATTTGTTCTACGTTCCCGTCGTGATTTACATCGGCAGTGAATTTGCGCCCGGCAGCTGCCCGTATCAGGCGATATTAAAGCACGAGTTGCGCCATCTGAAGGCGTATATGGACCATCTGCCCATCGTCGCCAGCCGGGTGCGCGTGGCGCTGGCCAAACGCTTCCAGGCCAAGCCGCTGTATGCGTTCTCAGGCACCGCCCGCGCGGCGCTCGAGAGCGAGCTCGATGACGCCTGGATGGCTTACATCAAGGCGGAAATGGGCAAGGTCGAACTGCAGCAGGCGGCCATCGATTCGCCCGAAGAATACGCGCGCCTGGGCAAATGCTGCCACGGCGAAATTTTGTCCATCCTTGCGCCGCCAAGGCGTAACCGTTAGAAAGACGCCGATGAGTGAACAGCAGAGCGCGGCCCCGGTGCGCTATTTCGCGTTGATCCCCGCCGCAGGCGTGGGCGCGCGGATGGTCGCAGGCGGCCCCAAACAATACCTGAATGTGGGCGGCAAGCCGATGCTGCGCCACGCGCTCGACGCTTTTTTGGCAAGCGACTTGATCACTCATACCTATGTCGTGGTGAGCGCGGCCGACGCCCAGATCGACTCGGTCGTGCCGGCCGCCGGTGTGACGGTTCTGCGCTGTGGCGGCGATACGCGCATGGACTCCGTGTTGAACGCGCTCTACGCGCTGCGTGGTGAAATCGACGACCGCGACTGGGTCTTGGTGCACGACGCGGCTCGCCCCGGGCTGACGCCGGCTTTGATATCCAAACTGATCGGTGGCGTCGGCGACGACCCCGTTGGCGGCCTGCTGGCGTTGCCGGTCGTGGACACCGTCAAACGCGCCGCGAAAGAGGGCGTGACGACGGTGGCGCGATCTGGCCTGTGGCTGGCGCAAACGCCGCAAATGTTCCGCTATCAGTTGCTCAATTTGGCGCTGGGCGCGGCGCCGGACGCGCATGCCATCACCGACGACGCGAGCGCGGTGGAAGCGCTTGGGCTCTCGCCCAAGCTAGTTGAGGGCCATCCGCGCAACTTGAAAGTGACGCGGCCCGAGGACATCTGCATCGCGGAAATGTTCCTAGCTTATGAACCGGGCCCGGGCCTATGACTGAAGCTTCAGTTTTTCGCGCGCCTGTCGCTCTCCCTTTTCGCATCGGTCAAGGCTATGATTGCCATGCCTTGGTTGGCGGGCGCGCGCTGATCATTGGCGGCGTCACGGTGCCCCATCACGTCGGCCTTCTCGGGCACTCGGATGCCGATGTGTTGCTGCATGCGATCATCGACGCCATCCTGGGCGCGGCCGCCTTGGGCGACATCGGCTCCCATTTCCCTGACACGGATGCCCAATTTAAGGGCGCTGATTCGCGCACGCTGCTGCGCGCGGCGGCCCAACGGGTGGGCGCGGCCGGTTACGGCATTGGCAATATCGACGCCACCATCATCGCGCAGCGGCCGCGGATGGCGCCGCACATTCCAGCCATGGTCGCCAATGTTGCCGCCGACCTTGGCGTTGCCATCGAGCAGATCAACATCAAGGCCAAGACCAACGAAAAACTCGGCTATCTGGGGCGGGAAGAGGGTATTGCCGCGCAGGCGGTGGCGCTCTTGGTGCGCTCGGCCGGGTCTGCCCTTTGAAGTGGCAAGAGCTGTTCCGAGGCGCCCGCGGCTCTGATGGCGCGTGACACGAGTGCCTACCGGCTGCTCGCTGTCGTCTCTTGCCAAAGAGGGCGTACCGTGCAAATTCACCCGGTTCCAGGCCAGGCCTATGCTTCGAGCTTGTCCGTGCAATGTTCCAAGCGTTTGACGCAGACGACAGTCTATCCGTGTGGAACGACGTTTTTACTGCACGCGAAATTGACCGATAGGCTGGGCGGCACGCCGTTTTTGTACGCCTATCACGGCGACCCTGACCTTGTCTTGTCGCGCGCGCAACTGAGGTCATTTTTGGCGGAATTGAAGCGCGGGCGCATCTAGCTGGCGCCTTGAAAACGACGCGGCGATCGTGTTACTGAAAGGGATCGAGCGTCTTGGCCAGCGCGCTCGGCGCTTTGCGGCGCCAGGCGGCGGTGAGGACGGCCGCCAGCATGTCGAGCTCGGCGTCGGCCAAGGCCACCGTGATTCCCGTCAGGCGTTCGCCCCACCACAATGCCTTGCAGGTTTCAGGAGTAATGACGGTGGCGATATGCGCCGCTTCGGCGTCGAGCATGACGTTGATATGCTCGTCGTCGGGCAAGGTGGCAAAAATCTTGCCGCACACGCGAAATGACGGCCGGTCGTGATGCTCCTCCTCGCTGGTGTCGGGAAACGACAGTGCCAGATACCGCAGCTCGTTCAAATCTACCATGTTCCTATGCTCCCAAGTTGGTCTGGCGTGTCAGCACTTGCATTCTGCCATGCGGCTATTATCTACGGTAAGAAAATAGACGTTGAGGAGAGCAAAATGATTCAAATTCGTGAAATCGATCACATCGTGTTGCGCGTTTCTGACCTCGAACTGATGCGCCGGTTTTATTGCGACGTGCTTGGCTGCAGCATGGAGCGCCGCCAGGATGGGATCGGCCTGGTTCAGTTGCGGGCGGGGCGCTCGCTGCTCGACCTGGTCCCGCTTTCAGGTCCCCTGGGCCGCGGCGCGGCGCCCGCGACGGGGGGCCGCAATATGGATCACTTTTGCTTCCGGGTCGACCCTTTCGATGCGGCCGGGATTAGGCGCCACCTGGAGGCTGCCGGGTTGCAATCAGGCCCCGTTGAATCGCGCTACGGCGCCGAAGGCGACGGGCCGTCGATCTACCTGGATGACCCTGAAGGCAACACGGTGGAGCTGAAAGGGCCCCCTTGGATCCCACGTTGACGGGTGTCTTGGGTAATTAATCCACCCCGCGCCCGCTAAGCTCGCCTTAACTAAGCCGCGGGTCCCCCCTTAATCGTCGCCAAAGGCGGCGTCGCTTTTGATGGACTTGGCGCGGGCGGCGTCCGCGCCGGCTTTGAGCTTGCCGGCGCTGCGCATGAATTCCTCGACCGTATGGTCGCGGCTTTGGCGCACTGCGGGCGGCAGGATCACGGCCATATACAGCTCGTCGGAAAGGCGCCCCGTGCGCTGCAAGTTGAGCAGCAAGATGAGGGCCGAGCCCAAGCCCAGAAAAACGAGACTGGCCAACACCAAAGGTCGCAAATGATGGGGTTTAATTGTGCGCAGGTGGAATAAGATCACGCCGCACACGATGGCAACGAGCAGGTGGTTGCCGTAGCGCGTCAGCCATTCCAGCGAATAGGCATAGGCGATGGTGGCGCTAAATATCTTCCAAACTTGGATCGCGATCAAGCCGCAGCCGAGGATGAACAAATGCCGACCGAGCCGGGCGCGGCCGCCGAACAGGCGATTGCCGGCGGCCCATAGCCCGCTCCAGACCAAAGCGGCGCCCAAGGCGGATGCGATAGCCAGCACATAGCGGATGATTGGGAACGATTCCGTGTCGTCCAGCCACGCCGTCAAAGTCGCGAACAGGGCGACCAGAACCAATCCGGCGCTGGCCGGTGCGGCCCCTTCCCAGCCGTGCATGGTGGTGTCGGTCAATTCTGGCGGCATGGGAAAATCGGCGCCGCGCACGCGCAAGTTGGTGTGGCCCAGGCGCACTACGGTGTCGCCGCTCAGGAGTACGGTGCTGTGGCGCTTGCCTCTGTGGATGGTGCCGTTCTGGCTGCCCAAGTCGCGCAGGATCAGTTGCGCGTCGCTGTGGCCGTCAATCACCGCGTGCCGCAGCCCCGTATGGGCATCGTCGAGGATGAAATCGTTGTCGTAAGCGCGTCCGAGGCGGATCGGCAGGCAGTTGAGCTGTTGGCGCTGCAAGACTTCGCCGTTACACGTTAGCGTTTCGATGAAGTAGGGCGCTTTCATTTTTCGCTCCCGCGCGCTAGAGCTTCAAGGAAGACGCGCGTGACGCGTAAGCCGTTGTCGTAGGAGACGCCGCGCGCATCGATCCGGCTTTGCAAGCTCGTCATGGCGTTGTCAGTGCTGGCGCTAAGCAGCGCGAAGTCGTACAGCCCGGCAAATTTGCGGTAGGCGCGCACGCACAGCACGGCGCGCAGGGACAGGGTTTTGTTTTTGAGAAATTGCTCGGTGCAACTAGGGCCCGTTAGGCGCGCATCTTTCTGGCTGCCGAATTCCTCATTCTTGAAGGCGGCACTGGCCAGCTCGGAAAACCGGATCGCATCTAGGCTCGTGCTGTGCATAAATTCATGCCGCATCGCGATTTGGCCGGTCTGCAAGGTGCCGGAGATGAAGATGGCGGACTCCATCGCGCAATTCGTATGGTCGATCGTAAACGGGCTGTCGGCCTTCACATTGGAGCGTCCCCAGCAGCGCATCTGGTCCGATTCGCGCACCGGCACCAGGTACGGGCCCATCGCCTTGAGCGTGAGCGGGGTGGCCAAGAGGCGGTCGACCATCGTGTTCTGGTGTGCCAATAGCTGTTCCGTCACGATCAGGTTGAAGTCCTTGGGCGGCATGCTTTGCCGGGCCACCTTGTTGAGCAACTGCAAGGCGTAGCGGGCCGGCACGAGAAAGCTGACGAGTTCGCCGTCGAGGCGCTTCGACACATTCACGCCGGCCACCTGGCCGTCGACGGTGACGCTGGGGCCGCCGCTCATGCCCGCGTTGATCGGGCCGGTAAACATCAGCTGGTCGTAATAGCTGCGCGTGATGACGCCGTTATAGGACCCTTCCGAGATGGCAAAACCCAAGTCCAGCGGATTGCCAAGCGAATACAAATACTGGCCCTGGGTCAGTTTCGCCAGATGTTCCGGGACGTTAAAAAATCCCGTTCCTTTGCGGCTCACGCGCACGACGGCCAAGTCGTGCAGCACGTCTACCGCCAACAGTTCGACATTGCCGCGCTGACCGCTGGTATCGACCCATTCGCCCGTATAGATGTCCGGGTCGAGCGCGAATTGCGACACGACGTGGTAATTGGTGATGACCAAGTTACTATTGCCGATCAAAAATCCGGAACCGACCGTCGATTGCGTGCGTCCCCTTCTAAGCAGCGTGCGTACTTGCAAGATGTCGTTCTTGGCCGAAGAATACAGCTTTTGGGCGGAGGTCGAGGGCGCCGGCAGCACCGCTTCGACCTCGGCCGATGGCGCGGGAAGGGACGCGGCGGGCAAGCTGGCCTCGGCGCCACTTAAAGCGGAGGGCGGCGCGGGTGGGGCCGCCAGTGCGCTGGCCCAAAGCGACATCGTCAAAATGGCAAGATTGGAAATCTTCATGCATCCCCCCTTGATTTTCCGAACCGCGGCCGAGGGCCGCACCCACTTACAGTTCTCCGTCTTCGGCCGCAGGCGGTGCGATGGGCGTTAGCATGTGGCCCAGCTTGCTGGCCTTGGTGTTGAGATAGCGCTGGTTAAAGACGTTGCGGTTGACCAAGAGGGGCACCCGCTCGGTCACCGTAATGCCCATCTTATTCATCGCTTCGATCTTGCGCGGATTGTTGGTCATGAGGCGCACGCTCTTGATACCGAACTGGCCGAACATCGGCTGGCACAGCCCGTAGTTGCGGGCGTCGGCCTTGAACCCGAGTTGTTCGTTGGCCTGCACCGTGTCGGCGCCCGCTTCTTGCAAGCGGTAGGCGCGGATTTTGTTGATGAGGCCAATACCACGGCCTTCCTGGCGCAAATAGAGCAAGATGCCGCGCCCTTCGGCGGCGATTCTCTTGAGCGCGCCTTCGAGCTGGGCGCCGCAGTCGCAGCGCTGGCTAAACAGGACATCGCCGGTCATGCATTCGGAATGGACGCGGGCCAACACGGGCTGGCCGTCGCCGATCTCGCCCAAGGTCATGGCCAAGTGTTCCTTGCCGGTCGCATGCTCGACAAACGCATGCAGCGTGAACTGGGCCCAGGGGGTCGGCAGCACGCAAGAGGTGATGTAATCCAATTCTTCTTTTGCCGGAGTAGCGGCGCTGGTCTGCATGGCTGTGCTCTTTATAACGATGAAAGTAAAAAGGCGCGCCCGGCCTGGACGAATCCGGCCCGGCGCGCCTTGCAATCATACCAAAAACGTACGCGAATCCTATCTTATTGGCATTTATTGTACATCGTGCCGTTGGCGCATTCGCGGTCGCCTCGTTCAGCCCTGCGTCCACAAAGAACTGGGTTGGGGACGGCAAGGCGGCTAGGCCCACTCATTGCGGCGACTTGGGGCCGGCGCCGGCCGCGCGCCGCGCGCAAGCTCTTAGCTAAACAGTGTATCGGAAATTTTCGCCGCGTGTGCGGGCTCGGCGTCATGGGCCTTTCCGCAGCGCGAAAAAACAAGTCCGTGCGCGCCTTCAGATTTTCTGTACGGGTCTTGATTTGGCGCGCCGCCACACCCATCTAGTTGCGAAACAACACCGACCGGCGCGCTAGCCGAGACGGAAAAGGCAGCAGGGAGGGACATGGACTGCGCAGACCAATATCATCTAATGCGCTTCGTCAACGCGCAGCGTCCCGTGTTTGACCGTGTCATCGCCGAGTTAAGTGCCGGCCACAAGCGCAGCCACTGGATGTGGTTTGTCTTTCCGCAGATCGACGGTCTGGGGCACAGCGAAATGGCACGCCGCTTTGCCATCTCGGACCTGGGGCAGGCGCGCGCCTACCTCGCCCATCCCCTCTTGGGCGAGCGCCTGCGCACATGCAGTAGGCTAGTTGCTGACAGGCAAGAAAGCGCCATCGAGGCGGTGTTCGGCGCGCCCGACGCCATGAAGTTTCATTCATCGATGACCCTGTTTGCGCAGGCAGCGCCCGCTGATCCGCTCTTCACGGAATGTTTGCGCAAGTATTTCGCCGGCCAGCCTGACTTGGCAACCTTGTCCCGCCTGCGCCAATGCGGTTGATCTGGCCAGGCGCAGACGCGACCATTTCGGGTTCAAATCCGTGTGCAGCCATCAAATTTGCTCTTTCCGCCCTAGCGCTAGCGGCGGTTTTTCGCTGGCCCGGCCCGCCTTTTTCAACGGGGCCAGCAAATGGCGCAAATCGTTATGGTCGAGTTCATACATGAGCGCGATCATCTTGCCCAGCTCGCCGGAAGGAAATCCTTCGCGCGCGAACCAGCCCAAGTAATGACCGGGCAGGTCGGCGATCATGCGCCCCTTATATTTTCCATAGGGCATTTCGCGAGTCAATAGCAGACTCAAATAATCAGTGACCACGGTTTTCTTTCAGCAAACTGGGCGCGCGCTGCCCACATGGCATGCAAGGGTTCTTGCCGGAACTGGCCTGGGCCTGCCATCGTTTCTGGCCACTTGGCACATGACTGCCCTGATCATATCAAATCACGCAAGCCATGTGAGTTGCCAACTCTAGCCATCCGCGCGCTCGGTACTGGCGCGGCCGTTTGCGGGTGCTTGCCTGCCGGGACCGACAGTCGGTGGGCGCGCGTGCCGGCACTGCTGTGTTCGCGCGAACATTGATCACGCTCAAGTGCGCAGCTGCGCACTGCAATTACCTATCATCAACGGTTTGCACAGCGTTGACCTACTCGACGCTGTCGCTTATCGTCGACCTTTAATACCACTTGCCGGAGTAACCATGTCTGTGAACCCGTTCCCATCCATTCGCCGCGGCTTTGGTTTTTTCTGGCGTACGCTCGATGCGACCCGCCGCCTGCTGTTTAACCTGGTGTTTTTGATCTTCATCGTCGGCCTGCTGTACGCGCTATTGAGCGGCGCCGGACATAAGCCCTTGCGCGCCAAGACCACCTTGGTGCTCGAATTGAAAGGGCAACTGGCGGAGCAGCACAGCGCCGGCGCGGGCGCGGCGCTGCTCTCGAACGTGCGCGGCGACGCCCAAAAAACCATCCAGCTGCGCGACGTGCTGACGGTGCTCGACGCCGCCGGCAAGGATCCCGCCATCGGCGGCGCCCTGGTCATGCTTGACGACTTGCATGGCGGCGGCATGGCGCTGCTGCGCGAAGTGGCCGCCGGGCTTGACCGCTTCCGCGCCACCGGCAAACCCGTGTTGGCCTGGGGCTCGGATTTCAACCAGCGCCAATACCAAGTGGCGGCGCACGCCAGCGAGATCTACATGCACCCGATGGGCATGGTGCTGCTCGAGGGTTTCGGGCACTATCGCAACTATTACCGCGACGCGCTTGACAAGCTGGGCGTGACGGTCAACCTGATGCGGGTTGGCACCTACAAGAGTTTCGCCGAGCCGTTCATCGCCAACGGCCCGTCGCCGGCTGCAGCCGAAGCGGAAAGTTACCTCAACAATGCGCTATGGACGACTTACACTGCCGATATAGAAAAGGCGCGCCAGCTGCCGCAAGGGCAGCTGATGAAGGAGATCAACGACCTGCCGGCCCTGGCCGGCGCCGCCAAGGGGGACCTAGCCAGCGTGGCTCTGTCGAGCCGGCTGGTGGACGGCTTGAAAACGCGTGACGAAGTGCGCACGATCCTGATGCGGCGCGGGGCCAAGGATGCGGACGGCAAAAGCTTCCTCCAGATTTCCTTTGACGACTACCTGGCAAGGCAGCATCCGAGAACGAACGGCGATGCCGTTGGTGTCGTCGTGGCGGCCGGCGAAATCAGCGACGGCGTGGCCGGCCCAGGTGCTGTTGGCGGGCGCTCCACGGCCAGCCTGATCCGCACGGCTCGCGAAGATGATTCAATCAAGGCCATCGTGCTGCGCATCGATTCGCCCGGCGGCAGCGCGTTTGGCGCGGAACTGATCCGGCGTGAACTGGAATTGACGCGCGCCGCCGGCAAACCGGTGGTGGTGTCGATGGGCAACGTTGCGGCCTCGGGCGGCTATTGGATCTCGATGGCGGCCGACGAAGTCATCGCCGACGCGGCCACCATCACCGGCTCGATAGGGGTGTTTGCGATTGTGCCCACGGCCGACAAGGCGATCGACAAGCTGGGCATCCATACGGCCGGCGCCCCGACCACCTGGCTGAGCGACGCCGCCAACCCCTTGCGCGCGCTCGATCCGCGCTTCGCGCAGGTAATCCAGTACAGCATCAACCACGTGTACGCCGACTTTACCGCGAAGGCGGCCCAAAGTCGCCACACGACGCCCGAAAAAATCAATGCGGTGGCGCAAGGGCGGGTCTGGACCGGCCAGCAAGCCACACAGCGGGGACTGGTCGATCGCATCGGCAGCTACGGCGACGCGCTGACCTCGGCTGCCAAGCGCGCCCACCTCAAGGACGGTTTCAGGGTCGCCTATTTCGAGCGCGAAGGCTCCCAATTCGAGCGTCTGCTAGACTTGTTCGGGGTGACGGCGGTGCAGGCCTTCGGCTTGGGTCAGCACATCAAACTGGGCCTGGCGGCCAGCGGCTTGCCGCCTGCCGCCGCCGTTGGCGTCGCCCGCGAATTGAGCTGGTTGTCGGGCTTGGGCGAAGCCCACGCACCGTTCATGGCGCTCACGCACTGCCTGTGCGGCTCGCCTTGACCGTGACCGGGTGCCGGGGCGAGCGCGCTAGGAGGCTCCGCTTGGCCCACCCGGCTTGAACATACTCGGCAACGAGCTCGACCTTTTGAAAGAGGGCAACGGGGGCGGCGCCGCCACTCGGAGCGTTCCCTTTCAGTAGGAAGAGCGCACGCTTGGCCTTGGCGGGCAAATTATGTTGATTGGAAAAGATTTGTAGCGACTTTGTAACTAAATTTTACCGCGCATGGAAGCGCCGCCCACCCCCCATGGGGCGGGCCGGCCCCGCCAAAAAATCGCCCGTTTCCCAGTACGGCCCCGCTGCGCGACCGGCCCTGGGCCCGCCACGTGCGGCGGATCGGCGCGCGCCATAGCGGTTCCAAGCGAGCCCTTCAGGCTTTTTTTGTAACAGCGCAACTAGATTGAATTTACATCCTTATGCTAGAGTGCTCGTTGCATCGACGCTGCGCACTTGCGCGCGTCTGGCTCCGGGCTGACCCTGTTGGGCTCCCGGCTGGAGCTGCTAGTTAATATGTGCCGCGAACGCGTGGCACCACAAGGATAAGATGGACGCGCGAGGACAAGCGCCAAAACACGGGCCAGGTTCAAAAAAGACGGAGCGCGGGCAGGTCACCGTCGCGCCGCTGGTTCAATCGTCTTTGGTCGCCCAGCGCCTGTTTCCGTGCCCGCCACTCGTATTCGCATGCTGAACTATTTATCTGGTTTTTTCCCTATAACACGATGAACAAGACGCTCTTAAAATGAATGAAATTAACACGACCGCAACCGCAAGCACCTCGCAACGGTTAATGCATCGCTGGCCTTGGTTACTGCTGGTCATCGGGGTGGCTGTCGGCACCTACTTTTATATTCAGGGCTCGGCCGGCAGTGTGCCGCCAGATGCCGCCTCCCATGGCGGCGGCCGCCATGGAGGCTCTGCCAAGGGGGCCACGCCGGTCGTCGCGGCGGTCGCGAAAACAGGTGAAATTGACGTGTATTTGAACGGACTGGGCGCCGTCACGCCGCGCAGCACCGTCACCGTCAAGGCGCATGTGGACGGCGAGTTAATGAAAGTGCTGTTTAGCGAAGGCCAGATGGTCAAAGAGGGGCAGCTCATCGCGGAAATCGATCCCCGCCCGTACCAGGTGCAACTGGAACAAGCGGCCGGACAAATGGCGCACGACCTTGCCTTGCTCAAAAACGGCCAGGTTGACCTGGAGCGCTACCGCACCTTGTTCAAGCAAGACTCCATCGCCGAACAGCAACTGGCAACGCAAGACGCTCTCGTGCGTCAATATGAAGGCCAAATCAAAATCGACCGCGCTCAAATGGACAGCGCCAAATTGCAGCTCACGTATTGCCACATCACGTCTCCCGTTAACGGGCGCGTCGGTTTGCGCCAGGTCGATCCGGGCAATATCGTGCATGCGGCGGACGCCACGGGCATCGTCATCATTGCCCAGCTGCAGCCGATCACGGTCGTATTTTCCATTCCCGAAGATAACATTCCCGGCGTCATGCAAAAGCTACAAAAAGGCATCAAATTGCCGGTCGATACGTTTGACCGCTCGCAAAAGAACAAGCTGGCCAGCGGCTCCTTGCTCACGGTCGACAATCAAATCGACCCCAGCACCGGCACCGTCAAATTGAAGGCGCAATTTGCCAACGGCGATTTCGCCTTGTTCCCGAGCCAGTTCGTGAATGCACGCTTGCTCTTAGATACCAGGCAAGGAGTCACCTTGATCCCGTCGGCCGGTGTCCAGCACGGCAGCCAGGGCACCTATGTCTACGTCATCAAGCCCGACCATAGCGTTGCCTTGCGCCTGGTGAAGGTGGGTGTGACGGAAGGCGACTATTCGTCGATCGATGCCGGTCTTGCCGCCGGCGAGGCGGTCGTCGTCGATGGCGCCGACAAATTGCGCGACGGCTCCAAAGTCGTGGTCTCGAGCAAGGACGCGGCCGCCGCCGCCGCCCCTGCGAACGGCAGCCACCCGCATGGCGCTCATGGCCATGGCAAAGGCGGGGGCGGGACGCCAGCAGCAGCGCCCGAGGGCGCCACGCCGGCCGCCGCGGCGCCCGGCAAAGGCGCGGCATGAGGCGGCGCATGACAAGTCTTCCTAGCCCAACCGACAAGGCATTTTCATGAGTTTGTCACGCCCGTTCATTTTGCGACCGGTTGCGACCTCCCTGTTGATGGTCGCAATATTGCTCGCCGGCATACTCGCTTTCCGCATGCTGCCCCAGTCGGCGCTGCCGGAAGTCGATTACCCGACCATCCAGGTGGTCACGCTCTATCCGGGCGCCAGCCCGGATGTGATGACCTCCTCCGTGACCGCGCCGCTCGAGCGCCAGTTCGGTCAGATGCCGGGCTTGAACCAGATGTCCTCCACCAGTTCCGGCGGCGCCTCCGTCATCACCTTGCAGTTCACGCTCGCGCTCAGTTTGGATGTCGCGGAACAGGAAGTGCAAGCGGCCATCAACGCCGGCGGCAACCTGCTTCCGAGCGACTTGCCGGCGCCGCCGATTTACAACAAGGTCAATCCGGCCGACACGCCCATCCTGACCCTGGCCTTGACTTCCAAAACCTTGCCCTTGACGCAGGTGCAAGCGTTCGCCGATACCCGGCTGGCGCAGAAAATCTCGCAGGTGTCCGGTGTCGGCCTAGTTAGCATCAGCGGCGGCCAGCGCCCGGCCATCCGGATCCAAGCCAATCCCACCACGCTGGCCGCTTACGGCCTCAATATCGTCGATGTGCAAACGGCCATCGCCGCCGCCAACGTCAACCAGGCCAAG